>JBFFMJ010000004.1:0-315088 GCA_041554195.1 Thiohalomonadaceae bacterium
CCTCGATCTGGTGGTAGGTAATGCTAACCAGAGTAATACCGTATGGTTAAACAATGGGGCTGGTATCTTCTCTGACTCAGGTCAGACCCTCGGGAGCAGTAATACCCAATCTGTCGTACTTGGTGACGTAGATGGCGATGGGGATCTAGACGTAGGGGCAGGGAATTACAATCAAAACAATACACTCTGGCTTAACGATGATGTGGGTATCTTTACTATTTCTGGTCAAGCATTAATCAGTGAAGGTACTCAAGCTATAGCCCTTGGAGATGCAAACATGGATGGTGATCCCGATATCTTTGTGGGTAATGATGGGCCTGATACGCTATGGCTGAATGATGGCTCAGGAGCCTTCACTGAGTCTGCACAAGAATTGGCAGGAGTACACACACTTTCTTTTGCAGTAGGAGATGTTGATGGTGACGGAGATCACGACCTTGTTGTTGGTAATTATGTATCGAATGACGTACTGATAAATGATGGTACAGGCGTATTTACTAGTACGAACCAGGAGCTTGGTAGTTCTGCCCGTGTTATCGCATTAGGAGATTTAGATGGTGATAGTAGTATCGATTTAATCATGGGGAATAAAGTCTGGATAAATGACGGTAACGGAATATTCAGTGATTCTGGCCAGTCACTTGGTAACGATATCAATTCTGTGTCACTTGGGAGTGTAGACTATGATGGCGATATTGATGTGGCTATTGGCTACACTGGGGGTAACCGTATACTACTTAACAATGGGGCGGGAACATTTGTCGACTCTGGGCAAAGTCTAGGTTCCAGTGATACCCAATCTATCGCCTTAGCTAACGTAGACGATGACAGTGATTTGGATCTGGTTGTAGGAAATCATGGCCCGAACACTGTCTGGTTTAATAACGGAGTAGGTGCATTCTCAGACTCCGGTCAAGCCCTAGGCAGTGGTGGTACTCAAGCCTTAGCGTTAGGAGATGTGGATAATGATGGTGATCTAGATATGGCTGAAGTGGGAAATAGCCAGGCGATACAAGTTTGGCTCAATGATGGAGCTGGTAGTTTTATGGACTCCAACCAGGCTTTAGGCGCCGATGCATCAGCGGTAGCACTTGCGGACGTGGACGGTGATGGCGATCTTGATCTTGTTATTGGTACGGTTGGAGGTTCAGAAAATCTCATTTATATCAATCAAACGAAATGACTTCATGATTCTTGAGGTTGCATGAGTATGGCTCACAAACGACTTTCTACGATCTCGCAGAAGTAAGTTTCAAATACCAACTCAGTAACATCAAGCCTGTTGTGCTGTAAGAATATTATCTTGATTGAAGTCAATGATAGAGCTTACTCTAGGGATAAATAATGTCTCCTAATGGCTGCAAAAGCTGACATGGGCAGGATCTACTCTGCATCCCCGCTTGTTATCGGTCTTCAAGGCCTATCGCTCATCGGGCTACTGATTTGGTAAATTGGTAGGATAAGTTACGAGCCTCATCTAATAATAAAGCAGAGGGACTTGGCCATTTAGTGCTTCATTGAACCATACAAGTCGTTCAAGCCGACCCAATTCCGCTGCGCATGTTTTGTGCAAACTCACACAAAACAAGCGCCGCTCCAGCGGTCGGTTTAGTTATAACGTTGTCCGCTCCAGGGAGATCAGCAGACATGAATCTAGCTATTATGTGAGGTCCGCTTCGGTCGCGAAGCAGCCCCCCAGTAACCAATAACTTGATATCCAATCATTACCAGCACTGAGCATATCCATCCTCAGGTAATCACCGTGGGACTTTCTCTGCCGGTTCTCTCTGTTAGCTCTGAGAGCGTTTTGGCGATCTCGATAAGTTCGGCCAGAGCCAGTTGGGTTTCCGCTGATTGTTTGTCCGCATTCGCCTCGAACTGCTCGATATAGATCCTAATCGTTGCCCCTTCGGTGCCGGTTCCTGAAAGGCGGAAGATGATGCGTGAGCTGTCATCAAAACCGATACGCAATCCCTGCTGTTTGCTCTCGCTGCCATCTATCGGATCGGTGTAGGCGAAGTTGTCGGCATAGGCAACGCGGTAGCGCCCCAACTGCTGGCCCAGCAGTGCAGTGAGTTGTCCCTCTACATGCGTCATGAGCTCTTGCGCGGCCTTGGCATCAACCCCTTCGTAGTCATGGCGGGTGTAGAAGTTACGGCCGTACTCGGCCCAGTGTTGCTTCATTATTTGTTCGACTGACTCCTGGCGTACGGCGAGGATGTTGAGCCAGGCGAGTACCGCCCACAGGCCGTCCTTTTCGCGTACGTGATCCGAGCCGGTGCCGAAGCTCTCTTCGCCACAGAGGGTGATGCGGCCGGCATCGAGCAGGTTGCCAAAGAATTTCCAGCCGGTGGGGGTCTCGAAACATTCGATGCCGAGTTTCTCGGCGACCTTATCGACCGCACCGGAGGTGGGCATGGAGCGGGCCACCCCCTTGAGTCTTCCTTTATAGCCGGGAATGAGCTCGGCGTTGGCGGCGATCACCGCCAGCGAGTCGGAGGGGTTCACGAAAAAGTTATTGCCGAGGATCATGTTGCGATCACCGTCGCCATCGGAGGCGGCCCCAAAGTCGGGGGCCTTGTCACCGAACATCTCTGCCACCAGCGCCTTGGCATAGGTGAGGTTGGGGTCCGGGTGGCCGCCGCCGAAATCCTGCTTCGGCTCGCCGTTGATCACGCTGCCTGCGGGGGCGCCCAGACGATTCTGCAGGATCTCATGGGCATAGGGGCCGGTGATGGCGTGCATCGCATCGAAGCGCAGGCGAAAGCCACCCTGAATAAGGGCACGAATCGCCTCGAAGTCGAACAGTTGCTCCATCAGCTCGGCGTAGTCGGTCACCAGGTCGATCACCTCGACGCGCATCTTGCTCAGGGTCTGTTCGCCGAGGTGGTCGATGTCGATATCGGGCAGCTCCATGATGCGGTATTCGCTAAGGGTTTTGGTGCGCTCGAAGATGGCCTCGGTCACCCCCTCGGCGGCCGGGCCGCCATTGGGGGTGTTGAACTTGATGCCGAAATCGCCATCGGGGCCGCCGGGGTTGTGGCTGGCCGAGAGGATGATGCCGCCCTGAGTGGCGTATTTACGGATCACCGCCGAGGCCGCCGGGGTGGAGAGCAGGCCTCCCTGGCCCACCAGCACACGGGAGACGCCGTTGGCCGCTGCCATTTTGATGATGATCTGCACCGCCTCGCGGTTGTAGAAACGGCCATCGCCGCCCACCACCAGGGTGCCGCCGCGTAGCTCGGATTGGGTGTCGAAGATCGCTTGGACGAAGTTGTGCAGGTAGGGGGGCTGCTGAAAAACCGTGACCTTTTTGCGCAGACCGGAGGTGCCAGGGCGCTGATCGTCGAAGGGGGTCGTCTCTAAGGTATTGATATTCATAGCTCTCTTCTTGCGTTCCGTGGCGGTGCGGGCATTCAACCACATTGTGGGCAAACGGGCCAGAGTAATGGTCTTGAAATCCGGTAGAATAGCCGCACTTGCTACATCGTCACCTGATTAATCACCTGTAAACTGGAGGAAATTGTAAAGATGAGCGTGGACGCACACAAAGAGACACTGGGGTTTGAGACTGAGGTAAAGCAGTTGCTGCACCTGATGATCCACTCCCTCTACTCTAATAAGGAGATATTCCTGCGCGAGCTGGTCTCTAACGCCTCTGATGCCTGCGACAAGCTGCGCTTTGAGGCCCTGTCGGACGACGCCCTGTATGAGGGCGACCAGGAGCTGAAGATCCAGCTGGAGTTCGACAAGGATGCCAGGACCGTCACCATCCGCGACAACGGCATCGGCATGAGCCGCGAGGATGTGATCGAAAACCTCGGCACCATCGCCCGCTCCGGCACCAAGGCCTTCCTCGAGTCGCTAAGTGGCGAGCAGAAGCAGGATGCCAATCTTATCGGTCAGTTTGGTGTCGGCTTCTACTCCTCCTTTATTGTTGCCGACAAGGTCACCGTTACCACCCGTCGTGCCGGTCTTACCACTGAGCACGGTGTGCGCTGGGAGTCGGCCGGCGAGGGTGATTACACCCTGGAAAATGTGGAGAAGGCCGAGCACGGCACCGAGATCATCCTGCATCTGCGCGACGGCGAGGAAGAGTTTGCCGACGGCTTCCGCCTGCGCTCCATCGTGCGCAAGTACTCCGACCACATCACCCTGCCGATCCTGATGTACAAGGAGGAGATGCCTACAGCTCCCGGTGAGGAGGAGAAGGAGTCTGACGAGACCGTGGTGCCCGAGCTGGAGACCGTCAACTCCGCCTCGGCCCTCTGGTCGCGCTCCAAGGGCGAGATCAGCGACGAGGAGTACAACGAGTTCTATAAGCACGTGGGTCACGACTGGGAAGACCCGCTCGCCTGGAGCCACAACCGCGTTGAGGGCAAGCTGGAGTATACCTCGCTGCTCTACGTCCCCAAACGTGCCCCCTTCGACCTGTGGGACCGCGAGCGCAGCCACGGCATTAAGCTCTATGTAAAGCGCGTCTTCATCATGGATGATGCCGAGCACCTGATGCCCAACTACCTGCGCTTCGTGCGCGGCGTCATCGACTCCTCCGACCTGCCGCTAAACGTCTCGCGTGAGATCCTGCAGCACAACAAGGTCACCGAGTCGATGAAGAGCGGTTCGGTGAAGAAGGTGCTGGGTCTGCTTGAAGGTATCGCCAAGAACGAGCCGGAGAAGTACGCCGAGTTCTGGAAAGAGTTTGGCAAGGTGATCAAGGAGGGCCCCGGTGAGGACTTCGCCAACAAGGATCAGATCGCCAAGCTGCTGCGCTTCTCCACCACCCACAACGACAGCGAAGAGCAGAGTGTCTCCCTGGCCGATTACGTCAGTCGGATGAAAGAGGGTCAGGAGGCGATCTACTACATCACCGCCGATACCTTTGCCGCCGCCAAGAACTCACCGCACCTGGAGATCTTCCGCAAGAAGGGTATCGAGGTCATTCTGATGTACGAGCGCGTCGACGAATGGCTCGGTTCTGCACTCACCGAGTTCGACGGTAAGCCGCTGAAATCGGTCACCAAGGGTGAACTGGACCTTGGTGAGCTGGAGGACGAAGAGGAGAAGAAGAAGCAGGAGGAGAGCGCCAAGGACTTCGAGGGGCTGCTCAAGCAGGTGCAGGAGTCGCTGGGTGAGCGGGTCAAGGAGGTGCGCATTACCCACCGCCTGACCAACTCACCGGCCTGTCTGGTGACCGGCGAGGGTGAGATGAGCGCCAACCTGGAGCGTATCTTAAAGTCGGTCGGTCAGGATGCCCCCAACATCAAGCCGATTATGGAGCTCAATCCCGAGCACCCGCTGGTGGTGAAATTAAAGGGCGAGGAGGGCGAGCGTTTTGATGACATGAGCTCGATTCTCTTTGACCAGGCGCTGCTCGCCGAGGGGGGCACCCTGGACGATCCGGCCAGCTTTGTTGGCAAGCTCAACAAGATGTTGCTGGAGATGAGCGCCTAATCTAGCGACGCTCGGAAAGAGAGGCGGCCCCGGTAACGGGGTCGCCTTTTTTTTGTCCGGTGTTTTCTCTCAGCTCCGTTTCGATAATCGACTCAATACCACTGTTGGCAATGCGATCAAAATATCGTGCACGATAGAGCAGACGCTGCGGGTGCCCCTGCTGGTCGCTAAAACCGCCGCGATCATGCAGTACATTATTGCTGATGAGGCCCATTCCCGGCTCCAGTGTGCCGCGATAGATATAGGGCGAATCGCTATTAAGCAAGGTCTCCAGAAATGACACCGCCTCGCGGGTGATGCCATCGCTTTTCCATTCGATGTTGCGCCGGCGTGCGGTGTAACGCATGTGCAGATTGCCGCTTTGTGCATTGATGGAAAAGACCGGGCCGATGGCGGCCTCGCGCAGGTTGCCGTGCATGTCGGTGCCCGGTGGAATGGTCATCGCATCGGGTTGCATCAGCGCCTCGATGTAGTCGGGGTTCTCATCACGTAGCAGGATGTAAGCGATCTCGTGATCCATCAGCGCATTTTCACCACCGCGTGCGGCACGGTGTACACAGTGCAACATCAGCCCGTGTACCTGTGCATCGTTGGGGTTGTAATAACCATCGGTGTGCCAGTTTATCGGGCGATTGGTGTAGGGGATGTATTGCGGGTGGTCGCCGTCGTCGTTAACCGTTAGCGATGTCAGCCCATCATCATCGGCCAGCCAGTTGTGATTCAGCTGGCGCAGGCCAAAACGTTCGGCAACGGTTCTGGGTATGCTCTTGTCGGGATCGCTGCCGGTGTTGCCTGCATAGATCACCATGTTGTTGCGGCGGATGCAGCGGTGCAGTGCAGCATACTCGTCATCACTGAGCTGGCGCGGGTCGTTGACCCCAACGATCAACTCCTCAATATTCTCTGCGGCCCGGTTCAGCTTCCACTCACGCCACTCTCTGTAGGCGATGGAGTTGCCGAGAGAGAAGGGGCTATTTCGGGCATTAAAATGTGGCACAACGGTTTCCCTCGCATCACTGCATTTACTGTTTGGTTGATAGCACTTCATACATGCCGGTGATGGTATTCATCTTGACCAGTACCTTTTCACTGCTCATCGCGGCAATTAGTGGTACCAGATTGTCGCCGTCGCGCTCCAGTCCGTGATTGAATAAATCCCATGCCTTGGATGCTTCTTTCAGTTCGGCCTGTATCTCGGGGCTGTTTTCCTTGGCGGCGATCAGTTCGGCCAGTGCCCCCTTGAATTCATTCTGGGCTTGCGCCATCTCTGAGCGGATCTCGGCGTTATCGAACTGCCAGGCGCGTAACATGTAGAACTTGGCCATGCGTTGCGACAACATACGCTGGCGACCGGATATGTTTACCAGCCGGCCAAAGGAGCTGCCGGAGATATCCTCTAATTTTAAGACCACCTTGTTGGCGGCACGCAGCAGCTCATCATTGGTCTCCAGCAGTATATCTGCATTCGCACGAGTTACCGGTTGCTGCAGCACCTTTTTGAAGGGCAACCATATCGCCTCGACCTTATCGAGTGAGCCAAGAATCGGATTGGCGGGCGGATAGGCCTTTAATTCACTAAGTTGCAGGTCGAACAGGTCGATGGCCTTTGCCAGCTGCTCCTGTGCCTCTTCCCGCTGTACGTCGATACCGATCATGCTGTAGCACTTCACCATGCGTTGCGACAGCATGCGTTGGCGTCCCGCCTTGTTGATGGCCGAGGAGATGGAGGTGATCTCTGCCTCAACCGGCAGGGCGAAGATTGAGATTAATAGCAGGGACAACAGCTGGGTCAGGTGGCGTTTCATGAAATAACTCCGATGTTAGGTGTTGCCCAGCACAATCCCAGGCAATCATGATATCCGACTAAAAAGGGTGGCAGTCGCCTTGCTTTGGCGTTCCGGTCGCGTCAACGGGCATCTTGTATAGAAAAACACTAATATGCTCTAGAGTTGACGAAATATCAGAGATAGGCAATTAGACTAAAGTGGTAGAGCTTATTTGGTATTTCCACTTTAACCGTCTATTAAACAATGGGTTACGGTGGTTTTAAGGGGTATTTTCGGGAGTGAATAAACCGTTTGTGCTCTACTTCTCATACTGCCCTTAGCGGGAAATTATCTCTTCACTATGGACGCTTTAGTTGTATGGGGTTACCCAGTTACGTGCCACAGATCATCGATGATCTC
Source organism: Thiohalomonadaceae bacterium (assembly GCA_041554195.1). GTDB lineage: Bacteria > Pseudomonadota > Gammaproteobacteria > Thiohalomonadales > Thiohalomonadaceae > JAPHSX01. The sequence goes on from JBFFMJ010000004.1 coordinate 7,641, forward strand.
AATGAGGTGATGTCGCAAAATCGAGTCCTGATTGTGGCAATAGGGTGGTGGCGTGACCTCTGTGGTGAACTTGATGTGGAAATAGATGACTTATCAGATTGAGCCAGAGAATATCTCCAACAAGAATAGGGTTGAGCGCGTTTGGCACAGGCTTAAAGACGGCGTGCCTATCCATTTTTAAATCTTCCGCCGACAGTCGGACAGCAGAACCAAAGATTCGTTGATTCATTAATCGATTGTATTGTGCAAACAGAATAAATGATCTAACACGGTAATGCTTCTGCCCTGATCTCTATAAGGTATTTCGTTCCATTCTGTATGCCCTGCTTACCACGGTCATGCCGAGGTGGCGTGTGCGACTTGGCTTGTGAGCTGTTTTACGGCAACCTAGGCGGACGACTATTTTTGGGATTGGTTGCTAATGAAATTCAGGGCATGGGGCCAGTGTATCGATTGCCATTTCGAGGGGATGCTTGAGTACTCCCATATCGAGGGTGAGGTGTATGAGAATGTAGAGGCCGTGATGCTGGTGCAGCACTGCCCGGCCTGCGAGACCACCGAGCATGCGATGATCCCCATCGACTATTACGAGAAGATGATGCAGGAACTGCGCGCCTATCTGGATGCGCAGAAAGAGCAGGAGGGCTAGGGCGTGCCGTTGCAGAGCTGTGACAAGGTACGACTGGATAAGTGGCTGTGGGCGGCGCGCTTCTTTAAGACGCGGGCGATGGCGACCGAGGCGATTAATGGCGGCCACGTTCATCTGAATGGCTCGCGCCCCAAGCCCTCGCGCAACCTCGCTGTTGGTGACGAGCTGGTGATTCAGAAGGGTCAGGACAGTTTTGAGATCACCGTGTTGCGGCTGGCCGACAAGCGCGGCCCGGCCAGCATTGCCCGTGAGCTATATCAAGAGGATGAGCAGGGGCGTCTCAAGCGCGAGCAGCTGGCCGAGCAGCGGCGCCTGGAGTCGGCGGCCAATCCGCACCAGCAGCGACGCCCCGACAAGAAGGGGCGGCGGCAGATCATCCGCTTCATTAACAAGAACGCTTGAAACTGGTGATATCCGACCCCATTCGTGTATTATCAACCGCTAATGTAAGGTGAGCCCTGAATACACAGGGCCCGTCAGTTAAGTTTTGTTCACACCCGGTGTGGTGTGGCGGCTGCAATGACCAATCAGGAGATGAGAGATGGCGCACGTAGACCTCACGAAAGACAATTTTGACGAAGTAGCCGCTGGCAGCAACTTTATGATCATCGACTTCTGGGCCCCCTGGTGCGGTCCCTGCAAGCAGTTTGGCCCGATCTTTGAGGAGGCCGCCACCAAGTACGATGACATCACCTTCGCCAAGGTCAACACTGAGGAGGAGCAGGAGCTGGCCGGTCACTTCCAGATCCGCTCCATCCCTACCCTGATGATTATGCGTGATCAGGTGGTGGTCTACTCTCAGCCCGGTGCCCTGATGGGCGGCCAGTTCGAGCAGTTGATCGAGAAGGCGCGTGAGCTGGACATGGAAGAGGTACGTAAGCAGGTGGCCGAGCAGCAGGCGAGCGAGCAGTCCGCTTAACCCCCTCTCTCTACGCCACACAAACCCGCCATGGAGGCGCTCTCTGGCGGGTTTGTTGCGTCTGGGCTGAGGTTTGTAATTTGCCGACTGTGGCCCCATCACTATAGAGAATGTACGGTGCTGGATGCCGCTTTGTTGTAATCCTGACAAAGATGGTAAGCTATCGACTCTTTTGAACACCTTGAATGAATTTGAGGAGCCCCTATGCGTCCTGCGCACATAGCCAATGTCCTTGAGCAAGAATTCCTGAGCACCCGCGACGGTCACCACACGCCTGTGATGCTGTGGGGGCCGCCCGGTGTGGGCAAGTCGCAGATGGTGCTGCGGGTGGGCGATCGTCACGCGGTGCCGGTGATCGACCTGCGTCTGTCGCAGATGGAGCCCTCCGACCTGCGCGGCATCCCGTTCCGTAACGGTGAGTTTGTGGAGTGGGCACCGCCGGCGATTCTGCCCGATGCCGAGCGTCACGGCCCCGAGGGGGTGCTGTTTCTCGATGAGATCAACTCCGCCCCGCCCAGTGTCTCCGCCGCCGCCTACCAGCTGATCCTCGACCGTAAACTGGGTGAATACAGGGTGCCCGATGGCTGGGCGATTATCGCCGCCGGTAACCGCCAGGGTGACCGCGGTGTCACCTACACCATGCCGGCACCGCTGGCCAACCGCTTTGCCCACTTCGAGGTGGAGACCAACCTCGACGACTGGGTCTCCTGGGCCTACACCAACGGCATTGATGAGCGGGTGATCGCCTTCCTGCGTTTCCGCCCTGAGCTGCTGTTCGATTTTGACCCGGCCCACAATCCGGTCGCCTTCCCCTCGCCACGCTCCTGGGAGTTTGCCCACCGTGCGCTACAGAAATTTGCCAGTCACGGCTCGCTGCTGGTCAACACCCTGCAGGCCTGTGTCGGCCCTGCCGCCGGTATTGAGCTGGGAGCCTTTGTCGATAACCTCGATAACCTGCCGGATCTCGATGCGATCATGCGCCGCGAGAGCGTGACCATGCCGAAAGAGATCGACCTGCAGTACGCCGTCGCCTCGGCGCTGGTAGGCCGCGCCCTGCGCGCCAAAAATGAAAACCCCGCCGAGGCTAACGAAGCCTACGGGGCGATCCTAGAATTTGCCAATCGCTTCCGTGACCGCGAGATGGGGGTGATGCTGGTCTCCGACCTGCATCGGGCCATTGGTCAGGATATCTTCGGCGTGCCCGAGTTCTCGCCATGGGCGCAGGCGGTGGCCGAGGTCATGCTTTACTGATTCCCTTATGGCCGGTGATGTCGAAACAAAACTGAGCGCCGCGCGCACCAAGCTTATCCTCGATAAGCCGTTTCTCGGCGCGCTGGTGTTGCGCCTGCCGATGATTGAGGCGGACAGCGAGTGGTGCAAAACCGTCGCCACCGACGCCCGTGCCTTCTACTACAGCCACGACTATATCGATTCGCTCAATGTCGACCAGACCCAGTTCGTGCTGGCCCACGAGGCGCTGCACTGCGCGCTCTCACACTTCGCCCGTCGCCAGCATCGTGACAAGGGGCGTTGGGATGTGGCCTGCGACCTGGCGATCAACCCGCTGCTGATCGCCGATGGGCTCACGCCGGTGCCCGATGCTCTTTACCTGCCCGATTATGAAGGGATGACCGCCGAGGAGATCTACCCCTGCCTCGATGAAAACGAGAACATGATGCCGCACGACGACCACGTCTATGACGAGGACAACGAGAGCGGCGGGGGACGGCAGGGGGCCGGGGGCAGCCACGAGTCGATGGAGCGTGGCTCCGAGGGCGGCGACCAGCAGCAGAAGCAGAGCCCTGATAATACCGGCGGGCGCGGTGATGCGCCGAAGAAGGACAAGCCGAAGCAGGAGCCGGGTGCTGGGGAAGGTGAGCAGGAGCAGCAGGATAATGAGGGGAATGGTAGCGGCCAGGGGGCCGACCAGCCGCCGCCACTGTCCGAGCAGGAGAAAGAGAACCTCAGCGTGCAGTGGCAGCAGCGCATGGCCGGTGCCGCGCAGCAGGCGATGCAGGCGGGCAAGCTCTCCGGGCCGCTACGCCGCATTATCGATCACCTGCTGCAACCTCAATTACCCTGGCGCATGATCCTCGCACGCTACCTCAACGCTACCGCCCGTGATGATTACAACTATTCACGCCCCTCGCGTCGCGAGGGGGAATACATTATGCCGAGCCTGAAGAGCCATGAGCTCGACGTGGTAGTGGTGGTCGATACCAGCGGCTCGGTGGGCGACAAGGAGATGACCGAGTTTGTCTCCGAAGTGAATGCCCTGAAGGGACAGCTCCGCGCCCGTATCACGATGCACGCCTGTGATTCGGACATTGCCGGTGATGGTCCCTGGATGTTTGAGCCGTGGGAGGAGTTTGCCCTGCCGCGTGAATTTCACGGCGGCGGCACCACCGATTTTCGCCCCGTCTTTGAGTGGGTGGCGAGCGAGAACCGCCGCCCCGATGTGCTGGTCTATTTTACTGATGCTGTGGGCAAGTTCCCTGAACAGGAACCCTATTTTCCCGTAGTCTGGCTGATTAAGGGGAAGCGGGAAGTGCCGTGGGGCAATCGCATCCAGTTAAATTAAATTCCATGTCGAGGTTTTTTTGTGGAACTGAGTAGTGAAGATGCGCTGCGCCTGAATGTGTTGATCGCCAACGCCCAGGCGGTGCGTATCGATGAGAACAGTATGACGGTCTACGGCCTGAACGGTGAGCAGGAGATGAAGTTCCCACTCAACCCGACCGGACGCAGTGATCAGTATTTGCAGAAGGTGCGTGAGATGCTGTCGAGTGCGGTGCTCGACTCACCCGGTGGTTACCCGGTGTTCATGCGCCGTTGGACCCGCATGGGCCAGATTGACAACGACCAGCTGGATCGCCTGCTGAAGATCGGCGAGCCCGAGGCGGTGATGGCGGTGGTCTGCTCGCGCAGTCTGTCGAACGAGCTGGCACGTCGCGCCTGGTGGTGTGCCCCCTATTCCGAGCACGCCCGGCGCATGCTTGAAAACCCTGCCGTGGTGGCCGAGGAGATGGGCCAAACGCTGGCCGATCACCTGATCGAACACCTCCCCTTTGAGACCGAGCCGCGTGATATGTTGAACACCGTGCGGCTCGTGTTGCAACCGGGTCTTATTGATGCGGAGCAGCAGCAGAAGCTGTGGGAGAGCGGGGTACGCAACAAGAGTTATCGCATCGGCTTTCTTGAGACGCTGTCCCACGACCTGCCAGAGAAACAACCGGCGCGGGCCGACCTGGAGCGGTATCGTGAGCGCCTGCAGTTGCTGGCCGATAACCGTTATGCGCAGCAGTTGTTGACCCTGCTCGATGAGCCGGGGCAGAGTTTTCTCGCCATCGCCGATGATGTGATGCAGAGCCCGGCGGATCAGGATGTGGCGAGCGCCCTGTTCAATTCGGTGGGGCGATACTTCGCCCTGTCTGAGCGTTTAGAGGGGCTGCGTGAGCTCTCTGAAATTGAGGCTGAGGTCGTGCGCCGTATGGCGGCGGAGCCGGAGTGTCAGGTGCTGCAACAGCAGCTGCCTGAACTTGGCGCAGAACTGACAGCCATGCTATCGCTGGCTCATATTAGTGAGTATCTGCTTAATCCCATATTTGGCCAGACCGATGCCATCGGGACGGTGATGAATGAGAAGATTGAACCGTTGACTCTGCCATTGCGTCGCTTTATTGCTCAGTTACGTGGTCAGGATCCCGAGGCGGTGAGCGGTAAGCGTCGTCGCTCGCGTCGTCGTCAGGAATAAATACTATGGGCGTTGAGATTGTTACCATCGCCGCCAACCTGACCGTTTCGGTGCCCGAGACGGTGGTGGAACAACAGCTCGGTTATCTACCCTGGGTACTGGGCGAGAATCTGGCGGGACAGGTCGATACCTACGTGATGGAGGAGCATCTGGGTTATTATCCTGCACTCGATTTTTTTCGTGATTTCCCCAAGGCGGTGGATGCCGAACTGCTGGATACTCTCGATGAGGTGGCGAGGTTTTGTGCCAACTTTGCTCGCAATGAAATGCACCGTCGTCTATCCAGGGTCTTCTCCAGCGTACAAATTGAGCAGTTACAGTGCACTGCCTACACCATGCCGCGGATGCGCCCCACTCGCAGTAACGGCCCAATGGACCTGGCGCGCCACTTTTCTCCCGATACCCTGAAGATGGAGCTATTACTCAGCTCGATTCAAAAAGGGCACTTCGAGGGGGAGGAGCGGATGGCCCTGAATAAACTCAGCCGTTTCGCCCGCGAGCCCTTCTCCCGTTTTCAGCTCAACGGTGCCAAACGCCTGGGCGCTGACGGCACGGCATAAGTTACACCCATCCCCCCATTCAACAGACTGTTTGCGACATTGCTGCCGCTCTGGGCATAATCGGCTGGATAATAATCTAACGAGCAAGAGGAAAGTATCATGCGTCTGATTCTGTTGGGAGCACCCGGAGCCGGTAAAGGTACCCAGGCACAATTTATTTGCGAGAAGTACAACATCCCCCAAATCTCTACCGGCGACATGCTGCGCGCCGCAGTCAAGGCGGGCACCCCGCTGGGGCTCGAGGCGAAGAAGATCATGGACGAGGGTGGCCTGGTTTCTGATGAGATCATCCTGGGCCTGGTGAAGGAGCGCATTACTGAGGATGACTGCAAGAATGGCTTCCTCTTCGACGGTTTCCCGCGCACCATTCCACAGGCCGAGTCGCTGAAAGAGCAGGGGGTACCGCTTGATTACGTGGTTGAGATCGACGTGAATGACGATGAGATCATCAAGCGCATGAGCGGTCGTCGTGTACACCCCGCCTCCGGTCGTACTTACCACACCATCTTCAATCCACCCAAGGTTGAGGGCAAGGACGATGAGACCGGTGAAGACCTGATTCAGCGTGCCGATGATAACGAAGAGACCGTACGCAAACGTCTTGATGTCTACCACTCCCAGACCAAGCCGCTGGTGGAGTTCTACTCCAAGTGGGCGGCAAGTGGTGACGCTGCTGCGCCGAAATATGCCCGCGTTGAGGGCACCGGTAAGAGCGTGGATGAGAATCGTGAGGCAGTACTCGCCTCACTCAGCTAAGCGTCAGCTTTGCGATGAAAAACCCGTGCCGGTGACGGCGCGGGTTTTTTTATGTCCGAACCCTTCGCTATACTCCACTGACATAACACTTCCCAAGGAACTGAAATGAGTCAGCCGAAAACCGGCATCCTGCTGATCAACCTGGGCACCCCCGATGCCCCGACATCGGCGGCCCTGCGCCGCTATCTTGCCGAGTTTCTGTGGGATAAACGGGTGGTCGATCTGCCGCGCCCCCTGTGGTGGCTGATCCTGCACGGCATCATCCTGCGTACCCGTCCGGCCAAATCAGCGCGCGCCTACCAGGGTGTATGGAGCGAGGGGGGCTCACCCCTGCTGGTGATCTCACGCCAGCAGCAGCAAGCGCTACAGAGCCTGCTGGAGGAGAGAGAGCCTGGAAAGTACCATGTTGCCCTCGGCATGCGTTACGGCAACCCCTCCATCGCCTCGGCGCTGCAGGAGTTTCGCAGCCGGGATATTGAGGAGCTGGTGATCCTGCCGCTCTATCCGCAAAATTCCTGCTCCACCACCGGTTCCAGTTTCGATGCGGTGGCGCAGGTGATGCAGCAGCACCGTTTTGTGCCCTCACAGCGCTTCATCGCCGACTACCACGACCATCCGCTCTATATAAAGGCACTGGCCGACTCGGTACGTGCGGCGTGGCAGCAGCACGCACAGCCGGACCGGCTGGTGATCTCCTTCCACGGCACCCCGGTACGCTTTCGTAATGAGGGGGACGCCTATTACGAGCAGTGCCAGACGACCGCCCGCCTGTTGGCCTCAGAGCTGGGTTTGCGTGATGAGCAGTGGTTATTCAGCTTTCAGTCGCGTTTCGGCAAGGAGGCGTGGCTACAGCCCTATACCGATGTCAGCTTAAAGGCCTTACCCGGCCAGGGCGTGAAGTCGGTCGATGTGATCTGTCCCGGTTTCTCCGCCGACTGTCTGGAGACGCTGGAGGAGATCGTCGAGGAGAATCGTGACTACTTTGTCGAAGCGGGCGGGGAGGATTTTCATTATATTCCTGCGCTAAATAGCACGGTTGCACATATCGAGCTGCTGGCCGCCATCATTGGCGACTAGATTCATGACAGCAGATCACACACACCTCCTGTTATGACTCCTTGCCGTGAGGATTTGTGTCGCATCCCCGGGGTTGGAGAGAAGCTGGCACAGGTGCTAAGGGAGCTTGGTTATGCCAAGGTAGAAGAGCTACGGGGGGAAGCGCCGGAGCAGATGTACCAGCGCCTGATAGCGTTGCGTGGTGAGCCTGTGGATCGCTGTGTGCTTTACGTCTTTCGCTGTGCCGTCTATTTCGCCAGTAATCGCCTGCACGAGGCGGAAAAACTGAAGTGGTGGTACTGGAAGGATAAGGGGCAGTAGCGTCGTGCTACGAGGCACCGCGTATCAGAAAAAACGTCCGGTTTTGATCAGGCGCTGTCTCCAGTAGGGGTTGTCCAGTGAGGCGATGCTAACGCGTTTGCCACTAGCAGGGGCGTGAATAAATTGCCTGTTTCCCAGATAAACCCCGACGTGTGATACCTTCCCCTCGATACGAAAAAAGAGCAAATCCCCTTCGCGTGCGTGCGCACTTTTTACCGGCAGGCTGTCCTGATATTGCAGTTGTGAGGTACGTGGCACACGGTAGCCCGCCTTATGGTAGGCGTAGTAAACCAGGCCGCTGCAGTCAAAGCCGCTGGGTGAGGCTCCGCCGTAACGATAGGGTGTGCCCAGCATCCTGGTGGCGATGGCCGTCGCCGGATGGTTGGTTTGTTGCGGGGTGTGAGAGGGCACCGGGGTGGGCTGTGCGTACGGCACACTTGAGGCGCAGCCGCCGAGCATTGGGGCCGCCGCTAGCAGGGCAAGTACACTCTGTATGATCCGTTGCAATCGCATATTCATGGGACACTCTCCACTTGTGGCCGCGTGACCTTTTTAATATACCATTGCATGGCCTTCTGCCGTGAAACGGGTCACGGTTATCCCAAGTGCATTATGTCCCCCCTTTCTATTTGAGTGCGACTAGCGGTCATCGTGACAAGTTGCTGATGATAGAGCATTTCACTTTATTCACCGAAGACCACCTTCGAGACATCGCGAAAATGTTTGGCAAAACTGACGCTAATGCCCTCTTTGATGTAATCGGGCAGCTCCTCAAAGTCCCCCTTATTGGCCTCGGGGAGCAGCAGCTCTTTGATACCGATACGGCGGGCGGCAATAACCTTTTCGCGGATACCCCCGACCGGTAGCACCTGGCCGGTAAGCGTCAGTTCGCCGGTCATCGCGAGGTGACATGGGATTTTCTTGCCCTTGGCTAAAGAGAGTAAGGCGGTGGCCATGGTGACGCCTGCCGAGGGACCGTCCTTAGGGGTCGCCCCCTCGGGTACATGCAGGTGAACGAACGCATCGTCGTAGAAACTCTCGCGGGCATTAAAGGTTTTCAGGTGCGAACTGATATAGCTGTAGGCAATCTCGGCCGATTCCCGCATCACCTCACCGAGTTTGCCGGTAAGTTTGAATCCACGGTTGTGGGTATGCACCTGCGTCGCTTCGATACTGAGGGTAGCACCACCCATGGCCGTCCAGGCCAGGCCGGTGACGACGCCGACACCGGTAATGGGTTTTTCTTTCTGGAATAGTGGTTTGCCAAGGTAGTCGTCGAGCATTCTGGGACCGACGCTAATGCTCTTTTTCTCGCCCTGTACAAATTTTACGGCCGCCTTGCGTGCGATACGGCCAAGCTGTTTCTCCAGATTACGGACGCCGGCCTCACGGGCATAACCCTCAATGACGGCACGGATTGCGGAATCGGATATTTTAAGCTTGGCCGATTGAATACCCGTGCGTTCGAGCAGGCGAGGCCACAGGTGGTTTCGAGCAATGGTCAGCTTTTCTTCGGTGATGTAACCGGAGAGACGGATCACTTCCATGCGGTCAAGCAACGGACCGGGGATGGTATCAAGTTGGTTGGCGGTACAGATAAAGAGGGTTTTTGACAGGTCATAATGGAGATCAAGATAGTGATCCAGAAAGTCCCTGTTCTGTTCGGGGTCCAGTACTTCGAGTAGTGCCGAGGCAGGATCCCCCTGATAAGAGGCACCGATTTTATCAATCTCATCAAGCATGACGACCGGATTAGAACTGCCGGCATTTCTGATAGATTGAATAAATTTGCCGGGCATCGCGCCAATGTAGGTACGGCGGTGGCCCTTAATCTCGGCCTCATCGCGCATGCCGCCGAGGGAAAAACGGAAGAACTTTCGGCCTAGCGCGCTGGCGATGGAGTGACCGACCGAGGTCTTTCCGACCCCCGGCGGGCCGACCAGCAGGATGATGGAGCCAGCGACCCCCCCTTTCAGGCAGCCTACGGCGAGGAATTCCAGGATGCGCTGTTTCACCTCTTCCAGTCCATCGTGGTCGGAATCCAGAATCTTACGTGCACGCTTGAGATCAAGAATATCGTCGGTACATTTTCCCCAGGGGAGTTTGGTCATCCAGTCAAGATAGTTGCGCGTCACAGTGTATTCCGGTGAGCCGACCTCCAGAATGGAGAGTTTCTGCAACTCCTCCTCGATTCGTTCCTTGGCGTGTTGAGGGACTTCAAGTGCATCAAGACGCTGCGTGAAACGTTCAAGTTCAGCGGTGCGGTCGTCCTTTTCCAGCCCCAACTCTTTTTGAATTTCCTTCAGCTGCTCCTTGAGGAAGAACTCGCGCTGCTGTTTATCCATTCGCACTTCAAGGCGGTCGCGTATGCGTGTTTGTAGTTTTGCCACCTCCAGCTCTTTTTTTAGCAGCACCAGCACCTTTTTCATTCTGGCCACTACCGGGATGGTTTCCAGTACCCGCTGCAACTCCTCACCGTTAGCGGTGGTGAGTGAGGCGGCGAAGTCTGTTAGCGGAGAGGGTTCGTTGGGGCCGAAGCGGTTAAGGAAATATTTTAGCTCCTCACTGTAGAGGGGATTGAGCGGCAGCAGTTCCTTGATGGTGTTGATGACCGCCATGGCGTAGGCACGTTCTTCGTCCTGATCACGGGCAGCATGACTCTTTTCAGCCGGATATTCGACTTGTACCTGGTAGGGCGGGGTTTTAGATAACCATTTTGCGATGCGAAAACGCTCGATGCCCTCGGCGATGAATTGGAGTTTTCCCTCTGCACGGTTGGGGTTGTGTAGCCGTACCACACTTCCTGTGAGGTAAAAATCATCAGTAGTAATGTCTTCAAGTCGGTCGCCTTTAACCAGCACCAGGCCTGCCATGTGATGAGGTGTTTCACCGATCTCTTCAATGGATTTTAGCCACGGAGCCTCATCCATAATCAGGGGAAAGGACTGTGCTGGAAAAAAAGGACGATCGAATAGCGGTAGCAGATGTAGTGTCGTTGGCAGCACTTTGGAGGGTACGGCGAGTTCTGATTTCCCCTCTGCGGCATCCTGTCCTTTGGTGATTTTCGCTTCAATTGGATCCTTGTCACTCATTTGAAACCTCCCGTTTGCCATAACGATGTGTATTAATTTGATCATTGGTGTGGCGAAGATGCAATTAATTGACTACCCGGCACATGAATTAAAAGTAGAAATCTCTGCTAGATAAAATGCGGGTAAAAAAAAGAAATGAAAGAACAAATCGAGAAAAAAAAGGAAAATTCTTTAAGAATTTAAATAAAAAGCAAAAATAATGTAAAAAATGGTTGTTTTTTGTTTAAAAACTTTTACATATTTAATGCTTATGTGTTTATAATTACACCGTTATTATCATCATCATAGTTAAGGAGTGGTTCAATGGCTCGTGTTAAGAAAGCTGCAACTAAGAAAAAAGTTGGCGTTAAGAAGGCTGCTCGTCGCGGTCGTCCTGCTGCCAAGAAATCTGTAAGCCTGGATGCTAGCAAGAACAGCACCTTTAAAGCAGCGGTTACTCGTGGAGATAAGGCTGCTGCTGCTCTGGTTAAGGCCGAGGCTGCTGCGAAGACGGCTAACGATGCTCTGGTTGCCGCCAAAGCAAAGGCCCGCACCACCAAGACCGCTGCTGCCAAGAATGCTGTACTGAAGAAGGCTGCTGCTGTCGCTACCGCTAAGGCTGCTGTTGCTGCTGCCAAGTTCGAAGTGAAGATGGCTGCCGCAATGACCGCTGCCCTTGCCAAGTTCGAGGCTGCTCAAGCTAAGGCTTACGATAAGGCACTGGCCAAGGCCTCTGCTGCTGCGGCGAAGAAAGAAGCCAAGGCGAGCAAGGCCAAGGCCGCTCCTCGCAAGAAGCGTCGCGTTAAGCGCGCAGCAAAGAAAGCTGCATAATCGGTTTTCTCTGTTGCGTAGAAAAAAGGCCGTCATTTGACGGCCTTTTTTTATCTCTGCTGGTTTTTCCGCTGACGTTTAGCTGAATAGTCCCTCAAACGGTTCGACCTCTACCCAATCCCCCGGCTCTACCATTCCGCTTTCGGCGGACAACATAACGAAGCAGTTGGCCTGGCTCATGGAGCTTAATATATGGGAACCCTGATTACCGGTGGTGTAAACCCTCAGCTCGCCACTTTCATCCGCCTTCAGAATACCGCGCTGGAAATCCTGGCGACCGGGGCGTTTCTTGAGATTGTCTGCAGCACGTACCTTTAGGCGTAAGGGCATGGTGGCGTTTTCGCCGGTGAGATAACGCAGACTGGGCTGTACGATTTGGTAGAAGGTGGCCATGACTGAGACCGGGTTACCGGGCAGGCCAAAGAAAACCGCGTTATTCACCGTGCCAAAGGCGAGCGGTTTGCCCGGTTTCATCGCGATCTTCCAGAAGTCGACCTGACCGAGACGATCCAGTGTCTGTTTAACGAAGTCGGCTTCACCGACCGAGACGCCACCGCTGGTGATCACCACATCGGCGATCTCCGAGGCGCTTTGGAAGGCCTCGCTTATGGCCTGTTCGTCGTCACGGATCACGCCCATGTCGATGTGCTCAACGTCGATATCCTTGAGCATGCCGAAGATGCTGTAGCGGTTACTGTCGTAGATCTGTCCTTCGCGTGGCTGCTCGCCGATGGAACAGAGTTCATCACCGGTGGAGAAGCTGGCAACACGCAGACGGCGGCGCACGGTGACCTCGGCAACCCCGAGCGAGGCGAGCAGACCGAGTTCAGGCGCACGTATTTTCTGCCCCGGAGCCAACACCACGCCATCCTTAGCGATATCCTCACCGATGTGGCGCACGTTCTCGCCACTTTGGTGTTTATTGCCGATGGTGACATGGTCACCATCTCGTGTGGCCAGTTCCTGCATTATGACCGTGTCGGCCCCCTCGGGCACCATCGCACCGGTCATGATGCGTACCGATTCCCCCGCTTGCATACGACCCTCAAAGGGGATACCTGCAAACGAACTGCCGATAACCTTGAGCGTGACCTCGCCTGCGCCGGGAATGTCTGTGCCGACAATGGCATAGCCGTCCATTGCCGAGTTGACGTAGGCGGGCACATTAAGTGGCGAGGTGACCGGTGCGGCGACGATACGTCGGCGGGCATCGCGTAGCGCGCAACGCTCAAAGCCGGTGATAGGGCTGATGGTATCGCGAATGCGCTGCAACGCCTCGTTGACGTTTAACAGTCCCTGCAGGCCAACGCTATCGCAGTCGGCAGGGGGATTTTTCTTTTCTTCACTCATGAGCTTACCTGTTGTTACGCGTTTGAGATTAATTCGTTCTGTTGTGTCACCCAGTCGATGACAAACTGGGCGATGGCCGCAATGTCATTGAGGTCGAGTAGCGGGATCGCCGGTGTTGCTTGCGGTGCCTGGTCACAGGCGAGGGCGATGATGTTTCGATCATCAGGATGCAGCAGCGGTTTGGCCAGCGCACTGCGCCACAGCTCTACCTTAGGATAGGACTCGTGCTTAAAACCCTCCACAAGCAGCAGGTCAAAACGGTCGGGGTCGAGGTGTTGCAGCAGCTCATCAAGTCGGGGTTCGTCGCGCGCGCTGTCGTGTTCGTTCACCAGCGCCCAGCGTTTGCCAGAGGCGACCATCACCTGTGTCGCCCCCGCCTTGCGCAGTCGGTAACTGTCCTTACCGGGGATGTCGATGTCAAAGTCGTGATGGGCGTGTTTGATCAGGGCGATGCGCAGGCCGCGTGTACGCAGCACGGGGATCAGCTGTTCCAGCAAAGTGGTTTTGCCGGTGCCGCTATAGGCGACAAAGCCGAGTAGCGGGCGGGGAAATTTATCCGACACGTTGTTGTAACCGCTGATGTAGTGTCGCCAGCTGTTGTGGCGTATTGATATTAATAAAGGCCTCGGGCTGATCGGAGAAGTCGGCGCTACAGTGAGGGATGCTGTAGAACCAGTCGTGCACCTTGCGTCCGCCATCGCTAAGGTAGCGGTGAAGACCTGCAAGCACACTGCGTTTTACCAGCAAGATGACCGGGTGCAGCCGGTCGCCGTCGTTCACAGTGCAGGCCTCGGCCGCCTCTATTTTTATTGTATGCAACATACGCTCGACAAGGTCGGTTGGCAGTAGCGGGGTATCGCAGGGAACGCTCAGTACATAGTCGCTAGTACTCTGCTCCAGTGCACTCAATACACCGGCGAGTGGCCCGAGACCGCCGCTGATGGTGTCTTCGATAAGCGGGTAGCCGAACTCGGCATAGGCCTGCTGGTTGCGGTTGCAGTTGATAGTGAGGGCAGAGGATTGTGATTTAAGGCGCTCGATGACGTAGGTGATCATCGCCTGGCCGTTAAGCATTGTCAGTCCCTTGTCGTCTCCGCCCATACGCCGGGCGGCACCGCCGGCGAGAATAACTGTGGTGATGCTGGGTTGGGGCTGCTGCATGAGTCCTCGGGATTTAGAGATGACGGGTTGGTTGTGCACTCAATATTAGCATGGGTGCTGGGAGTTGTTGGTACCCCTTGAGAGGTAGCTATGAAAGCCTTTTCCAGCCATCGGCAACTGCTACACCTTAGGCATTGGGTATAAACGTCACTACTAGTGGATTTAAGCAGAGCGTCATTCCGGGGGGCTTCAATGGAAGTTAAATCAGCACTAGGTAGAGCCGTTAGTGGCATTTAACGTGGTATGCAGGGGCTGAAGCGTAATGCCGATGAGATCGCCGGTGATTTGTAGCCACTAGTCCAGCAGGTTATCCAGTCCATAACGGCCACATTTTTTTCCCGCAAGACGCGAAGCCTCGATCAGCGCCATCTCCAGGCTATGCCCTTGTAGCAGTTGATCGATCATTACCGCGTTAAAGGTATCACCGGCCCCCAGGGTGTCGACTACCAGTGCCGGAGCAAAGGCCGGGGCATGACATAGCTGCCCGTTGGCGTTGATGGCCGATGCCCCCTTCTCTCCCCAGGTACAGCTGATCATGGCATCGCGTTTTTGTGTTGCCATGCGTTGCAGAAAACTCTGCAGGTTGTGATGGCCGCTGTGCAGTGCATACTCCTTGGAGAAAAGAATAAGGTCGGCGTAATTGAAGAGTTCCTCAATGCCTGCTCGCGGTTTTTCGACCTCCAGAGAGATTAGCAGGTTGGGTTGATCGGCCCTGGCATGTGCCATCATCTGTTGTAATTCATCGATGTTACGCCCCTCAAAGTGCAGCCAGTCGAGCGTGTTGAGATCGATGCGTAAAAAATCGGCGAAACGGTACTCAGGCAGGTCTCTATAGTGGACGATGGTACGGCTGCCGCTAAGTCGGCTAAGGCTGACATAGGAGGTGGGCACCTTGCCATGCTCGCTGGTATGCACTGCGCTGTAATTGATGTTGTGCGCGTCCAGATCGGCAAGGATCATTGCCGCATCGGGTTCGTTGGCCAGTGTTCCCGCCCAACTGCACTCGTTTCCCAGCTGACTCAACACCGCCAGGGTATTGCAGGCATTACCGCCACGGCGAAACTGTTGTGAGGTGGCGCGTACCTCCTGATCTTCTTGTGGATAGTCATCCACCACATTAATCACATCCAGTGTGGCGTTGCCGACAGCAAGAATACGTCCCATAGTTTCCTCTTAGTTTATTTTTATGCTTGTTGGCGTGTCAGTGCCCAGTCGATATGTTCGCGTACCATTTCAGAGGCGTTTTCGCGCTGTTGCTGAAGTGCCTGAATGATATCAGCGTTGTGAGGAGCATTGCCCATCGCCACGGCAATATTGCGTAGCCAGGCGTCGTGGCCGATGCGGCGGATGGCCGAGCCCTCGGTGTTACGTAAAAATGTCTCCTCACTCCATAGGAAAAGATCCAGCAGGCTACTGTTGTTGAGTTTATGGCGTGGCAGAAAATCTTTTTCATTTGCCATTGAGGCAAAACGGTTCCAGGGGCAGAATAGCTGGCAGTCGTCACAGCCGTAGATGCGATTGCCGATGAGTGCTCGCAGCTCCAGCGGGATAGACTCCTTGTGTTCAATGGTGAGGTAGGAGATACAGCGCCGTGCATCGACCACATAGGGTTCGACGATGGCCGCGGTGGGACAGACATCAATGCAGGTGGTGCAGCTGCCACAGTGTGCCTTAACCGGCGCACTGGCAGGCAGCGGTAGTGTTGTGTAGATCTCGCCAAGGAAGAACCAGGAACCCACCTCGCGGCTGAGAATATTGGAATGTTTCCCAACCCAGCCCAGTCCAGCCTGTTGCGCCAGCGGCTTCTCCAGCACCGGGGCGCTGTCGACAAAGACCCGATAGCCAAACTCGCCGACGACCTTGCCGATCTTTTTTGCCAGTTGTTGAAGCCGTTTGCGCATCATTTTGTGATAGTCACGGCCCAGGGCGTAGCGTGAGATGTAGCCTTTGCTGGTGTCAGCCAGTACCGCAAGGGCCTGCTCCTGAGGCTCCGGCAGGTATTCCATGCGAGCACTAATGACACTGAGGGTTCCCGGTTCCAGCTCGGTCGGACGGCTGCGTTTGGTGCCGTGGCGTGCCATGTACTCCATCTCGCCGTGATAGCCCTTCGCCAGCCATTGCTGTAGCCCCTGTTCGGCTGCAGTGAGATCAATGCCACTCACCCCTAGTTGTGAAAAGCCGAGCTCGGCTCCCCAGTCGCGGATTTGTGCGACTAGCTGTGTGGTGTCGAAATGGTTCTGTGTTGGGCTCATTCTAGTTATGATACCCGTCATGGACAGATTACCCTATGCCCTCTATCGGGCCGAACAAGTGCGAGAGCTGGATCGGCTCGCGATCGACTATTACGGTAGCTCTGGTACCTCCCTGATGGGGGCGGCCGGACAGGCGCTGTTTGATGAGATACGGCGCAGCTTTCCGCGAGCGCGTAGCATCGCCCTGATGTGCGGTGGCGGTAATAACGCTGGCGATGGTTACGTGGTGGCGCGGCTGGCACGTCAGGCCGGACTCACGGTAGAGCTACACCACCTGGTCGACCCCTCAGAGCTTAAGGGCGAAGCGCGCCACGCCTGTGAGGAGGCGATTGCCGCCGGGGTCTCGATGATCAACTATGACGGCCAGGCCCTGGATGGCTGGGATCTCATCGTCGATGCGCTGTTTGGCACCGGACTCAATGCCCCGGTGGAGGGGGTTTGGTGTGAGGCGATAGAGGCGATTAATTATGCCGCTACCCCGGTGATCGCGGCCGACATCCCTTCCGGCCTCAATGCCGATAGCGGTGCCGTGATGGGGGTGGCGGTACGGGCCGATGTGACGGTCTGCTTCATTGGCTTGAAGCGCGGCATGTTTACCGATGATGGGCCGGATCACTGTGGCAAAGTTCGCTTTGTCAGCCTTGGTGTGCCACATGAGGTCTATGGCCACCTGCCTGATCACGCCGAACGTCTTGATTATGAGATGGTACGTCACATATTGCCGCCGCGCCCGCGTAACAGTCACAAGGGCGACTTTGGGCATGTGCTGGTGATTGGCGGTGACTACGGCATGGCCGGGGCAGCACGTATGGCCGCCGAGGCGGCGGCTCGTTGTGGTGCTGGCCTGGTAAGCGTGGCAACCCGTAGTGAAAATACCGCGGTGATCACCACGGCATGTCCTGAAATAATGTGTCACGCGGTGGAGCAGGCGAACGATCTGACACCACTGCTCAAGCGAGCCACGGTGGTGGTGATTGGCCCCGGTCTGGGGCAGCAGGCATGGGGGCAAGCAATGTTGTCGCGAGTACTCGATTGTGGCCTGCCTCTGGTTGTGGATGCAGATGCCATTAATCTTCTGGCGCAAGAACCCTACTACCATAATAAGTGGGTACTTACTCCTCATCCTGGTGAGGCGGCCCGACTGATCGGCTGTACTTCCAGCGAAGTACAACAGGAGCGCTTCACTACCACGGCTTCCATCGTTGCCAGTTATGGCGGTGTGGCCGTGCTGAAGGGGGCTGGCACTATTATTGAGGCGATGGGCAGCGAGCCTGCTGTCTGTAGCGCAGGCAACCCCGGTATGGCCAGCGGTGGCATGGGCGATATCCTCAGTGGAGTGATTGCCTCCTTCATTGCTCAGGGCCTGGGGCTGGAGCAGGCGGCTTGTGTCGGCGTCACCCTGCATGCAGAGGCGGCTGACCTGGCAGCAGAAAATGGTGAGCGAGGCATGCTCGCAACCGATCTTTTCTCCCAGTTACGTAAGCTTTGTAACCCCCTGGATATTCATGAGCAACGCCCCCCTGTTTCTCTCCGATAGCGAGGCGATGGAGGCCTTCGGGGCCCGTCTTGCTGCCTGCACCGCAGGCGGTGAGGCGATCTACCTGCACGGTGACCTGGGCGCAGGTAAGACCACATTGGTGCGGGGTTTCATGCGTGCCCTGGGATATACCGGTGCAGTAAAGAGCCCCACCTACACTCTGGTTGAGCCCTATGAGCTGGGTACTCGCCGTGCCTACCACTTTGATCTTTACCGCCTTGGCGAACCTGAAGAGCTGGAGTACATGGGCATACGTGACTACCTCGACGGTGAGTCGGTGCTGCTGGTGGAGTGGCCGCAGCGCGGTGAGGGGATAATGCCTGTTGCCGATCTCGATATCAGTATTGAATACGCTGAAGGTGGTCGTAAACTTGTTCTCTCCAGTCAGACCGCGAAGGGGCAATCTCTCCTGGAATGTATCTCCACAAGCTGAGATAAATACTTGATTTTTCTGTTATTTCATTTAGAGTTAGAAGTATAAGCTATAATTTATAGCAACTAAATCACCTAACCCTATGAATAACAAAGAGAAATGATGATTTCTCGTTAGCGGGTGGACTCTATGAGACGGACGGAATATCGGATAATCGCACTGCTTTTGCTCTGCCTGAGCGCCCCGATCTGGGCCGATAGCACGGTTAAGGGGCTGCGTATGTGGCCTGCACCGGACCACACCCGCCTGGTATTTGATACCACTGGGCCGGTGGAGCACTCCCTGTTTGCACTGAAGGGGCCGGATCGTCTGGTGATCGATATCAAGAATGCCCGCCTCAGCGCCGATACCGACAAACTCGACTACTCAAAAACGCTGCTCTCCGGCATCCGTAGTGCACAGCGCGATGGTAAAGACCTGCGCGTGGTGCTGGATCTGAAGGGGGCGGTTAATCCCAAGAGTTTTGTGTTGCGCCCCAATGAGGAGTACGGCCACCGCCTGGTCATCGACCTGCACGATAGCGCCAAGAAGCCGCAACTGACAAAAACCACGATTAAAACCATATCCAGCCGCCAGAAGGCGCGTGACATCGTCATCGCCATCGACGCAGGTCACGGCGGTGACGACCCCGGGGCCGTCGGTCCCAACGGGGTGAAAGAGAAGGATGTGGTGCTGGCGATCGCCCGCAAGTTGAAGGCTCTGGTGGATAAAGAGCCAGGAATGCGCGCGGAGATGATTCGCGATGGCGACTACTTCGTTGGTTTAAAAAAGCGGGTGAAGCTGGCACGCCAGACCCACAGGGCCGATTTCTTTGTCTCTATTCATGCCGACTCCTTTATGGACCATCGTGCCCGTGGCTCCTCGGTCTACACCCTCTCCGCAGGCGGTGCCACCAGTGAGCGGGCACGCCAGCTGGCAGAGAAGGAAAACTCCTCAGATCTCATAGGCGGCGTAAGCCTCGATGACAAGGATGACCTGCTTGCCTCGGTGCTGCTGGATCTCTCCCAGACTGCCACCATTGAGGTCAGCACCGATGTTGCCTCCCGCGTCCTCAAGGGCCTGAAGGGGGTGAACAAGCTGCACAAGCGCAAGGTGGAGCAGGCCGGTTTCCGTGTATTGAAGTCGCCGGATCTGCCCTCGATTCTGGTCGAGACCGCCTTTATCTCCAACCCCACCGAGGAGCGTAATTTAAACAGCTCCTCGCACCAGCTGAAGCTGGCACAGGCTTTGATGAACGGCGTACGCGGTTATTTCAGGCAGAACCCACCTCCAGGCACCATCTTGGCGCTGAACCAGAAGCGCAAGCATGTGATCAGCCGTGGCGAAACCCTCTCTGCGATCGCCGAGCAGTACCGGGTAAGTCTGGATACCCTGCGCAGTACCAACAACCTGCGTAGCAATACCCTGCGTGTCGGCCAGGTACTGCAGATCCCCACCGACAGTTAATAGCCTCTCTCACGGCTTTTTCTCTACCGCCGTTTCCATTAAGCTGCCGGGGTATGAACGCACCGGCACACAATTCTGAGCAGCGACGCATCCAGTCGCTCCCTGTCCACCTTGCCAATCAGATCGCCGCCGGTGAGGTGGTCGAACGCCCCGCCTCCGTGGTCAAGGAGTTACTGGAGAACAGTATCGACGCCGGTGCCCGTCATATTGAACTGGAGGTGGAGCAGGGGGGGGCGAAACTCATCCGTGTGCTTGACGATGGCGACGGCATCCATCCTGATGACCTGCCACTCTCCACCGCCCCCCACGCTACCAGCAAGGTCTACAGCCAGCAGGAGTTGCAGCAAGTGTTAAGCCTCGGTTTTCGGGGAGAGGCGCTGGCCAGTATCGCCTCGGTAAGCCGCTTCGCCATTGCCAGTCGTCAACCGCAGAGTGAGCAGGGACTCAGGCTGGATGCACAGGGCAAGGCTTCTGAGGTGATCCCCTGCGCAATGTCGCCCGGCACCCGTATTGAGGCCCGTGACCTCTTCTATAACACCCCGGCGCGGCGCAAGTTTCTGCGTACCGAACGCACCGAATACCTACATATCGAAGAGGTGGTCAAACGCCTCGCCTTGAGCCGTTACGATATCGGTTTCAAGCTACTGCACAATGGGCGTCAGTCGTTAAATTTGAGCCCCATTGATGCCCCCGAGCAGTGCGGTCAACGGGTTGCCGCCGTGCTCGGCAAGAGCTTTCTGCAGCACACACTAAGCCTGGAGTTTGAGGCGGCGGGAATGCGGTTGTGGGGCTGGGTGGGTGAGCCCGGCTATTCACGCAGTCAGGCCGATGCGCAGTACTTCTACCTCAACGGGCGGATGATCCGCGACAAGCTGGTAAATCATGCAGTGCGTCAGGCGCACCAGTCGATCATTGAGCCGGGGCGACACCCCGCCTACCTGCTCTATCTGGAGCTTGACCCACAGCAGGTCGATATTAATGTCCATCCCACCAAGCACGAAGTGCGCTTTCGCGAGTCGCGGCTGGTGCATGATTTTCTCACACGCGCTCTGCTACGGGCCTTTAGCGACAGGGCGGATGAACTGCCGCTGGAGCCCGCCACGCAAGCCTTGACCCCGTCGTCTACGGCCTATCAGGGGAGGACGCCGGAGCCTGCTCGGGTGGCAGAGCAGGTCGCCTTTTATCGTCAGTCGCTGGTACCGGCGCCCCGTCCTGCGAGCGCTGCCGCCCCGGCGCGCACGCCGTCGGCAACACGCCTGCTGGCGGTGGCTCACGGAGGTTATCTGTTGCTGCAGCGTGCGGGTGAGCTTGGGGTATTGGCGGTGAGTGCGTCACGACAACTGTTGCTGGCGCGTCGGTTGGGTGAGTGCCTGCAAAGTGGTGAGGTGCAGAGTCAGCCGCTGCTGATCCCGGCCACTGTGCGCCTGGGCACGAAGCAGATTAAGACGTTGGAGCGGCATGGTGCGACCCTGTTACGACTCGGAGTGGTGGTAGAACGACTGGGAGAGGAGGCGGTGGTGTTGCGCCAGCTTCCCCTGCTGCTGCGAGGGGTAGAGGCAGCGGCGCTGGTGAGCGCCCTGTGCCGGTTTTTTGCTTCGGCCCCCGATGCTGATAGCGAGCGGGAACCCTTTCTCCAGGGATTTTCTGGGCAGATGGCTCCCCTGCTGCCGCTGCCCGACATGACGATCGGTGAGACCTTGCTGCGAGAGTTGGAGCAGTTGCTGGCCGACGGCGCGATGCGTGAGGATGAGTTGCCCTGGCTTGCACTGAGCGAAGAGCGACTGGCGGCCCTGTTTGCGACAAAGTGGCCATAGCTTTGATAAACTTGCCCGCTCCTCCAACCGACGTCTGACACCTTGAAGCCTAACCACACCCTTCCACCGGCCATCTTTCTGATGGGGCCGACCGCCTCGGGCAAGACCGATCTGGCGGTCTCCCTGGTGGAGCGGCTTAATTGCGAGATCATTAGCGTCGATTCGGCACTGGTCTATCGCGACATGGATATCGGCACCGCCAAGCCCGATGCCGAGACGCTGGCCCGCGCCCCGCACCGCCTTATCGATATGCTCGACCCTGCTGAGAGTTACTCCGCCGCCCGCTTTCGTGACGATGCCCTGCGCGAGATGGCCGAGATCACAGCCGCCGGGCGCATCCCGCTACTTGTGGGCGGTACCATGCTCTACTACCGGGCCTTGCAGCAGGGGCTGTCGCCGCTGCCCGAGGGCGATGCCGAGCTGCGTACCCGTATCGAGACGGAGGCGGCGGAGAAGGGCTGGCAGGCGCTGCATGATCGTCTCGCCAGGGTCGATCCGGAATCGGCGGCACGCATCCACCCCAACGACCCGCAGCGCCTGTCACGGGCGCTGGAGGTCTTCGAGTTGACCGGCCAGCCCTTGAGCACCTTGTGGCGCGACCAGGAGAAGAGTGCCTTTCCCTACCGGGCCATCAAGCTGGCGGTGGCTCCCACCGAGCGCTCACTGTTGCATGAGCGTATCGCCCTGCGCTTTGAGCTGATGTTGCAGCAGGGCTTTATTGAAGAGGTCGAGGCGCTCTATCGGCGTGGTGACCTGCACCCGGATCTCCCCTCGATTCGCTGCGTCGGCTATCGGCAGGTGTGGCGTTATCTGGCCGGGGAGTGGGGCAAAGAGGAGATGACCGAGCGGGGTATTATTGCCACCCGGCAGCTGGCCAAACGACAGTTCACCTGGCTGCGTAGCGAGGCCGATTTGGGGTGGTTTGACTCATTGAGTAATAAATTGCTGGAAAAAACCTTGAAATTCTTGGATGATCGCGCCATACATTAGAGAACCGGTTGTTACTAATTTAAGCCGGTGTGTGTGAACCAATTCGATTTTCCTTATTCTAATCAGCCAATGAGAAGCGATTATTATGAGTTTTTTAGGGGCGCCTATTGCGCCAAATAAGAACAAAAGGAGTAACCCCATGAGTAAAGGTCAAGCCCTGCAAGACCCCTTTTTGAACGCTCTACGCAAGGAACGTGTACCCGTCTCTATCTACCTGGTTAACGGCATTAAGCTCCAGGGTCAGGTTGAGTCTTTTGACCAGTTTGTCGTTTTACTGAAGAATTCTGTCAGTCAGATGGTCTACAAGCATGCGATCTCTACCGTGGTACCGGCGCGTAATGTGCGTCTGGACTTTGCAGAGAAAGAGCCAGGCGTAACCGAAGGCCCTTCCCATAACTTCTAATTCCATTGTGAGCCATCGCTCCGTTTTTGGGGGCACTATTGTTTGATCGCCCCCAGAGCGGCGAACGCGCCGTTCTCGTACACCTCGATCTGCAGCAGGAAAGTGAACGTGAGGACCTGGATGAATTCCGGGACCTTGCGGTCTCTGCGGGTGCCCAGCCGGTTGCCGCGGTAACCGGTGCGCGTCGTATCCCTGAGGCGAAATACTTTGTCGGCAGCGGCAAGGCTGAAGAGATCCGCCAGATTGTGGTGGAGAATGAGGTCGAGCTGGTGTTGGTCAATCACGCCCTTAGCCCTGCCCAGGAACGCAATCTGGAGGCACTGTTACAGTGCCGGGTGCTGGACCGCACCGGCCTGATTCTCGATATCTTTGCGCAAAGGGCGCGCTCCCATGAAGGTAACCTGCAGGTCGAGCTGGCGCAGTTGCGTCACCTATCCACCCGACTGGTACGTGGCTGGACCCACCTGGAGCGTCAGAAGGGGGGTATCGGCCTGCGTGGTCCGGGTGAGACCCAGCTGGAGACCGACCGTCGCCTGCTTGGCGCCCGTATTAAGACACTTCACAAGCGGCTGGATAAGGTGCGCAAGCAGCGCGAGCAGGGGCGTCGCTCACGTCAGCGTGCCGATGTGCCGACGGTCTCGCTGGTCGGCTATACTAATGCCGGTAAATCGACGCTGTTCAATCGCCTGACCGAGGATTCGGTCTACGCGGCGGATCAGCTCTTTGCGACCCTCGACCCCACCCTGCGCCGCCTTGAGGTGACGCCCAATAATCCGCTGATTCTGGCCGACACCGTTGGCTTTATCCGCCACCTTCCGCACGACCTGGTTGCCGCCTTTCAATCGACCCTGCAGGAGACCCAGGAGGCGGATCTGTTGCTCCATGTAATTGATGCGGCAGACCCGGAACGTGAGGAGAAGGTGGCACAGGTCGATGATGTGTTGCAGCAGATCGGGGCCGATGCGGTGCCGCAGATCGCTGTCTACAACAAGATTGACTGTACCGAGGGGGTCAAGCCCCACATCGAGCGCGACGATGAGGGGAAGGTGAAACGCGTCTACCTCTCATCAATGAGCGGCGAGGGGGTTGAGCTGCTGAATCAGGTGCTGGCCGAGTGGCTTAATGCGGAGCGTCGCCACTACCAGTTCAATCTGCCGCCGAGTGCGGCGCGGTTGCGTGCCAAGCTATACGAGATGGGCGTGGTGGTGAATGAACAAATGGCTGATGACGGGGTCTCTGCTATGGAGATCAATATCGAGCCACACTATCTGGAGTCGCTACGTAAACAGGCTGAATTTGGAGAAATTCTGCCGCCACGTGAGCCGGAGTTCGAGTCGGAGTGGTGATTACGCCTTGCGGTGCTATCGTAACCCCCATAGAATTTGCGAAATGTATGCCTTTGCACAGCGAGTTATTCGCTAAAAATAAGCTTATTGGAGAACAGAATGGCGTGGAATGAACCGGGCGGTTCCGGGGGTAAAGATCCCTGGGGTGGTCGTAAAGACGAGCAGGGTCCTCCCGATCTGGATGAGGTGGTAAAGAAGCTGCAGGATAAGATTGGCGGCTTGTTTGGCGGCGGCAATGGCGGCAGCGGTAGCCCACGCAGCGCCTCTAGCGGCGGTATGGGTGTCGGCGGCATCGGCATTATCGTGGTGTTGCTGACCATCGTTTGGGGCATCTCCGGTTTTTATACCGTACACGAGGGTACGCGTGGCGTGGTATTGCAGTTGGGTGCCTATAAAGAGACCACCATGCCCGGCCTGCAGTGGTATCCGCGCTTTTACCAGAGTGTAGAGCGGGTGAACGTTGATAATGTACGTAGTATCGAGCTGGGCATTCGCGGTGATGAGTCACTGATGCTGACCCAGGACGAGAACATCGTCGATATCAAATTCGCCGTGCAGTACCAGATTAAGGATGCGCGCGATTACCTGTTTAATGTGCGCGACCCGGATGAGACCTTGCGCCAGGCGATGGAGACATCGGTGCGTGAGATCGTCGGTAAGCGGGAGATGGACTTTATTATCACTGGTGGCCGTGCCGAGGTCGGTGCCCTGGCTCAGGAGCTGATGCAGGGGATCCTAGACCAGTATCAGGCGGGTCTGGTGATCTCCAGTCTTAATATGCAGGACGCCCAGGCACCACAACAGGTGCAGGGGGCCTTTGCCGATGCGGTCAAGGCGCGCGAGGACGAGGTGCGCTTCAAGAACGAGGCCGAGGCCTACGCCAACGATGTGTTGCCTACCGCACGTGGTCAGGCGGCACGCCTGCTTGAAGAGGCAAACGCCTACAAAGAGCAGGTGATCGCCGAGGCCGAGGGTGAGACCGCCCGCTTCCTTAGCGTACTGGAGCAGTACAAGCTGGCCCCCAACGTTACCCGTAAACGTCTCTATATCGATACCATGGAGTCGGTGCTCTCGAGTAGCAGCAAGGTGGTGGTCGATACCAAGGGCAACAACAATCTGCTCTATCTGCCACTGGATAAGTTGATGCAGCGTGAGCCGGGAGCGGCACCGCGTACCAGCCAGTCGAACCGCAGCTATCAGCAGCCACAGGCCCCACTGCAGGATGACGTACGCCTGCGCGATGATCGCCGTACACGGGAGGTGCGCTAATGTCCCCTATGAAAACACTCTCCCTGATCCTCACGGCCGTTATTCTCTGGTTGCTGTCGATGGGTTTCTTTATCGTCGATGAGCGTGAACTGGCGGTTAAGTTCTGGTTCGGCGAGTTTCAACGTGCCGACTACGAGCCCGGCCTGCACTGGAAGGTGCCCTTCGCCAACTCCGTGCGTCGCTTCGACAGCCGTATCCTGACCCTGGATGCGGAGCCCGAGCGTTACCTTACGCTGGAGAAGAAGAACGTTATCGTCGATGCCTTCATCAAGTGGCGGATTCGTGACGTCGCCAACTACTACAAGACCATGGGGGGCGATGAGCGCCGCGCCGGTCAGCGCCTGTCGCAGGTGATCAAGAACGGTCTGCGTGATGAGTTTGGTAAACGTACCATTCAGGAGGCTATCTCCGGTGAACGTGCCGAGATCATGAATGTTATTACCGCTCAAATCGAAGAGCAGGCGAAGCAGTTCGGTATCGAGGTGGTGGACGTGCGCATTAAGCGTATCGAGTTGCCTGCTGAGGTCTCCGGTTCGGTTTATGACAGGATGGAGGCAGAGCGTTCGCGTGTTGCCAAAGACCTGCGCTCCCGTGGTAAGGAGGCCTCAGAGCGTATCCGTGCCGATGCCGACCGCCAGCGCACTGTTATTCTGGCCGAAGCCTATCGTGATGCGGAGCGTCTGCGTGGTGAGGGCGATGGAAGTGCTGCCGAGATCTACGCCAAGGCCTTCCAGAAGGACGAGAAGTTCTACGCCTTCTACCGCAGCCTTGATGCCTACAGAAATGTCTTCAGCAAGCAGGAAGATGTACTGGTGCTCGACCCCGAGTCGGAGTTCTTTGATTACTTCAAGGATGATAACGGGCGACGTAAGTAAGAAGCTGGCATAATGTGCGCCGGGTAGCGTTTAGCGTTACCCGGCATTTTTGTGTTTGGGGGTTTTATTTATGTCTGAGCTTTGGACCGCGCTGGCGCTGGTGATGGTAATTGAGGGGCTGTTGCCCGCGATTACCCCCAAAGGGTATCGCAAGGCGATGCTTTCAATGGCGCAGATGGATTCACGCTCGATTCGTATCACGGGGCTGGTAATTATGATTACCGGTGCCCTGTTTCTCTATTTTCTAAAGAACGGCTAGTCATGGAAAACGAACGTTGGTTGTTGCCTGAGGGCATTGAAGAGCTGCTGCCGCCGCGCGCGGCACAACTGGAGTCAACACTGCGCCAGTTGCTCGATCTGTATAACAGCTGGGGCTATGAGCTGGTGATGCCCCCGTTTATCGAGTACCTGGAGTCGCTGCTGATCGGCACCGGCGATGACCTCGACCGTCACACCTTCAAGCTTACCGACCGCTTGACCGGTCGGCTGATGGGGGTGCGATCTGACATGACGCCACAGGTGGCACGCATCGATGCCCACCTGCTGCGTCGTGAAGAGCCGACCCGTCTCTGTTACATGGGTACCACCCTTAATGCGGTACCCAGGACCCATGGTGGCAGCCGCACCCCGATGCAGGTGGGGGCCGAGCTTTACGGTCACGCCGGGGCGGAGTCGGATATCGAGGTATTGCGCTTGATGGTCACTACCCTGCAGCAGGCGGGGCTGGGGAAGATCTATCTGGACCTGGGCCACGTTGGGATCTTCCGCAGCCTGGCCGAGGCGGCGGGCCTTGAGCCCGCCTTTGAGGCACAGCTGTTCGATGCGCTGCAACGCAAATCGACACCGGATATCGACGAGCTGCTGGCAACTACACGGTTAGCCGAGCCCTATGCCTCTATCTTTGCTGAGCTGGCCGAGTTACACGGCGATGAGTCGGTGCTGGATACTGCTGCCGAGCTCTTCGCCAATGCCGGTGAGTCGGTGGCAGGGGCGCTGGACAACCTGCGCCAGATCGCCGTGGCGGCGCGCGGCTTTGAGGGGGTTGCACTGCACTTTGACCTCGCCGAGCTGCGCGGCTACCACTACCATACCGGCGTGGTCTTCTCCGCCTTTGTTGCGGGCGAAGGTCAGGCCATCGCCCAGGGCGGTCGCTACGATGATGTCGGCAAGGTCTTTGGCCGTGCCCGCCCGGCCACCGGCTTTAGCACCGACCTGCGCAAGGTACTGTCGCTAGTCACTGCCACAAGCCCCGGGGTTCGTGGTATCTTTGCACCCTGTGGTGACGATGCAGTCCTGCTGGCTGCCATCCAGGCCCTGCGCAGTACCGGCGAGCGGGTGATTCAGGCCCTGCCGGGACAGCCGGGCGCTGCCGCTGAAATGGGGTGTGATCGCGAACTGCAACTGCTGAAAGGTGAGTGGCAGCCGGTCGCGGCGAAAAAATAAGTTTATCGCTTCACAGGTTTTTTTTTCTTTTCACAAAAGATTTCACATAGCACTATGGCGTCTTTGTGCCGGTTATTTGCCGGCAGTGTCTGGTTGTGTGTGAACTGAGAGCAAGATTATGGGTAAGAACGTTGTCGTAGTCGGGACCCAATGGGGTGATGAGGGCAAGGGCAAGGTCGTCGACCTGCTGACCGAGACCGCGCACGCGGTGGTACGCTTCCAGGGCGGCCACAATGCAGGTCACACCCTCGTAATTGATGGCAAGAAGACTGTCCTGCACCTGATCCCCTCAGGCATCCTGCGCGCAGGCGTAGAGTGCATGATCGGTAACGGCGTGGTGCTCGCCCCCGATGCGCTGATGAGCGAGCTCAACATGCTGGAGGAGAGCGGTGTACCCGCCTCCGAGCGGCTGAAGATCTCCGAGGCCTGCACCCTGATCCTGCCTTACCACATAGCCCTCGATCAGGCCCGTGAGCTGGCCCGTGGCAAGAAGGCCATCGGCACCACTGGTCGCGGTATCGGCCCGGCCTACGAGGACAAGATTTCACGTCGCGGCCTCAAGGTGGGCGACATGATGGATAGTGCCCGTTTCGCCGCCCGTCTCGAAGAGGTGCTGGAATATCACAACTTCACCCTGGCCAACTACTTCAAGACCGACACCGTCGATTTCCAGAAGACCCTGGACGAAGGTCTAGCGATGGCCGAGCGTATGCGCCCGATGGTCGCCGATGTCACCGGCCTGCTGCACCAGTACCGTGCCGAGGGTAAGAACATCATGTTCGAAGGCGCGCAGGGCACCCTGCTCGACATAGACCACGGTACCTACCCCTACGTCACCAGTTCCAACCCCACTGCCGGTGGTGCCTGCACCGGTACCGGCGTTGGTCCGCGTGACCTCGACTACATCCTCGGCATCACCAAGGCCTACACCACCCGCGTCGGTGGCGGCCCGTTCCCCACCGAGCTGTATGATGGCGATAAATTCAAAGACCCCATGGGTAAGCACATGGCAGAGGTAGGTCATGAGATCGGTGCCTCGACCGGCCGTCCCCGTCGTTGCGGCTGGTTTGATGCCGTATCGATGCGCCGCTCCGCCGAGATCAACTCCCTTACCGGTATCTGCCTGACCAAGATGGATGTCCTCGATGGCCTTGAGACCCTCAAAATCGCCACCGGCTACAAGGCCAACGGCAAGACCCTCGATGCACCGCCCATCGGTGCCGATGCCTATGAGCAGTGCGAGCCCGAGTACATCGAAGTTCCCGGCTGGTCAGAGACCACCGTAGGGGTTCGTAGCTACGATGAGCTGCCAGCAAATGCCAAGGCCTATATCAAGAAGATTGAAGAGCTGCTGGGCGTACCGGTGGATATTATCTCTACCGGGCCGGATCGCGCCGATACCATTATTGTGCGGGATCCTTATCAGGTTTGAGGTTGCTCAAACTGGTAGTGCGAAAAAGGGGCCTCTTTTCGGGCCCTTTTTTTTGTGGAATTTTTTGGGCTTCTTGCTAATAGTTGCTGTTATTGCGAGCGAAGCGAGGCAATTTCTATGTGTGTCGTTGCCACGATGATTAATTAGATGCGGGGTTCCACCCCTGCGTGTTGTGTTCATTTCATTGTCACGTGACAAAGCGACGAAGCTAAGAAAACGGGCACCACCACACCGCCATTAGGGTTCTCTGTGCTGCTTTTGGCATATCCGTGTGCCTCACTCTTCAGGCGGCGATGTGAAAGGGGAGGGGTGAACAATCCTAGCCGGTAAAGTGGTAGTTTTTAACTGACATTAACACTTCGCCCTTCTCCATATAGACAATCACTGCATAGTTGACCGGCTGGGGACGGGAATAGTTCGTAAATTTTGGCGACGGGAGGGTCAAAGCTGTAAGACCTTGAGGTTAGGAAAACAAAAAGCCCACCTACAAGTTGGTGGGCTTTGGTTTTGAGTCCGCGCCTTATGATTAATCGCCATTTCCCACATACTCTTCCGTGGACAAAGGAGCTGCCCGTGCAATGCAACAGACCAATGCCTCGAAGTAGCACGGTACTTCTAGACGATAGGGCAATGCTTCTTGGCTTCAATATTCAGAATCTGTTCCCGCACCACGCGCCACTGACCGTCCTGCTCCTGATGCAGGGTGACTTCTTTCTTGATCTCAATGCACTGCTTGGCGTGATCTTTCATCACCTCCTGTACGCTAAAGGTGATGATTTGCGGGCGGGTGCTGAGAATGGTGGGTTCGCGGTAGAGCAGGCTGTGTAGCAGCTTTTTCTTAAATTCGTTGTGTCGGCGCTTTTTCCAGCCCTTGTAGTCGATACGGTCAACACCGGGGATGCCAAGCACGATAACATTCTCTGAGACCAGTGCCATGTGGGCGTCAAGATCCCAGGTCGCGGCGCTAAAGGCGATCTCGTTGAGCCAGTTCTTGATGATGTTGTTACTTTCCGTGCTCATTTATTTTTTTTTCTAATATTTGGTGAGAAGTGCATATATAACTCCTTCTTTGAGGAGATAGACGCATACTAGTTGTTCCACCTCCATTCATCAATCCCTTAACTGTGACCTACTGCAGAGTGGAGTTCCGTTCTGGTCTGTAGCGACACCGTTTCCTTTCGTATCGATCGACTACACTCATGGCATATCAGCCAAACTCGAGTAATGCGCACAGGGATAGCATGGCATGGGTTTCAGTAGTGAGGCTCAGTTAGTTGGTGTTCACTTACTTGCTGGCTCTATTTATACGCCGATTGGCTAGGTGGTTCTGATGGTCTCGGTTGGAATGATACTGGAGCGGGTTGCCAGCGCTATTCATCCCCACCTGACCCAGACCGAGATCTTTGGCGATGATTGGTGATGAGTGGTGCTGCCACTCGGAGCGAATTTATTTTGTTGGCAGTCCCTTCTCGCGAAGTTGCTGAATAAAGGCCTCGGCAACGGCGTTATTCAGGTTGGTGCGGGTACGGGCGATCCACAGGGTGCGTTTGATTCGCAATCCCTGGATTTTGATGTGGTAGAGATCCTGTTCGGCCAGGGCTTCTTCTACGGCAAATTGTGGCAAGAAGCTGACGTGCTTGCCGTGTTCCAGCATCTCGACGATGGTGTCAGTAGAGCCCACCTCCATATTAATAGGGATACTCTGAATGCCGATATCCTGCAGTGCCTTGTCAAGAATGATGCGCATCGAAGACTGCGGCTCGCGCAGTACATAGTTGAGTTGATCCAGTTCGGTGAGCGGGATGAGATCACTGCCCCATAGCGGGTGGTGGGGGCCACAGACTAGTACGATCTCATCGTCCAGCCACTTCTGTACCAGAATATCGGGGTGATCCGGGGCCTGTTCCAGCAAGGCGATATCAACCAGCCCCGTGGCCAGGTGGGTCTGGATACGGCGGGTATAGCCCATGCGGCTTTCGATGCGATAGTCGGGGTGGGTCTCGGAGAAGGCGAGCAGTAGCTGGGGCAGCATATGCTCACCGATGGCAAAGGTGACCTCTAGGCGCAGCCGGTTCTGACCGACGCGCATCGATTCCAGGTCATCAAGCAGGGTCGCCTGGTGATCCAGTACCAGCTGGGCGTAGGCGTAGACTCGTTCACCGGCCGGGGTCAGTTCCAGCCGACGCCCCTCGCGCTGCATCAGTGGGGTGCCGTAGCAGCTGTCCAGCGCACGAAGGCGCTTGGTAACGGCAGGTTGACCGATGTGCAGGGCATGGCCGGCCTGTTCCACACCACCCAGTTCAACCACCGCACGCAGAGTGGCCAGTCCTTTTAAATCAGGGAGGTTGTTATATTCCATTTTGGAATATTACTGTATTGCGATTCATTTGAATAGCGTTTGCACAACAGGCATTATGCCGCGTCGTTCCGACGGTTACGCTTCTGTTTGGGCCTTTCCCATTACTATGAAGAGTGTAGTGAATTTCCATTTTGGAATATTCATTAGCGTGCTTTTTGCCAAAAAAGCGTGGCTGTGAACCCCATATTCGCCCTTTTGGGCATAGATAACCTTTAAGGAGACCTGCATGACCGCCCTTGCCGATGAAGAGCAGACTAAGAAAATGGTATTGCCCCCCTCAGCCAAACAGTGGATTGCCGCAGGCCTCTTTGCCCTGTTGGCCATCTACCTCGCCTCGGTAGTGCCTACCGTTGAGATCGCATGGGTAACCTCCCTGCTGGTACTTACCATCTATCTTTTTGCCTTTGAGGTGGTCGGTGTGGATGTGGCGGCGACCACGGTTATGGTGCTGCTGGGTCTCACCTCGATACTGGCCCCGTTGATGGGGCTGGAGCATGGGCTGGTTGACACCAAGCACCTGTTCGACGGCTTTGCCTCCAACGCGGTGATCTCGATCATCGCGGTGATGATCATCGGCGCAGGTCTCGATAAGACCGGACTGATGGGTAAGGTGGCCAACTTTATTCTTAAAATTGGCGGCACTACCGAGGGGCGCATTATCCCCATCATCTCCGGTACCGTCGGTTTTATCTCCTCGTTCATGCAGAACGTGGGCGCCGCGGCGCTGTTCCTGCCGGTAGTCTCACGTATCTCTGCCCGCTCCGGTCTGCCGATGTCTCGCCTGCTGATGCCAATGGGCTTTACCGCCATCCTCGGTGGCACCATGACTATGATTGGCTCCTCGCCGCTGATCCTGCTTAATGACCTGATCCTTACCTCCAACAAGGCGCTGCCTGAAGCACAGCAGATGGATACCTGGGGCCTGTTCTCGGTGACCCCCGTCGGTATCGCGCTGATCGCTACCGGCATCCTTTACTTTGTGATTGCTGGGCGTTTTGTACTACCGACCAGCAAGGGTGGTGACGATGCGACCTCCGGGCAGCGAGCTGCGGATTACTTCGACGAGCTCTACGGAGTCGACTACGAGGTCTATGAAGTTATTGTTCCAGCGGATAGCAAGCTGATCGGTCGCAGTCTCGATGAGATTGAGGGTAGCTGCAAGATTCGTATCGTGGCGGTAGAGAAGGGCGACGGCCTGCGCTTTGGTGCCAACAGTGTGGATCGTTCCACCGGTATTGAAGCCGGTACCCTTCTTGGTGTACTGGGCGATGATGAGAACTTTGCCAAGTTTGTTGAGGCCGCCAAGGTTGATGTGAAGAGCGAGTTGGATGTCTTCTCTGATGCGCTGATTCCTACCAAGGCGGGTATTGCCGAGGTGGTTATTCCACCGGGTTCCAACCTGATTGGCAAGACCGCACGCGACGTGTGGATGCGCAAGACCTATGGCCTGTCGCTGATGGCGATCAACCGTGGTGGCGAGACCATCACCCGTGAGGGTGGCGGTGTCCGCGATACCGCCTTCCAGGCCGGTGATGCGCTGGTGGTACACACCGCATGGGGGGACTTGGCCCGTCTGGAAAAAGATCGCAATTTTGTTATCGTTACCACCGAGTATCCGCACGAAGAGCTGCGTCCGAACAAGCTGCTGCCGGCGCTGATCTTCTTTGCTACCGCGCTGGTACTGATCTTCATGGATGTACGCCTCTCTGTTGCACTGCTGACCGGTGCCATGGGGATGGTGCTGACCAAGGTGCTGACCATTGAGGAGGCCTACGAGGCGGTGAGCTGGAAGACCGTGTTCCTGCTTGCCTCCCTGATCCCACTCGGCCTGGCGGTAGAGACCAGCGGTACGGCCAAATGGATTGCCGCTGAGGTGGTGGAGCTGGTGGGCAATGCCGCACCGTGGGTGATTCAGGGCGCGATTGCCGTACTGGCGACCTTCTTCACCCTGGTGATGTCGAATGTGGGAGCCACCGTATTGCTGGTGCCTCTCGCGGTGAACATCGCCATTCAGGTAGGTGCCGATCCGGCTGTGTATGCACTGACCGTGGCCATTGCCACTTCCAACTCCTTCCTCATCCCCACCCACCAGGTGAACGCCCTGATCATGGGCCCGGGTGGTTACCGCGTGCCTGACTTCATGAAGGCGGGCGGTATCATGACCATCCTGTTCCTGGTGGTGATGATGGTGATGATGAATCTTGTCTTCTAAGTAACGATTTCGAGAATAAATATGAAAAAGATCCTTACTATACTTGCGGCACTCATTGTGCCAATGCTGCTCACCTCTGTGGCCATGGCTGCCACGGGTGGCGCTGCTGAGGCGCATGAGCCGCTCGACATGACCAACAGCGGCGTTGGTTTTATCGCCATCGCTATCTTCGCCCTGGCCTACCTGTTCGTGATGGCTGAGGAGTTCACCCACCTGCGCAAGTCCAAGCCGGTGATCCTGGCCGCCGGTATCATCTGGGCGATGATTGGCGCGGTCTACATGAACCACGGCATGTCCGAGCTGGCTGAGCACGCAGTGCGACACAACCTGCTTGAGTATGCCGAGCTGATGCTGTTCCTGCTGGTGGCGATGACCTACATCAACGCCATGGAAGAGCGCCAGGTCTTCGATGCGCTACGCTCGTGGTTGATTCAGAAGGGTTTCGGTTTCCGTAAACTGTTCTGGCTCACCGGTGGACTCGCCTTCTTCATTTCGCCGGTGGCCGATAACCTCACCACCGCGCTGCTGATGTGTGCCGTGGTACTGGCGGTAGGCGGTGATAACACCCGCTTTATTACCCTGGCCTGTATCAACATCGTGGTCGGTGCCAACGCCGGTGGTGCCTTCAGCCCCTTCGGTGACATCACCACCCTGATGGTGTGGCAGAAGGGTATCGTCGACTTCTGGGGCTTCTTCGCGCTGTTTATTCCTGCCGTGGTCAACTTTGTTGTGCCCGCCGCGATCATGCACTTCGCGGTGCCGGACGAGCAGCCTGTCGGTGGTGGTGAGGCGGTCGGGATGAAGCGTGGTGCCAGGCGCATTATCGCTTTCTTCCTGCTAACCATCGCCACGGCGGTCTCCTTCCATAACTTCCTCGGTCTGCCGCCGGTCATCGGCATGCTGACCGGTCTGGCCTACCTGCAGCTGTTTGGCTTCTTCCTCAAGAAGACCGCACACAGGGAAGAGCCGAGCAGCGATGTAGAACACGAAGGTCAGATGGGTGATGTGGTGCCCTTCGATATCTTCAATAAGGTGGCGCGCGCTGAGTGGGACACCCTGTTCTTCTTCTACGGTGTGGTCCTCTGCGTAGGCGGTCTCGGTTTCCTCGGCTACCTCGCCCTGGTTTCCGACATTATGTACAACTCCTGGGGTGCGACCACCGCCAACATTACCGTGGGTGTTCTCTCTGCCATCGTGGATAACATCCCCGTGATGTTCGCGGTATTGACCATGAACCCCGATATGTCTCAGGGCCAGTGGCTGC
This sequence comes from Thiohalomonadaceae bacterium, assembly GCA_041554195.1. GTDB lineage: Bacteria > Pseudomonadota > Gammaproteobacteria > Thiohalomonadales > Thiohalomonadaceae > JAPHSX01. The sequence goes on from JBFFMJ010000004.1 coordinate 43,144, forward strand.
TGGTAACTCTTACCGCGGGTGTCGGTGGATCCCTGCTCTCCATCGGCTCTGCTGCGGGTGTGGCACTGATGGGACAGGCGCGTGGCAAGTACACCTTCTTCGGTCACCTGAAGTGGGCACCGGCTATTGCTGCCGGCTATGTTGCCAGTATCGCGGTGCACTTCTGGATAAACGCCAACCTTTTCTAAGGGAGGGTGAGGTTTACTTCCTGATTCAGATAAAGAAGAAGCCCGGTTTGTACCGGGCTTTTTTGTTTGCATGAGTAAGTGGCAATATAATAGCCACTGGATGAGTTGTTGTTCGCTCCGATCACTACTGGAACCTTTCGACAGAAGAATTTGAGATGAAGCCTAAAACCGATGTTGTGATGGTGAATATGATTGAACAGGTCAGGGACTCCTTTCCGTTTGAAATCAGCGAGGATGAGCTCTGTGCGGAGACCTGTAGTCATGGCTGCCCGAAAAAACTGATGGAGTATATGCAGCTGGAGATCGCGGAGTGGGAGCAGCGACTTGCCGAGGGGGAGACGCCTAACTTCTGTGATATTCAGAAATTCTCAAAGACCGGCAGGAAGATATATCGGGTGCTGGAGAAAAATAATTTAGTTAACGGGGATAAGAATAGTTGAGGTAATTGGGTTCAGGATACCTGCCATAAAAAAACCGGCCATCAGGCCGGTTTTTCATTTCAGCAGAACATCCGCACCACTTATTTCTTTTTCGGTGCGTAGATGTCGGTGCATGTCCCCTCTGCCACCTCGGCGGCGAAGTTAAAGGTCTCGGAGAGGGTGGGGTGGGGGTGGATCGTCAGCGCGATGTCCTCCATGTCGGCACCCATCTCCAGCGCCAGCACCGCCTCGGCGATGAGCTCCCCGGCATTGGGGCCGGTCATGGCGGCGCCGATAAGGCGGTGTTCCTCATCGAAGAGGACCTTGGTCATACCGTCGTCACGACCGATGGAGAGTGAGCGACCGGAGGCGGCCCAGGGGAATACGCCCTTGGTATAGGCGATGCCCTGCTCCTTGCATTGCTCCTCGGTCTTGCCCATCCACGCCACTTCCGGATCGGTATAGGCCACGGAGGGGATGGTCTTGGCGTCGAAAAAGGTCTTATGACCTGCGATCACCTCGGCGGCGACCTTGCCCTCATGGGTGGCCTTGTGGGCCAGCATCGGCTGGCCGACGATGTCACCAATGGCGTAGATGTGCGGGACATTGGTGTGCATCTGCTTGTCGACGTCGATAAAGCCCCAGTCGTTGACGGTTACACCGGCCTTGTCGGCATCGATGAGCTTGCCATTGGGTGAGCGACCGATGGCCACCAGTACCCGGTCAAAGGTGTCCTGCTGCGGCGCGTTCTTGCCTTCGAAGGAGCAGACCAACCCCTTCTTGGTCGGTTCAATCGCGGTGACCTTGGTGTTGAGGTAGATGTTTTCGTATTTCTTCTTAATGCGGCGCTCAAGTGGGCGTACCACATCACGGTCAGCACCGGGGATGATGCCGGGGGAGAGTTCCACCACCGTTACGTTGGAACCCAGGGCATCGTACACGGTGGCCATCTCCAGGCCGATGATACCGCCGCCGACCACCAATAATCTCTCCGGCACCTCTTCGATCTCCAGGGCGTCGGTGGAGTCCATTACCCGTGGGTCATCCCAGGGGATGAAGGGGAGTTTGGTTACACGGGAACCGGCGGCGATGATGCAGTTGTCAAAACCAACTACGGTCTTGCTGCCATCGTCCGCGACTACCTCGATGGTGTTGGCTGAGGTGAACTTGCCGTAGCCGTGAACGATCTCCACCTTGCGCTGCTTGGCCAGACCCTTCAGGCCACCGGTCAGCTTGTTGATGACGCTGTTCTTGTGCTCACGCAGCTTGTCGATGTCCACTTCCGGCTTGTTGAACTTGACGCCTATGTGTTCAAACTCCTCGGCCTCGTTGATCACCTGTGCCGTATGTAGCAGTGCCTTGGAGGGGATACAGCCGACGTTCAGACAGACACCACCAATGCTCTGGTAGCGTTCGATCAGAATCACCTTCTGTCCCAGGTCGGCGGCGCGGAACGCCGCGGTGTAGCCGCCGGGGCCGGAGCCCAGCACCACGGTCTGGGCCGACTTGTCGACATCGCCGCTGAAGCTGGCCGCCTCAGGGGCGGCGGTCGCAGTTGTTTTGGGCTCTTGCGGTGCCGCTTGCGCTGGGGCAGGCTCGGCTTCGGCCGGAGAAGCCGGCGCGGCCGCACCAACCTCCAGCATCAAAATCGGCGAGCCCATGGAGACCTTGTCCCCCAGCGAGATTAGCATCTCCTTGACCACACCACCCTGCGGGGCGGGGATCTCCATTGCCGCCTTGTCGGACTCAACGGAGATCAGGGAGTCTTCTTCGTTAATGGTGTCACCGACATTGACCAGCAGCTCAATGACCTCAACTTCAGCGAAATCACCAATATCGGGAACCTTGACTTCGATTACATTACTCATTGGTTAATGCCCCTACAGCAACAGGCGACGTGTATCGGACAACACACGGCTAAGGAAAGAGGTGAAGCGCGCGCCGTCGGCCCCATCAATGACACGGTGGTCATAAGAGAGTGACAGCGGCAACATCAGGCGCGGTTCGAATTCACTGCCGTTCCATACCGGTTGCATCTTGGAGCGTGAGACACCGAGGATCGCCACCTCCGGCGCATTGACGATGGGGGTGAACTGGGTGCCGCCGATACCGCCGAGGCTGGAGATAGTAAAACAGCCACCCTGCATGTCGGAGGGTTTGAGCTTCTTGTCACGGGCCTTGATGCTGATCTCACCCAGCTCAGCGGCCAGATCGACCAGGCTCTTGCGATCCACATCGCGCACCACCGGCACCACCAGGCCATCGGGCGTATCGATGGCGATACCGACGTTGTAGTAGTTCTTCATGATCAGGTTTTCACCGGTGGCGTCGAGTGAAGAGCTAAAGCGCGGGTATTTTTTCAGTGCCGAGACCACCGCCTTCATTAGAAATACCAGCGGGGTAATGCGAATCCCCTGTTCCTTGTACTCGGCTGCCATCTCCTTACGGAAGGTCTCCATGTCGGTGATATCGGCCTCATCGAACTGGGTGACATGGGGAATGGTGACCCAGTTGCGGTGCAGGAATTGACCGGTCAGTTTGTTGATCTTGGAGAGCGGTTTGGTCTCCACCTCACCCCACTGACTGAAGTCGATTTCAGGCATCGGCGCCACACCCAGACCAGCGCCTGCGGCAGGTTGTGACAAGGCACGCTTCACAAAGCCCTGGACATCTTCCTTACTGATGCGGCCCTTGCGACCAGTGCCGTCGACCTTGCCGAGATCCACCCCCAGCTCACGGGCGAACTTGCGAATTGCCGGTGAGGCATAGGCCTTGGAAAAGCTGACTTCATCGATCTGCGCCGTGGGCGACTGGCGCTGTGGGGCCGCTGCCGGGGCGGCGGCTGGTGCAGGCTTAGGTTCGGCTGACGCGGCCTTCGGCTCCTCTTTTGCGGCTTCTGGCTCAGCGGCGGCAGGTGTCGCTTCAGCCGCTCCCGCAGCGGCAGGTTCCAGCAGCAGCATCAGGGTGCCTTCAGATATGGTATCGCCCACCTTGATCTTCAGCTCCTTGATCACGCCCGCCTCCGGGGCGGGGATCTCCATCGCCGCCTTTTCTGACTCCACCGTGATCAGGGAGTCTTCGGCATTAATGGTGTCACCTTCGCTTACCAGTACTTCGATAACTTCCACATCAGAGAAGTCGCCAATATCCGGTACAAAAATTTCTTTTGCCATGGTCGTTACTCCCCCTTATGCGTACAAAGGATTGGGTTTTTCTGGATTAATATTGTACTTCTTGATCGCCTCATCCACCTTGCCGGCGGGCAGCTCGTTGGCGTCAGCCAGTGCCTTCAGCGCGGCGATCACCACATGGAAGCGGTTCACCTCAAAGTGTTTACGCAGCTGGGCGCGGGTATCACTGCGACCAAAGCCATCGGTGCCCAGTACAGTGTAGTCTGCGGGCACCCACTTGCGGATCTGATCCGGATAGTTGCGAATGTAGTCGGTGGCGGCAATCACCGGACCACGACGCTTGGTCAGGCACTGTTCGACATAAGAGGTCTTTTGATCCTCCAGCGGGTGCAGCCGGTTCCAGCGATCGATCGCCTGGGCCTCGCGTGCCAGCTCGTTGAAGCTGGTGGCACTCCAGATATCGGCATCCACACCCCACTCACTGTCCAGTATCTCGGCCGCCGCAATGACTTCGCGCAGGATGGTCCCGGAGCCCATCAGCTGTACCTTGCGCTTCTTCTTGCCACCGGCACGGAACAGGTAGAGCCCCTTGACGATGCCCTCTTCCGCGCCCTTGGGCATGGCCGGGTGGCTGTAGTTTTCGTTCATGGTGGTGACGTAGTAGAAGACGTTCTCCTGATCCGCAAACATGCGACGCAGGCCGTCCTGTACGATCACTGCCAGCTCATAGCTAAAGGTCGGATCGTAGCTGACACAGTTGGGGATGGTGCCGGCCATGATCAGGCCATGACCGTCCTGGTGCTGCAGTCCCTCACCGGCTAGGGTGGTGCGACCGGCGGTAGCACCGATAAGGAAGCCTCGTGCCTGCATGTCGCCGGCGGCCCACGCCAGGTCACCAATGCGCTGGAAACCAAACATAGAGTAGTAGATGTAGAACGGAATGGTGTTCACACCGTGCGCGCTGTAGGCGGTAGCCGCTGCAATCCATGAGGACATGGCACCGGCCTCGTTGATCCCCTCTTCGAGGATCTGACCGCTCTTGTCCTCCTTGTAGAACATGATTTCGTCTTTATCCTGTGGCGTGTAGAGCTGGCCCACATGGGAGTATATGCCGAGCTGGCGGAACATCCCCTCCATACCAAAGGTACGTGCCTCATCGGGCACGATGGGGACGATGTTCTTGCCGATCTTCTTGTCACGGGAGAGCAGGGTGAGGATGCGCAGATAGGCCATGGTGGTCGACATCTCTTTGTCACCACTGCCCTTGAGTAAGGTGTCGAAGGCGGCCAGTTCAGGCACTTCCAGTGGTGCAGCGAGGTTGCTGCGCGAGGGCATGTAACCGCCCAGCTCCTTGCGACGTGCGTGCATGTACTTCATTTCAGGGCTCTCTGCATCGGGTATCAGATACTTACCCTCTGCTGCCTCTTCATCGCTTAGCGGGATATTGAAACGATCACGCACATAGATCATCTCATCGGCCCCCAGCTTCTTCTGCGAGTGGGTGCGCATCTGGCCTTCACCCGCTGCGCCCATGCCGTATCCTTTTACCGTCTGCGCCAGGATAACGGTAGGCTGTCCGGTACACTCGGCAGCGGCCTTGTAGGCGGCGTAGACCTTGTGCGGGTCGTGCCCCCCGCGATTGAGCCGCCAGATGTCATCATCGGACATCTTGGAGACCATCGCCTTGAGCTCAGGGTACTTACCGAAGAAGTGCTCGCGTACATAGGCACCGTCCTTGGACTTGTAGTTCTGCAGGTCGCCATCGACCACCTCCAGCATGCGTTTGTGCAGCAGGCCATCCTTGTCTTTGGCGAGTAGTGGATCCCAGTAGGAGCCCCACAGCACCTTGATCACGTTCCAGCCGGCACCACGGAAGCTGGCCTCCAGCTCCTGCACGATCTTGCCGTTACCGCGCACCGGCCCATCGAGGCGCTGCAGGTTGCAGTTGATGACCCAGGTCAGGTTATCCAGCTTCTCACGCGAGGCCAGACCGATGGCACCGAGGGATTCGGGCTCGTCGGTCTCACCGTCACCGAGGAAGGCCCAGACCTTGCGATCCCTGGTGTCTGCCAGGCCGCGGTCCTGCAGGTACTTCATGAAGCGCGCCTGATAGATCGACATAATAGGCCCCAGTCCCATGGAGACGGTGGGGAACTGCCAGAAGTCAGGCATCAGCCAGGGGTGCGGGTAGGATGAGAGGCCCTTGCCGTCCACCTCCTGGCGGAAGTTGTCCAGTTGCTCCTCGGTGAGGCGACCTTCGAGGAAGGCGCGGGAGTACATACCGGGGGCGACATGGCCCTGTGAGTAGATGAGGTCACCGCCATGCTCATGGGTCGGGGCGCGCCAGAAGTGGTTCATCCCCACATCATATAAGGTGGCCGAAGAGGCGAAGCTAGCGATATGGCCGCCGAGTTCCGTCGATTTGCGGTTGGCCTTCACCACCATCGCCACCGCGTTCCAGCGGATATAGGCACGGATACGGTCTTCAATGGCCGGGTCACCGGGCATCTCCGGCTCAAGGTGGGGGGGAATGGTGTTTACATAGGCGGTGTTGGCGGAGTAGGGTAGGTTGGTGCCGGAACGGCGGGCCTTGTCGATCATCTGCTCCAGCAGAAAGTGCGCCCTCTCAGGACCCTCTGCCTCGATCACCGATGCCAGTGCATCGATCCACTCCTGAGTCTCGATATTATCAATATCCATGATATCTCTTTGCTGGGACATGGTTACAACCTCTCTTGGGTTTATACCCTTACAAAATAGGGTTTTATCTGTATTGCCTCATGATCCAGACTTTGCCCCATGATTGCAATAAAAAACCACTCACATTTTGTCGAGTAAAAAATTATTTATTGAAATATCAATATGTTACGGGTGAAGAATAATTTTGTCTATTTTTTAAGCAAAATAGACAAAAAACGCTCAAAAACCCCTTTTTTAAGACGAAATCGAATAGAATTTGTAGCCGTTATCAATACTTTTTTGGATTTTAGCCAATACGGGCCCTATTTTTACCTGTTTTGGTATTTCATTATATTAATTATAGGTATTTCAATAGGTTGCGAGAGTAGTTAGATTTTTGGCGTCCAATTTTACAGCGGGAAACAGGCTGCAAATGGGTAAAAAAGGACTCGAATAGCATGCTAAACAAGAGGCGAAGCTAGTCATCTACCCTCTCTGCCATCTAATATAGCGGGCATGGGCGTTATCTATCCTCTTCTGCCAGGCCATGGAACCGATATCAATCTGGGGGTGGAGTGCAGATGGATCACGCATTCGAGTAAGCTATCAGCAACTCCATAATCACTGTTGTTAATGTATTTAAATGACCGCTCCCCGACTACAGATCCGTCACCTGCCAGGCCTTCAGGCCTATGAGCCTGTCTGGAAGGCGATGCAGGAGTACACCGAACAGCGCGATGCAGAGAGCGCCGATGAGATCTGGCTGCTGCAACACCAGCCGGTCTACACCCTGGGGCGTAACGGCAAGCCGGAACACATCCTCAATTCAGGGGACATCCCGGTGGTGCCGATCGACCGCGGCGGGCAGGTCACCTACCACGGCCCCGGCCAGCTGGTGGCCTACCTGCTCGTCGACCTCAAGCGGCTGAAGCTGGGGGTGCGCGAGATGGTCAGTGCGATGGAAAACGCCATCATCGGCGTGCTGGCCGAATACGGCATCCACGCCGCTGCCCGTGCCGATGCCCCCGGTGTCTATGTAGGGGAGAGCAAGATCGCCGCCCTCGGGCTAAGGATACGCCAGGGGCGGTGTTATCATGGGCTGAGTCTTAATCTGGATATGGATTTGCAGCCCTTTACGCAGATCAATCCCTGCGGCTATGAAGGGATGGCGGTCAGCCAGCTGGCCGATTACAGCGATAGCTGGCAATGGCAGCAGGTGGAACAGCAGTTGATAAGCCAGCTCTCCCGCCAACTGGGAGAACTCCCCTACACCGAGATCGAGGGTGGTCGTGCCGCCCCGGAGCTGAACGGCAATGAGTGACAAACCGAGTACAGGCGGCAGCAAGCCACGTAACCCTCTAAAGGGTCAGTCGAAGACCGCGCGTATCCCCATCAAGGTGGTACCGGCCGAGGTCAGGTTGCCCAAGCCCAAATGGATCCGCACCAAGGTACCCAGTGGTGGCCAGGTCGCCAGGCTGAAACAGGTGCTGCGTGAGCACAAACTCTATACCGTCTGCGAAGAGGCCACCTGTCCCAATCTTGGCGAGTGCTTCTCCCATGGCACGGCCACCTTTATGATCATGGGCGAGATATGCACCCGACGATGTCCCTTTTGCGATGTGGCCCACGGCCGCCCTGAGCCGCTGGATCCGAATGAGCCCGCCAACCTCGCCACGACCATCCGTGACATGGGGCTGAAGTATGTGGTGATCACCTCGGTGGATCGCGACGACCTGCGTGATGGCGGTGCCGATCACTTTGCCGACTGTATCGCCCGCACCCGCGAGCTCTCTCCCGAGATCCAGATCGAGATCCTGACGCCCGATTTTCGTGGTCGCATGGAGGTGGCGCTGGAGAAGCTGTCCCGTGCCCTGCCCGATGTCTTTAACCACAATCTGGAGACCATTCCGCGCCTCTATAAGGCGGCCCGTCCCGGTGCCGACTACCAGTGGTCACTCACGCTGCTACAGCGCTTCAAGGCCGCCCACCCCGAGGTGTTGACCAAGTCGGGACTGATGGTGGGGCTGGGCGAGAGCAATGAGGAGATCCTGGAGGTGATGCGTGACATGCGTGCACACGATGTGGATATGTTGACCATCGGTCAATACCTGCAGCCCAGCGAGCACCACATCGCCCTGCAACGCTACGTTACCCCGGAGGAGTTCGAGATGTTCCGCATCGAGGGCGAAAAGATGGGCTTTAGCAATGTCGCCAGCGGCCCCATGGTGCGCTCCTCGTATCATGCGGATCTGCAAACGAGGGGCGACAGGGTAGGGTAGCGATTGCTCTCCTGGCACGTTATCAGCTGGCGGCTACCCGATTAGAGTCGGTGAACTAGAATGAAAGGGTGCGTCATGCGCCCTTTTATTATTTATACTGTTTTTATCCTTTTTGCGGACAGGAACTACGCCCATGAAATTACGTCTTATTGTGCTCTCAGCTCTACTGCTTGCCGTTATTGGCAGCAGTGGCTGCGCCACCAGCCCCACCGGACGCTCGCAGTTAATGCTGGTCTCGGAGGAACAGGCCATTTCAGCATCGAAGCAGGCCTATATCGACACCGTGCAGGAGCTTAATAAGGAAGGCAAGCTTGTCACGGACACGGCGGTAGTGCGGCGGGTGCAGCGTATTACCAATAACCTCATTCGCCATGCCAAGGTGATGCGACCGGCCAGTGCCAAGTGGGCCTGGGAGGTAAAGGTGATCGATGACCCGGAGGAGGTGAATGCCTGGTGCATGGCCGGGGGTAAGATGGCGATCTACACCGGCCTGTTGAATAAGGTGAAGCCGACCGACGATGAGCTGGCGCAGGTAATGGGCCATGAGATATCCCACGCACTGGCCAACCATACCGCCGAACGGATGTCGACGGCGATGGCCACCTCATTGGGCATCACCATTCTCGCCGTTGCTACCGATAGTGATGCACTGGCGGTGGGCGCCGGGGCAGTGGCGGCCAAACTTGCCATTGAACTGCCTAATAGCCGCGATGGCGAGAGTGAGGCCGATGAGATTGGTATTGAGCTGGCGGCTCGTGCCGGTTATGACCCGCGCGCCGCCGTGACCCTGTGGCAGAAAATGGGCCAGGTCGGTGGTGACACACCGCCGCAGTTCCTCAGCACCCACCCCAGTCCGGATAATCGTCAGCAGCGGCTAAAAGCGCTTGGCGATAAGCTGATGCCGGTCTATCAAAAGGCACGCTCTGAGCGAGCTAAATAACGCGATATTTTCCCGGCGATACCTTCGATTGGAACACCTGAAATATTCACCTACACCTTGTAGGTGAAGCTTGTTCTAGCTTGATTTATTGAAATACCCCCATAGATTACTACTTGTAACAATCTCCTGTTTACAGGGCGCGCGAGTACCTCTGCTCCGGATATTGCTGCTAATGATCATGGGGAGTCACGATGAAGCTATATCACATTGCCAGCTTGCTGCTGGTCCTGAATCTTCTCGGTTGTACACCGCCACCCTCCGAACCCTTACGCATCGTCAGCAGCCCCTGGCCTGGGTATGAACCCCTCTACCTGGCGCGTGACAAGGGTTTTTTAGACAGTCAGAGTGTGCGTTTGAATGAGATGCCCTCCTCAAATATTACCTGGGAGTCGTTTAATAACGGTTCCGCGGATATTGCCACCCTCACCTTGGATGAGAGCCTGAGTCTGCTCGACCATGGGCGCCAACTGCGCATTATGGCGGTGATGGATATCTCGAACGGTGGTGATGTGGTCATGGCCCGGCCAGGAATTAACTCCATGGCCGATATCAAAGGCAAACGCATCGGTATGGTAAATATACCGCTGGGTGTTTTCATGCTGTCACGTGTTCTGGAACTGGCAGGTCTGAGCGCAGCCGATGTAGAGGTTGTGCAAATGCCTGAAGACAAGCATGAGAAGGCCTATCTGAATGGGGAGATCGATGTGGCGATCACCTTCGAGCCGTTTAAGTCTCGTCTTGCCGAGGCTGGTGCACTGGTGCTGTTTGACAGTAGTCAGATACCCGATGAGATCTTCGACCTGCTGGTGGTACGCGAGGATGTTTATAAAGAACGGGGTGCCGAGGTGTGTGATGTTGCCCGCCAGTGGTTCAGGACGCTTGACCACATAAAGCGTAACCAACAAGAGACGTACGCACAGATGGGAAAACGTCTGCACACGGATGCCATAGGGTTTGCCACGATGTTGGAAGGATTGAAGGTACCGGACCTGAAAGAGACTCGACGCCTGTTGGGCGGTGATCATCCTGCGATTATTGAGCCGGCGGAACGTTTGGCCAAGCTGATGCTAAAAGAGAAACTGCTGACGAACTCCGTCGACCCCTCATTACTGCTTTCTGCTGAACTGTTGGCCTGCGTAAAGTGATCAACACGCGCCTTTCCCGGTTAATTCCACTGGTACTGATTGGCACATCGCTAATCGGTAGTGGAGTGATGTTCTGGGTTGAGGTACACCTGTCTACTAATGCCATAGAGAGGGATGGAGCTAAGCATATCAACGGTACCATGACCTATTTGCAGAATGTGCTCAATACACAACTGGCCAATGATGATTTTGAAGAGGCCAAGCTCAGCATATCGGTAACAGCACTTCACCCGGATATTGAGACGATACTGCTTGTGGATGAGAATGACAGGATACTACTGGCTAACCGTTATATCTGGGAAGGGGAACAGGCTGCGCAGGTCACTGGTTATGACAACGAGGCGGCATTAAAGGTCAGGTCACAAGGTAGCAAGAGCATCCGTCTTGATAAGCGGTCGAAACAGTTAATTGGTTACTATCCGATTAATCTAAAGATTGGGGCCGAAGGGCTGGGAGCCAATCGCATCGGCTCCCTCTTTGTTGAACATGATCTCTCTGTGGCTATTGCCAGGGCACGTTATGATGCGAGAATTTGGTCGACGATTTTTGCCATTGTGGCTATTTCTGTCGCGATGATTATCGCCGCAATGTTAAACCGTCTGGTGTCACGTCGTGCAGAGCGCATCGTTGCCGCAACCCAAAGGGTTGCCGCTGGTGATCTTGCGGCCCGCGTGGAAATGGTGGGTAACGATGAGCTGGCCCAGTTGGCACACGCCTTTGATGAGATGGTTTTTCAACGCATGTCTGCCGAGACTATGTTGCACCAGAATGAAGAGAGTCTGCGTTACATGCTGCAAACCAGTCCGGTGGCGGTAATCATCGTCTCGGAGCAGCAGCGCAAAATACTTTTTGCCAACCAGAGCTACGGTGAGTTAGTCGAGCAGCAAGAACCGCAACTTATCGGCATGGACCCCCGAAAATATTACGCCAATTCGGATGATTGCAAAACGGCACTGCGTGAACTGGGCGGCGGGGGAACGGTCCGTAACCGACTGACGGAGTTGACCATTCCTGATGTTGGCAGCAAATGGGTGCTGGCCTCCTACCTCAAGCTGGAGTATCAGCAACAGCCCGCGGTACTGGAGTGGTTTTACGATATTACCGCTCGCAAGCGAAACGAGGATGAACTGCAACTGGCCTCGCTGGTTTATCAGAATAGTAGTGAGGCGATTGAGGTGGTAGATGAAGACGATCGTATCATCGCGGTTAATCCTGCCTATACCGAATTGACCGGATATAAAGAGGCCGATGTTCTGGGAAAGACTCCAGCGGTACTGAGTTCAGGTCATCACGACAAGGCCTTTTATCAGGCGATGTGGCAGGAGTTGAATGACAGCGGCCACTGGCAGGGAGAGATCTGGAACCGGCGTAAGGATGGTGATGTCTTTCCGATCTGGGTAACGATTAATACCGTCTACAACGATGATAGAACGGTGCATCGTCGCGTCGCGTTGTTCTCCGATATCTCCAAGAGAAAGCAGGCCGAAGAGATTATCTGGAAGCAGGCTAATTACGATGCACTGACCGGCCTGCCTAACCGTCGCATGTTCCGTGACCGTCTGGAGCAGGAGGTCAAAAAGGCACACCGAAATGAACAGGCGATGGCCCTGCTATTTATCGACCTGGACCATTTTAAAGAGGTTAACGATACCCTGGGTCATCACATCGGTGACGAGTTATTGGTGGAGGCGGCGCAGCGCATCGAGGGCTGTGTGCGTGAGTCCGATACGGTGGCACGACTGGGTGGTGATGAGTTTACCGTAATCATCTCGCAACTCACGGGCTCCAGGCATGTGGAGGAGATCGCCGTCGCCATTATTGAAAAACTGGTAGCGCCCTTTTGCCTGGGTAACGAGAGGATTCATATCTCTGCCAGTATCGGCATAACCCTCTACCCTGATGATGGCGTTGACAGTGAGCAACTGTTAACAAATGCAGATCAGGCGATGTACGTATCCAAGCAACAAGGCCGTAACCGCTACAGTTATTTTACCCCCTCACTGCAGGAGATGGCACAACATCGTCTGCGCCTGATTGCCGATCTGCGCGCGGCCCTGGCGAATGAACAGTTTGAACTTTACTTTCAGCCGATTGTTGAGTTGCAGACGGGGTGCACCCACAAGGCCGAGGCGTTGTTGTGCTGGAATCATCCGCAGCGAGGTCTTGTGAGCCCTGTTGAGTTTATTCCTGTTGCCGAAGAGTCCGGGATGATTAGTGAAATTGGTGACTGGGTATTTCGCGAGTCGGTGCAGCAGCTAAAACTGTGGCAGCAGAGGTTTGGTCGTGACTTCCAGATAAGTGTGAATGTGTCACCGTTGCAGTTTAACGATGAGAATACCGGATCAGACCGCTGGCCTGAGTATCTGCAACAGGCCGGGGTTTCCGGCCGGAATATCGTGCTTGAGATCACGGAGGGCTTGCTGCTTGACGCTGGGTCAAAGGTCAGCGATAGGCTGCGTAAATATTGTGATGCCGGTATTGAAGTCGCTATCGATGATTTTGGCACCGGTTATTCGGCACTCTCCTCCCTGAAGAAATTCCATATTGACTATCTGAAAATAGATAAAAGCTTTGTCGATCAAATTGCCGCCGATGAGAATGATCTGGCCCTCTCTGAGGCGATTGTGGTGATGGCCCACAAGCTCGGGCTTAAGGTGATAGCAGAGGGCATTGAAACGGCAGAACAAAAGGCCCTTCTTGCTTCCTCCGGCTGTGACTATGGTCAGGGCTATCTCTTCTCCCGGCCGTTACCGGCAGTGGAGTTTGAGCGGTTGATGTTGGCGCAGCCGAAGGGCCGGGTTAGCGTTTGAAATGAGTTCTAAAGGTCTTGGTGTAACTGCCTATGATATAAGCATCGCTAATTTTTAGGGGCTAGCGGTGGTTCATTTCATTACTCATGCCGGTCGCCTGTGCCTCGGCAGCACGGCAGCGCTATATGGCGAGTGGGCAGGATGCGAACTGGGTTGCCCGTACATCCAAGCGGCACTGCACCTTGAGCCATGAGATACCCGTCTATGCTAAGGCGGTGCTTGAACCGTCCGCTGGAGGCCACTATTCGTACCAAACGAGGCCGGGCGCTCAATCGCCGGATCGAGGCCATGCGGCTTAAATAGTCATAGCCTCACGCTACCGGTATAATCCCCCGATTGTCTATCCAGGCGCCCCATTACGGGCCGCGTTGAATCGGGAGTTCCCATGTCTGATGTAAAGAAAGTCGTGCTTGCCTACTCTGGCGGCCTCGATACCTCCATTATCCTCAAGTGGCTGCAGGACGAGTACAACTGTGAGGTGGTTACCTTTACCGCCGATATCGGTCAGGGCGAAGAGGTCGAGCCGGCCCGTGCCAAGGCCAAGGCGGCTGGGGTTAAGGAGATCTATATCGACGACATGCGCGAGGAGTTCGCCCGTGACTTCGTCTTCCCGATGTTCCGTGCCAATGCCGTCTATGAGGGTGAATACCTGCTCGGTACCTCGATTGCCCGTCCGTTGATCGCCAAGCGTCTTATCGAGATCGCCCGCGAGACCGGCGCCGACACCATCTCCCACGGTGCCACCGGCAAGGGTAACGACCAGGTGCGTTTCGAGCTTGGCGCCTATGCCCTGATGCCCGATGTGAAGGTGATCGCCCCGTGGCGTGAGTGGGATCTCAACTCCCGCGAGAAGCTGATGCAGTACGCCCAGGAGCACGGCATCGAGATCGATTTTGCCAAGCAGAGCAAGAAGTCCCCCTACTCGATGGACGCCAACCTGCTGCACATCTCCTACGAGGGCGACATCCTCGAAGACCCGTGGAACGAGCCTGAGGACGACATGTGGCGCTGGAGCGTCTCCCCCGAGCAGGCCCCCGATGAGGCGACCTATCTCGAAATCACCTATGAGCAGGGCGACATCGTCGCCATTAATGGTGAGGCGATGAGTCCGGCCACCGTCATGGAGTATCTCAATAAGGTGGGTGGTGCCAACGGTGTCGGTCGTGATGATATCGTCGAGAACCGTTACGTTGGCATGAAGTCACGCGGCTGCTACGAGACCCCTGCCGGCACCATCATGCTGCGCGCCCACCGCGCCATGGAGTCGCTGACCCTGGACCGTGAGGCGATGCACCTGAAAGATGAGCTGATGCCGCGCTACGCCAAGATTATCTACAACGGTTACTGGTGGAGCCCCGAGCGCGAGATGCTGCAGGCGGCCATCGATAATACCCAGAAGCATGTCAACGGCACCGTGCGCATCAAGCTCTACAAAGGCAACGTAATTGTCGCCGGTCGTAAGTCAGAGAAGGACTCGCTGTTCGATGAGTCCATCGCCACCTTTGAAGACGATGCCGGTGCCTACGATCAGAAGGATGCGGCGGGCTTTATCAAGCTCAATGCCCTGCGTCTGCGCATCGGTGCCAAGCGACAGTAGAGGGCAGGACCAGGGACGGTCGGCACTCTTTGTTGTGGATCGATCTATTGCCAATAAACAGCTTTAAAAAGCGTTTTCTCTTATACATCCTGCTGACTTGGATGCTCCCGCCGCTGTTCGGGATCTCCTTTCTGGTGTTTATGGAAATGTACACGCTGGCGGATATTGCGCTGGTCGTACGTGGTTCAGATTTCGGCTTTTTTGCCCTTGGCACGGTGTTTTTTGCCCTCTGGTACTTCAACCGTTTCAGCCGCCCCTGGCAGGAATATATTAACCAGCCGAATGCCGCAAATGCGGAAAGGGCGATCACGCAGTTAAGGCGTTTCTGTCTCCATTACTGGGGACTGTTTACCCTTACCATGGCAGTACGCCCTGGCTTCGTGTTGCTCAGTACGGAGTCCATTCTGGGTACCAGTACCACCCCCGCAGACTGGTTACGTATCCATCTGGTTCTGCTCATTGTATTTATCTTTGTCGGCCTGCCGCTATTCCTACGGATCACCGACCTGCTGGGGTTGACGCTAGGCGGGATAAAAATGGAGCGCCCCAGTTTAAGCATCAAGGCGAAGATCTTTCTCATCGGTTCCCTGGTACCGCTGTTTATAGGCACTATTCTGGTGCTCTATTTCTGGTCACGTACCGGTTATTTTGCTGCAGAAACAGCCGTTATCTGGCTGCTATTGGAGATATTGGCGATTGGTGGCAGCCTGCTGTTTGTACGCAGTATCAGCCAGTCTCTGAGTCCGCTGCAGAGTCTGATTCGCCAGCAGAAAAAGCCGTGCGAGCTTGATCTCAACACCCTGCAGGGAGCCTCTATTGATGAGCTGGGGATACTGACTAATGAATATCGTGAACTGCTGCAGCATCACATGGACCTGACTGAGCGGTTGGGCCGCTCAGAGGAGTGGTTGAGCAATATTCTGGAGAACATGCAGGACACCTTCTACCGCACCAATCTTGAGGGGGAGATCCTCTATATCACACCGATGGTGGAGCAGGCGCTGGGCTATTACCCCGCTGAGTTGCTGGGAACCAGGATGGCCGACCTCTATCTTGAGCCGAATGCCCGTGATGATTTTCTTGCTGAGCTGCAGGCCCATAATGGCATGGTGCGCAATTTCATTGCGCCGCTACGCCACCGTGATGGTTCGACTGTCTGGGCCTCGACCAATGCCCATTATTACCGCCATAGTGATGGCCAGCTAGCGGGTGTTGAAGGTAATGCGCGAGATATTACCCAGTTGAAGCGGGCCGAGGCGGCCGTTTTCAGTGAGCGGCAACGACTGTTGTCGACTCTGGAGTCGATCACCGATGGGGTGATCACCACCGACACCGAAGGCCGGATTAAATACCTTAACCCGGTGGCTGAGCGCCTGGTACATGATGTCGACGGGGCAATTGGCAGTCACTATGCCCGTGTTTTGCCACTGGTAGATGAGGGCAGCGGCGAGAGGCTGGACGATCTGGTGGAGTTGACGCTAAAGCATGAGGGGAGTTTTGTTAACGCCAGTAACGGTCTGCTGCAACGAACCGATGGACATGACTTTGTGCTCATGGTCTCCGCCTCGGCGATGCAGGACAGCGAGGGCAATATTATTGGTGCCGTACTGGTGCTGCACGACATTACGGAAAGTACCACGATGACCCGCCAGCTCAACTATCAGGCGAGTCACGATACCCTCACCGGACTGGTGAACCGCCGTGAGTTTGAGCGTCGCCTGAAGCTGGCCATTCACAGTGCTGTGGAGTTGGGGCAGGAACATGTGCTGTTCTACATGGACCTTGATCAGTTCAAGGTAGTTAACGACACCTGTGGTCACCGTGCGGGTGATGAGCTGCTTAAACAGTTAGCGGCACAGCTTGATTACTCTCTGCGTGATAGTGACTCCCTGGCGCGACTCGGCGGTGACGAATTTGGCGTGTTGCTGGAACACTGCTCACTGGAGGATGCCCAGCAATTAGCCGATAAATTACGCCAGATGGTGAAAGACTTCCGCTTTGCCTGGGAAGACAAGAGTTTTGAGATCGGTGTCAGCATCGGGGTGGTACCGGTCGACACCAACACTCGCGGCATCGACCAGTTACTCTCCGCCGCCGATGCGGCCTGTTACTTCGCCAAGGATCAGGGACGCAATCGTGTCTACATCTATCACGAGGGTGATGAAGCTACCATCGAGCGTCACGGTGAGATGAGCTGGGTGCATCGCATCACCGAAGGCTTCGAGGCTGATCGCTTTCGACTCGAGGCGCAATACATCGCACCGCTACATGAGACCGAGGAGCGGCCCCACTATGAGGTGTTGCTGCGTATGGTGAGCGAGGAGGGGCACATGGTTCCGCCGATGGCCTTTATCCCCGCCGCTGAGAGGTATAATCTCATGCCCACCATCGACCGCTGGGTGATTCGCGCCACCTTTGGCATGCTCTGCCATACGCGGGATGAAGCGGGTAATGCCGCGATTGCCTGCTCCATTAACCTCTCCGGTCAGTCGCTGGCCGATGATCACTTTCTCGATTTTATTATTGAGCAGCTGGAGTTAAGCCAACTGAATCCACAGTTGATCTGTTTTGAGATCACCGAGACGGCGGCTATCACCAATTTGACTCGTGCGATGAGATTGTTCGGCGAGTTAAAGCAACGCGGCTGTCGCTTCTCGCTGGATGATTTTGGCAGTGGTCTCTCATCATTTGCTTACCTGAAAACCCTGCCGGTCGATTACCTGAAGATCGACGGGGCCTTCGTGAAGGACATCCTCACCGATGAGATTGACGAGGCGATGGTCGAGGCCATTCACAAGGTTGGCCATGTGATGGAACTACAGACCATTGCCGAGTTTGTCGAGAACGACGCAATTGCCGAACGTTTGCGCCAGATCGGTGTTAACTACGCCCAGGGTTACGGTATTGCCCGTCCCGAACCGCTCGACGAAATACTTAAGCGTCACAGCCAGTAACCTGGCAGCATCGGGTATGGGTGTGGTCTATGCTTTGCCCTGAACAATTTTCGTAAATCTAGGATGAGAAAATAATGCGCCTATTACATACCATGCTGCGGGTGGGTGACCTGCAGCGCTCGATCGATTTTTATACCCAGGTGCTGGGAATGACGGTGTTACGCCAAAAGGAGTATCCCGACGGCAAATTTACCCTCGCCTTTCTGGGCTACGGCGCAGAGAGTGAGCACACCGTGCTTGAACTCACCTACAACTGGGGGGTAGAGAGCTATGAAATAGGTAATGGTTTTGGTCACCTCGCCATCGAAGTGGATGACGTCTACGCCGCCACCGAAAAGATGCGTCAGATGGGCGGGAAAATCCTGCGCGATGCCGGCCCCATGAATGCAGGCACCACCATCATCGCCTTCGTCGCCGACCCCGATGGTTACGAGATTGAGCTCATCGGCAAAAAGTGATGGACGGCTATTCACGCCAATAAAAAACCGGCTACGAAGCCGGTTTTTTTGGGGCCGTTATTCTGAATTACTGATTAAGCAGCGCCAGTAACTCGCGGGTGGTCTTCCCGGCTATCTCGATCTGCTGACAGTGTGAGGCCACATTGTTTGCGTCGTACTGTAGCGAGTAGAGCTGTGCGACCAGCTCTTTGCTCTTGATCTGCTGCAAGCTGTCCGTTTCAAGGTATTTGCTGTGGTCGGCGATATTACCCACGGTGGTCGAGGCCCAGTAGGTGGCGGTAAAGGAGGCCTCACGATCATTGCAGTCACTGCTGGCAGTGCTGAGGGCATTTTCCAGGGCGTAGAGTTGACCGTAGCGTACTTCCGGACTGAAGGTCGCTTCGATGGTGCTGGCACATCCACTCAGTAGCGCCAAGCTTGCGGTAATAAATAGAGCCTTCATCTTACACCTCCAGGCATAAGAATATTAATACGTACTAATTTATTTGGTGGCAAACACCCTTTTCAAGTTTCTGCTCACACCTTATGCCGTGTGAGGGTCTATCCTGATTGTCTCGGCTATGCCTTAGTTAGTTACTTGGTATTACCCATGGATGTTAGGTCAATAATTCTGAGTTTCAAGCTTGGTTATTGGCCTGGGCGTAAGCGAATATTCGCTAGTGGTAATTATGGCGTGAGGGGTGCAGCTTCAGTATCGGGGTTGTGCCAGTGTTGTTGTAGGCATTGTTCCTATAGCGCTATCGGAGCTTAGGTGCTGTTTGTTGCAGTTAGCGGCGGGGGGAGAGGTTCTGCAGGCAGCGCAGGTAGGCGGCTTCGTCGGGGGCGGTGTTGTTGCGTTGTGCCTGCCACATCGCCTCGCCAAGACACTCCATCATGCGGTGTTCCGTCTCGTGGACATCCCCGAGCTTTTTCAGCAGGGTTTCATAGGCGGCGTTAATGCCGGCGGGGCGGTGGGTGGAGAGTTGCTCGCGAATGCCGATGTGCATCCCCATGTGGAGGAAGGGGTTGGTTTCGCCCTGCTCGGGGCTGTAGTCGTGACTCAGCGCCTGCTCTTCGTCGGACAACAGGGTGTGGTACTCCGGATGTAACAGGATGATATCGATGACCATCGCGTCGAGTGGCTCGATGGGGAGTTTTTCATGGTGTTTGTGCCAGGCCTGCACGTAGAAGCGGCGCAACTCGTCGCGGTTTTGTCCAAAAAACATCAGTCTATCGCCTTCGATTTATATTCACAGAGATCTTCAATGATACAGGCCCCACAGCGCGGCTTTCGTGCCACGCAGACGTAGCGTCCGTGCAGGATCAGCCAGTGGTGGGCATCCTGTAAAAATTCAGTGGGGATGAATTTGAGTAGCTTCTTTTCGACCTCCAGCACCGTCTTGCCGGGGGCGATCCTGGTGCGATTGGAGACCCGGAAGATATGGGTGTCGACCGCCATGGTGGGGTGGCCGAAGGCCGTGTTGAGCACCACGTTGGCGGTCTTGCGCCCGACGCCGGGCAGCGCCTCCAGCGCGGCGCGATCCTCAGGTACCTCACTGCCGTGCTGCTCGATCAATATCCGGCAGGCCTTGATGATGTTGGCCCCCTTGGTGTTAAACAGGCCGATGGTCTTGATGTAGTCCTTCAGCCCCGCCTCACCCAGTGCCAGTATCGCCTCTGGGGTGTTGGCTAGCGGGAACAGTTTGTCTGTCGCCTTGTTTACCCCCTTGTCGGTCGCCTGTGCCGAGAGGGTGACCGCCACCAGTAGCTCAAAGGGGGTGGAGTAGTTCAACTCGGTGGTCGGATGGGGGTTTTCCGCACGCAGGCGGCTGAAGATCTGCTGGCGTTTTTCTCTATTCATGGCGGTGCGAGGCATGGCTTGGCGATAAGGCAGCGGTTACTGTAGCGAAAGCGCCAACCCTTGCCTAGGGGAATCCGTCTCTCATCTATTTTGGAGAGTAAAATTTGCAAAGCACGGACAAACTGTAGGACTATAGAGGCTTGTCGCCGGAGGCGTGACACAAAATAAATCGGCAGAGCGGTACACGACCCTGTGAACCCCGCTATCTGACTGAAATACATATAATAATTATTATTGAATCTGTCTGGTTGCAGCACCTTCGTGGCACTGGTCGGCATCTCAATATGAGGGGGAAGAGTGCGGCCACATTCGCCGTTTACACTGATCATCACACTCATCGTGGCCCTGTCTGCGGTGGCAGTCTCTGCCGTAGAGACACCTGCGCCACTGTCACGCCAGCTTGCGCTCTATCACACCCTGCAACAACGCATTGCCCAGCCGGGTGAGATATCTAATGAGGGGCTGGCTGGACTGCAACTGTTATTGGCCCAGGTCTACAGTGAAATGGGGATGCTGCAGGCGGCCGAGCGCACGCTGGAGTCGCTACAGGGTGGGCCATCCATCCGCCAGTTAGCGGACATGGGGCATCTGTTGCTGGCACGCCAGTATCGACAGCGCGGCGGGTTAGCGGCGAGCTCGGCGCAACTGGCGGCTATCAGTGGTGAACTGGATGAGGTGCTGGAGCATGAGCGCCAGTTGATGCTGGCCCTCTCTGCGCTGGAGCGTGGTAGCGTCGATGAGGCGGTGCGGCGTTACGGCAAGCTGCAGGGTGATGAGGGGGGCGTTCTGCTGGCGCGCTTTAACTATGCCGCCCTGTTGTTGCAAAGCTCGCAGGCGGAGCACGGCCTTGCCCTGTTGCAGGCACTGGGCGAGCGCACGGAGAAGAGTGCGTCGATGCAGGCACTGCGGGATCGTGCCAACCTGCTGCTGGGATACCATTTTCTAAAAGCACAGCACTATCAGGATGCTCAGCGCTTCCTGCAACGGGTACGGCTGAGTGGTCCCTATAATCGTGCGGCACTGCTCGCTTTGGGCTGGGCGGAGCTGGAGCTGCGCGGCGCGACGTATGCAATGGTGCCGTGGATGGAGCTGCTGGCCGAGGGTCGTGGCGATAGCCTGGATGAGGAGGCGGAACTGGCCATCGCCGCCGCCATTGCCAGCAAGGGGGCGAGCCAGCGGGTGTTAGCGCATTATCAGCGCCTGATCACGCAATTTGAGCAGGGGCGTAAAGCGCTGCTGGAGAAGCGTCAGCACCACGCCCAGCCCTATGCGCCGCAGGCCGTGGCCTCACTGCTGGAGGAGCCGGGCGAGGCGCTGGCCCGCGACTCGGCCCCCGGTGTTGCACTGGCGCGTCTGCTTACGCTACGCCAGCAACTGACTAGCCGTGGCGGCGACAGCAGCGCCGTTAAGGGCGAGGAGAGCGCCTTTTTTGAACAGTTGTGGCCGCAGTTGCATGCGCTCTACCCCCTGTCCGGTGAGCATGACGAGCTTAGCGGTGTCGGGGTGGCAGCCCATGTGGCACGCCGTATCGAGGCCTATCTTCGTAACGCCTTACAGACCAGTTCACGTTCGTCCCGTGCGGTTAGTGATCTGGACTCACGCATTGAGACCGATCATATCGCCCTGAATGGGGAGATCACCGTGGTCGCCGAGTGGTATCGCCGCTCCCGCCTTGCCGCATTGCAGGCACATGATGAGCGCCTGCTCTCATACATGGAGCGGGCGCGTCTGGCGATCGCCCGTAATCACGATCTGGCCCTGCGCCGTCAGGAGCGTGAGTGATGATGCAACCCTCTAAGCGTGACCTTATTTCAGTCCCCGCCCTTGTGCTCAGCCTGACGTTGTCGGGGTGTGTCACCCTGTCGGATCGCCAGCCAAAAGAAGATGCGCGATTGAGTGAGCTGCAGGATCGCCACGTCTATGTCGGTGACAGCCGGCCCTTAAATAGTTCTCCCGAGCAATTACTCAAGGCCTACCGCGAGGTGTTGCAACACCACTCCGACCCGCAGCTACAGCGTGAGGCAAAAAAGCGGGTTGCGGACCTGGAGGTAGAGGGCACCATGGAGGCGGCAGGTGATGACTATAGCGCCAGCATTGCCCGCTATCTTGAGGTACTGAATGCCGAGCCTGAACACCCGGATAATGAACACGTGCTCTACAATCTGGCGCGTGCCTATTCCCAGCAGGGTGAGGTGGAGAAACAGTTTAAGGTGACGGGCGATATCCTCACCTATTACCCTGAAAGTCGTTACCGTGCCGAACTGCTGTTCCGCCGCGGTGAGTACCTGTTCAGTCAGGGCAAAAACCGTGAGGCGGTGGAGCATTACGGGGCGATCCTGAAAAGGAGCGAGCTAAACCCCTTCTATGAGAAGGCGCTCTACAAAAAGGCCTGGGGCGAGCTGCGACGGATGCGACTGCAACAGGCCTTCGATGACTTCTTCCGTCTGGTAAAACGCAAGCTGACACCGGCCATGTTAAAGAGCGGCGAGCCGATGGAGCGGTTACCGCTAAGCCGGGGTGAGCGCGAGATGGTGACCGATGTGTTGCGCGGCACCACCCTGGCGGCCGCCCTCAGTTCTGAGGATATGCTGCAGCGTATGTTCGTCGATGAGTCGCTCAAGCCTTACGCCTATCTGCTCTATGCGGTACTGGTCGAGCGTTATATCAGTCAGGAGCGCTACAACGACGCCGCCGAGGCGGCGCTGAGTTTTGTTAAAGCGACCCCCCGCCACCCCTATGCGCCAGAGTTACAGTTAAAGGTGCTGGAGAGTTACCGACTGGGGGGCTTTAAACGTCGCCTGCAACAGGCGCGCGAGGCCTTTGTCGAGCGCTACCGGTTGCAGGGGGATCACTGGCGTTTTCTCAGCGAAGAGAAACAGCGCTTTCTTAAGCCACATCTAAAAGAGATCAACACCGCGCTGGCCTCCAACGCCCACGCCCTGGCACAGCGCAGCGCTAAGCTGGAACACTACGATAGGGCAATTTACTGGTATCGACGCTATTTGGAGTCGTTCCCAGCCGATCCCGAATCGGCACAGATTAACTTCATGCTGGCCGAGACTCTGTTCGCTATAAAACGCTACGACGAGGCAGTCCCGATCTATGAGCGAAGCGCCTACCATTATCCCCGCGACGAAAATAGCGCCAGGGCCGGATACGCCGCATTGATTGCCTATGATAAACATGAGCAGACACTGGCGGCGAGTGAGTTTCGTGATCGCTGGCACTGGTTAGCGGTCAGCAGCGCTCTCAACTTTGTGAGTAATTTTCGTGATGATCCGCGCAGCCCACGGGTGCTGGCCAATGCGGCACAGGAGCTCTATGCGCAGCACCGTTACCAGCGCGCCTCCGACACCGTGCGTCTGCTGCTGATCCGCCAGCCGCTGCCGGAACACGAGGTGCTGCTCACCGCCTGGACGGTGCTCGGGTACAGTGAATTCGAGCTGGGCCGCTACGCGGAGGCCGAGAAGGCCTACCGTGAGGTGCTGCAGATGAGCAAGCACAGCGACAAACTCTATAAGCAGCGTGTCGAGTGGCTGGCCGCCGCCATCTACAAGCAGGCCGAACGGGCACGTGAGCAGGGTTACCCGGAGAGTGCTGCCAACCACTTTAAGCGAGTGGGTGCGCTGGCTCCCGGCTCGAAGATTGAGGTGACCTCGGATTACGATGCCGCCGCGGCATTGATCTCCGCCGGAAACTGGGCGGCGGCGATAGAGCAGTTGCAGCGCTTCCGTCGTGTCTACCCCCAAAGCCCGCTGCTGACCGATGTGAGCGACAAGCTGGCGGTGGCCCATATGAAGGCGGGTCACATTCATGAGGCGGCCAAAGAGTTCGAGGCCCTCTCTGAGCGCAAGAGCGAGGAGAAAGAGAAACGCGAAATGCTGTGGTTGGCCGCTGAACTCTATGAAAAGCTCAAAGATACCGCGTCGCGCCTTCGCACCTATC
Organism: Thiohalomonadaceae bacterium; assembly: GCA_041554195.1. Lineage (GTDB taxonomy): Bacteria > Pseudomonadota > Gammaproteobacteria > Thiohalomonadales > Thiohalomonadaceae > JAPHSX01. The sequence continues at coordinate 67,529 of JBFFMJ010000004.1, forward strand.
GTCGTTATGTGAACAACTTCCCCTCACCGCTGGAGCCGGCGATGGAGATGCGTTGGAAGCTGGCCACCCTTTATGGTGAGCAGGGGAATGAGGCTCAGCGTGATCGCTGGTACGACTTCATGATTGATGCCAATGCCAACAGCAAGGGCACCAGTACACCACGCACCCGCTTCCTTGCCGCCTCGGCACAGTTGGCAATGGCGCAGCCGGTGTTCACGGCCTTTGACAAGGTCAAACTGGTGGAGCCGTTGGAGAAGAATCTGCGGCGTAAAAAATCGAAGATGGAGCAGGCACTCGCGCTGTTTGGCAACGTGATTGATCAGCAGGTAGCCGCGTCCACCACTAATGCCTCCTATCACATTGGCGAGTTGCACCGGCGTTTCGCCCGGGCCCTGATGGAGTCCGAGCGTCCCACTGACCTTAACGAAGAGGAGCTGGAGCAGTACGACATGTTGCTTGAAGAGCAGGCCTACCCGTTTGAGGAGAGTGCACTTGAGGTGCATGAGGCCAATGTGGCGCGTATCCCCGAGGGGCACTTCGATGAGTGGGTCAAACGCAGCCTGGAGGTGCTGGCACAACTGCGTCCCGCTCGTTATGCCAAACAGGAACAGGGTGAGGAGGTGTTCGATGGGCTTAATTAACCTCCTTATGCTCGGCCTGTTGTTGCTCTCCTTGCTGGCCAGTTGCGCCAGCAGTGAGAAAAATAGTCGTGATGAGAATAGCGCAGAGAAGCCTGTCGTTAGTGGTGACAACACCCCGGCGGTCACCCCAACCCCTGTGCTGCAAGAGATAACCCCGGCGCAGCAGGAGGCACTGGCGCTGCTGCTGGAGGTGATGCGCGCGGGCGAATGGCAGAGCGCACGCGAGCTGGCGCAGGAGCTGATCCTGGCCCACCCCACACTCGCCGCCGCTTATGCCAATATGGGTAATATCCATCAGCAATTGGGTGAGCTGGAGAAGGCCGAGCAGGCCTGGCTCAAGGCGCTGGAGCTCAACCCGAACTGGGCGGCGGTCTACAACCAGCTGGGGATCTTCTATCGCGATCAGGCCCGTTTTGAGGGGGCGCTGGCGATGTACCAGAAGGCTCTTGCCGCCGATGCGGCTTACGCCAACAGTTATCGCAATATCGCCATCCTCTACGAGATCTATCTGGGCGATAAGGTAAAGGCATTGCACTACTACCAGCGCTATCTTGAGTTGCTGGGCGGCGAGCAGCGCGAGGTCACCCTGTGGATCGCCGACCTGGAGCGCCGGGTGAAGAGGAGTGGCCAGTGAGAGTCTTAGCTATCCTACCGATTTTAATGTTACTCGCCCCGCCTGCGATGGCGGCTGAGAAGGCACAGCTGATGCTGCCGGGGGCGGCGATTAAGGGCATTGAGGCGACCCCGCGTGTCACCTTTATCGTGCCGTGGCAGCGCAGCCACATGAAAGAGTTTGCACTGCTGCCAACACACAGTGCGCTTGATGCGCTCTATCTGCCGCTAAGTTCGCAGCAACTGGAGCTGGATATTGAGTTGGGTGGGCGCAGGCCGCGTGCTCAACAGTAATCGGTGAAAATAATGTTTCAATGTGGAGAGTTCGATGGAGATCTTTAACAGCATCATAAAATTCTTTCAGGATGGGGGGCTGTTCATGTATCCCATTCTGTTTATCTTTGCCGCCGGTGTCGCCGTGGCCGTAGAACGTTTTCTTTTCCTCAGCGTCGAGCGGGTGCGTAACCGCAAGGAGTGGGAGCGCATCGTGCCACACCTCTATAAGGGCTCTTTCGGTGACGCCCTGTTGCAGGCCAAAAAATCACGTGCCGCCATCGGCAATATTCTGGTCTACGGCCTGGAGCGGGTACAGCGCAAGCAGGATCAGGCCAAGGTGGAGATGGCGATGGCTCAGGGGATGATGGAGATCATCCCGCGGTTGGAGAAACGTACCCATTACCTCAGCACCCTGGCCAATGTGGCCACCCTGCTGGGGCTGCTCGGTACCATCATCGGCCTGATCCAGGCCTTTACCGCGGTGGCGCAGGCCGATCCGGCGGAGAAGGCCGACCTGCTCTCGGCCAGTATCTCGGTGGCGATGAATACCACCGCCTTTGGCCTGATCGCCGCGATCCCGCTGCTCATTCTCTACTCCTTCCTGCAGACCAAGACCAGTGAGGTGGTAGATAGTCTGGAGATGGCCTCGGTGCAGTGCATTAATCTGGTGAGTGCGCCGCGTGGTGACTTCGAGGAGGACGAGGCCGCATGATCCAGGGCTTTCGCCGTCGCCCCCAGGAGACCGAGCTTAATATCACCACCTTCATGAACCTGATGGTGATTCTTGTGCCGTTTCTGCTGATCACCGCGGTCTTCTCCGAGATCACCACCCTGCAGCTCAATCTGCCGCAGCCCGGCGCGAGTGTGCCTGAGCAGGAGAAGCCGAAGCTGCAACTGGAGCTGATCCTCCGGGGCAAGGATGTGATCATCAATAACGCTGTGGGTAAGCCGATAGAACGGCTGGATGCCAAAGCGGGCGAAATGGATCTGAAGGGGCTGTCGGAGGCGTTGTACCAGCTCAAGTTACGCCACCCTGAGCATACCGAGATCACCCTGCGGCTTGAGCCCGACACCAAATACGCCCCCCTCATTGCCCTGATGGATGCCGCGCGGAGCAAGATGATCGCCCGCGGCCTGTCGGCAGAAGAGGTAGCGATGTTTCCCGATATCTCTATCGGCGATGCGCCGGGTTCGACCGCAGCGGAGACCAGGCGATGAAGATGCCTCGCTTTGCCGGTCGTGCGGCAGAATACCGTAAACAGGCGAAAGGTGGCGGTGGGCTGAATCTGGTGTCGTTGATGGATATCTTCACCATCCTCGTCTTCTTCCTGCTGGTCAACTCCTCCAGTGTGCAGGAGATGCCCAACAGCAAGTCGGTGAAGCTGCCGCAATCGACCTCGGACCGTCTGCCCGAAGAGACCCTGTTGTTGCTGGTCAACAGCCAGCATATTCTGCTGCAGGGACGTCCCATTGTGACACTCGCCGAGATCACCGCTCAGGAGGAACTGATAATTGAGCCGTTGCTCAATGAGTTGCAGCACCACGCGGCGCGTAAAGGGCTGCTGGAGGAGGGGGCGGGCCCCGGTGAGGTGACGATTATGGGCGATAAGGAGATATCCTATAGCCTACTGAAGCGTATTGTCGCCACCTGTTCGCGCGCCAACTACAGCAGTATCTCGCTGGCCGTGATGCGTAAGGCAAAGGAAAAGGTCTAGTCGATGACCACCATGACAATGGAGCGAGGCTACCTGCCATGGAATCGTAATACCGGCGAGGAACGGCTGTTCCTGAAGACGCTGTTGATCGCAATGGCGATGTCGCTGCTGCTGGGACTGATCGTCCCGCTGTTCGACCTGCCGGAGCCGGATCGTGACCGGGCCGCAAAGGTGCCCCCTCGACTCGCCAAATTTCTGCTGGAGCGTAAGCGGACTCCGCCACCCAAAGTGGAGGTGAAGAAGGAGGAGGTGCCGTTAGAGGAGGTGAAACCGGAGGAGAAGCCCAGGGAGCAGCCTAAAGAGCAGAACAAGGCGCGTGAAAAGGCCAAAAAAAGTGGCCTGCTGGCGCTGGCCAATGAGTTATCGGCGTTGCGTGCCACCGATGCGGCAAACAAGGCGAAAGATTCCACGATACTGAGTAGCGGCGGCAACCGGGCTACACGACTGGGCGGCAATGTGATCGCCGCCGCCTCACAGGGCAGCGGCGGCATCGATACCAGCGGTTATAGCCGCGATAGTGGCAGTGGCGGCGATTTGGGCGAGCACGCCGTAAGCCAGGCCGAGGCGGTCAACCCCTCACTGGTGGCGATGGCGGAGGAGGAGTTCAAGCGTGTAAAACAGCAGGCGGTACGCGACCAGGAGACCGTGATCCGGGTGCTTGATAGTAACAAGGGGCGTATCTATGCCATCTATAATCGAGCCCTGCGTAAAAATCCGCTGCTGGCCGGTAAGCTGGTGATAGAGTTGACTATCGAGCCCTCGGGCAAGGTCAGTGGCTGTCGTGTCATTTCCAGCGAATTGCGTGACCAGGCCCTAGAGGGGAAATTGGTGGCTCGTATCAAGATGCTGGACTTTGGTGCCGAGAAGGTACCGGCCTACACCTTCAAATATCCGATCGAGTTCTTACCTTCCTGATACACCTATTGAATAATGAATGAACTGTAGGGATAATCCCCAGCCGATGGTCGTAGCGGATATTCCCCTGCCCATTGGCTTAAAGAAAGGGCCTAGATGTAACGACCAGGGTAGGTTATCTCGCTGCAAAGCGTTTCTTCAAAACAAGCTTCCCTAGTACGTCAACAGCGGGCCATGCCGTGGGAAACGGTAGGATTTTTACGATCTTGGTGTGGGCAAGAACGACACAAATACCGTGTGATCGCAGTGCTATGGTAGGAAAATGTGTACGAATCGACGGTTTCAACATGCTGGATATGTTCAGATCGTTGACGAATAACTGGAAGCTATTGGGTTTTTTACTATGTCACGAATTCTTAGTGGGCTACTGCTCTTCCTCGCTCTTGGCGGGCAACTCTCTGTGAGTGTGGCGGAAGAGGTATCCAAAGAGCAGATAAAGGGCCTGGATGAGCAGGTACAGGACATCAAGAAGGACGTCCTTGGGATTTCCGTAGACCTGAATTTGCTGGAGGAGAAGCTGCTCTATCCATCAAATACAGAGGTTTCCCTGTTTATTTCGCTCGCAGGTGGGGATGAGTTCCGTCTGGATTCAGTCGAAATAGAGCTGGATGGCAAGGCCGTGGCGCATCACATCTACTCATTCAAGGAGTTAGAAGCACTCAGGGCTGGTGGCCTGCAACGCATCTATACGGGTAATACCAGAACAGGTGCGCATGAGCTGAAGGTTGGATTCGTGGGGAAAACCACGTCCGATAGCGAGGTAAGGAAGGTCGAAACGTACACCTTTAATAAGGGTATCGCACCTGGGCTTGTAGAGATCAACCTGGCGGGGCCCGGTGTCAGGTCAGATAGCATTGAATTTAAAGACTGGTAATAGATGCTAGGAAAAACAATTGGCTTTGCTGTAATCCTACTGTCTCTGCAGACAGTACTGGCCAGTGAGCCCACGCAGACCAGGGCTAGAGATCTCTATTTTGGTGAAGCACTCTATTATGCACATCAGCAAGAGTACTTTGATGCTGTCGCTCGTCTCGACACTGAATTAAGGCAGTACTACGGTATTGATGAGCCGCAGCTGGATATGCTGCATTTCCATATCAATGAGGCGGAATTCTCCGTTGGCGATTTCGAACTGTACTATCGGATGCACCGTCGTGCCGGTCGCGCCATCAAGGCGGTTATCGAGGGAAATGTAGCGCCTGCGGTACGCAATGAGGCACTTTTCCGTCTGGCGCGAATTTACTTTCAGAAGGAAGATAACGTCAATGCGCTGCACACCATTGAGCGTATCGAGGGGGAAATCCCGGAAGAAATCGTAAATGATGTTGCCTTTCTGAAAGGGCAGATATATATGGTTAACGGCCGCTTTTCTGATGCCGAAAAGATATTCGCCGCACTGGAGGGTGCAGAGAGTCACAAGGGGTTTTCTTCCTATAATCTAGGCATCTCTCTCTATGCACAGGGTAAGGATGAGATGGGGGTCCTTAGCCTGGAGAAGGCAGGTCAGGTTGAAGGCAGTGAGCGTGCCGTTCTTGCGATTAAGGATAAAGCAAATTTAGTTCTGGGAAGTAAGTTGCTCGACCAGGGAAAGCTGGAACAGGCAGGTAAATACTTTGATCGCGTCCGTCTTGACGGCCCCTTTTCGAACCGCGCACTACTAGGCATGGGATGGGCGGATATTAAACGCGAGCGCTACGAACGAGCGCTCGTACCATGGAATATTCTGGTAAATCGTAACATCACGGATCCGTCAGTACAGGAGGTATTGCTGGGAGCACCGTTCGCCTATGGGAAATTAGGGCTGTATGGCCGCTCTGCTCTAATGTATGGCAGTGCACTTACTGCAATGTCCAGTGAACTCGACCGGCTGGATGCCTCGATTAAGAGTATTAACGACGGAAAGTTCCTGGAGGCTCTGGTCAGGGAGGAGATTAAACAGGATAAGGGCTGGGTGATTAAGCTGCGTAAACTGGCTGATACCCCCGAGACATACTATTTAATGCTTCTCATGGCTTCGCATGATTTTCAGTCTTCATTACAGAACTACCTCGATCTGGAGGAGCTAAGAAAACGATTAGATGCCTGGTCAACATACTATGATTCCTATGACGAAATAATCGCCATTCGTCGCGCATATTATGAACCGTTGTTACCAGTAATTGATGAGAAATTTAGAAAACTGGATTCCAGGATTCGTCTTCGTCTCGAACAGCGCGACAAGGTGGATAACCGTTTAAAGACGATGTTATTTGCGCCGCGGCCGGAATTTCTAGCGACGGCAGAAGAGCGTATCGCAAGGGACGAAATCGATGCCATTGAAAAGAAACTGGGCAAGGAACTGCTGCAAAATAACCCGGCAATTAAGCATCGCTTAAATCGCTTAAAGGGGGCTATCCTGTGGGATATCACTACGGAATATGACCAGCGGCAGACTGAAGCGTTTAAGCATCTTGCAGACCTTGACCGTGATATTGCACGGTTAAAGGAAATTAATGCCTCATTTGTTCGTACTCGCCAGGCGGCCACCCAGAGTTATCAGGGGTACGATAAACCAATAACCCGCCTGAGGATAAAAACACGTGACGCACTGGCAAAGGTCAAGGTATTAATGGCACGTCAGGGTCATATGTTAGAGGTGATGGCCGTAAACGAACTGGTTAAACGTCGACAGAAACTTGAAGAGGCACAGGTTAAGGCACGCTTTGCCATGGCCGAGAGTTATGACCGTGCTACGGCGAAAGAAAAGGCCAGTGCGCAACAAAAAGCCGTGTCTTCATCGGAAGCGAAAAAAGAAGAGCTCCCCGTTAACACGGAGGAAACTAACAACCCGGATGAGGAGAAGAATACGCTTCCGCAAGAAGCCGTGGCTCCAGCAGAAGCGAAAGAAGAACTCACTGTTAACACGGATGAAACTAACAAGCCTGATGAGGAGAAGAATACGCCTCCCCGGAAGGATGATTAATGCGCTACAGCACCCTAACTTTTCTGCTGTTTTCAGTGTTCTTGTCAGCCTGTTCGGTGACAAGCGAGAAGGGTACGCTTGCCCAGCTTAGAAGTGTCCAGCCGGAACTTAAAGACGAAAAGATCGAGGGCGGTCTGGAGAAGGCGATGCAGAGCTACCAGCGATTTCTGGAAGAAACGCCTGACTCTGCGATGACCCCGGAGGCGATACGACGTATTGCTGATCTCACCATTGAAAAGGAGTATGACTCCGATGCGGATGGTAAAGGTCTTCGACCTTCAAGCACTTCAGCTCCTAAAAAGGCCAGCACTCTTGAGCAACCCGCGGTTAGTAGCGCTTCCGGGCGTGATGCAGCTACTGTAGCCGCCGGAACGGCGGCAAGCGATAAAATCTCAAAAATTGGTGATGAATCAGAGAAGGATTTTGAGAGGCGGGTCGGGAAGGGTGAAACCGTTAAGGCAGATACTACTAAGGGTTTTGCCGCACCGTTGCCAGAGGGTGAAGACGACCTGGCTAATGCCAATGCCGAAAAGGCTATCGCGCTGTATAAAAAACTACTCGAAAAATATCCGCTTTACGAAAGAAATGATCAGGTGCTGTATCAGATGTCACGAGCCTATGAGGAGCTGGGCCGGGTCGAAGAGGCCATGACGGTGATGAATAGATTGGTCAAATCCTATCCCACCTCCAAATACATGAATGAAGTGCAGTTTCGCCGCGCTGAATTTTTCTTTACCCGAAAAAAATATATCGACTCGGAAGAGGCCTATCAGTCGATTGTGACATCGGGTCCCGGCTCTACTTACTTTGAGCTGGCGCTATATAAACTTGGTTGGTCCTTTTATAAGCAGGAGCTCTATGAAGAGGCTCTGAATCAGTATATTGCATTGCTGGATCATAAGGTCAATATTGGCTACGACTTCGAGCAGAAAGCGGATCAGGGTGAGAGTAAGAGGATAGAAGATACCTATCGAGTTATTAGTCTCAGTTTCTCAAACCTTGGCGGCGCTAGCGAAGTCGTAGACTACTTCTCTCGCCATGGTTCGCGTAGCTATGAGGACAAGGTCTACAGCCACCTTGGCGAGTTTTATCTTGCCAAGCGCCGTTATAGTGATGCCGCGGCCTCCTATAAGGCCTTTATCGATCTCTATGCCTTCCACGAAGTATCACCTCATTTTAATATGCGGGTGATCGAGATCTATAAGAAGGGCGGCTTCGCCAAGCTGGTCGTCGATGGCAAAAAGCAGTTCGCCCAGACCTATGCACTAAATTCCGAATACTGGAACTATTTTGAGATTAGCGCACGTCCTGATGTCATCGGTTTTCTTAAACAGAACCTGAAAGATCTCGCTAATCACTATCACGCCCTGTATCAGGACAAACGGTTTGTTAAAGAAAAGGCGAGTAATTATGCCGAGGCGTTGCTGTGGTATGGCAATTACCTGGCCTCTTTCCCCAGGGAGGATGAGTCACCAGCAATCAACTATCAAATGGCTGATCTGATGCTGGAAAACAAGGACTTCGGTGGTGCTGCCAGGGCCTATGAAAATACGGCCTATGATTATCCCCTGCACGAAAAATCTTCTGCGGCTGGTTATGCCGCCGTTTATGCCTTCCGTGAGCAGTTGAAGGTTGCGATTCAGGCAGAACGCGGGGCAGTGAAACAACAGGTTATTCGTAGCTCGTTGAAGTTCGCCGACACCTATCCTGAACATGAGAAGGTCACCATTGTCCTGGGGGCTGCCGCTGACGACCTCTATGAGATGAAAAACTTTGAGCTGGCAGTTAAGACGGCTCATAAGCTGATTGATAATTATCCCAATGCCGAGAAGGATCTGGTTCGCTCAGCTTGGCTGGTTGTGGCGCATGGCTCATTTGAAATGAAGCTGTTTGCCAATGCGGAAATTGGATACAGCAATGTTCTATCTCTAACACCTGAAGGTGACAAGACACGTGCCAAGCTGCTGGATAACCTGGCCGCCTCTATCTATAAGCAGGGTGAAGAGGCGAATCTGTTAAAAGAGTACAAGCTGGCGGCGGATCATTTCCTGCGTATCGGCGTACTCGCCCCGAACTCTAAAATTCGTGCCACTGCTGAGTATGATGCGGCGGCGGCATTAATTCAGTTGAAGGATTGGGATCGAACCGCCAAGGTTTTGCTGGCATTTAGAACTAGTTTCCCCGGCCATGAACTGCAGCCCGATGTGACGAAGAAGATCGCCTTTGTCTATCGCTCTGCCGGTAAGTTGGAGCTTGCAGCGGCAGAGTATGAGCGTATCGAGCGTGAGTCAAAGGATGATGATGTGCGTCGTGGGGCACTGGTCATCGCGGCGGAACTTTATCTGGAAACAGGCTCTACTATGAAGGAGCTTGCGGTATACAAGCGCTATGTCGGGTTTTTCCCACGACCGGTGGAGCAGGCGCTGGAAATCTATAGCAAGATTGCCAATGTATATAAAGTGCTTGGCGATGATGGCAATTATACCGCCACGCTGAAAAAGATAGTGACTATAGACTCTTCCGCGGGCGAGGGTCGCACTGACAGGACCCGTTATCTGGCGGCTCAGGCGGCACTGGTGATCACTGAACCTCTGTATCATCAGTTTGCGTCTATCAAGCTGGTACAACCCATAAGGGATACACTTGGCCTGAAGAAAAAGGCAATGCAAACGGCCCGCACCGCCTATTCAAAGCTGATTGATTACGAGGTGGCTGATGTTACTGCCGCGGTGACTTTCTACATGGCTGAGATGTATTACGATTTCAGCCGTGCGTTGATGACCTCAGAGCGCCCTACCAATCTTAATGATCTTGAGATGGAGCAGTATGAGCTGGCACTGGAAGATCAGATTTTCCCCTTTGAAGAAAAAGCGATTGCCGTTCATAAGAAGAATCTGGAGCTTCTTTATAGCGGGATATATAGCAGCTGGATCGATAAAACTATCGCGAAATTAGCCGCCATATTCCCAGCAGTCTATGCCCGTGCAGAAGAGAGTAGCGGGATCGTTGAGACCATCGACTCATTTAGCTATGTCGTACAAAATCTTGTCGTGGAACCCGCGGTAAGTGCTGCCCCCGTTAGTGGTGGTGCGCCGACAGATAATGGTGGTGTACCGGCAGATAATGCTGGTGTACCGGCAGAAAATGCTGGTGTACCGGCAGATAATGGTGGTGTACCGACAGATAATGCTGATGTGCCAGCAGATAGTGCTGATGTACCGGCAACTACTGATGATGTACCGGCAGATAGTGCTGATGTACCGGCAGATAATGATGGTGCAGCGGCAGATAATGATGGTGTACCGGCAGCTACTGCTGGTGTACCGGCAGATAATGATGGTGTGCCGGCAGATAGTGCTGATGTACCGGCAGATAATGATGGTGTGCCGACAGATAGTGCTGATGTACCGGCAGATAATGATGGTATAGCAGCAGATAGTGCTGATGTACCGGCAGCTAATGCTGATGTACCGGCAGCTAATGCTGATGTACCGGCAGATAATGATGGTGTACCGGCAGATAATGGTGCTGCGCCGGCAGAACCTACTTCAGGAGAAGCTTCAACAGGTGCGTCCCAACCGCCTGTTTCCGAAGAGGAGGCGAGTGATGCCCCGCAATAATAGCCTCACAGCTAAGGACGTTCTGTCAGTAAGTATGGCTAAACTGGTTATCTGGTACGGACATTCTGTTCCGGCGAAGGGGAGTTTTCCATTGTCCTTGAGGGGGTGGTGCCGTGAGGTTTGAGTATAGAAAAGCCTTATGGGTGCACAAGTGGATATACTTGTTGTTTATCCTGTTTTTCTCCGCGTGCGCTACATCGCCAGAAAAGAAATCTGAAACGACTTATGCGGTTAATATCAATGTTGTTGAAAATCAGAGTATCGATCTGGCAGTAAGAAAGGACTTTGATGAGGCGACAAGGCTACTAAAGGGTAAGCAGTATGAGGCTGCGATCGAGTTGTTAACAAAAGTGATAGAGGCATCACAAACTAATAGTGCTCCCTATATTAATATCGGTATAGCTTATACAATGCTCGGGAAAAATGAGCCTGCGGAAGAAAATCTGAAGCATGCGCTAGCGATTAATCCTGAACATCCAGTAGCGAACAATGAATACGCGCTCCTTTTGCGCAAAACTGGCCGCTATTCGGAGGCCAGACAGCTATATGGTAAATTGCTGGCGAAGTACCCGGGTTTCATGCCAGCAAGAAAGAACTATGGAATTCTCTGTGAGCTCTATCTTAATGACCCATCGTGTGCACTTGAGCAATATGAGGCTTTCACTGAAGTGTTTCCCAAGGATGAGGACGTTAAACTATGGATCGTTGGATTAAAGAGAAAGCTGGAAAAGTGATGAAATCTATAGCAAAAGGCTGTTCATTTTTACTTTTTACGGTTATTTTTTCGTCCGCTGTCTGTGCAGCGTCTGAATCCGAACCTAAAATGATCTCCGGCATCTCTATTGTTGGCAACAATGAGGCGCCAAAGTCACTTTTTATCGTCTCCTGGAAGGGTTCGGAGATTGGTGAAGAATCAGACCTGACTTCCGGATTATTAGACGATTCAATGCGTCCTGTTGATCGGGACGTGTTTATGAGAGAAATAGATTTTTACGATATCAGGCAGGGTAATTGAGTATGTGTAATAGACAAATTCTGTTGAGGGAAATGTAATGGGCTTTATCGATACGATCGTAGCGTTTTTTAATGATGGTGGATTCTGGATGTACCCGATTCTGCTGGTGTTTGCTGTCGGCATGGCGATAGGTAGTGAGCGCTTTTTAAAGCTTTCTATTGTCGAATCGGCAAATCGCAAGGTCTGGGATAAATTGCATCCACTCCTTGTCGATGGCGATTTTGATGCAGCCAGAGAGATGACCGCTAACGATCAATCAGCGGTCAGTCAACTCCTGGAGGCGGGTCTTGAGCGTCAGGGCACGGTCAGGCGTCGAGAGGATATTGAGATTGCCATGGAGGAGGGGATGATGGAGATCATTCCTCAACTGGAGAAACGCATCTCCTACATTGCCCTCTATGCCAACCTGGCAACACTGCTTGGTCTACTTGGTACCATCATTGGACTTATTGCGGCGTTTGAAGCGGTTGCGAATGCCAATCCGGCTGAGAAGGCAGACCTCCTCTCGGCGAGTATCTCAACCGCCATGAATACCACGGCGTTTGGTCTGATCGCCGCTATTCCATTACTAATTGTTCACTCCTTCCTTAATTCGAAGGCGGGCGGCATTGTTGATAGTCTGGAAATGGCGTCGGTGAAAACACTGAATATTATCGCAGCTAAAGTTAAGCGTAGCGGAACCCAGTAACCGGAACGACTATGTCTAGAAGACATCACTACAAGAAGAATGATGAGCAGGTAGAACTGGATATCACTACCTTTCTTAATTTGATGGTAGTTTTAATACCATTCCTGCTCGTTTCTGCCGTATTTTCAACGATGACCATTCAGGAATTGAATCTCCCTACGCAGGCATCGAATGAGCAGAAAAAACCAGATAAACCCCCGGTGACCATCGAAATTATTGTGCGTAAGGATAAATTTCAGATTAGTGATGGCAAGCGGATCACCAGTTCGATAGCGAAAAAAGATGGCAAATATGACATCGCTACACTCTCTAGCACATTGCTAGCCTTAAAAAACTCACTGGAAGACCCCAAGGAGGATGCCACCATTCTTCTGGAGCCGGACATTGAGTATGAAGATGTAATTCATGTGATGGATGCGGTAAAAGTTGCAGAAGTGCAAAAAGAGGGTGAAGAAGAACCACAACGCGTCATTCTTTTTCCGCAGTTATCACTAGGTGACGCGCCGTGAAGAATACTCGACGTCTCAAACGTATGGCGAGAGCCAATCGTAACAAAGTTGGGGGTTTGAATCTTACCTCGTTGATGGATGTGTTTACCATTTTGGTGCTCTACCTGCTGGTAAATCAGGCGTCTGTACATATAGAGGAACCACCAAAGGAAGTTGTATTACCTGACTCTATCGCTGAGGCTATGCCTCGGGAAACGGTAGTGATAATGGTCAGCGAAGCGTATGTCATTATTCAAAAGCAGGAAGTGGCAAGTATTGCCGACATCCTGGCTAGCAAGAGTGGGGTTATTCTACCTATCCGTGAAGTTTTGATGAGGATTAAAGAGGAGACTGTAGCTCAAGGAGGCCCCCTGGCTGAAGAGAAGAGTAAAGAGGTGACGATCATGGCCCATCGTAAGTTGCCGTTCAAGCTGCTTAAAACACTGATGTCTACAGCAACCAGTGCTGGTTATAGCAAGATATCGCTCGCAGTAAATCAAAAAGCGTCCTGATAATTAGAGTAATTTTGTGACAACATCCATCTCCCCGGAGCAGCAAGCTCTAATCACCCGTATCGCTGAGGCTGAACAGCAGCTTGGTAGCCTTACGCAGGAACTTGGCGGCGTCAGCAGCCAGGTGGACGCATTGGTTGGCGAACAGCAGCAATACCAGCTGCTGGACGGGATCTGTTCATCATTAGATAAATTAAGCGAACTGGGACAGGCCGCCCTGTTCTGGGAAGATGACAGCGATGCTGAAACAAGGGTGGCGCGTGTGCGTGCCCGTGTTGATGATTTCAATAAAGAGCTTGGGGCACGTGAAGAGGCAAGGGCCTCACTGCAACAGCGGGTCGAGGAGCAGGAGGATCAGTTAGCGTTCCTGAATGAAGATCTGGGCTACCTTCAGGAACGTGAGCGTAATGCGCAATTTGACTTCGTCGTCGATCGCGAGGCGCGTGAATTACCGTATCGGCCTATGGTTATGCCATGGTCGAAGCAGGGTGAAGATGAAAAGCGTTTTAGAAAAAGTTTGCTTATCGCCCTGTTGTTCATGATTTCACTCGGTACCATTGTCAATTTCTGGGTACTCCCTGTACCGGATAAAAATGCGGTAATAGAGATCCCCGAGCATCTGGTGAAAATGGTCGAGAAGAAAAAGAAGAAAAAACCAGTGGAAAAGCGCCCGGAAGAGAAGCCTAAGGAGAAGGACGAGAAGAAGCCCGATGAGAAAAAGGCTCCGACCAAGAAGGAGACTCAGGTGGCACGTAAAAAGGCTGAGAGCTCCGGTGTACTCGCCTTTAAAAATGATTTTAATGACCTGCTTGCTGATGACACCGATGAGAAATTGGGAGCCTCAGCCCGTCTGAGCAACACTGGCGCGAAGAGTTCTAACAACTCTAATCGTGACCTTGTGATGTCACAGGCACAGAGCACTAGTGGTGGCATTAATACCGCATCACTGAACCGCAATGTGGGTGGTGGCGCAGGTAAGAAATTGGGTGGTGTCGGTTTCCAGCGTGTGGATAGTGCCATTGGTGTCGATATGGCCGATGACCGTCCGTTGAGTGATGGACCCGGTCCATCACGTACCGATGAAGAGATCCAGATCGTATTTGACCGTTACAAGGCTGCTCTGTATCGCATCTATAACCGTCAGTTACGACAGGATCCAACGCTCAGGGGTAAGATTGTATTGCGCCTGACCATTCAGCCTGACGGTAGCGTCTCGCTGGTTAAGGTGGAGTCAACGGATATGAAGTCACCTGAACTATCGGCTAAAATCCTCGATCGTGTCAGGAAGTTTAATTTCGGACCGAAGGAAGGGGTACCTGCCGTGACTATCCTCTATCCGATAGACTTCCTGCCGGCGAGCTGACGGCTATGAACAGGCTACTGGCAGTTAGGGGAGGGACTGCATCCGGCCCTTCCGTCAAACAGGGCATATCTACTGTGCATGTGTCAGAAAGATGCTAGTACGAAGCTCTTTGCCCATCAGGAAGCCTCATAAGCTGTCTTTGAAACGACACTGTGCGAACGCACAGCTATCTCAGCGTTTTATCAACTTTGTGTCGCAACTGGGCGAAATATCACGTTTTTTCTTGAAATATTCCTCTAACCTACCGAACATGCACGTATGTAAATTCCCCCATAAGGACGATCACTGTGGATAATTGGGTGACTGGCGCATTGAGAAAGATTCTCTTGCCAGGATCTGCGAAGCGACTTACCCGTGTGGCCCTGACTGCTACGGTAGGTCTTTTCGTGTCTAAAAAGCGTCCAGAGACAACTTCATTGATGCTTAGCCGGTTGATACCCGATGATCGTAGCACTGGTCGCAACCGTTATGTTCCACAGCTGACGTTACTCTTTGCCCTGTTGCTGGGAGGAGTCTCGCAGGTGCAGGCGGGGGAGTTTTGCTCATCCATCAACGGTGGCGTGATTGATGGCAATATCCCGGCCGTACGGGCGGAGCTTGCAACCTTAACCCAGATTACGATCGATACAGATTGTACTTTTCTCAACTTTCCGGCATCCAACCCGCTGACGGTGACGGTTAACTTCCAAACTAATGATCCATCAATCTATCTAATTGTTTTCGATAATGTCTATTTCACCGGCCATATGGCCTGCTCGAATATTGACCATAAACTTTGGTTCGTTAATGGGGCTGACTACGCCTCTTCAAAAAGCTGTCAGGATCTTTTCATTCCGGTAGAGAGTATCGGCAAACAGTCACCAGCTGGCACTGCCAGTGTCGGGGAGCCCTTTACCTATACGTTGAACATTCCGGTGATGTATGACCCGGCCACCGATACTTATTACAACAACCCCTCACCCAACACTATAGGTAACATTAAGATATGTGATGACTTGAGTGCATTGCAGGGGCCAGACTATTTTGACCCAGCTTTCAAGGCGACAGGGGCGGATGTTACTTATGTAAGCCATACCGCTTCTCTGGTGTCAGGCGGCCTAACAACGCCAATTACCCTGAATCACAGCCCTGCCGATGCGTTTTGCCCGTCGGCGGATGGTAACAAAACACTCTACTTTTCCAATACCAATAACCCTGTATTGTCCAACCTCACCGCAGGCGATCAGATTGAACTTAATGTTACTGTTGTTCTAGATAATACCCCGGGCAATACGATAGGAAAGACCTTTATCAATACCGCTGAGTGGTGGTTCTCTCGCTCAATCGACGTCAACGAAGACGGTATCATTCAGGCCAATGAGTTCTTTGACCCGCTTCCTGGGCAGTCGGGTGTCTCTGAGATAATGAGTATCGCTGAGCCTGATCTGATTGTAACTAAGAGTGCTGATACAAGTACCCTCAGTTTGGGAGTGAAGGCGAACTACACAATTGACGTTCAAAATAATGGCGGTGGAGATGCCTGGTATGCCACTATTGCTGATCGTCTGCCTACGGGGATGTGTGACTATAATCCAACAACTGGGCCAATTACTGCACAGCTGTTTGCCGCGGACGGGAGCACGGCGATCTCAGGCCCGCTGACAAGTGGCACTGATTACACAGCCGAGTATCTTAGTGGTTTTGGCGTATGTGGCTTGAGGTTCAGGATGGTGACGCCGCAGGCGGTGATTGGTCCGTCGCAAATCCTGCGCATCACCTATCAGTCGCAGATTGATACTCCCCCATCACCATCACCGGCGGACGGTTCGGTGATGACAAATGTGGCGGGTGCTACGCTCTGGTACAGTGGTGATGGCAGTTATCCACGCAATACTTATACCCGAACGCTGAGTGACGGGACCCCAGGCGTCAATGATTATCAGGACAATTGGGACGCGACGGTAACACTCAGCGGTTACTATTTTCAGAAGACGGTCACCAACCGGACTACCGGTGCCTATCCGGCAACTTCCGCCTTCGCTGGTGACCGGCTGCGCTACACCCTGCGCTTGATTAACCTGAACCAGACAGTTGATAACATCATCATTAGCGACGTCCTCGATCCAACCCTCTTCAATCTAGGTACATACAGCGAGATCTCCAGGCCGGCCGGATCGGCTGTCAACTTTAACGGTGCCAGCGGTGCGATTACCGTTACTAACTTTAGTCTCGCCCCAAGTATCAATCCCCCCGCCGAGGCGGTCTTCGAATTCGAGATCAACTTGGCCCCGGTGCTAGCTGACGGCACGCCGGTATCCAATCAATCGCGCCTGACCGCTAACGGTGGCATAGACGTGTTGAGTGACGACCCCTATGTCAGTGGTGTCTACAACTATTCCAACCCACCTGCTGGTACTACTCCGGACCCAACTGATCTCATGATCTATGCCCCGGGGAGATTGGATAAGAGTCGGACACAAGCAACAGCCACCATCGGTGAGCAGTTTACCTACCGCATCACCATTCCCAATACGCCGGTCGATGTGCCGTTGTACGACGTGCGGATTCTTGACAACCTGGGGGCTTCGGCGGCCGATATGCGCTTTGTCGGTGCCAGTGTCGTCTCAGGGGGCTCCTGGACACTCAGCAACAGTGGCACCGCCACCAATCTTCTCATTGAGGATACGGCGACTGGTATTGATATACCCGCCAACGGCAAGGCCGTGATTGACATCACGGTGGAGGTGGATAATACCGCGGTCAACCAGAGTGGCCTCTCCTTTAACAATGTAGCCAGTTATACCTACAACCGGGTTAACGGCAGTGTGGCATCACAGACAGCTGGCGCTCAAAATGCCGCAAACATGTCACTGGTCGAGCCGCTCATCAGCGGCATAAGCAAGAGCTTCGGTTTTATCTCACCGGCCTCCAAGACGATCGCTGAGGCCGCCACTGCAGGGGATGTACTCGAATTTGTGGTGACGGCCCCCAGTACCGGTAATTCAACGGCGTTTGACATCAACATTATCGATGCTCTGCCCGCAGATCTGACACTGGTGCCGGGATCGGCCACGGCGCAGATCAATGGCGTGGCGGTGGCCGGTTTTGCCGCTGATCCCACCGTTCTTCCCGGAGGTGTGCTGAACTGGGGGAAGGACAATGGCGATGAGTCGCTGGATGTTCCCGCCGGGCAATCACTGGTGTTGCGATACCAGGCGACCGTGACCTCGGTTTCAGCCGCCTCCGTCAGTAACAGCGTCTATCTAGACTGGACCTCCGTTGATGCAGGAAGTGCCGCTGAAAGAAATGGTGCCGGTTGTCCAACCATCACCGCCCCGAATGATTATTGTGTCGGGCCGGCTACTGTCACCGTCAATACGGTAGATAACAACCGCCTGTACAAGCGGGTGGTGAGTGACAGTTACGCCGAGAGCCCGACGAGTACGGGTCTCCCGGTGGTGCGAATCGGGGACACCGTGACCTACCGTTTACAGCTGGACTTGCAGGAGAACACCACCCGCAATGTGGTGGTGGAGGATATTCTTCCCGTTGGTATGGCTCTGCAGAGTTTTAACTTTTTTGCCAGTGCGGGCGCTGACTTCAGCTATGTACCGGTTACACAGCCGGCGGTCGGGGATAGCGGTACCTTGCGCTGGGAGCTGGGTGATATCGTTAATACACCGAGTAACGACGGCACCCCGGTTGACCAGTTGTACATTCGTTATGTGGCGAAGGTAGTACCGAACTACCCACCGGTTGGCGTAGGGCATACCAATACAACACAGCTCGATAACCAGGCCAGTCTCTCCTATACCGGTGGCGACCCGCTACTGGAACCCACCCGTCTTACCGACAGTACTTCGGTCGAGGTACGCAGGCCGCGCATGCAGGCCATAAGCAAGGTGGAGCTGGGCGGCGGTCGCACCGGGACGGGCACGGTTGCCGATCCCTACCAGGTTGATATTGCCAGCGATGTGATGAGCTTCCAACTGAGTTCCTGTAACACCGGGCCTGCACCCGCTTATGATGTGGTGATTACCGACCTGTTGGCCCCGGAACTGGACGAGACAGACCTTGCCACCACCCCCCCCGTGGTACGGCTTGATGCCACCACTCTGACCGTGGGTGTTGACTATCTCTACACCGCACCGGCACGGGGTGGGGAGATGCGCTTTACGCTGCAGGACAGTGCCCCGGTGCCACCTGGGTCCTGCCTCACGGTCGATTACAGCATGGGTTTTTATGCGGACCTGACGGCCCAGTCCACCTGGAGCAACCAGGCGCGTCTGCGTGAGTACTGGACCCTGCCCACAAATGGCCGCCGCTATGTCCCATCAACCCCCGCAGAGATATGGATGACCAACGTTATCAACGTTGAGCCACTGACAAAGAGTCTGCTCTCGCCGGCAAGCGGTGAGGCGACTATCGGGCAGCTTGTGCAGTATCAAGTCACCGTGCCAGGCGCCCCGATGAACGTGGCACTGAATAATGTCGTGATGAGTGACACCCTGCACGGGGCGCTACAGTATTTGAATGCCTCGGCAGTGGATGGCAGTGGCAACCCGGTAGCATTAACCGACAACAGTGTGGCCCCGGGGAGTGTTAGCCTCGCCATCGCCAATATCCCGGCGGGTAAGCAGGCGATAATCACCTTGCGTACACGGGTGCGTAACACCACTGGGGCTAACGCAGGCACCAGTTTCAGTAACAGTGCCTCCTATAGCTACAGCGGTATGCCGGTGGGCAGTAATACAACCGGCAGCAGCGGCCCGTTGCGCATCGTTGAACCCCTGGTCAGTGTCAGCAGCGCGGTATCCAGCTCAGTACCCAGAGCGGGTGATACCCTCACTTATACCCTGGACTTCACTGCCTCGGGTGGAGGCATTGGTGACAACTTTTCTCCTGCCTATGATCTGACTATTGAGGACAGCTTAAGTCTGGGGCTGCTCTATGAACCCGGCAGTGCGACGGTGAATGGAGTACCGTTAGTCGATCCCGTGACCACAGGCAATGGCGTGAGCACGCCACAGAGTTTGACCTGGAGTCTGTCGAACGGGACCAATATCGATATTCCCGAGGGAACCAGTACCCTCGTCAGTTACCGTGTAAGCGTACTCAGTGGTGTTGGGCCTGGAGACGTTCTGACTAACAGTGTGATCGGTCGCTGGACGAGTCTGAATGGCAATTTCGCAGCCATTGAACGTACCGGGAGTGGTACACCAGCACTCAATGATTACTTTACTGCTCCCTCCTTGGTTACTTTAACGATTGGTGACAACAGTGGGTTAGCCAAGTCTGTCATCGATGACAGCTACAATGAGATTCCTGCCAGCACGGGCGAACCGATAGTACGTATTGGTGACACCGTGACCTACCAGTTGCGACTTGAGCTGCAGGAGGGAACCACGCAGAACGTGGTGATAGAGGATATTCTGCCACCCGGTGTGGCCTTGGAGAGCTTTGCCATTAATGCCACGCCGAATTTCAGCTATGCCCTAGGGGTACAGCCTGCGGCGGGAGATAGTGGGACACTCCGTTGGGAGCTGGGAGATGTTGTCAACACGCCGAGTAATGATGGGACCCCGGTTGACAGCATGTATATCCGCTATGTAGCAAGGACGCTGACAGCTCCGCCCCCGGTTGGTGTTGGCGATTCGATCACCAGCCTGCTGGATAACCAAGCTTCCCTTAACTATACAGGGGCAGTGTCACCGCAGTCCGTTACCAGCACGGTTAACGTACGTCGCCCCTTCATGGATGCTGTGAGCAAGACCGAGACAGTCGGTGGCCGAGTAGGGAGCGGAACGGCGGCCGATCCGTACCAGATCGATATTGTCAGTGACACAATGAGTTTCCAGCTCAACAGCTGCAACTCGGGGCAGGCCCCGGCCTACAGGGTTGTGATTGTCGATCAGCTGGCATCGCAGCTGGATGAGGGAGACCTTGCTGCGAATCCGCCGACAGTGCGTGTTGATGGCACAACCCTGATTGCGGGTGTCGACTACCTCTATAGCGCTCCGGTGCGAGGTGGCCAGATGCGCATCGAGTTGCGGGATAGCGTACCGTTGGTAGTGGGTTCCTGCGTAACGGTCGACTACAGCCTGGGATTCTACCCCGATATCGCTGCACAGAGTCTGTGGAGTAATCAGGCGATCGTGGAAGAGTACTGGACCCTGCCACTTAACGGTCGCCGTTATGACAACACGACTGCCGGTGAGGTTTGGATGACCAACCTGGTAACCGTTGAGCCGCTGTTGAAGAGTATGACTGCGCCCGCTAGCGGCGAGGCGACCGTCGGTCAGGTGGTGGAGTACCGGCTTACCGTCCCCGGCTCACCGATGAACATGGCGCTCGATAATGTGGTGGTGAGCGATACGTTGCACGGCTCGCTGCTTTACCAGAGCGCGACGGCGGTGGATGGCGCTGGTAATCCTGTTGCCCTGACCGATAACAGCACGCTACCGGGCAGTGTTAGTCTGAATATTGCGACCGTTCCCGCCGGTGAGCAGGTAATCATTACCCTGCGTGCCAGAGTAGATAATAATGCCCAGGCCAATGCTGGAACCAGCTTCAGTAATATCGCCTCCTACAGTTACAACGGCATGCCCGCGGGCACGGTGACCAGTGGTAGCAGTACCGCATTGACGGTCATCGAACCGTTACTCACCCTTACCAAGGGTGTAGACGACATCACCCCAAGGGTGGGGGGGGTGCTGACCTACTCGCTGACGGTGACCGCCTCAGGGGCGGGTGCCGGAGATGACTTCTCTGCCGCATACGATCTGACAGTAGAGGATAGTCTGGGAATTGGCCTGCTTTATGAGCCGGGCAGCGCGACTCTGGATGGTGTGTCGCTGGCCGATCCGGTGACCAATAGCGGCGATGGGATTACTAGCGCACAGAGCTTGAGCTGGAACCCGACTGCAGGCACCGACATCGATCTTGCCGAGGGGCAAAGCGCTGTCATTACCTACCAGGCAAGGGTACTGAACGGTGTCAGCCCGGGCCAGAGCATTAGCAACAGTGCGCTGGTTCGCTGGACTGGCCGTAACGGTAACCTCGCCACTGAACGAACCGGTACCGGCACACCGGCCGTAAACGACTACTTTACCGCACCGGCGGTGGTGACGGTAACGGCCCAGGTGGCGGTATCACTCACCAAGTCGGTAATAAACCTCTCTACCGGCGAAAACCCCGGTGCCAATGCCGAGCCTGGGCAAACCCTCAGCTATACCCTGGTGCTGGGCAATGACAGTGTGATCGCGGTAAACAATGTCTCCCTGATCGATGAGCTCGGTGTCGAGTTTGAACCGGGTACCTTGCAGTTGATAACGGTGCCTGCCGGAGTCGACAGCAGTGCCACCGACCCCATTGGTGGGGTAAACGGTAGCGGGATTGTGGATATTCGCAACATCTCACTGGCCCCACAGGGTGACCCGGCGGGCAATGACTCGATTACGGTCAGTTTTAGCGCCACCCTTGCTCAGGTACTGAGTAGTGGTTCTAGCGTTCTCAATCAGGCGATAGCCGACTCGGCAGCGTTGCAACCGACGCCCAGTAATCCGGTCTCTACCCTGATTACCTCTGCCCCCAGTTTTGATATCAACAAGACCTCGGAGGATCTTACCCGCGATCCCGCGATACTGTTACCGAACGAGACCCTGCGTTACACCATCACGGTGAGGAATACCGGTAACGAAAACACGGTAGGTGTCACACTGCGTGATGTCATTCCCGACAACACGACCTATATGGCCGACTCCACTACCCTCAATGGTCTGCCTGTAGCCGACCCGACTGCCGGTGTCTCGGCTCTGGAGAGTGGCATGTTGATCAATGCCCCGGCAGACCCCACCCCTGGATTAATGCTGGCGGACCCGACCTCCTCGAGAGTGGATACGGTGGCTACGATCACCTTTGATGTTGTGACCGATAGCGGTGTACTTGGTGGTACCTATATCAGTAATCAGGCATTTGTCTCGGGTGCCGGTGAAGGTGGCGCGGCCTTTAGTAACCTGCCATCCGATAACCCGGTAACGCTTTCTATCAACGATCCGACCCGCGACATCATCGGTAACCTGCCGCTGCTCGATGAGACTAAACTTGTCGACATTGTAGTGGATAACGGTACCCCCGGTGTCGCTGACCCGGGTGATGTGCTGCGCTACAGCATTACGGTCAGCAATTTCGGCACGGTAGCGGCAACCGGCGTGGTATTGACTGATGCGGTGCCTGCAAACACCAGCTATGTCGCCAACTCAACCACCCTGGATGGCGCGCCGTTGGGACAGCTCGATGGCGGTGTTTCACCGCTGGCCGCAGGGGTGATGATTAACGCGGCGGGTAACGCGGCTGGAACCTTCGATGCCGAGGCCAGTGCCGTCGTCACTTTTAATGTACAGATCAATGCGGGTGTGGTCGCCGGTACGGTGATCACTAACCAGGGCTTTGTGGCCAGCAACGAATTGGCAACAGAACCGACCGATGTCGATGGCGATGACAGTAATGGCGATCAACCCACGGTTATCGTTGTTGGTAGTGCGCAGCAGCTGGCGATTGTCAAATCGGTGAATATCGTAGGTGGCGGTGCCGCGTTACCCGGTGGTGAGCTGGAGTACGAGGTGCTGGTACTCAATACTGGCGATAACCCGGCTAACAGTGTGTTGCTGACTGATGACCTCAATCCGCTTGCCGGGCAGGCAAGCTATGTTCCGGGAAGTGGCTACCTGAGCGGCAGTGCCGTGGGAATCACCTCTGGCCTGGGCACATCCGCGGTGACGTATGTCGGTGGGGTGCTGAGTGTCGATTATGCCGCAGTGGTTGGCGACCTGGGGCCGGGAGAGTGGGTATCGTTGCGCTTCCGGGTAGCCATAGATAGCAGCCTGCCTGCGGGCACTACTATCACCAATACCGCGCAAGTACAGTGGAACAACACCCCCGTCTTCAGTCTTGATGCCAGTGTCACCATTGATGTGGGCGGTGTTCCGGGTACTGCCTCAATAACCGGACAGGCTTGGCATGATGCCAATTTTGATAACATCTTCGATACAACAGAAACTCCGCTGGCCAGTTGGCAGGTAGAGGTTTATCTCAATGGTAATTTCCTGGGCACACTGACCACGGATTCAAACGGCACCTATAGTGCCAGCGGCCTGGCGGTAACGGCGGCTACCGATCAGTACGAGCTGCGCTTTGTCGCCCCAAATGCTACGGCAACTACTGCCAGCCTGGGTTATGCCGATTCCGCTTATACCAACGGGCCGCAGCGCATCTCCGGTGTTACCGGACCGTGGGGTAGCTTGGTGCAGGGACTGAATCTGCCCATTGATCCCAACGGCGTGGTTTTTGACTCTATCGTGCGGGATCCTGTCAGTGGAGCAACCCTGACCATGCAACGCAATGGTGTGGCGCTGCCAGCCAGCTGCTTCGATGACCCGGCGCAGCAGGGGCAGGTTACGCTTGCGTCCGGTTTCTACAAGTTCGACCTGAACTTCAGTGACTCCGCCTGTCCGGCGGGTGGTGACTATGTCATTAACGTTATTCCTCCAGTAGGCAATGACTTTGAAGACGGGCCGTCACGCATCATCCCGCCGGTGAGTAACGACCCCGCCTACGATGCCACCGCCACGCCATACGATGCCATTAATTGTAACGCCGATGCGGTGGCTGTTCCGGCGGGCTATTGTGAGGCGATGCCGAGCGAACTGGCACCGGTTGTGAGTGTGACCGCATCATCGGTGCGGCATTACCTCTATGTGACCTTGAGCACCCCGACTCCTGAGGAGAGCCAGCTCTTCAACAACCATATCCCGCTCGATCCGGTGCTGGATAATGCCCTGACTATTAGTAAGCGCTCACCGATGGTGAATGTCACACGTAGCCAGCTGGTGCCTTATACCATCACGATTAACAACACGATGCCGGTAGCGTTACAGGATTTGAGTATCGTCGATACCTTCCCGCCGGGCTTTAAGTATGTCTCGGGATCGGCCAGCTTGAATGGCGTGGCTTTAGATCCCGTATTGGCCAATGGCACCCTGAGCTGGAGTAACCTGACGCTGGAACCGGGTGTGGTATACATCCTGAAGATGCTGCTGATCGTCGGCTCCGGTGTATCGGAGGGGGAGTATGTCAATCAGGTACAGATGTACCAGAGCGTGATTAACGGTATTGCCTCCGGCGTGGCTAGCGCCACGGTACGCGTGGTGCCCGATCCCACCTTCGATTGCAGCGACATCATCGGCAAGGTGTTCGATGACAAGAACCTGAACGGTTACCAGGACGAGGGGGAGAAGGGACTGGCTGGTACGCGTGTGGTGAGTGCCCGTGGCCTGATCGTGACCAGTGATGAGCACGGTCGCTTCCATCTCACCTGTGCCATGGTGCCCAACGAGTCGCGCGGTTCCAACTATGTCCTCAAGCTCGATGATCGCAGCCTGCCTTCCGGTTACCGGGTGACGACGGAAAATCCACGGGTGCAGCGGCTGACCCGGGGTAAGGTGACGAAATTTAACTTCGGTGCGACGATTCACCGGGTGGTGCGCCTGGATGTGGCCGACGGGGTGTTTGAGCCGGGCACCACCGAGATGCGCCAGCAGTGGAAGTCGCGCCTTGAGTCCCTCAGCGTCGAACTGCAGAAGGCGCCCTCGGTGTTGCGGATCTCCTACCTGGCCGATGTGGAAGATGAGGGGCTGGTGGGTGATCGCGTCGCGATGCTTAAGGAGTTAATTGGCAATGAGTGGGAGTCGCTTGACTGCTGCTACAAGCTGACCATAGAGACCGAGATTTTCTGGCGCCGGGGCGCCCCACCGGAGCGTTCCGGTGTCATTGATTAACAGCTTGAAGAGAGGTTCGTCTGGCACGCGTCGACGACTAATGATGGGACGGTTGAGTAGAGTATGCTGAAAAGAGTGTTAGTGCTGATTAGTGCAGTACTTACCTCAGGCCATGCGTTCGCGCAGACAGAGCCTGAGGAGCTTGCCGTGCCCGTCAATGGGGAGGCGGGGATACGCACTACCGCCCCCTATGGCGAAGCAGTGGAGCAATATCTTTCTATCGATTCCCCCTATACACCATGGGTAACCGATGCGGACGGGGAGCAGGGCGGCGACAAGATTGAGATCCAGAAGGTAATAGATAAGGAGGTTAAGACCCTCAAGCTGCAAAATGTGGTTCCGCCAATCCGTTTTGAATCAGGTAAAGCGGCTATTCCTGAGGATTACATCGGCCTGCTACGTGATGTACTGGAGCGCATGAAAGACCGGGTAAATGTGCGCCTGCACTTCCTGGGTCATACCGATAACGTCAAATTGAGCGGCGCCCTCAAGGAGAAGTTTGGCGACAATGCCGGACTCGCACGTGAGCGCGCCGGTACCACCGCCGAATATTTCCAGCGCGCACTGGATCTGCCGCCTGAGTCGATCTCCTACGAGGGAGTGGGTGATGCGCAACCTATCGCCAGTAACAGCACACTGGCGGGTCGGGCACAGAATCGTCGTGTTGAGGTCGAGGTCTGGTACGACGAGATCAATGAGAAGCTGGTCGACAAGGAGGTGCTGGTTTCCGGGCAGAGCAATCGCATCAAAGTGTGCCGTGTTGAGACGGTGTGTAAGTTGCGTTACAAGGAGGGGCATGCCAAACGGGGGCAGGTGAAGAACCTGGTTGCGCCGCTGCGTTATGATGAGCAGAGCACCGAGATCCCCGCCGCCTTCCTGCAACAGCTGCAACAGGCGCTGCACAACCTGCGCGCCAAGCAAAATGTCGTGATCAAATTTATCGGTCATTCCGATAATCTGCCGCTTACCGGTCGGGATGCCCGGATCTACGGCAACCCCCTTGGCCTCTCCAAGGCGCGAGCACGCAGGGTGGCGCTGGCGGTGCAGGATGCACTGCGGTTGCCAAGTACTGCCGTCGACAGTAGTGGTAAGGGGGCCAAAAAACCGGTCGCCTCCAATAACACCGAGAAGGGACGGATGCTCAATCGCCGGGTGGAGGTGGAGTTCTGGTATGACGACCCGCTGCAGGAACTGCCCGATGAGCCGCAGCTCTGTCCCGAGTCCTCTGCGGCGGAGACGGTGAGCCGAGTCTATGATCCGCCCTCCGGCAATATCGATCCGATCTATTTCAATGCCAGTGCCCCGATGCTGCCCCCCGGCTACAGCCAGCGCCTGGAGCGTCTGATGGGTGAGCTTGGCGACAAGGCCAACGTGCGCCTGCGCTTTATAGGCTACATCAGTAATGAGCGCCTCGACCGCCGTACCGCCTCGGTTTATGGCGATGATATCGGCCTCTCTACCGCACGTGCCCGTCGTGTGATGGAGGCGGTGCGCGGGCAGATCACGCTAACTGACAAACAGGTGGAGTATGAGGGACACGGTTATGTGCAGACCGACGATGTAGTGAATGCCGGTTTTGTCGAGGCCGACCGTTCTCGCGTGGTGGTGCAGGTGATCTATGATGAGTTGGCGCTGCTGGACGATAGCGAGGGACTTGATATCACCCGCATGACCCGTGAGGTGGAGCCGCAGAATCCCTATGCACTGAACTTCATGCGCATTACCGTTGATGGCAAGCCGATCAATGACCCGGGTAAAAATATCCCTGATGTGCAGCGTTGTACCGATGTCGCCCTGGAAAAAGCAGACATTCAGTTCAAATTCGACAACCTCGATTTCAAGCCGCGACTCAACGTTAGTGCCTGGCCTACCACCCTGCGTTATCAGGACGATACCAATACGGGGCTAGAGGAAAACCGGGTTCGTTTCCGCCTCTACAGCAACTATTTGGGCTTTATCGACCGTGCCGAGGTACGCCTGTTCGAGGCACAGCAGTCATTGCGCGATAAACCGCTGGCGGTTATTCCCTTCGATGAGAATGGTGCGGCAGAGTGGCGTGCGGAGTTCGAGCGCTATCAGGCCCCCGGTCGGGAGCTGAGGTATCTGCTGCGTGTTTACGATGCGCAGGGGCAGTTTGATGAGACCCAGGAACAAAGCTTGTGGGTGGTCGACAAGATCGATGGGGACAAGATGAGCGCGGCCAGTCCGGAGAAGGAGCTGCTGGTCGGCTACGGGGAAAATCGCCTGCTGCGACAGAACATCCCGCTAAATGGTGGTGCCATTAAGGCCTATGGTAATGCTGTTCCCACCGACCATACGGTGTGGCTGGCTGGTCGTCCGGTACCGCTGAATGAACAGGGTAAATTTGTGGCCGAGCAGCTGCTGCCCCCCGGTCTGCACAGTGTAGAGGTGGCGGTGCTCGATGAGCAGGGTAACGGTGAGCTGTTCCTGCGCGACCTTGAGCTGGAGAAGAGCGACTGGTTTTACGTTGGTATCGCCGATATTACCGCCGCACAGGACAGTACCAACGGCCCGGCAGAACTGGTGACTAATGATAAGAGTCACTACGATAATGATCTGAGCGTCGATGGCCGTCTCGCCTTCTACACCCACGGCAAGTTTGGCGAGGATTGGGAGCTGATTGCCAGTGCCGATACCCGAGAGGGGCCGCTGGGTGAGATCTTCAGCAACTTCCTCAACAAGTCGCCCGATGCACTGTTCCGTCGCATTGACCCGGACCAGTACTACCCGAGCTTTGGTGATGACAGTACCGTGGAGGAGGGGGCACCGACCCTGGGGAAATTCTATGCCAAGCTGATGAAGCAGGAGAATTACGGTCTGTGGGGTAACTTCAAGATAGGTTATACCGACAACACCCTGGCCCACGTGGATCGCAGTCTATACGGTGCCAACGTTCACCTGCAGACAGCTGATACCACCAGCTTTGGCGAGCCGCGTATCTATTTCGACAGCTATGCGGCAGAGCCCGGCACCATTGCCGGGCGCGACGAGTTCCGCGGCACCGGCGGCTCGCTCTACTTCCTGCGCCATCAGGATATTCTCACCGGCTCTGAGCGGGTGCGCATCGAGGTTCGCGACAAGGACTCCGGCATGGTGATGGCGGTGAAGAACCTCACCCCGGCGCTCGACTATGACATCGACTACATCCAGGGGCGCATCATCCTCATCAAACCGCTTTCGGCCAGTGTCGCCGACAGCATGCTGATCGACAGCGGTGGTACCAGCGGCGGTCTGACCTACCTGGTTACCCGCTACGAATTCACCCCTGGATTCGATGACATTGATACCCTGGCCCTGGGTGGCCGCACTCACTACTGGTTTGGTGATTCGGTAAAACTGGGCCTGACCGGCACCCAGACCGAGGAGGTGGGTGAGAAGAAATCCCTCAACGGTGCCGATGTGACCTGGCGCAAGAGTGTGAACACCTGGGTGAAGGTGGAGTCGTCGCAGACCACAGGGGGCGGGGTAGACAGCTTCGGCTCGATTGATGGCGGCTACAGCTTCGGCACCGCCTCGCCGACGATCAGCAACGACGCCGACGCCGGTGCCTACCGTGTCGATACCAGCGTTGCCCTGAATGATCTACACGAAAAACTGCAGGGCAAGGCCACCCTCTACCAGCAGGAGGTGGATGCCGGTTTCTCCGCCCCCGGCCTTATCACCGACCGCGATACCACCAATGTCGGCGGCACCCTGGAGATGCCGATCACCGACAAGGTTAGCGTTCGTGCCAAGAGCGATAAGGTATTGAAGAGCCAGGGGCTGGAGACCATTGCCAATGAAGTCAATGCGCACTATCTGCTGAGCGAGCAGTGGACCCTCAGCGGTGCGGTACGCCAGGATCAGCGCAAGGACCACAGCCCGCTGCCCCCCGCCACACAGGAAGAGGGCGAGCGCACCGATCTGCAACTGCAGGCGGCCTACGACTCCAAGGCAAACTGGGACAGTTACGGCTTTGTTCAGGGTACGGCCGAGACCACCGGCAACCGCGACAAGAACAACCGTGCCGGTGCCGGTGGGCATTATCGTGTGAACGAACGCTTCAAGGTGAACGGTGAACTCTCCGGCGGCGATCTCGGCAGCGCACTCTCCCTCGGCACCGAGTACCTCTACTCCGACCGTACCAACCTCTACATGAATTATGCGTTGGAGAATGAGCGCACTGACAACGGCGTGCGCGCCCGTAAGGGGAATCTCACCAGCGGCTTCCGCACCCACTATTCCGACAGTGCCAGCGTCTACCTGGAGGAGCGCTACAGTCACGGTGACGTGCCCACCGGCCTGACCCACTCCGCGGGTGTCGACCTGGCACCCAATGATCGCTGGAACTATGGCGCCAATGTCGATTACGGCACCCTGAAAGACCCGCAAACCGCCGCCACTACCAAGCGCACCGCCTTCGGCGCCAGGATCGGCTACAGTTTCGAAAAACTGCTCTTCGCCAGTGCCTTCGAGTACCGCGTCGACGAGAACGAAAACCCCTTCGATGCCAGCAACTCCAAGCGTACCACCTGGCTTAGCCGTAACAGCATGAAGTATCAGGTATCGGAAGACTGGCGCATTATCGGCAAGTACAACCACTCGGTGAGCGAAAGCTCACTGGGCAGCTTCTACAATGGCGACTACACCGAGGCGGTGATGGGCTACGCCTATCGTCCGGTTGAAAACGACCGCCTGAATGCCCTGTTCAAGTACACCTACTTTTACAACCTGCCGGCCACCGATCAGGTTACCCTGGCCAACACCGCTGCCGAGTATATCCAGAAGAGCCATATCCTCTCGACAGACCTGAGTTATGATCTGACTCCGCGCTGGACTATCGGCGGCAAGTACGCGCATCGCCAGGGGCAGTTGAGCCAGGAGCGCGTTAACCCCGTCTTCTTCGACTCCGACGCCGATCTCTACGTGACACGTGCCGACTGGCACTTTATGCATCGCTGGGATGCACTGGTCGAGTGGCGCAGCCTGCAGGTACACCAGGCGCAGGATCAGCGTAGCGGTGCCTTGCTGGCGCTCTACCGCCACTTCGGAGAGAATGTGAAACTGGGTTTGGGTTATAACTTCACGACCTTCTCCGATGATCTTACCGACCTTGATTACGATAGTCAGGGCTATTTTATTAACATTGTCGGAAAGATTTAGCACAACTCATATGCCGCAGGCGTAGAGTCTCCGTCGCGTGACTTGCATCGTGTGGACTGCCCCCACACACTGAAGAGGCCGTTGGCAGTACGTATTAATCTGTTTAACTGCGGTGACGAGAAGCTAGCGGTTTATAAGTGCCAAAATTCGATTGAATTGCGGCTCTCTTGAAGAGCAATGCATTGCACAATTTAAGTGCAACGTAGATAATAGAAATTCATGCTTATACAAGAATTACAGCTAAGAGAAAACCACCTGTTCCGTGCGCTCAGTGATGAGCAGATGAAGAAACTGTGTGCCGCGACCACTCATAAATCTCTCGCTCAGGGAGAACATCTGTTTGAAGAGGGCTCCAGGGCGGATGAGTTTTATCTGGTTGCTCAGGGCCAGATAAAGCTCTATCGCTTGTCTCCTACCGGTCAGGAGAAGGTCATTGAAATTATTCGTCCCGGACAGACATTTGCCGAGGCATTGATGTTCCGCGATATTCCGGTCTATCCGGTTAATGCGCAGGCCCTGGCGAACGTTGAGTATTATGCCATCAAGAACAGGGTATTTATCGACATTCTCAAAGGATCGGTCGATCTCTGTTTTCAGGTAATGGCCGATATCAGCATGCGTTTGAAGCGTCACTTGAATGAGATTGACTCGCTTACCCTGCAGAACGCATCCCTGCGTGTGGTTAACTATCTGGGTTATATGATCCCTGAGGGTTCACGCGAGACGACAGAGATCACCTTGCCTGCGGCGAAAAATATCGTGGCCTCTCGTCTCTCAATTACCCCTGAAACCCTGTCGCGAATTCTTCACGCACTAAGTAGCAAAGGGCTGATCTCGGTTGAAGGACTTCACATCAAGGTACACGATGTGGATGGGCTACGTGCCTACGGCAACTAAGGCTAGCGGTTAGTGGCTGGTCCCGGCCTCATAGCGGGTCTTGTTGTAGACATTGTATTTGCCTGAGGGTTTTTTCATCGGCAATCGTTTGACCTCCTGCAGAGTGGTGGCATCGTAGATCACCAGCGCCCCATCCATATCCCAGATACTCAATAGCGCATATTTGCCGTCGCGGGTGAACTCAACGTGGGCCGCCGTCTTGCCGGGTGCCGGGCGCAGGGTTTTGACGATCTGCAGTGTCTGTTTATCGATTACATGCACTGCATCTTTGTCGGGGCCAAAGAAGACATCGACCCAGGCATAGGGTGACTTGTTGTGGCTGCGCATGAAAAAGCCGGGGCCAAGGGTCTTGATGTTCTTCACCGTCTCCCAGTTGTCCATATCGATCACTGTTACACTTCCCTTTTTAAGGTTAGGTGTTGCCATCACGGTACGCCCTTTGTACTGCCAGGTGATGCCGGAGCCGAGGTGTGGCATGCCGTCTAACTCCAGTGTGTTAATTACCCGGCGACTATCGAGTGACACCACCACCCCTTCGCCTTCACGCGAGGTACCCATTAGCAGGTCGTACTCCAGGTTAAAAAAGAAGTCGTCAAGATGGGTGTTGAGTGAGGTGATGCGTAGCGGAAAGGGTGCTGATTTGACCAGATCACCGCTGACCGGGTTGTAATCATGTTCCCAGCCGGAAAAACCGGGAGGCGGGTCATCGGCATAGCTTATCTCCCACACCTCGGGGACATCCTTGAGCGCGGCGACAAAACTGTCGCGGGGCTTGGCGGTGTAGACGGCACTGACGCGGGAGCTATGACCATCCCTATCCTTCACCTCAATGGTTTTAATCGGGGTCAGGTATTCGGCATCCAGCAGGGTCAGGGTATGCGGCAGGTAGTTGGCCACCATTACATAGCGACCATCACCGGAGACCGCAATATTGCGGGTATTGATGCCTGCACGGATCTCGGCCACCCATTTTAGATTGTAGATATCGAACTTGGAGATCCAGCCATCGCGTGAGGCGAAGTAGACAAAGCGGCCATCGGGGGAGTATTTGGGGCCGCCGTGCAGGGCAAAGCGGGTTGGAAAGCGTCCAATCGGCTCAAATTTGTCGCCATCCAGCAGGGTAAAGTGGTGATCCCCCAGCTCCACCACGACAAACAGGTTGAGCATGTCGGCCTTGAATTGAGGTTTGTCGGAGAGGGTCTCTAAACGGTTGTGCATAATATGACTTGCCTTAACCGAAGCTAGATCCCAGCTCGGCACCTCGGCCAGTGGGGTATAGATAAAATCGGCCACGGCCTTTATCTGCTGTGCGCTCAATTTATCGGCAAAGCCCTGCATCTGGGTGGCAATACGCCCGTTGCTGATGACATCGATGGCCTGTTTTTTGCGCAGGCGTTTGAGGTTTTCCGGGAGCAGTGCCGGCCCCATCCCACCCAGTCGTCCCTCACCGTGGCAGACTGCACAATGTTGCTGAAACAGGATCAGGGCTTTCTCACCGGCCTGCAGCGGTTGGGCCAGGGTGCTTGCGGCGCTCAGCAGTAACAGGCTGGTGAGGTAGCTAATGGTCGTGTGTCTGTTCATGTATGCTATCGGATCCTTATCCGCCAAAAAGTGGCAGCAAAATATTTAAATAAACGGTGTCGCCTTAATGGTTTGACGTTGACGCTTCACAACCGGTCAGCGGCTACTTGCCAGCTTCGAAGAGTCGGGTTGTCCTAGCCCAATCTCCTCATCGCTGAGATAACAACCGGGGTCTTCGGCCCAGTAGTTATCCGTCGTTTGATAGGCGCGGATGCGGGTGTTGCCGTTACAGATATTCAGGTAACGACACTGGGCACAACGCCCTTCGACCGGGCGTGGATGTTGTTTCAACCTGGCCATCACCGGATCGGAGAGGTCGCTCCAGATCTCAGAGAAGGGGCGTTCACGCACATTGCCCAGGGTGTAGTGCCACCACATGGTGTCGGGGTGGACATTACCGAGGTTGTCGATGTTGGAGATATTCACACCGGAGGAGTTGCCGCCCCACGCCTGTAATCGCTCCTCAAGCATTGCCAGTTTCTCGGGGTAGCGTTGCGCGGCCCACTGCAACAGGTAGACCCCGTCGGCATCGTTGTTGCCGGTGACAAACTCGCGTTGCACCCCGTTGTTAATATCGCGCAGGCTGGTCTCGAACAGCAGGTCCATCGCCTGGCGGGTGATCTGGTGAACCACATCATCCTTGCGATGTTTGTTGCCGCGGCCGGCGTAATTGAGGTGGGAGAGGTAGAGCTTATCGATATCCTCTTCCTCCATCAGTTTGAGTATTTCGGGTAGCTGCTTTGCATTGTCCTGAGTCAGCGTAAAGCGCAGGCCTACCTTGATTCCTTGTTGCTGACAGAGGCGGATGCCGTGCATCGCTTTATCAAAGGCTCCGTCCATGCGGCGAAAACGGTCATGGGTCTCACCGATGCCATCAATGCTGATCCCCACATAGTTGTAACCGACCGCGGCGATGGCATCGATATTGGTCTCGTCGATCAGGGTGCCGTTGGTGGAGAGACCGACATAGAAGCCCATCGCCCTGGCGCGGTGGGAGATGTCGAAGATGTCGTGGCGCAGCAGCGGCTCGCCACCGGAGAGGATTAATACCGGTACCCCAAATGCCTTGAGGTCATCCATTACGGTGAAAACCTCGTCGGTGGCCAGTTCGCCGGCAAAGTTCTTGTCGGCGGAGATGGAGTAGCAGTGTTTACAGGTAAGGTTGCAGCGACGTATCAGGTTCCATATCACCACCGGGCCGCTCGGTTTGCCGCTCGTGGCCGGGCGAGGTTTTGTGGCCCCTTCGGGATTGGCTAGCAGTTGCATGGTTTGGGAGATGCGAAACATAAGTTTCCTTTGTCGTGTGTCTGCTGTTATACGCCGAGACGCAGTCCGGTTTTTTTAAGGATGCGGCTACTGAAGAGTACCTGGTGTCCATGGTCATCGTCACCGAGCAGGTGGGCGATCGCCGCTACCTTGTCGGCCACTTCGGCACGGTCATGGCCGTGGACCATGGCGAACAGGTTGTAGGGCCAGTCAGGAAGGTGACGCGGGCGCTGGTAGCAGTGGCTGACGTAGTCCAGTGCACCGATGCGCTGGCCGAGTTCGACAATCTTCTCGCTGGGGACATTCCATACTGACATGCCGTTGCCCTTGTAGCCCAGGGCGTAATGGTTGGGGACTGCACCGATGCGGCGGATGATGCCGTTATCCAGCATCCGTTGCATGCGCTGCATGACTTCGGCGGAGTCGATATTTAGCTCAGCGGCGAGGGTCTGATAAGGGCGAGGGGTCAGTGGCAGCCCCGTCTGCGTTGCCTGGATCAGGGCCCGATCGATGGCGTCGATAGGGAGGGCTTCGGAGACGGCGTTACCTGCTGTGGCGCTGCTCATGCCTCAAATCTCAGGCCGATAAAGAACTCCTGCTCCTTGGGCATGTTAATGACAGCAAATCCGGTGGTGTTTTCGATTTCGCGGATCACCTCGTCGATACGCTGCGGGGTTTCGGTTGCCAGTACGAACCACATATTCAGCTCATGCTCGCGGGCATAATTATGCGCCACCTCGGGAAAGGCATTGACCTGTTCGGCCACGACCTCGAATTGCTCATCAGGGATCGCCATTGCCGCGAGGGTCAGGCCGCCGCCGAGTCGCTCGGCGTGGTACATCGGGCCGAAGCGGCTGAGTATTTTTTCATCGAGTAGTCGTTGCAGGCGGCTGATGAGTTCCGCCTCGTTGGTGCCCAGCTGCCTGGCTACCTCGGCATAGGGGGCCTCGCAGATGGGAAAGCCACCCTGTAGTTCGTTGATGATGGCCCGATCGAGTGTGTCGAGCATTAACCATTCCCTTTGTCGGTTGGCGCTACAGGGGATGGACGGTAGAGGGCGCCGCGCTGCTTGAAGCGACGGCGGCTGAAGAGTACCGCCTTGGGAATATCCTCCAGGCCGCAACTCTCGACCATCAGGTTAAATTTTTCCATGACCGCCTCACGATCCTTGCCGTGGATCATGCAGAACAGGTTATAGGACCACTGCGGCAAGCGGCGCGGGCGGCGATAGCAGAGGGTGACAAATTCAAAGCCGCTGAGGCAGCGTCCCATCTCGGCGACCTCCTCATCAGGAAGATCCCAGACCACCATGGCGTTGGCGCGATAGCCGAGTTCACGGTGGCGCACCACCACCCCGAGTCGCTTGATGACCCCGGCCTGTTGCAGCGCGTCAATACGCTGGATCACGGCTGCCTCAGTGCTCCCCAACTGCTCGGCGACGGCAGCGTAGGGGCGGGATACCAGCGGCAGTCCGCGTTGAATTGCCTCGATCAGGCTCAGGTCGTCATCACTGAGTTCGATGGGGGTGGATTTGCGCGGTTCGTTGTATTGGCGGGTTCTCATGTCCATTGCAGGTCAAATCCCAGGTCGATGTGATAATCCTCGAGCATCGGCAGGGCGATGACCTCGATTCCGGTGGTGGTCTCAATCTGCTGTAACACCTGCTGCAGTGCCTCCTCGTTCGGGGCGGTGGCTACAAACCAGAGGTTGAGCTGGTGCTCTCGCTCGTAGTTGTGGTTGACCGCATCGAAACTGTTGACCTGTTCCGCGACCTCTTCCAGTCTCTCCTCGGGAACGCGCATCGCGGCCAGGGTACTGGCACCGATGCTGTGGGTGCGAAATACCGGGCCAACCCGGCTGACGGCACCGCGCTGGTGCAACTGTTCCAGGGTGGTGAGCACCTGCTCTTCGCTTACCCCCAGCTGTTCGGCCATATCGGCAAAGGGGGTGGGGGTGAGGGGGAAGCCCTGCTGGAAGTCATTGAGCAGCGACTGTTCCAGGCTGTCGAGTGATGTTATTTCCTGCGCGTCGGTGTTAGTCATCGTTACAGTCCGGTGCGATGGGCGCGAGAGGTGAAGAAGATCCCGCTGGGCTTGTCGGCGCTCAGGGTTGAAACGAGGTTCTGGCTTTCGGTGTCGTAGACCTCTACGCGATCCTCATCGCGTATCGAGATCCAGACCTGTTCACCACGCGGGGTGAACTCCATGTGCAGTACCGCCTTACCCGGTTTGAGGGTGTTGATAAGTTGCAGCGATTCGGTATCGATGACCTGCACCGTATCATTGCGCGGGTGGGCAAAGTTGACCCACACCTGACGGCCATCGGGACGGGCCATGACGAAGACCGGCTGGCCGTGCACGGCGATACGCCCCGCCTCCTGCCAGTCGCTCATCCGTACTACCAGTACCTCGTGGCGGCCCACCGCCGGGACAAAGGCATAACCGGCGGCCATCGCCCACCCCTCAAGGTGAGGCATTTTGTAGACCGGTAGTTTCTCCTCGCCGCGACCGTAATTGCCCAGCACCCGTTTTACCCCCAGCTCCGGGTGCCAGAGGTCGAGCATCGCCAGACCATCTTCGCCGAACAGTCCGGCGATATAGTGGCGGCCATCGGGGCTGATCAGGGCATCGTAGGGCTGTTTACCGATATTGCGGAATTTGGTGATCAGCGGTGCGCTGGGGGTGCTCATATCGGCGATCCAGATCTCACCGGCATCGAACAGACTGAAGACAAAGCGTTGTCCGGGGGCATCGACCAGGCCGACCACCTTGGAGTTTTGGCCGTTGCCAAATGTGGCAGGAATATCGGCTACCGGCGCGAGTGTTTTGGCATCGAAGATACGCACCCCACCCGGTTCGTAGTTGGAGACGGCAACCAGGGAGCCATCCTGCGAGATCGCCCCGCCGATACTATTGCCCGACTGGATGATACGCCGGTCTATATTGGCGGTGAGAATATCGACTTTGGTCAGGCCGCCATCACGACCAAAGACATAGGCGTAGCGTTCATCTCGGGAGTAGACCACCGAGGCGTGGGAGAGGTCGCCCAGGCCGGTCACCGGCTTTAGTGCCTGGCGTGTGCTGGTGTCGATGATCTGCAGTGAGCCGCTGGCACGTTCGATGACAACGCCCATGTCACCTGTTCCGCGTAACGTCGTACAGCCACCCAGTGCCATCGTCAGTGCAGAGACAAGGAGCAGGGCCGGTAGACGCTTAACGGACATGCGGGATCCCCTTCTGTAGTTGCTCTACCATCCAGCTGACCTCCTCCCGACTGAGCATACTTTTCCATGGGGGCATGGCGGTACCCTTGCGTCCTTCAAGCACTGTGTTGATGAGAAATGCGGGGGGCAGTTCGCCGATACGCTCGGGCAGGAGTGAGGGGCCGAGCCCTCCCTTTAACGTCATGCCGTGGCAGGAGCCACAATCCTGGCGCAACAGGTGGATTAACTCGGACTCGCGCTGTGTGCCAAGTTCCGTGGCATTCGCCACGGCGACCGGGACGCCTGTCGTCAGCAGGAGCAGGGCAACCGCGCCGCGGGCTTTCATTGAGGTGGGCCTATTCGACATGGACTACCCCCGTCATTTTGGGGTGAGGGCCACAGCGATAGGGGAAGCTTCCCTTCTGCGTGAAGACCCTTTCATAACTCTCTTCAGGAAATAGATAATCGGGCTCCTCTTCACCCAGCGCCTCGAACCAGACACTGTGGTACTGGCGTTTTTCCCGGTTGGTCCAACGCACAGTTGTTCCCGGAGCCACGGTGAGGGTTGCCGGGGTGAACTGGAATTTTATGATAGCGACTTCGACGATCTCCTGTGCCAGGAGACCGCTGGAACAGAGAAGTAACCATGCACTTAGACTGTTAATTATGACCTTTGTTTTCATCATCACACTTTGCCGTTGCTCACCAGATGACCACTACAAAGAGAGTATCACCAGTATGTTTCTTCAGGCCAGTGCTCCACTAAGAAAAGTCACCTTCAGTGGTAATCACTGCTATATGTAATAAGTCACCTTCCGTGGCGAAAAGTTTACTACTGCTTGATGGCGTTTATCTCTGCCTCGTCGTTATCAAAGCCTAATTTGTAGCCAAGTGAAACGTGGTGATAGCGGCCGAGTGTATGGTCATCATGAATCGCAAAGCCGAGGTTGTAGAGCTGATCGGTGGCGAGGCTGATGTCTCCAGCCTGCCCGGAGCTGAGCTTGCGTTTCATCACCACGGCCCATTTGCCGTTGCTGAGTCCACCGCTGAATTCAACCCCAGCACCACCAGCCATATTGCGCGAGGCTAGTACGTGACCGTTTTCGGTGATCCCTTCACCTATTTTGTAGCGCACGATATCCAGGTAGTGGCCTGCGTCAGCCTCACCTTTTAGCTCATCGTCACCCCTGAGCTTGTCCCAGCCACCGCGTGGTTTTCCGCCCTTACCCTTGATCTCAATTTCGGTACGGCTCTCCGGGATGTACTTGGTGACACCACTGGCCCAGTTGAGGTTGCCCGCATGGGCGTTACCCGCCAGCACATCGGCTGGTGGGGCATCGGGCATCCCCTTCATGTCGTTGTGACAGGTGATCCAGCAACCGGACTCTCCGGCAAACTCGATATCATCGGTGGCCAGCATCATCGCCAGCTTGCTGGGGTTGGCCGCATCCATCTTGCCGCTCTCAACAAAGGGCAGCGAAACATGCGGGGTATCGTCCCAGAGGAAGCGCATGTAGAGGTAGTCATTATCGTGGGTGGCCTGAACCGATACCGGGATGCTGCCGCGCTTGGCCGAAACATCCTGTGATTCAATCTTCGGAAGTTTACCCGCGACAATCTTATTGCCGATATCAACGGTCTCCTCACCATGGCAGTCGAAGCAGCGGTCACCCGCCTTGAGGGGGCGTGCACCGCCGTGGTCACGGCCGTTAAGTACCCACTCCATTGAGGCCTGACCGGGATAGAAGACGGCAATCTCGGTAGCGGGGGCCTTGTCCCAGTCAATGCCACTGTCAACGCTGGAGCTTGATGCAGTGGCGGCGG
Organism: Thiohalomonadaceae bacterium; assembly: GCA_041554195.1. Taxonomy (GTDB): domain Bacteria; phylum Pseudomonadota; class Gammaproteobacteria; order Thiohalomonadales; family Thiohalomonadaceae; genus JAPHSX01. The sequence continues at coordinate 107,083 of JBFFMJ010000004.1, forward strand.
CGGCAACAGGTTCGGAAACTACGGGTGCTGCCTCCCCTGTGGTGGTGTCGCCAGGGACCTCTACCGGCTCAGCCGATGTCTCGGGTTCAGTGGCTGTGGTGGGTTGAGCCGTGGGCTTCGCTTCTTTCTTCTCAGCAAAGAACGCCTGCCATTGAACCGGAATCGGTTTAATTATGGATGGATCGGGTGTTTCCAGACGTTCGGCATCCGCATCCGTCAGTTGGTCATTAATCTTGTTATGGGCGATACCCTTATGGCAGTCGATGCAGGTTTGTCCGCGCTGCATGGCATTAAAGTGCTGCTTACGTGCGCGTGGCTTCTGATTTTCAGGATTCATTGAACCGAAGTCGTGACAGTTCCGGCACTCGCGGGAGTCGGTTGTCTTCATGGTTTTCCAGACGCGCTTGGCCAGCGTAAGACGCTTTTCGTTGAATTTTTCCGGTGTATCAATACTGCCCATAACCTTATGGAACAGCTCGCCACTCGCCTGGATCTTACGGACAACTTTATGAGTCCAGTCCTTAGGCACGTGACAATCGGAGCAGGCGGCACGCACGCCGCTACGATTTGAAAAATGGATGGTGTTTTTATATTCCTTGTAGACGTTGTTTTTCATCTCATGGCAGGAGATACAAAAATCCATAGTATTTGTCGCTTCCATTCCTGTGTTGAATCCGCCCCAGAATATAACACCTACCAACATAAAAAAGAGTGCCGCACCAATGGTTGACCCCAACATTACTTTTCTATTGAGCAATTTACGTATTGCAGTTGTGTTATCAGGCATCTTCGTGATCCTTTTAAAGCTTATTATTGATAATTGTGCTGTAGAAAAAATCACGGGCAGAAATAACCTAGCCTCCTGCCCGTGTTTTTAGTCAATCTAACCGGTGCTCCTTAGGTTACGTGCTCAACACGGTTGTGCACGTTGAACTTACCCGTTGGTGCATACAGGCCCTTGATGCGAGCTTTCTCTTTGAGGGTTTTTGCATCAAAGATAACGATCTCACCATTGGGTTCCAGGCTGTCCGCGCGATTCCAGATAGAGGTCCAGACCTCAGAACCATCAGCGTTGAATTCGATATGAACGGCTGCATAGCCCTTCTTCTCGGTCAAGCGGATGGTCTTGACGATCTTGCGATCTTTCTTGGAGATAACCTGAATAGACTGCTGCACTTCAGGTTCGGGGTGCTTGGTCTGGTCAGCCCAGAAGTAGTCGGACTTGGGATGGGTACGGATGAAGACACCGGCACCTTCTGTCTCGACTTCATAGCAGAGTTTCCACGCCTGTTTTGGATGACCCTTGGGATCATTACCCCAAACGCTGACTTTACCGACACCGAGGTGAGTGGTTCCACTAACGGGGCCACACTTGGGATCGTTCCAGTTAGCACCAGGACCAGGATGAGGTTTTTTGTCGACATCGATCATCGCTTCAAGTTTGCGGGTCACCGTGTCAATTACCACCATCTTGTCGGAGGCGTTGGCAGCGATCTGGAAGTAGCGGCCTGTTGGATCGTAGAACCCATCATGCAGATATTTAGCAGAATCGATCTTGGTGATCTGAAGGTTATCGAGATCACTGTAATCCACCTGCCACATCTGACCCAGTTCCTTCATGGAAACCAACCAGCTAGGAGCTTTGGGGGTGTCATATACGGCAGCAACGCGAGACTCATTGACATATTGGCCATCAACATTAACACCGCGAGCAGAAACCACTTTTAACGGCTCCATGGTCATGGCATCAAGGATAACGAAATGAGGCGGCCAGTAACCACCACCAATGACATATTTACCATCACCGGATACGGCTACGTCACGGGCGTCATAGGCCACTTGCACCTGGGCTACCTTCATTTTGTCAGGCATGGCCCAGAGGTCGACCTTGGTCATCATGCCGTCACGTCCCATGATGTACCAGAAGCGTCCTTTATCCTTAGCCTTTAAGGTATCGTGGTGCTCAACGGTCTTAAGTACGTGTACCGCGTAACCGGTTGGGATATGGGCAACGACCTCTTTTTTATCGCCGTCAATAATCGCAATCTTGCCGACATCACGCTCGATAACCAGGAAGAAGTTCTGCCAGTTGCGGCCATGCATCGGTTTGGTGGGGTAGTCTTTCGGCTGGACATAGACTTTGTGGCGCTCCTTCATTAAAGCGAGCGGCATCTCGGGTGGCACTGGTGGTTCCATCTGGATGTATTTCGCCAGCATATCAATCTCTTTTTTCGAGAAGATATCGTCGAAGTTATTCATACCGCCTTCAGTACCCAACTGAATGATTCGTGTCAGACGCTTGGTGCCTTTCTTTAAGGTGTTTTCAGGCTCCAGGTTTTTACCGGTCGCCCCCTTACGTAAGACACCGTGACAACCGGCACAACGTTGAAAGTAAAGAGACTTTGCATGATTAAAGTCTGCTTCACTTAATGTTGGAACCTTACCTTTTTTATCGGCGGCCTGAACCTCCCCTCCGACTCCAAGGGCCAGTCCCACCGCCAAACCAATGGCGGGGATACTAGACATCAATTTCTTCATCGTCGTTTCTCCTTTGTTGAACAAGCAAATTATATTTATATGCTCATACGGTAAATTAGCCGCTACTGATATTCCTTGATGTGAATCAAGGGCTATTGGCAGCAATAGGATCGAATAACTGGAAAAGTATAGTTGCCAATGGGTTATTTACCTTAGCGTGTACGGTGTTCCAATCGAAGCCTTTTGTTGTTTATAACCGACTGTTTTAGTATATATAATCCAGAAGGTTTCGCGGTGACGCAGAGGCCTTCTGACGTTTAAGCGGTGAGTTGGGCATAGAGCAGCGGCAGCTGCTTGGGCAGTTCGGCAGGACGGCGAATGACGACATAACCACTGTTGCCAAAGATATGGGGCAGGTAGTCGCGCCCCTGTTTGTCGATGGTGACACAGAAGGGACGTAGCCCCTGGCGGCGTGCAGCCTGTATCGCCATGCGAGTATCCTCGATACCGTAACGTCCTTCGTATTGATCCAGGTCGTTGGGCTTGCCATCGGTAAGGATCAGTAGCAGCTTCTGACTCCCTCCCTGTTTGGCCAGCAGTCGCGTCGACTGACGGATAGCAGTGCCCATGCGGGTGTAGTAGCCGGGTTTTATCTTTGCGATACGACCACGTATCTTGGCCCCGAATTTCTCGTCAAAGTCTTTTAACTGGTGAAAGCGTACATGGTCACGCCGGCGTGACGAAAATCCATAAAGCGCAAAGCGGTCACCGGTGGCATCGAGGGCATCGGCGAAGAGGTAGAGCGAGTCACGGATCACATCGATGATGCGGGCATCGTTGTTAATCGCGGCATCGGTGGAGAGCGAGAGATCGGCGAGCAGCAAACAGCTCAGATCGCGGCCCCCCTGGCGCAGCTCTCGGTAAAGCCGGCCATCCTCGGCCACCTGCCCCAGTGCCCGTTGACTGACAAAGCGCTCATAGGCATCCAGGTCGATCTCACTCCCTTCCTCCTGTCCGCGATACCAGATGCGCGCCGGGGCCAGTCCCTGAAACTGGTTGCGCAGGCGGCGTGATGTCTTGCGCAGGTGCTCCGGTAAAGGCACGGGCGGGGCGTCGCTCGCCAGCATGGGTTGCAGGCAGCAGTAATCCTCGCGCATGAGGCGCTTTTTATAATCCCACTCGGGTAACTTTATCCCCTCACCGAGGTGGATATCGTCATCGGCGGCGGAGGGAAGGTCGAGGTCAAAACGAATGCGGCTGGCGCTGGTCTTGCCCTGAGTGACGCTGAGAAACTCCATGTCATCGGCGGCCTCTTTCGCCTTCTCCATGTCATCCTCATCCTCGGTACCGCGATCAAGCTTGATGTATTCCGCCTGACCAAAAATGCTCTCCATACGCATCGCCAGCAGTCCCTGATTCTCTTCCGGGGCCTCGGCACGTTCGGCGCGACGCTGGCGCTCCTCCTCGGGGTCGAAGGTTTCTCCTCCCGCCTGTGGGTCATCCGGGTCATCGCGTCGGGCAGCAACCGGCTCAGCCCTGTGTGGCGGTGAGGGGTGAAGCCACAGATGCACCGGTTGCGGCGGGCTGTCGAGCATGAAGGCTTCATCCACACTGCCGGGTTCTTTTAATGCCTGTTGAATGGCCCGCTCCAGTCGTGCCTCATTGGCGGGTAGGGTGGTGGGATCGGGGCGTAGCGCCAACTGCGCCTGTAGCAGTTGGGTGTAGAGTGTGCGCAGGCCGGGATAGTCCTTCAGCAGTTCTCGGGTCAGCTGCTGGTTCTGTTGTAACCAGGGCTGGGCCTGTCGGATTGCATCGGTCGACTGTTGGGCCGCCAATGCCGCCAGCCAGCGGTAGAGTGCACGGTTAAGTTCGCGCTCGGGAAAGAGGTCAATCAGTGGTGGCAGGCGCAGCGTCTGCTCATCACGCCATGCCAGTTCGACGCTCTGGTTGCTGCCGGCAATACGTTGCAACCAGCTGCGTCGTGCACCGTGAGCAGAAGCCTCGGCAGCCGTGACCCTGAGGGCACCATCGCCACCGAGTGCGCGAAACAGTACACCGACTCGGTGTGACTCCTCATCCAGAGAGACCGCGGCCTCAGGGTAGTGATCATCCGCGGCACGGGTGATCATATTATGCCAGAGTTGTCCTACCCACTCTTCCATCGTTAGCGTGCCTTTTTATTGAGTTGGCGACTGTTTTTCCCGGTGTCGAAGCAGTCACTGGGGATATCGGGGTGGCGTCCAAAATCGCGCTCGGAGACGTGGCGCGCGCACTCATCATCCAGCCAGCGGAGCAGGGGAGGGGCCTTATGTTGTTGCTGCACCTGTTCACAGGCGTCGAGGCAGCGGGCGCACTGGGTACAGGTGAACATCCGTCGTTTGATACTGCGCGGCTTGAGGCGCATCGGACAGGCGTTGTCGCAGGCGGCATTACAGTCGATACAGCTCTCGGTACGGTGGTTGTCAAAACCGACCACCATCGCCCTGTGGTTAGCCATCCAGGCGAGACTCTGGAACAGTCCGACGGCGCAACCGAAGCGACAGAAAAGATGGCGTGCCATTAAAAATTCGATACAAAAGACCGTCGTGCCAACAGAGAGAAAAATCGTCTGATTGCGGGTCAATTCGCCATTGAGCAGGTTGGGATAGATCTCGCTCGGTGGCAGGAGATAGGTGAGCAGGCTCAGTGCCCAGATGAAGGCAAAACCGACCACGGCGAGCAGTGTTAATGGCCAGTATAGACGGTTGCCTGCTGCCCCCTCCAGGCGGTGTTTCTCCCATAGCGTCGGTTTACCCAGGGTTCGTATCATCAGGGCGTTGATCGCCTCTACCACCGAGAAGTGGGGACAGAGCCAGCCGCAGTAGAGACGCCCCCAGCGCCAGGCGACACCGATCAATAGTGCCGCACCGATGGCGATTGGCACGAAACCGCGCAGAATGATGTTGAGCGAGGCCTCCCCCGCACCGATCTCCCCGGCGAGGAAGGGATCGAGTCCCAGAGTCCAGTTGTAACCAAAAAAGATAAAGTGGCCGAGGGTAAGGTCGAGACGAAAGATATCGAGCGGAGGGGCAACCACAAACAGCACAAAAAACGCGACCCGCAGAATAAAACGGCGATCCTGTATGGGATTAGTGTGAATTGAACTCATTGTGTACTACCACAAACAGGGCCAATCAGCGGGTAACGCCAGGGTTGCCCGGCCATCGCCCTGGCCAGCCCGACCACACCCAGCAGCACCAGTGAGGCGTGGCAAACAGTGAAGTAGAGGAGTGCTACGGTCCAGGCACCAATGCTATCGTAACCACCGACAGCGATGGTTAATATCGTGAATGGCAGTAACAACACCCCGGCCCAGATACTGGCGGCCAGTGTCTGGCGCAGGTGACAGAGGGCCAGTGGCGCGGCCACGTCATGCTGTTTTCGATAGAGCACGATCAGCCAGACAAAGGCGATGCCCGGCAACAATAGCAGGTTGAGCAGATAGAGTGCCTCGGCCATTACGGCCAGCCGCTTGTCTTGGTTAGGATTCATCGGCTGAAGCGATCACCGGCCATAGGTCGCGCTGACCACCTCCATCAGTGCATTGGCCGTCTCTTGATCATCGGTGAGTGACTCTACCAGGGAGGCGCGGCACGCCTCGACCGGGTCATAGCCACCGTGGATCAGGGTGGCGGCGTAGACTAGCAGCCGGGTGGAGGCGGCCTCTTCCAGGTCGTGATCCTTGAGCGCACGTAACGCGTTACCCAGTGACACCAGTCGCTTGGCGGTCATCGCATCAATACCGGTTTCACCTTCGACGATCTCCTGCTCTAGTTCCGCTGAGGGATAACCGAATCGCAGTGCCACGAAACGTTGGCGGGTGGAGGGCTTCATCCCCTTGAGCAGATTCTGGTAGCCGGGATTGTAGGAGACCACCAGCATGAAATCCCTGGGGGCGTGCAGCAGTTCGTTGGTGCGCTCGATGGGCAGAATGCGCCGATCATCGGTGAGCGGGTGCAGTACCACGGTGGTGTCCTTGCGTGCCTCGACCACCTCATCGAGATAACAGATCGCCCCCTCGCGCACCGCGCGGGTCAGCGGCCCGTCGTTCCACACCGTGGTGCCATCGCCAATAAGGTGCCGCCCCACCAGGTCGGCGGCGGTCAGGTCATCGTGGCAGGCGACGGTGTAGAGCTTGCGCGACAGCCGTGCCGCCATGTGGTTGATGAAGCGGCTCTTGCCACAACCGGTCGGCCCCTTGATCAGTACCGGCAGCTGGTGGCGCCAGGCATATTCAAACAGCTCTATCTCATTGCCCTGTGGGCGGTAGAAGGGGAGCTCATCCGTTTCATCTTGATTACTTGTTGCAATCTGAGGCGTGGAGTTCATTTCGTTATCCTTGTGGCAGAAGAAAGGCGACTGCGATGAAGGTTCCTACTATTAGAAGATAGCCGCTTAATACGGGGCGCCAGAAGCTACCTACCCGGCGCAGCCCCATAAACCAGTCGGCAACCAGTTGCCCCTTGATAAGGGCAATGGTGAGTACGCCCATGACCAGCCCCTGTCCCTGCAGACCCAGTTCCGCTGCCACGTAGGTCGCGACGGTCAGGGCGAGCAGCAGCAGCCAGATTAGTGTACAGGGGCGTAACAGCCCGTGGTTCTCTTTTTTCATCTTAATGCATCACATAGATCAGAGGGAACAGGATCAGCCATACCAAATCGACCATATGCCAGTAGGAGGCCCCGGTTTCGACGCCGGTATGCTCCTCGGCACTGTAACCACCCCGGTGTGCCTTGATGGCCACTACCGTGAGGATCACCATCCCCATAATAACGTGCATAAAATGGAAAAAGGTCAGCGCGATATAAAAGGTATAGAACAGGTTGGTACTTAGCCCAATACCCTGGCTAAAGTGGTGTTGATACTCCATGCCCTTTACCACTAAAAACAGAACGCCAAGTAAGATGGCGGCCGACAACCAGCGGCTGCATGTGGGGCTATTGCCGCGCTTGATGGCGGCCACGGCACGTACCACAAAATAGCTGCTGGTGATCAGGGTAACGGTATTGATTAGCCCCGCCGTTCGATCCAGTGTTAACTGGTAATGGTCGAACAGCTCAACGTTATAACGTCGTGCAAAGGCATAGACGACAAACAACGCCCCGAACACCGATAACTCAGCCAGGATGAAGACCCAGATGGCCAGATCACCGGGTGGTGATTTTGTGTTTGTTGTCTCAGGAATAGGGTTAGTCATGTGAATTCAATAATTTTGGATCAAAAAAATGGGGGAGTCAGACTCCCCCATTCGATACGACTTACTGCTTGGTATCTTTAGGCAGTCTCTGTCTGCTCTTCGCCGCCGACGAAGAAGCTCATGATGTAGACAATTAAGCCTATCAGGAACACCAGGCCGGCAGCCTCACGCAGCCAGTAGAAGAGAGTGATCTTCTCCTGTACCACCATGAATGACTGCGCCGCATCACCACCTATACGCTGCATGTACACCTGCAGGATACCGGCGGCGGTGAGGAACAGGGTGATGAAGACCATGGAGACGGTCATCAGCCAGAACGACCACATCTCCATCACCTGCGACTTGTTGCTATTGGCCGCGGCACGACCGCGCATCATCGGCATTGCATAGGAGATGATGGTGAGCACGATCATCACATAAGCACCGTAGAAGGCCATGTGGCCGTGGGCGGCGGTGATCTGGCTGCCGTGGGTGTAGTAGTTGACCGGCGACAGGGTGTGGATAAAGCCCCAGACACCGGCACCCAGGAAGGCCATCACCGCGGTTCCCAGCGCCCACAATACAGCCGCCTTGTTGGGGTGCTCACGGCGACGCTGGTTCACCATGTTGAAGGCAAATACCGTCATCATGAAGAACGGAATCGGCTCCATGGCGGAGAACACCGAACCGATGATCTGCCAGTACTCCGGGGTACCGATCCAGTAGTAGTGGTGACCGGTACCGAGGATGCCGGTGATCAGGGTCATCGCGATGATGACGTAGAGCCACTTCTCAATCACCTCACGGTCGACGCCGGTGGTCTTGATCAGTACAAAGGCGAGGATCGCACCGAGGATAAGCTCCCACACACCCTCTACCCAGAGGTGAACGACCCACCACCAGAACATCTTATCCAGTACCAGATTGCTAGGATTATAGAAGGAGAAGAGGAAGAACACCGCCAGACCGGTAAGGCCGAGTAGCAGCACCAGGGTGATGGTGGTCTTGCGTCCCTTCAGCACCGTCATGGCGATATTAAAGAGGAAGCCCAGTGCGACGACAACGATACCCAGTTTGGTGATGGTCGGCTGTTCCAGGAACTCGCGTCCCATGGTGGGCAGCAGGTCGTTACCGGTGATCTTGGCCAGGGTGGCGTAGGGCACGGCTAGATAACCGATAATGGTCAGCGCCCCGGCAACCAGGAAGATCCAGAACAGTGCCAGCGCCAGTTTCGGGCTGAACAGCTCAGACTCGGACTCCTCGGGAACCAGATAGTAGGAGGCCCCCATAAAGCCGAACAGTAACCAGACGATTAGCAGGTTGGTATGCACCATGCGGGCGACGTTGAAGGGGATCTCCGGAAAGAGGAAGTCACCCATGACATATTGCAGACCCATAATCAGGCCGAACAGGATCTGTGCGGTGAACAGACCGATAGCGGCGATGAAATAGGGCTTGGCAACCATTTGTGATTGATATTGCATTATTATTTCTCCCTATTAACCTTGAATGTTTGGTGGCCAATTACCATCGTCAATTTCGGAGGTCCATTTCAGGAACTCCGCGATACCCTCCAACTCCTCATCGCTGAGATTGAATTGGGGCATGCTGCGACGACCGGGGATACCATCGGCCGGACGGCTCTTGATGAAACCGATGATCGCCTCTTTGCTCTCGCCGAAACGGTTGTAGACGTTAGCCAGTTCCGGTGCAAAGTAGGCTCCCTCACCCATCAGGGTGTGACAGCCGATGCAGTTGTTGTCCTCCCACACCTTCTTGCCAAGTACTACCTGTTCGTTGATGTTTTCCCGATGATCGCGTTCAGGCAAGCCTCCGACGGTGTCGAAGGAGAGTGCCAGGAACAGTAGGAAGAAAAAGGCGCTTCCACCGTAAAAGATGTTTCGTGCCATGCTTTTTGTAAATGCACCACTCATTGTTTTCCTCCTTGCGGTGGTAGCCGCGCTTGTTGGGGGTGCTGCTATTTGAATTGTGAAATCTCACGAAAATTAGAGCAAATGACTCTGCGATTATCCTTGATACATATCAAGCGGGAGGAAGGGGTGGGGGGAAAGTGGGCCTGCGGTGTGAGATGAGAGAGGATGGGGCCGGAGGCCATGATCAGGCCGAACAGCGATTTGAGCGCGCTCTGCATTTCGGTGTTTTTAAAATCGCTACGCTCTTCGGTGTGACCCAGGTATCGGTTTGTTCGATGGAGCTGGTATCGAAACTCCTCACTGCTGAAGGGGCAGCTGGGGCACTGGTTTTTCGCCAGCAGGGTCCATTTCTCTCCCCTCCGTGGGTTAGAGCACCTCCGATGCAAAGTCTGCCAGGCGTGAGCGCTCGCCACGCAGCAGGGTGATATGGCCACTGTGCTCCCAGCCTTTAAAGTGATCGACCACATAGGTAAGACCGGAGTTGGTCTCAGTGAGGTAGGGGGTGTCGATTTGCGCGATGTTGCCCAGACAGATCACCTTGGTACCTGGGCCGGCGCGGGTGATCAGGGTCTTCATCTGTTTCGAGGTGAGGTTCTGTGCCTCATCGAGGATGATGAATTTGTTGAGGAAGGTACGGCCACGCATGAAGTTGAGTGAACGCACCTTGATGCGGCTGCTAAGCAGCTCCTGGGTGGCGGCGCGCTCCCATTCGCTGTTGTGCTCCGACTGGGTGAGCACCTCCAGGTTATCCATTAGCGCCCCCATCCACGGGGTCATCTTCTCCTCCTCGGTGCCGGGGAGAAAACCGATATCCTCGCCTACCGGTATTGTCACACGGGTCATGATCACCTCGCTGTAGAGGTTTTGATCCAGTGTCTGCGCCAGACCGGCGGCGAGGGTCAGCAGGGTCTTGCCGGTGCCCGCCTGGCCGACCAGAGTAACGAAGTCGATTTCCGGGTCCATCAGCATGTTCAGCGCGAAGTTCTGTTCACGGTTGCGTGAGTTGATGCCCCATACATTATGCGAGGGGCTGTGGTAGTCACGTACTGTCTCAATGATGGCGCTGCCATCCTCCTCGATACGTCGTACCACGGCGTGGAAGGTGTCGTCCCCTTCCAGTGCCAGAAATTCGTTGGGATACCAGTTTTCTACCTCAGGTCCACTCAGACGGTAGTAGGTGTGTCCCTCCTCCTGCCACGACTCCATGGTCTTGCTGTGTTGTTCCCAGAAATCTGCACTGAGATCCTGCATACCCCGGTAGAGCAGATCGACATCTTCCAGCACCTGGTCATTGCGGTAGTCTTCGGAGTGGATCCCGAGGATTGCCGCCTTGATACGCATATTGGTGTCTTTGGAAACCAGGGTAACGCTGCGCTCGGGTTGTTCCTGTTGCAGCGCCAGCGCGGTACCGAGAATGGTGTTGTCGGACTTACTGCCGGGCAGGGTGGAGGGGAGCTTCGCATCCATGATGCGGGTTTGAAAAAAGAGTGAGCCGTGGGGGGCCTGGCTGGAGTTGAGAAAATCATTCTGGTCCAGCGGGATACCGTCCTGAATCTGCGCGGTACTGATGTGACTCATCAGGTCATCCATAAAGCGGCTGGCCTGACGGGCGTTACGCGCCACTTCGGAGTGGCCCTTTTTGTTGTTATCCAGCTCTTCGAGCACCACCATCGGCAGGTAGATGTCGTGCTCCTGAAAACGGAACAGCGCGGTGGGATCGTGCATCAGTACATTGGTGTCGAGGACGAAAAGACGTTTGCCTTGTGGGGTATCGTTCATCGCTAAACCCTATTGTTATGGAATTAAGATTAAAGTTGTCTGACCGCCTCAAGCACCTCATCAACGTGTCCTTTTACCTTCACCTTGCGCCACTCCTGGCGCAGTACGCCCTCGGCGTCGATAAGGAAGGTGGAGCGTTCGATGCCCATGTAGGTCTTGCCGTAGAGCTTTTTCTCCTTAATCACATCGAAGAGCTTACATAGCACCTCCTCTTCGTCCGACAGCAGCTCGAAGGGGAAGACCTGCTTGGCCTTGAAGTTCTCGTGCCTCTTGACGCTGTCGCGTGAGACCCCGAGGATCTCGGTATTGAGCTGTTGAAACTCGGCATAGAGGTCGCGGAAGTTCTGCCCCTCGGTGGTACAGCCGGGTGTGGAGTCCTTGGGGTAGAAGTAGAGCACCAGCTTCTTCCCCTTGAGGTCTTTCAGGGCAATGGTTTGCTCGCCGGTGGCAGGCAGGCTGAAGGCGGGGGCCTTCTTGCCGATGGTCGGTGCGCTCATGGTCTCTCCATTCAGGGGGATTACGAATTAAGTTTAGCCCTTGCTGGGCTCCAGAATACCGTCCAGGTTAAGTCCGTCGCAAAAATCGAAAAATTCTTCGCGCAGCCGGGCGATGGAGGTATCACCGGGGATGTTGATAATCAGGGTAGCGGTAAACATCGGTGTGCCGGTATGGGCAGCGTTGTAGCTGTCGGTGAAGAGGTCCTGAATATTGATATTGCGCCCGGAGAAGAAGTCGGCCAGCTGGTTGACGATGCCGGGGTGATCCAGGGCCACCACATTGACCGAGTAGGGGATGGCGTTGCTCTGGTGGCGCTGGCTGTCGGTGCGTTTGGAGACAATGGTCAACTCCAGCTTCTCGCCCAGTGCCGGTAGCTGCGCCTCCAGCTTGGCGATGGTATCCCAGCTCCCCTCAACCATCATCAGGACGGCGAACTCGCCGCCAAGGATGGTCATGCGGCTGTCGAGAATATTGACGCTGCTCTCGCTGATCGGCTGGGTGAGGTTCTTGACGATGCCCGGGCGGTCATGCCCCAGGGCGGAGATGACCAGATACTGCTTTGCCGGTGAATTCATAGGGTTAGCGGGGCTCCATTGGCTCATTCATCATTACCGCCCAGCGGCGGGGGCAAGAGTGCGTTTTGAGCTAGTCTAGCACCATTTTGCGGGCTTGCGCCGCCCATTTTTTTGCGCCTGGGCGGTGCTGCTACAGGGCCTTACACAGCTTGTCATCACAGGGCCGCACAAGTACCATGCACGTTTCGATTTTCCCCTGCGGAGATAGGTATGTTTCACGGTAGTATGGTTGCGCTGGTAACCCCCATGCAGGTAGACGGTTCGGTCGATTTTGACAGCCTTGCCGGCCTGCTGGAATTCCATGTGGAGAGCGGCACCGATGCCATTGTGGCGATGGGGACCACCGGCGAGTCGGCCACCCTGGATGAGAAGGAGCACTGTCAGGTGATCCGCCGGGTGGTCGAGCTTATCGCAGGCCGGGTGCCGGTGATCGCCGGTACCGGGGCCAACTCCACCTCCGAGGCGATCCACCTCACCCGCTGCGCGATGGAGGCGGGTGCCGATGCCTGCCTGCTGGTCACACCCTATTATAACAAGCCGACTCAGGAGGGGCTTTACCAGCACTTCCGCGCCGTGGCCGAGGCGGTGGCGGTACCACAGATCCTCTACAACGTACCGGGGCGTACCGCCGTGGATATGAGCAACGATACCGTGGATCGTCTGGCCTCTATCTCCAACATCGTCGGCATAAAGGATGCCACCGGTGACATGGCCCGTGGCAAGGAGCTGATCGAGCGTTGCGGTGACCGCATTGATGTCTACAGCGGTGACGATGCCACCACGCTGGACCTCATTAAACTCGGCGGCAAGGGCGGGATCTCGGTTACCGCCAATGTTGCCTCGCGTGAGATGCACCAGATGTGCGCCGCAGCGCTGGCCGGTGAGTATGAGCAGGCCAGCGCGATCAACCAGCGCCTGATGCCGCTGCATGAGAAGCTGTTTGTCGAGTCCAACCCCATTCCGGTGAAGTGGGCGCTATACGAAATGGGGCTGATCCCCGCCGGTATCCGCCTGCCGCTGACCCCGCTTTCTGACACCTTCCACGACACCGTACGCCAGGCGATGAAAAGCGCCGGCGCACTCCAGGGAAACTAATTGATGTCTACTACTTCGCGTCTGCTGGCGCTTGCTCTGCTCTGTTCTGTCGCCGCTTGTAGTGGCGGCGGTAGCAACAGCCGTATTGATTACAAAGAGGCGAAGAGCCTGAGCGGACTGGATGTGCCGCCCGACCTCATCGGCCCCGAGAATAGCGGTGAGACCGAATTGCCGACGCTTGGCGGGGGAACGGGCCCCATGGCCCTGCTGCCGCAGGTCGCAGGGATAGCGATCGCCCGCGACGGTGCCGAGCGCTGGTTGGTTCTTGATGCCCCGGCCGAAGAGCTGTGGCCGCGTCTGCGTGCCTTCTGGCCGACCCTCGGTCTGGAGGTAGAGACTGACAAATCGGCACTGGGTATTCTGGAGACCAATTGGGCAGAAAACCGGGCGGATGCCCCCTCCGGTTTTATTACGGACTGGGTTAAATCGGTATTTAAAAACGCCTACTCCGCCGGCACCCGTGATAAGTACCGCCTGCGCCTGGAGCGCCGCGAGGACGGTGGTAGCGAGATCTACATCAGCCACTACGGCCTGCAGGAGGTGGTGATGGCGAACCGCGATGAGCTGGAGTCAGGCAATATCCGCTGGCAGGTGCGCCCCTCGGACCGCGAACTGGTCAACGAGGTGATGAACCGTCTGGTGGTCTACCTTGGTGGTATCGAGCAGACTGCCGAGCTGGCAAAGGTCACTGAGCAGGCCACGCCCGAGCGTGCCCGTATCGAGGGTGAGCAGCTGCTGATCAGCGAAGGTTTCTCCCGCAGCTGGCGGCGTGCCGGTATCGCGCTGGATCGGCTCGGTGTGGTGGTGGAGGATCGCAATCGCGCCGGGGGCATCTACTATGTCGGCCAGATTGAGCTGGGGGCGGCTGAAGAGAGCAAGGGCTGGTTCGGCTCCCTGTTCGCCGACAAAGAGGAGGAGAAGAGCGGCCCACCACAGCTACAGGTTGTGCTGCGTGGTGATGAGAACCTGACCCGTCTCAGCATCCTCAATATGGACGGTAGCCCGCGTCACGATAAGCTGGCGACAGACCTGCTCAAGCGCCTGCTAGAAGAGTTGAAATAGAGCCCGTTGACGATACGCTTCGCCTTACTGGGCAGCGGCAGCCGGGGTAATGCCACCCTGGTGGTCAAGGGGAAGACGGCGCTATTGATCGATTGCGGCTTCTCCGCCCGCGAGCTGGAGGTCCGTCTCGCCGGGCTGGGGATGGCACCCTCGGCACTGACGGCGCTGCTGGTGACCCATGAGCACAACGACCACATCGGCGGTGTCGGTGCGGTGGCACGCAAACACGCCTTGCCAGTCTGGTTGAGCCATGGCAGTTACCGTGGTGCGGAGAAACGGCTGGGTGAGCTGCCCGAGCGGCACACCCTCAACTGTCACCAGCCGTTTGCCATCGGTGAACTGGAGCTGCAGCCCTACCCGGTGCCGCACGATGCCCGCGAGCCGTGTCAGTTTGTGGTGGGGGATGGCGATAAGCGCCTCGGTATCCTCACCGATGCCGGGCGCAGCACCCAGCATATCGAGAGCTGTCTCGATAACTGCGATGCGCTGATACTGGAGTGCAACCACGACCCGCAGATGCTCGCTGAGGGGCCATACCCCCCCTCCCTGCAGGCCAGGGTAGGTGGCGCACTGGGCCACCTGAGCAACGGTCAGTCGGCCGAACTGTTGGCCCGGCTTGAGGTCGGAAGGTTGCAGCATCTGGTGGCGGCCCATATTAGCGAGAAGAATAATCGCCCCGAACTGGCCGCCGCCGCGCTGAGCGAAAGCATGGGATGCGAGCCCGAGTGGATCGCCCTGGCCGATCAGGCAACCGGCCTGGCATGGCGCGAAATCCAGTGAACAAAATTACGTTAATTATTTTGAGGAAATGACGATGGAAAAGAAGGCTGAACTCTATGCGGGCAAGGCAAAGTCGGTCTACACCACCGATGCGGAAGATAAGCTGATCCTGCACTTCCGCAACGATACCTCGATGAACGATGGCGAGAAGATTGAACAGCTCGAGCGCAAGGGGATGGTGAACAACAAGTTCAACGCCTTCATCATGCAAAAGCTGGAAGAGGCGGGTATCGAGACCCACCAGATTGAGCTGCTCTCTGATGAAGAGTCGCTGGTCAAGAAGCTCGACATGATGCCCATCGAGTGCGTGGTGCGTAATATCGCCACCGGCTCCCTGGTACGCCGCCTCGGTGTCGAGGATGGCATGGCCCTCAACCCGCCTACCTTCGAGTTCTTCCTCAAGAACGACGAGCTGCACGACCCGATGATCAACGACTATCACATCATCAGCTTCGGCTGGGCCAGCGAGGAGGAGATCGCCGCGATGAAGGAGCTGACCTTCAAGGTGAATAGCGTTCTCACCAAGCTGTTCGCCGATGCCGGTATGCTGCTGGTCGACTACAAGCTGGAGTTCGGTCGCTATCAGGGCCGCGTGGTACTGGGCGATGAGTTCACCCCCGACGGCTGCCGCCTGTGGGATGCGGACACCCGCAAGAAGCTGGATAAGGATCGCTTCCGTCAGGGGTTGGGCGGTGTGGTCGAGGCCTACGAAGAGGTGGCACACCGCCTCGGAGTCAACCTCGGTTAAGTTGCAACTCCAACCGCGGTCAAAACGCCCGATCAGCTTGCAACTGATCGGGCGTTTTGCGTTATGATGGCTCGAATTTTTTTGCGCCATCAGCGGCGCGCGCAGACGGATCCCAGATAAAAACAGAATATGGCACACGACTACACAGCAGACTCGATTGAGGTCCTTAGCGGCCTGGAGCCGGTACGCAAACGCCCCGGCATGTACACCCAGACCGAGCGTCCCAACCACCTGGCGCAGGAGGTGATCGACAACTCGGTGGATGAGGCGATGGCCGGTCACGCCAAAACCATCGATGTGGTGCTCTATAAGGACCAGTCGCTACAGGTCACCGACGATGGCCGCGGCATGCCGGTCGATATCCACCCCAAAGAGGGGATCCCCGGTGTTGAGGTGATCCTCACCAAGCTGCACGCCGGGGGCAAGTTTTCCAACAAAAACTACCAGTTCTCAGGCGGTCTGCACGGGGTGGGGGTGTCGGTGGTCAACGCGCTCACCAAGCGCCTGGATGTGTGGGTGCGGCGTGATGGCAAGGAGTACAACATTGCCTTTGAGAGCGGCAAGAAGGTCTCGGAGTTGACCGAGATCGGCACCGTTGGCAAACGCAATACAGGCACTACTGTGCGCTTCTGGCCCGATGAGCAGTTCTTCGACTCCCCCAAGTTTTCGGTGCGTCGTCTTAAACATAATCTGCGTGCCAAGGCGGTACTCTGCCCCGGTCTTAAGATCACCTTTCGGGATGAGGCAAGCGGTGAGAGCGAGGAGTGGCTCTACGAGGATGGCCTCACTGACTACCTGCTGAGCGAACTGCAAGGGGCCGAGCGACTGCCGCAGGAGCCCTTTATCGGAAGCTTCGCCGCGACTACCGAGGCGGTTGACTGGGCACTGGTGTGGCTGCCCGAGGGGGGCGAGGGGGTGGCCGAGAGCTACGTCAATCTGGTACCCACCGCCCAGGGGGGCACCCACGTTAATGGCCTGCGTAGCGGCCTCACCGAAGCGGTGCGCGAGTTCTGCGAGTTCCGTAACCTGCTGCCGCGCGGTGTCAAGCTGGCCCCCGACGACGTCTGGGATAAGGTCAGCTACATCCTCTCGGTAAAGCTGGAAGACCCGCAGTTCTCCGGTCAGACCAAGGAGCGCCTCTCCTCACGTGAGTGTGCGCCGTTTATTACCGGGGTGGTGAAGGATGCCTTCTCGCTGTGGCTTAACCAGCACCACGACCTCGGTGAACTGATCGCAGATCTGGCGATCAACAATGCCCAGTCGCGGTTGCGCGCCGGGAAGAAGGTGGCGCGCAAACGGATCACCCAGGGACCGGCCCTGCCGGGCAAACTGGCCGACTGTTCCAGCTCCGACCCGATGCGTGGTGAGCTGTTTCTGGTAGAGGGTGACTCGGCGGGTGGCTCCGCCAAGCAGGCGCGTGACAAGGAGTTTCAGGCGATCATGCCGCTGCGCGGTAAGATCCTCAACACTTGGGAGGTCGACTCACAGCAGGTGCTCGCCTCGCAGGAGGTGCATGATATCGCCGTCGCCATTGGCGTCGACCCCGGCTCCGATAAACTCGATGGCTTGCGCTACGGCAAGGTCTGCATCCTCGCCGATGCCGACTCCGACGGCCTGCACATCGCCACCCTGTTGTGCGCCCTGTTCGTGCGCCACTTCCGTCCGCTGGTCGCTGCCGGTCATGTCTACATGGCGATGCCGCCGCTCTACCGAATCGATGTCGGCAAGGAGACCTTCTACGCCCTTGACGATGCCGAGCAGCAGGGGGTTCTCGCCCGCATTGAGGCGGAGAAGATGAAGGGCAAGATCCAGACCACCCGTTTTAAGGGGCTTGGTGAGATGAACCCCAAACAGCTGCGCGAGACCACCCTCGCTCCCGACACCCGCCGCCTGGTGCAGCTCACCATCGAGGCGGGCGATGATACCAACCAGCTGATGGATATGCTGCTGGCAAAGAAACGCTCCCCCGACCGCAAGGCGTGGCTCGAGAGTAAAGGCGATCTCGCCGAGGTGTAACTGTGCCGGTGTCTTCGTCAGCTCCTGAAGGACTCTCTCTTTATCAGCTCCCCACCTGCCTCTTCTGCTGGCGGGTGCGCTTTGCGGCGTGGCGGATGGGTCTCTCACTACCGATGAAGAATCTAATGCTCAGTCCGGCGGCGCACCGTGAACTGGTGAGTGAGGGGGGCCGGATGCAGGTGCCCTGTCTGCGTATCGAAGAGGCTGGCAGGGTGCGTTGGCTCTACGAGTCGGCCGACATTATTCACTACTTGAAAAAGAGGTTCGGCCATGGCTGATAAACGACGTGCTTTGGTACTGGTGGCCCACGGTTCCCGCCGTGAAAGCTCGAATGAGGAGGTGCGTCATGTTGCCGCACAGCTGGCCGAGGTGGGGGGGCAATATGAGCGGGTCATGGCGGCCTTTCTGGAGCTGGCCGAGCCGTTGATCCCCGATGGGGTGCAGCAGTGTCTTGATGCGGGCATGGATGAGGTGGTGGTGTTGCCCTATTTCCTCAGTGCCGGTCGTCATGTGGTGGAGGATATCCCCGCCGAGGTGGCGAAGGTGAATAATGTCACTCAGGCCACGGTGCGTATCGCCCCCTATTTGGGGTCTGCGCAGGGGCTGGCGACGATACTGCTCTCGCTATCCGAACGAAATCCGTCTGTTTAATGTTGTTTTTATTACCCCTGAAAGACCGACACGGCCACGATGCACTACCGGCATGGTGTCTCACCTGAGTACCTGGGCAGAAAACTGGTAGTTGCCGGGGGGCGGGCTATGCTTTGCAGGGATGTGTTTAACAAATACTAAAAACTCTAAACAGGATGTTACGTAATCAATGGCCAGCACCATTCACATCTTTAGTGAGTTCAGTAGGGCGCTTCGGGCGACGGTAACAAGGCAGGCGAACTGGGGAATTCTGCTGGCGATGCTGACGGTGATCGCCTCAACCCTGTTTGTGGCCTATATGTCGTTTGGCGAGATCTCGATTAGGACTATCGGCCAGACGCAGCAGAACAATTTTGCCCTGTGGGTGCTCGATCTGATGCCGGTTATTTTTGGTCTGTGGGGACAATATAGCGGTTCGCTGTTGGCGTTTGAGGCGGGGGCACTGGTTGTCGATCAGACCAGTAAGTTACGCAGCCAGACCGAGGAGCTGGAGGTGCAGGTGTTGCGCGGCAGCACCTATGACCGGCTCACCGATCTGCCCAACCGTATGCTGTTCCATGACCGTGTTGAGCAGGCCATTCACAACGCCAGACGCAATCAGGAGATCATGGCGATCCTGGTAGTGGATTTGGATGATTTCAAGGAGGTAAACAATACCCTGGGTCATTTCAGTGGGGATATTCTGCTCAAACAGCTGGCCTCACGGCTGCGCGCTACGGTACGTGAGACTGATACGGTAGCGCGATTGAGTGCCGATGAGTTTTCGGTGCTGCTCTCTGAGATTAAGCATAAAGAGGATGCGCTGGAGGTTGCCGACAAGCTTATCCAGACGATGAAGCGGCAGTTCGTGCTGGGTGGTATCAATGTGGATATGTTGATGAGTATCGGCATCGTCTTCTTCCCTGAGCATGGTGATGATGTCGACGTCCTGCAGCAAAAGGCCGAGGTGGCGCTCTATATGGCCAAACAGACCAAGGGTTTCTCCGTTGAGGTTTACTCCCCTGAGCAGGATCAGCGTAGCACCCGACGGTTGACCTTGATGGGAGAGTTACGTGATGCCATTGAAGATGGCGGTTTGCTGCTTCACTATCAGCCCAAGGTTGATATCTCCAGCCACCATATCGTCGCGGTGGAGTCACTGGTGCGCTGGCCGCATCCGGAGTACGGCATGCTCCCCCCCGATGAGTTTATTGCCCTGGCCGAGCGCACCGGTCTGATCAGGCCGCTCACTTACTGGGTGTTGGAGGAGGCTCTCCGACAGTGTGCCGAGTGGCAGATGCGCGGTTTTTCCATTGATGTCGCGGTGAATGTGCCGGTAAGTGTATTACTTGACAGTGCCTTCCCTGACAGGCTGGAAGCACTACTCAAGGAGCGCCACCTGGCGACCAGCCGGCTGGTGGTAGAGATCACGGAGAGTTCGTTGATGGAGGACCAGGAGTATGCCTTGCAGCTGCTTAGTCACCTCTCCAACATCGGTGTGCGTATCTCTATCGACGATTTTGGTACCGGTTACTCCTCGTTGGCCTACCTGCGGCGCTTGCCGGTTTCGGAGATTAAGATTGATCAATCATTTGTTATGGGAATGTTGGAAAACGAGAATGATGAGGTTATTGTTCGTGCTACTATCGGCCTAGGTCACAACCTGGGCATGACAGTGATTGCCGAGGGGGTTGCCGATGAGGCGATCATGAAAAAACTGACGATATGGGGCTGCGACCTGGCGCAGGGATACCATATCAGTCGTCCCGTTGATGGCGCTGCCATAGGCCACCTGTTGGGCAACTCTGAATGGGGCGTACGCTGAGGCATACATAGCGGCCTCTTACTTAAACAGAAGAATAAAATTGTGAACTGAAGTTTTTATCAATGAGTGAATCGACAGAAATCAGCTACGATGGGGTAGAACAACAGCCCCTTAAGACCTTTACCGAAAAAGCCTACCTCGACTACTCCATGTACGTCATCATGGACCGGGCCCTGCCGCATATCGGCGACGGCATGAAGCCGGTGCAGCGGCGCATCATCTACGCGATGAGCGAGCTGGGACTAAAGGCGGGCACCAAGTACAAAAAATCGGCGCGTACTGTCGGTGATGTGCTGGGTAAATTCCATCCCCATGGTGACTCGGCCTGTTACGAGGCGATGGTGTTGATGGCCCAGCCGTTCAGTTATCGCTACCCGCTGATTGATGGTCAGGGCAACTGGGGCGCACCCGATGACCCCAAGTCGTTCGCCGCGATGCGTTATACCGAATCGCGCCTCACCGCCTTTTCCAACCTGTTGCTGGCCGAGGTAGGGCAGGGCACGGTCGACTGGGTGCCGAATTTCGACGGCACCCTGGATGAGCCCTCGGTGCTGCCGGCCCGCGTCCCCCACGTGTTGCTCAACGGCACCACCGGTATTGCCGTTGGTATGGCCACCGATATCCCGCCGCACAACCTGCGCGAGGTCGCTACGGCCACCATCCGTCTGCTGGAGAACTCGCGCACCACGGTCGAAGAGCTGTGTGAGCATGTCAAGGGACCCGACTTCCCCACCGATGCGGAGATCATCACCCCGCGTGCTGACCTGTTGAAGATGTACGAAACCGGCAAGGGCTCGATTCGTATGCGTGCCCGCTGGGAGATGGATGATGGCGATATCGTTGTCACCGCACTACCGCATCAGGTTTCCGGCAATAAAATTCTGGAGCAGATCGCCGCGCAGATGCAGGCGAAAAAGCTGCCGATGGTAGAGGACCTGCGCGATGAGTCGGACCACGAAAACCCGACCCGTCTGGTGATCGTGCCGCGCTCCAATCGTGTCGACATCGAACCGTTGATGAACCACCTCTTCGCCACCACTGACCTGGAGCACTCCTATCGGGTTAACATGAATGTCATCGGTCTCGACGGGCGCCCGCAGGTGAAGAACCTGAAGGTGATGCTCGGTGAGTGGCTGCACTACCGCATCGATACGGTACGCCGCCGTCTGGAGTATCGCCTGGAGAAGGTTGATAAGCGACTCCACCTGTTGGATGGTCTGTTGATCGCCTTCCTCAATATCGATGAGGTGATCCACATCGTGCGCACCGAGGATCAGCCGAAGCCGGTGTTAATGGCACGCTTTGACCTCACCGAGGTGCAGGCCGACTACATCCTCGATACCAAACTGCGTCAGCTGGCACGACTGGAGGAGATGAAGATCCGCGCCGAGCAGGAGGAGCTGGCAAAGGAGAAGGCGCAGCTGGAGAAGTTGCTGGGGTCGGAGCGTCGTCTCAAGACGCTGGTAAAAAATGAACTGCTGGCCAATGCTGAAGAGTATGGCGATGAGCGCCGCTCGCCTATTATCGCTAGAGAGGCAGCGCAGGCGCTGGATGAGACGGCCCTTATCAGCGCCGATCCGATCACCGTGGTGCTCTCCGAGAAGGGATGGATCCGTGCCGGTAAGGGGCATGAACTCGACCCCGAGGCGATGAGCTATAAAGCGGGCGACAGCTTTAAGGCCGCCGCTCGCGGTAAGTCCAATCAGCTGGCGACGGTGCTCGATTCGACCGGTCGTGCCTATTCGGTGCCGAGCCATACCCTGCCCTCGGCGAGGGGACAGGGGGAGCCGCTTAGCGGGCGTATCAATCCCATTGCCGGGGCCACCTTCGAGGCGGTCATCATGGGGGCCAGTAGCGATCTCTATCTGCTGGCCTCAGATGCCGGATACGGTTTTGTCACCACGCTGGGTGAGATGGAAGGGCGCAATAAGGCGGGTAAGGCGGTACTGAAACTGCCCAGTGGCGCTAAGGTGCTGACTCCGCAAAGGGTGAGTGATTACGAACATGACCTGATCGCGGCTGTCAGTAACGAGGGGCGTCTGTTGATCTTCCCGCTAAAGGATCTGCCACAGATGGCGCGTGGCAAGGGGAATAAGATCATCGGTATTACCGCGAGCAAGTTGATGACACGTGAGGAGTTTGTGGCCGGGGTGGCGGTGGTACCGGTTGGCGGTACCCTGACCCTCTATGCGGGGAAGCGTCACATGACCCTTAAGGCCTCTGATCTGGAGCACTATCAGGGAGAGCGCGGACGCCGCGGCAATAAACTACCCCGGGGTTATCAGCGGGTAGAGGCGATTAGTGCTGCTGAGAAGTAACGGTTGAGAAGAGGGGGGCTCAGCCCCCCTGTTTTTGTTTAAGCCGTTCTATTTTTTCCAGTACCTTCTCTGCCCGTTGCAGATTCTCTTTGGCCTGCTGATGGTTCGGATCCAGTTTAAGTACGCTACGCCACTCACTGGCGGCCTGCTCAAACAGTCCACGGCTATAGGCACTGACACCGCGCTCGAAGAGTTGCGTCACTTTCTTATCTACCGCCTTCTGCAGGGTGCCCTTCATTGATGCGAGTTTGCTGTACTCGTGGTTAATTTTCTCGATAGCGGAAAGCTGTTTACCGGCCGTAATGAAGTCCTCTTTGGCGAAGGCCTGCTTGTAACGTTTTTCCAGAGCCGCGATCGTGCGTTGCTGCTTTTTTTTCTTGCTATTGATCAGTTGCTCTTTTTCTAGACGTGCTTTTTTCTGAACCGTCCTGATTGTTTTTTGCCGTGCTCGCAGGGAGTTTAGGCTCTCTTCAATAACCGGGTCATCATACAGTTGGAGGGCCAATGGCAGGGTGGCCGCCGCCTTCTCTAGCTCGTTGTCGGCTAAAGCCTTATTGCCGATAATGGCCAGCTCCCGGGCAATCTCTTCCGCTTCACCCTGAATACGTTTAAGGCGATTTTGGGCAGTACTACTACGTGGGTCTACACGGGCTATATCCTGATAGACGGGAATAGCACCGGCTAGCCACTCACCGTGGTGGATCAGGCGTTTAAGCTCCAGCTCGTTAAGGGTTAAGCGCTGTTGCTGGTGGAGCTTTGCCAGACCATCTTTAATCACAGCACTCTTCGAGTATTTGTTCAGGGCCTCGTCATATTGATCCAGCGCTCCTGCCCAGTCGCCCTTTTTCCGTTTCTGGTAGGTTTCCCGGCGCACCTGCTGTTCATACTCGGCGGCCTTTTTCTCAACCTGTTTGCGCCGATTTGCCGCACTGGCATAGTCGGGGTCTTTGGGATCGATCTGACCCAGGGCATCGAGGGTGCGACCATATTCGTGATCGCTCTCCCACCGTTTTAGCTGCGGTTCAAGCTCGGTGTAATTACGAGTCATCGTCAGCGTTGTACAGCCGCTGTACAACACCACAGAGAGGCCGGTGAGCAGTGCGATTACTCTTGTCATGCGGCCACCGTGGCAGAGCGGACAAGGATTTTACGGATTTCCTGCATCATTTCCTCACGGAATGTGTCGTCGATCTCCCTAACGACAAAGAGTGATACGGGTTCTTTCTTGCCACGCAGACTGATAGTGCCGTGATCACGGGTGGTGATGCGTTTGTGTAGGCTGGGATTGCCGAGCATCTCTTCGGTGATGATCACTTCACCTGGTTCGCCGGCATGGGAGAGGCGAGAGGCGAGGTTGACCGCGTCACCCACCACGGTATATTCCATGCGTTCTGCCGAGCCCATGTTTCCGGCCAGCATGGTACCGCTGTTAACACCAATACGAAACTCTATAGCGGGTTGCTCATTGCGGACGCGTTGGCGGTTCATCACAGCGACCAGTTGCATAATCATCCAGCTGCAGGCGACGGCGTTAAAGGGGTGTTCTTCGTACTCTTCGGGGACACCGAAGACGATCATTGCGCAATCGCCCATATATTTATCGATGTGACCACGGCAGAAACGTACCGCTTCGGCGATGTTGCTGAAGTAGAGGTTGAGCAGGCTACTGACCTCCTGCGGACTCATCTCTTCAGACATACTGGTAAAGCCGACGATATCAGCAAACAAGACGCTGGCCTCGACATGACTTCCGCCCAGTTGGGTTGATTCCATATTATCGAGGTCGTTAAGCGCCTGTTTTGCCACCTGTGGTGAGACATAACGTGAGAAGACCTTTTCCACCTGCTCTTTGCGTAACAGCCCTTCGCCCATGGTATTGAGCGACTGCATCAGCACGCCGATCTCATCATTGCGTTTATCCTGAATGCGGTACTCGAATTTCCCTTCGGAGAACGCGTTGCTTGCCGCCAGCAGCTGGTCGATAGGCCGGGTGAGACGGCGTCCCAGATAGAAGGAGGCAGCAATGGCTGCCACCAGCATCAACAGGGTGACCCCGATCACCGTGGTGACCGTTTCACGCCTGGCCTTGGTCATTACCGAGTGGTCGAAGCTCAGCAATACATAACCGGCAGTTATGTCATGAAACATGATAGGGGCAATGAAGGAGACAAAGGCGCGTTCACCGAGTTGCGGGTCGCTCTTTTTCCAGTAAAGCTGAGCGGGGAGACTCTGTGTGCCGGCCTCAATTCTGGGTAGTCGGTTTGTGGTGGGGATCAATCCGGCCTGAACCACCAGCTTGTACTCATCAGAGAAGATGGCAGCACCATCGATATTGTTATCGTCAGTCAGGGTGTTGACGATAAGTTCCATATTGAGATCATCGTTGGCGAGCAGCGGTTCGCGGGCCGTTTCGGCCATCCTTTGTACCAGGGTGGTACCGAATTTATCGATCTGCTCGCTAAGTTGTCCCGCCTGCTGGCTGCCAATGACAGAACCTAGCCCAATCATTCCGATGGCGATCAGAAGGGCAAACAGTAGAGAGAGTTTGATGGCAATGGGGATGTAGTCGGGGATTTGGCGTTGCCACCAGGCTTGCAGCTTTTGGCGTTGTTCAGCGAGCACGCGACGTAACGCACTTATCCGCATTGCTGCGGATAGGAGCCCGGTGGCTGCCTGTTCGGTGAATTGTTCGCTCTTTTTCTGCCAGTTCATCATCTCTGCCGATTATCACGGCCTGATTTAATGTTGATGTAGGGTACTTTTGTCTAATAATACCATGCTGTGGTATATCCTGCCTGAGCAGAATCCGTTCTCTCCGTGAAGGGTATGAGAAAAAGGGAACGGGTAAGGGCTAGGCCGTGGGGCTGGCTTTTTTATTCGGCGCGGAATCGGCAACAAGACAAAAAAATCCGGCGCTGTTTGTAACAGCGTCGGATTTGATACGGCGGATGCGCTTGCGATTAGCCGGTGTTGCGCATCCCCGCCGCGATGGCGTTGATGGAGCGAAGCAACGGCTCCAGCCAGATATCACGATCATCATCGCTCAGTGATTCGTCGCGATAGCGTTTTAGCAGGGTGATCTGGATGTGGTTAAGCGGATCCAGATAGGGATCGCGGCGGGTCAGTGAGAGCTCCAGTGTCGGGTTCTCATCCAGCAGCTTTTCTATCTGTGCCACCTTGAAGATATTCTTCATGGTCTGTTCATGCTCAGACTTAATCAGGCCGTAGACCTTTTGACCGACTGCCGGGTCTTCGCACAGCTCGGCGTATTCGGCGGCGATGCGCATCTCGGCCTTGAACAGTGCCATTTGCGTGTTGCTGAGCAGGGCATGGAAGAAGGGCCACTTTTTGTACATCTCCTGCAGCTTTTCCAGTCGCTTTGCATCCTTACCCAGCCACTGTTTCAGTGATGAGCCAATGCCGTACCAGGCGGGGATGGTGTGGCGTGACTGCGCCCAGCCGAAGACCCAGGCGATGGCACGTACCGAGGTTTTGGAGCGGTCACCCTTTTTACGGTGTGAGGGGCGCGAGCCGATGTTGAGCAGGCCGATCTCGGTGACCGGGGTAGCCTCGTAGAAGTAGTCGAGGAAGCCCTCGGTGTTGTCGGTGAGGTCACGGTAGGTCTTCTCACCAACCTCGGCCAGCTGGTGCATGATCTCAAGGTACTCGGCATTATCCGGCTTGGGCGGTGCGATGAGGCAGCGGCTTGCCTTGAGCAGACCGGAGACACCCATGGTCAGCTCATAGACGGCGGTCTCCAGATTACTGTATTTGCTGGAGAGTACCTCACCCTGCTCGGTAAATTTGATCTCACCATGTACGGTGCCTGCTGGTTGCGACAGGATCGATTCGTGGGTAGGGCCGCCGCCGCGACCGATGGTGCCGCCGCGACCGTGGAACATGCGCAGATCCACGCCGTGCTCGGCGGTCAGGGCGGTGATCTGCTTCTGCGCCTGGTAGAGGTTCCAGCCGGAGGCGAGAATGCCGCCATCCTTGCAGGAGTCGGAGTAGCCGAGCATCACCTCCTGGATGTTGCCGGCACTCTTTAGCAGTGCGGCGTAGACCGGGTTGTCGAGCAGCGCCTTCATTACCGGCTCGATGTGCTCCAGGTCTTCAATGGTCTCGAACAGCGGGCTGATGCTGATGTCGCTAAACCATTTGTCGCCGCTCATTCCGGCAAGGCCCGCCTGGCGGGCCAGCAGCATCACCTCCATCACATGGCTGGCGGCGTGGGTCATGGAGATGACGTAGCTGCCGAAGGCCTGGCTGCTGACCTCCTTGCGCATGCGTGCCATCACCTCAAAGACGTCGATGGTCTGCAGGGTGGGGGCACTGAGGGAGGTGCGATCCATGTTCAGCGTCTCGGTGCGACCGATGAGGTCGGCCAGTACCGAGAGGCGCTGTTGCTCGTCCAGGGCGTTGTAGTCGATGGACTCATTCTGGTTGGCCAGCAGTTCGGCCACTGCCTCGGAGTGACGGGTCGACTCCTGACGCACATCGAGGTGAACCAGATAGAAGCCGAAGGTCTCGGCCATCCATATCAGGTCGCGCAGGTCGCCATCGGCAATGCGCGCATCGCCGTGGCTCAGTAGTGACTGTTTGATCTGGTTGAGATCGGCACTGAACTCCTGTTCGGTGCGGTAGGCACCGTGGAAGGTGTCACTCTCATTGCCCGCCATGTGGGCCTCGACCAGACGCAGGTTCTCGCGCAGGCGGTGGCGCATGATGTAGAGCTTGCGGCGGTAGGGCTCGGTGCCGAAGCGCTCGGGCTTGTCGATGAAGGCCTCGGGGTAGGCGGCGACATCGCGCTCCAGGCCGGAGGTGAAGGCTTCGTTGGGTTCACACAACAGGCTGGAGTGGGTCAGGAAGTGGCTCAGTCCGGTAATGCGGCGGATATACTCGCGCAGGATCTCACGGTGTTGCAGGCGCACGGCCAGCGCGGTGGTCTCGGGTCCGACAAAGGGGTTGCCATCGCGGTCGCCGCCGATCCAGGAACCGAACTTAAAGAAGTTGGGGATGGTGATCTCGGCATCCGCGCCGTAGATACGACGGATCGCCTTCTCCATATTGCGGTAGGTATCGGGGATCGCCCTGAACAGGCTCTCACGATAGTAGAAGAGGCCGTTCTTCACCTCGTCACGCACCTCAGGCTTCTGCGTGCGCACCTCGTCGGTCTTCCACAGGATCTGGATGTCGGTCTCCAGTTCGCGGGTGATCGCGGCCTTCTCATCCTTGGCCAGGCGTGGGTCGTTCAATTTCTCGCTGGTAACGAAGATGCGGCGCAGGTTTTCCAGAACGGTGCGGCGTTTCGCCTCGGTGGGGTGGGCGGTGAAGACCGGCATGTAGGCGAGGCGATCCAGCACACTCTGTAACTGCTCCAGGGTGACGCCATCACGGTGAAACTCGCGCAGTACCGAGTCAAAGGAGCCGGTCCACAGCGGGCCACCGCTACGCACCTGGCGACGGCGCTGGCGGTGCATATAGGCCTCTTCGGCGATATTCACCAGGCTGAAGTAGATGCTGAAGGCCCGTACCACGTGCACCAGAGTGTCGGGGTCAAGGCCCTCGATCAACTTCGCCAGTTTACGCCGGCGGGTCCCATTCTCGCGCTTACGCAGGCTGATGTAGCCCTTGCGCAGCGTTTCTACTGCCTCCAGAACACGGCTGCCTGCCTGTGCTTCAAGTACCTTCCCCAGAATATTACCAAACAGTTTTACCCGGGCACGTAGCGTCTTGTCGCTGATAGCTGTCATGTAGAGTGCTTACACCTTCAGTCTGATTTGTCACGATTTTCTCCTCGCCTGTAGGGGCGAATAGAAAACACAAAGCCGTGCATTATAGCCTATTTTTGGGAGGTAATGCCTAGCCCTGAGTCGCAAATGCCATAACGTTAACGTTGGCTGATGTCATGATGAGGAGTCTAATTGAATACTGTATGATAGCTGCCAATCTGTTTCCGCCGCATTACATTAGGATAGAAAGATGGAGTTTGTAAAAGGCTATCTACCCGGTGAGAGCCGCACAGTATTGAATCAATCAGCCTCATGGAAGGCTTTGGGCGCGCATTATGCGAGCATGGTAGATAAGCATATGCGTGATCTTTTTGCCGAAGATCCGCAACGTTTCGACAAATTTTCCATCCATTTCAACGACATTCTCCTCGATTATTCGAAGAATCGCATTACTGACGAGACTATGAGTCTGCTGTTTAAGCTGGCACGGGAGGCCAACGTCAGCGGCTGGACGCAGCGCATGTTTGCGGGTGAGAAGATTAATTTCACTGAGAAACGCCCGGCCCTACACATCGCCTTGCGAAACCGTAGTAATACCCCGATTCTGGTTGACGGTGAGGATGTCATGCCCGAAGTCAACCGGGTGTTGGGACAGATGAAGCGCTTTTGTATCAAGGTGCAGAGCGGGATCTGGCGTGGCCACACCGGCAAACGCATTACCGATGTGGTGAATATTGGTATCGGTGGCTCTGATCTCGGCCCGCAGATGGTGACCGAGGCCCTTAAGCCCTATGCGCGTGGCGAACTGAATGTGCACTATGTCTCCAACGTAGATGGCACTCATGTGGCTGAACAGATCAAGTCACGGGACCCTGAAACGACCCTGTTTAT
Source organism: Thiohalomonadaceae bacterium (assembly GCA_041554195.1). Taxonomy (GTDB): domain Bacteria; phylum Pseudomonadota; class Gammaproteobacteria; order Thiohalomonadales; family Thiohalomonadaceae; genus JAPHSX01. Next base: position 136,660 of record JBFFMJ010000004.1, read on the forward strand.
TGTCTCCTCCAAGACCTTCACTACTCAGGAGACTCTGACCAACGCCAATACCGCACGGCGTTGGCTGGTGGAAAATCTGCGTGATGAGGCGGCCGTGGCCAAGCATTTTGTCGCCGTCTCCACCAATGTCGAGGCGGTTGTGGCCTTCGGCATTGATCGTGCCAATATGTTCGAGTTCTGGGACTGGGTTGGCGGGCGCTACTCACTGTGGTCGGCGATAGGCCTTTCCATCGCACTCTATCTGGGCTTTGACCACTTTGAGGCGTTGCTGGCCGGTGCCCATGCTATGGATCAGCACTTCCTGCGTACACCACTGGAGCAAAACATGCCGGTGGTAATGGCTGTACTGGGGATATGGTACAGCTCCTTTTTTGGTGCCGAAACCCACGCCATACTGCCTTATGATCAATATTTGCACCGTTTCACCGCTTATCTCAAGCAGGCCGATATGGAAAGCAATGGCAAGCGAATTGATCGCGACGGTGTGTTGGTGGACTATGCGACTGGTCCCATTATCTGGGGCGAGTCGGGTACCAATGGGCAGCATGCCTTTTATCAGTTGATACATCAAGGCACCAAGCTCATCCCCATCGATTTCATGGCTCCGGTGGAGACACATAACCCTCTGGGCGAGCACCACACCATCTTATTGGCGAACTTCTTTTCACAAAGTGAGGCGTTGATGCTGGGGCGTAGTGAGGCGGATGCACGCAAGGAGCTCGAGGCGAAGGGGCTCAAAGGGGATGAGCTGGAGCAGTTGTTGCCGCATTTGATGTTCCCCGGTAACCGCCCGAGTAACTCGATTATGTTTCGCAAGCTGACCCCCTATTCATTGGGATCGCTGCTCGCCATGTATGAGCACAAGATCTTTGCCCAGGGAGTGATCTGGCGCATTAACTCCTTTGATCAGTGGGGAGTGGAGCTAGGCAAGCAGTTGGCGAAGAATATTCTGGGACGACTGGATGATGATGAACTGGTGCAGGACCATGATGCCTCCACCAACGGACTGATTAACTACTATAAGAACAATCGCATCGAGTAGTGCGGGTTTAGCCCTTTGCGCTTAGTTTGCTGTAGCGGCAGAATAGTAATTTCTCTTTAAGGGGGCGGGCGGCGATCTGCAGGGTATCGCCTTCGACAACTCCAGCCTCTGCCAGGGTCTGATGGCTTTCCAGGGCCTCACTAGCGCCATTTTTTACCAGCTCAAGTACCGGCTCGTAGCACTCACGCATCTGTGCGATACGCTCGTCATTTTTACCTCTAGAGAGTGAATCCAGCAGCTGTTCAATAAATTCTGATATTTGAAGGTCTGCACTGACATGGAGTGACTGCTGACTGTTGTCATGATGGCTTAGCAGGGTAAGTGAGATTAGCAGGGTGGATAGAGTAATCTTGTGACATCCTGCTGGTATCCTGATGGCTTCCATTAATTGCCTCTTCCTTGTTATTGATTTATTCCAAGATATTTTAAATATAATCCCTTACAGATAGCAAGCCAATAACCTGTTGTCGTGACCGCAGACCTGAAGTTGAAGACGGAATCAGGTAGGCACTCATCATTGTAAAGTGGATCAGCGTCCCGGCAGCCAAAGGGAGAGTGCGGGCCAGTAGGTAATGATCAGCACGCTAAAGAATAGCAGGAAGAAAAACGGCAGGGTCGAGCGGTAGAGTTGGCTCACCGGGCGGTTAAAGCGGAAGCTGGCGATAAACAGGTTCATCCCCACCGGCGGGGTGAAGTAACCGATCTGCATATTGGCGAGGAAGATAATACCGAGGTGTACCGGGTCGATACCGTAGCCAATGGCCACCGGCAATAGCAGTGGCACCATCAGTACCAGCGCCGAGAAGATATCGAGCATGGTGCCGAGGATCAGCAGGAAGATATTGAGCAGGATAAGAAAGGTGTATTTGTCGGAGATATTGGCACTGACAAAATCGAATAGCTGGGTGGGGATCTGTGCATCGATCATGTAGTTGGTTGAGGCCAGCGAGACCCCGAGAATCACCAGAATTGCACCCACCATCACCATCGACTCCCGCACGATCTGCGGCAGTCGCCTTAGCGGGATCTCCCGGTAGAGCAGGGTCTCGACGATCAGCACATAGATCACGGTAACCGCCGCCGCTTCAGAGACCGCAAAATAGCCGCTGTAGATCCCCCCCAGTACGATAAACGGTAGTGGCAACTCCCACTTCGCCTCGTAGAGCGCCGCCAGCGTTTCACTCCAGTTGAAGGGCTGGGTGTGCTGCACCCGGTTGCTCCAGATACTCCAGGCGGAGAGCACCACCAGCATCAACAGGCCGGGGAGGATCCCGGCGAGAAACAGCTCGTCGATGCTCAGCGGTTGGCCTATCCCCAGTTGCTGCACGATGATGCCGTAGAGGATCAACGGTAGCGACGGGGCAAACAGCAGGCCGAGACTGCCCGAGGTAGTGATTAGCCCCAGGCTGAAATTCTCTTTGTAGCCCGCCTTCATTAGCGCCGGGTAGAGCAGGGCACCGAGGGCGACGATGGTCACCCCGGAGGCCCCGGTGAAGGCGGTGAACAGCGCGCAGGCGGCCAGTGCCACAATCGCCAGGCCGCCGTGCATCCATCCCAGCAGCGCCTGGGTGACCCGCACCAGCCGGCTCGGTGCCTGGCTCTCGCTCAACAGGTAACCGGCAAAGGTAAAGAGGGGGATGGCGAGCAGGATTGGCATCTCGGCCAGGCGGTAGAACTCGATCGCCATGATCGACAGATCCAGCTCCTCACGATAGAAGCCTGCCATCGCGCTGGCGGCGATCACCGCGAACAGCGGTGCACCGAGCAGGGCGATGGCGATAAGGAGGAGGACGACGAGGAGGGTCACACGCTCTCCCGTGGCCGGTTGAGCAGCAGCAACAGGACAAAGCGCAGCGTCATCACCGCAAAGCCGAAGGGCAGGACCGACTCGGCCACCGCGGTTGGAATATCGCCTATCAGGGTGCTGCCATCCAGCCACTCAGAATAGACAAAGCGGCCACTGTGCCAGCTGAGCAGGCCACAGACGATGGCGCTGAAGAGGTTGTTGAGACGCGCTGTGTGGCCGCGCCAGGCGGGGGAGAGGTAGCGGGAGAGCAGGTCGATGCGGATGTGTTTGTCCTGCTGGGTGGCGATCATCGCCCCCAGCATGCCGACCCATAACACCAGCACCCGCAGCAGCGGGTCGCTCCAGCCGATACCGCTGTCGAACAGGTTGCGCAGCACGATCTGGCTCCCCGCCAGGCCGATCATCACGGCGAGCAGCAGCACTAGCAGGCCGGTCTCAAACCGGCGAATGATCTCCAGCAGCGGCCGCATAGAGGCTACTTAAGACTCCGCTGGCGACGAAACTCCTGCAGATGTCCCTTTAGCTGCTGCAGTATTGCGGGGTCGAATAGCCCCTCGGTGAGTAGCTTATCCATCGCCGTTGCGAGGCTGTCACGCCAGCGCTGTGTCTCAATCTCAGTCGGTGTAACAAAGCTGATGCCCTGCTTTTGCAGGGCAGTGAGGGCACTCTGGTTATCCTTGCGATTGAGGTGGTCGAGTCGTTCAAAGACGCCGCTCATTACCTCACGGACGACCTGCTGATCGCCCGCGCTCAGTTTGTTGAACTGTTTGGCACTAACCACCATGCTGCCGTAGATATACATCAGCGGCGAATGGGTAAGGTGTTTTACTCGGGTGTGCCACTGCAGGGCGATGGCCCCCATTGAGGTGCTGGCAATGGTGTCGATAAGTCCGGTCTGCAGGCCGGTGAGTACATCGGTTAATGGCAGCGAGACCGGTGAAATACCGCTTGCCTCAAAGGCGGTGCGGCTAATCGCATCCCCCTCTGGCACCCACACCTTATGTCCCTTGAGGTCATCAATGCCGCCTACCGGTGTGTTCGACATCAAATAGGCAAAGCCTCCCTCGCTGATTCCAAAGCTGATATAACCCTTCTCCTTCAGTCCGGCGAGCAACACCGGATCCATCTGCTTGCGGGCGTAATCCACCTCCTCATAGTCGTGGAAGATGAACGGAATAGTGTAGACCTGCGCCTCGGGATAGATCATCGCCATGCCGCCGCCGCTCAATGCTCCGCCGTGCAGTTGGCCCACCCGCATCTTGCGTAGCACGCTCTTGTCGTTGCCCATGATTCCGCCGGGGTAGAAGCGGAATTCCACCCGACCCTCGGTGCGTTTTTTGATCTCCTCCGCTCCGGCACGCATCTCCTTCATCCAGCTGGTGCCGTCGGGGGCGATAGAGGCAATCTTAAAGGTGGTGGCGTGGCCTGTCAGGGGCAGCGCGGCCAACAGTAGCAGGGGGATGAGATGTCGTAACATGGTGTGAAAAGTTCCTTAGAAATAGTCTGCAGAGGACTGCAGTAGCTCCCTGGCCTGACGCTGGGCCAGCACATTACTCAGGGTATAACCGGGCATTACCGCATCGGCGCTCAGTACCTCGTTCAACAGGCGGTCATGCAACTCCTGGTCGAACATCATGCGACCATAGCGTTTAGCGTACTCCACCTGAACCATCAAGTTATGTCCCTGAGAAAAGATCAGCGCCTTCTCAAAGTGGTGCCGCGCCAGTTTGGGTTTCCCCCCCAGTGCCGGGGGGCGCTGGCTGTACAAAATACCCAAATAGAGGTGGGCCTGACCGTGTTCGAAATCGTCCTTCAGCTCTACCACACGGTTGAGGATCGCCTCGATTTTGGGCAGGTCGGCCACCGCGGCCCAGTCGTCGCTGTGATTCTCAATCCATAACGCCCAGGCGAGGGCGTAGGTGTATAGGGCTGGGAGGTCCTTATAGCGGCTCTCATTGAGCGCGGGCACCATTTCGGTAAATGGGCCTTGATCGACGGCACAAAAGGCATCGTACTGTAGACAAACAGCGCGTCGTGCGTAGTTTTTCGCCTTGGTACTCATTCGCTTGGCACGCTCAGCATCCTCAACGAATACCGCCGCATAAACACTGTATAGCTTAGCCCCGGCAACGAGGGTAAGGGTATCCTGTGGACTCCCCTCAATAAGGCTATCGATAAGCAGCAGGTAGGCCGGTGCTCCGGCCTTCACCGTCTCGGGATCATCCTGGTTGAGGATCGCGCTGGAGAGATTATTGCCGAGGCGAGAGGTGATCATTGAGGTGCAGCCACTCAGGCTTAGGATCAAAAGCAGGCCAAGCAATCGAAGGGTGAGTATATGTTTCAAGATGATCCCTATCAAAAGGTAACAAGAGATAAAGGCTAGCTCTATTTTTGTTCAGGAACAAGCGGCTGCTGTAGATACGACAGCCGCGTTAGAGAGCTTTTTTGTTGACACTAAATTTGGTACCGAGGGTCGGACTCGAACCGACACGGGTTGCCCCGGGGGATTTTGAATCCCCTGCGTATACCATTTCGCCACCCCGGCAGGGGAGGGCGCATTATAGGGAATTCTCCGTCGCTCGCAAAGGGGGAGAGTGATATTATCCGCGCCCTATGCAACGTACCGACTTCCATTTTGAGCTGCCAGAGGCCTTAATTGCCCAGCAACCGACCACAGAGCGTGCCGGTAGCCGCCTGCTGACCCTTGATGGGGTGAGTGGTGAGCTGGCGGATCGCCAGTTTCCTGATCTGCTCGACCTGCTACGCCCCGGCGACCTGCTGGTGTTCAATGATACCCGGGTGATCCCGGCACGGCTGTTCGGTCGCAAGGAGAGTGGCGGTCAGGTGGAGGTGCTGGTGGAGCGCATCACCGGTGAGTGCGAGGTGCTGGCCCATGTGCGGGCCAGCAAGTCGCCGAAGGCGGGCAGTCGTCTTACACTGGAAGAGAGTGTCGAGGTGGAGGTGCTGGGTCGAGACGGGCCGCTATTTGTGTTGCGCTTTTCGGCACCGGTTCTTGGCCTGCTCAAACAGTACGGACGGATGCCGCTGCCACCTTATATAGATCGCGAGGCGGCAGAGGCCGACAGCGAACGTTATCAGACCGTCTATGCGAAGAAGGAGGGGGCGGTGGCCGCTCCTACCGCCGGGCTGCACTTCGATGAGTCGATGCTGGCGCGGGTAAAGGCGCTGGGGGTGGAGTCGGCCTATGTCACCCTGCATGTGGGGGCCGGCACTTTTCAGCCGGTGCGGGTCGATGATATCCGCGAGCACCCGATGCACTCCGAATTCATTGAAGTACCGCAGGCGGTGGTTGATGCGGTTGCCGTTACCCGCCGTCGCGGCGGACGGGTGATCGCGGTGGGGACCACCGTGGTGCGCTCGCTGGAGTCGGCGGCCCGTAGCGGTGAGCTGCAGGCCTACAGTGGCGAGACCAATATCTTTATCTATCCGGGCTACGAATTTCAGGTGATCGATGCTCTGGTGACCAACTTTCACCTGCCCGAGTCGACCCTGCTGATGCTGGTCTGTGCCTTTGCCGGTTACGACCAGGTAATGACCGCCTATCATCACGCTGTCGAGCAGCACTACCGCTTTTTCAGTTACGGCGATGCGATGTTTCTGTTGCCGCAGCAGCCCCGCCCCGAGGTCATCAGCCCGAAAACCGTTGTGAGTGACGACTAATGAAATTCGATCTAATCACCACCGATAACAATGCCCGCCGTGGCCGCCTCACCTTCGAGCGCGGCACGGTGGAGACCCCCGCCTTTATGCCGGTGGGCACCTATGGCACGGTCAAGGCGATGACCCCGGAGGAGATTCGGGAGATTGGTGCGGAGATCATCCTCGGTAACACCTTCCACCTGATGCTGCGCCCCGGCACCGATGTGATCGCGGCGCACGGTGACCTGCACGACTTTATGCACTGGAACGGCCCCATCCTTACCGACTCGGGCGGGTTTCAGGTCTTCAGTCTGGGGGAGATGCGTAAGATCACCGAGGAGGGGGTCACCTTCGCCTCGCCGGTCAACGGCTCCAAGGTCTTCATGGGGCCGGAGGAGTCGATGGCGGTGCAGCGGGCGCTGGGCTCCGATATCGTGATGATCTTCGATGAATGTACCCCTTACCCTGCCACCGAGACCGAGGCGCACCTTTCGATGGAGTTATCGCTACGCTGGGCCAAACGTTCCAAGGATGCCCACGGTGACAACCCTAACGCTCTGTTCGGCATCGTGCAGGGGGGAATGTACGAGAACCTGCGCGATGTCTCGCTCAGGGGGCTGACCGAGATCGGTTTCGACGGCTATGCCATCGGTGGCCTCTCGGTGGGCGAGCCGAAGGCCGATATGGTGCGCATTCTTGATCACCTCGGCCCGCGCATGCCCAGCGACAAGCCGCGCTACCTGATGGGGGTGGGCAAGCCGGAGGATATCGTTGAGGCGGTGCGCCGCGGCATTGATATGTTTGACTGCGTGATGCCGACCCGCAATGCCCGCAACGGCCACCTCTTTACCCGTGAGGGGGTGGTGAAGATCCGCAACGCGGTACACCAGTTCGATACCCGCCCGCTGGATGCGCAGTGCGACTGCTACACCTGCCGCAACTACAGCCGCGCCTATCTGCGTCACCTGGACAAGACCGGCGAGATGTTGGGGCCACGACTCAACACCATCCATAACCTCCACTACTATCAGGAGGTGATGCGTGGCCTGCGTGAGGCGATAAGTGCCGCTAAACTGGACGAATTCGTGAACGAGTTTTACGCCCTGCGGTCACAAGCTGTACCGCCTGTGGCATAATGAGCGGCTGTTGCAGGCATGTCTCCGGTGGCATGTCATAACTTTTTGATTTACTTAAAGAATAATCAAGGAACTACCAATGAGCTTTTTTATCTCCGACGCCATGGCCGAAGCGGCCCCCGCCGCTGCCCAGCAACCGAATATGATTGAGGCCCTGTTCCCCTTCATTATTCTCTTCGTGGTTTTCTACTTCCTGTTGATTCGCCCGCAGTCCAAGCGTGCCAAGGAGCACAAGGCGATGGTCGAGGCGGTCGGTAAGGGCGATGAGGTGATCACCCAGGGCGGCCTCTACGGCAAGGTGACCGAGGTGAGCGAGGAGTACCTGCAGGTACAGCTGGCCGACAACGTCGAGGTGAAGGTGCAACGCGCGGCGATCACCAGTCTGCTGCCCAAGGGCACCATCAAAAATCTCTAATACATAATAATTAAGGTTCTGCCGCCGGATGCGGCAGGCTGTATCCAGGTAATAATATGATTAACCAATACCCTGTCTGGAAATATCTCCTCATCATCGCGCTGTTTGTTATCGGTGCGATCTATGCGCTGCCCAACCTCTATGGTGATGACCCAGCGCTACAGATCTCCGCCAATCGCATGGCTGAGGTCGATACCTCCACCCGCGACCGCGTCCTCAAGTTTCTAGAAGAGAAGCAGATCCCGATCCGCTCTTACGATTTCCGCCCCGGTCAGCTGCTGGTGCGTTTCGCCGATACCGAGACCCAGCTCCAGGCCTATGAGCCGTTGCGACAGGAGCTGGGTGACAACTACACCGCGGCCCTCAATCTCGCCCCAGCGACCCCTGACTGGCTGCGTCGTTTTAACGCTAAGCCGATGTATCTGGGTCTGGATCTGCGCGGTGGTGTTCACTTCCTGATGGATGTGGATATGGATGCCGCTATCGACAAGGCGGTTGAGCGCTATGTGGGGGACATCAAGACCCTGCTGCGCGAAAATAAGGTTCGCTACCTCACCATTACCGATAACAAGCAGCGGGTGGAGTTGCGTTTTCGTGAAGTGGAGGAGCTGAATAAGGCGCACAACGCGATCCACAACGAGTTCCGTGATCTGGAGCTGCTGGACGAGCCGGGTGAGAACGGCTTCTTCCTCTATGCCTCACTGAACGAGCAGGCGCGTCTGGAGACCACCAAGTTTGCGCTGCAGCAGAACATCACCACCCTGCGTAAGCGGGTGAATGAACTGGGTGTCTCCGAGCCGACGATTCAACAGCAGGGCGATAATCGCATCGTGGTACAGCTGCCCGGTGTGCAGTGTACCTCCTGCGCCAAGGAGACCATCGGTGCCACCGCAACCCTGGAGTACCACGCGGTGGATGAAGAGCACGATATCTCCGGTGCCCTGGCCGGCCGTGTTCCCTTTGGCTCCCGCCTCTATAAAAATCGCGATGGTCGTCCGGTGTTGCTGAAAAAGAGCATTATTGTCAGTGGTGATCAGATCGTCGATGCCTCCTCCGGCCTCGATTCACAGAGTGGTCAGCCGATGGTTAGCGTCACTCTTGATGCACCGGGTGCCAAGCGCATGAGTAACTTCACCCGTGACAACGTCGGCAAGGGGATGGCGGTAGTCTTTATCGAGTCGAAGACCGAGACCCGCATCGTCGACGGCAAGCCGGTGAAGAAGACCCAGCGCGTGGAGGAGGTGATTAGCATCGCCAATATCCGTGAGCACTTCAGTAAGCGTTTCCAGACCACCGGTCTGGACAGCGGTGCCGAGGCACACAAGCTCGCGCTGCTGCTGCGTGCCGGAGCGCTGGCCGCGCCGATGGAGATCGTCGAGGAGCGCACTATCGGCCCAAGCCTGGGTCAGGACAACATCGATCAGGGCTTCCAGTCGGTGATCATCGGCTTTGTCTTCGTGCTGATCTTTATGGTGGTCTGGTATCGCGGCTTCGGTATGGTGGCCAATCTGGCGCTGGGGCTGAATCTCATCTTTATCGTCGCGGTGCTGTCACTGCTACAGGCCACCCTGACCCTGCCGGGTATTGCCGGCATCGTGCTTACCGTCGGTATGGCGGTGGATGCCAATGTGCTGATCTTCGAGCGTATTCGTGAGGAGCTGCGGGTCGGCAATTCGCCACACGCCTCCATCCATGCCGGTTACGAGAAGGCCTTCTCCACCATCGCCGATGCCAATATCACCACGCTGCTGGCGGCGCTGGTGCTGTTCGGTTTTGGTACCGGCCCGATTAAGGGTTTCGCCATTACCCTGTCCATCGGCATCATCACCTCGATGTTCACGGCGATCATGGTGACCCGTGCGGTGGTTAATCTGACGGTGAAGGGCAAGCGCCTTTCCAAACTGTCGATCTAGGGGAGAGAAGATAATGCAAATTTTTAATAAAGAGCCCAGCTTTAACTTCATGGGGGGACGCAAGCTGGCGATGGTCTTCTCCGGCATCCTGCTGCTGATTGCGATTGCTTCTATCGCCATGCGCGGTTTCAATTTTGGCATCGACTTTACCGGCGGTACCCTGATCGAGGTCGGTTATCCGCAGGGCGTCGAGCTTGACGGTATTCGTCAGGCTCTGGAACAGGATGGGTATGACGGCGCAGTGGTGCAGCACTTTGGTACCGCCAGTGATGTGTTGATTCGCATCGCACCGCGGGAGGGGGTCTCCAGTGCACAGCTGAGTGACAACGTGATTAACACCCTGACGATTCAAAATAGTGCGGTCGAGATGCGTCGTGTTGAGTATGTCGGGCCGCAGGTAGGTGATGAGCTGACTAACGATGGTGGCCTGGCGATGATCTATGCCCTGATCGGCATCCTCATCTATGTGGCATTGCGCTTTGAGTACCGTTTCGCCGTCGGTTCGGTGGCGGCGCTGGTACACGATGTGATGATCACCCTGGGTGTCTTTTCAATATTGCAGCTTGATTTTGACCTGACCGTATTGGCGGCGCTGCTGGCGGTGATCGGTTATTCACTTAACGATACCATCGTGGTCTTCGATCGCATTCGTGAGAACTTTCGCAAGCTGCGTAAGGGCAGTCCGGTGGAGATCGTCAATGCCTCGTTGAATCAGACACTGTCGCGTACCTTGATGACTTCGATCACGACCATGCTGGTGTTGATTGCGCTGTTCGTCTTTGGCGGTGAGTTGATCCACGGTTTTGCCACAGCACTGATCGTCGGTGTCTTTGTCGGTACCTACTCTTCGATCTATGTTGCCAGTGCCTCGGCCCTGGCACTGGGGATCAACAAGGAAGACTTGATGCCGGTCGAGAAAGAGGGGGCGGAGATTGACGACATGCCGTAACTGGCGAATTGATGATCGAGACTGTCATATTGAAACACTTTGAAAGTTTGGGGGAATGCCATGTTAGCTAAAGCCAATGTAGGGCTTATTGACCGGATAATTCGACTGCTAATCAGTGCGCCCCTTTTCTATCTGGCGCTCTATTTTCCGATGACCGCAGAGGATACGGTGGCATCCTATACACTTCTCGCCGTAGGGGCGGTGAATACGATCGTTGCTCTGATTGGGGTCTGCCCCGTTTATATGGCAATTGGGGTGAATACTGCAAAGCCACAGGCGGCGAGTTGATGTTTTAAGGCTTTTAATGCTGAAAAAAATAGAGCCCGCAATGCGGGCTCTATTTTTATACGGTCATTTTCTTTCCCGTCATGCCACCTGGCGTACCGGGAATTGGCACAGTTCCGCGTTCAATGGCGATGCTCGCAAAATCTCCACCCATCTGATGAAAAGCGTATTCGCTGATCAGCTCTTCCATATTGCCGAGCACATTCCGCATGGTCATTTCCAGGGCCATTTGGGGGCTGATGGTTCTTCTCTCTCATGAGGCATCCGCCGTCTGTTAACACTCCATGTCATTAGCGGATACGGGGAGAAAAACTTTAGCGCTTAATCTCTGGTGGCAGACAGGGCTTGATCGCTCGATGCATCGCGCCGTAGAGATTGAGATTACCGGCGATGATGTTACCGCTCTCCAGATACTCGTCGTTGGTGGCGAAGTCTCCGACCTTACCGCCGGCCTCCATCACCAGCAGGGCACCGGCGGCCATGTCCCAGGGCTTGAGGTCGAACTCCCAGAAGCCGTCGAGACGACCGGCGGCAACATAGGCCAGATCCAGCGCGGCGGAGCCGGGACGACGGATACCGGCGGTGTTGGTGAACAGCGCCTTGAAGGTGCAGAGGTAGGTATCGAGCAGCTGCTGCGATTTAAACGGGAAGCCGGTGCCGAGCAGTGCGCCGTCCAGCGTTTTGCGACTGGTAACCCGGATGCGACGCCCGTTGAGCTGCGCGCCGTTGCCACGGCTGGCGGTGTAGAGGTCCTGGCTGATCGGGTCGTAGACTACGGCCTGATCCAGTTTCCCCTTGTACTGCAGGGCAATGGAGACGGCGAACTGGGGGAAGCCGTGGAGGAAATTGGTGGTACCGTCGAGCGGGTCGATGATCCAGAGGTAATCCTCGTTACCCTCGGCCTTGCCACTCTCTTCGGCGAGGATGGCGTGATCTGGGTAGTGTTTGCGAATCACCTGTATGATCGCCTGCTCGGCCATGCGGTCGACATCGCTGACGAAGTCGTTGCTGGCCTTGGTGTCGATGGCGAGGCTATCCACATGAGGGAAGGAACGGGCGATAATGTTGCCGGCTTCGCGTGCGGCGCGCACGGCAATATTCAGCATAGGGTGCATGGGATGAGCCTCCGAATTGTTAAACAGCGGCGGCAGGGAGTGCCGCAGGCCGCGCATTTTAAACCGGATGGTGGAAAATTTCAGCATTCGTGAACAATAAAGGTGATTTGTGAAACCGTTTCCTGCAATTCGTATCGTTATGGTCGAGACCTCCCACCCCGGAAATATCGGTGCTGCCGCCCGTGCGATGAAGAATATGTGTCTGGAGAGGCTCTATCTGGTGACACCCCGCCACTTCCCCCATGAGGAGGCCTCGGCGCGGGCCTCAAGGGCCGACGACATCCTGGAGGCCGCCACCGTTTGTGAGACGCTGCAGCAGGCGCTGGCCGGTTGTTCCATGGTGTTCGGGGCCAGCGCCCGCTCGTTACGTGCACTGCCCTGGCCGCAACTTGATGCCCGCGCCACAGCTGAAATGGTGGCGCAGCAGGAACCAGCCACCGAGGTGGCGCTGGTCTTCGGGCGCGAGCATTCGGGGCTGACCAACGAGGAGTTGGGGCTCTGTAACTACCTGTTACATATTCCAACCAACAGCGAGTTCAGCTCACTCAACGTGGCAGCGGCGATTCAGGTGGTGAGTTACGAGTTGATGATGGCGCGCAGCGGCGAGTGGCTGGCACCGGAGAGTAACAAGGAGGATGAGGCGGCCTCGGCGGAGGAGGTGGAGGGGCTCATCGAACATCTGGAACAGACCATGGTGGCGGTCGGCTTTCTCGACCCGGCCAATCCACGCCAGCTGATACGCCGTATGCGCCGCCTGTTTAACCGCGCGCGGGTCGAGAAGACCGAGGTCAATATCCTGCGCGGTGTCCTCTCGGCGGTGGATAAGCTAAAGCGCTAAGTCCTGTTACTAATCCCTAGCGTTCAAATAAGATATACTCAGACAATCAACAAAACAGACGGAAATACCGATGTTTAAACGATTTAAAGAGGATGTGCAGTGCATCTTCGAGCGCGACCCGGCGGCGCGCCACGCCTTTGAAGTGTTAACGGCCTATCCGGGGCTGCATGCGGTATTGATGCACCGCATTACCCACAAAATGTGGGGCTGGGGCCTGAAGTGGCTGGCCCGCTTTATCTCCGGCTTTGCCCGCTGGTTTACCGGCATTGAGATCCACCCCGGCGCGGTGATCGGCAGGCGCTTCTTTATCGACCATGGAATGGGGGTGGTGATCGGCGAGACCGCGATCATCGGCGATGACTGCACTATCTATCACGGTGTCACCCTGGGGGGCACCAGCTGGCAGAAGGGTAAACGCCACCCCACTCTCGGTAATAATGTGGTGGTGGGGGCAGGGGCCAAGGTGCTGGGGCCGATTGAGATTGGTGATGGCGCACGCGTGGGCTCCAATGCAGTGGTGGTGAAGAGTGTCCCGGCAATGAACACCGTGGTGGGGGTGCCCGGGCGCATCGTTAAGCAACCGACGAGCGATGATAAGGCGAAGGCGCGTAAGGCGATCGCCGAGAAGATGGGCTTTGATGCCTACGGCACCACCGCCGATATGCCCGACCCGGTGGCCCACGCCATAAACTGCATGCTCGACCACATTCATGCCATGGATAACAAAATGGAGGGGATGTGTGGTGCGATTAAGGAGTTGGGGGCGGAGATCGGTGACCTTTATCTGCCCGAGATCAACTCCTGCGAGATACGCTCCAGCATAGACGATGATCTGAGCGGCGAGAAGCTGGAAACCGGTAGAGAAAGTGTGGAAAATAAAGTTGACTAAAATACTTGGTATTGATAAGGTGACCCCCTATCTAATAGCGTATGAGTTTACTGGGAATTTAGGGAGAAGGCAATGAGACTGACTACCAAGGGCCGTTATGCGGTAACCGCCATGCTAGATCTTGCGATCCATTATAAAGATGGCCCGATCACGCTGTCCGATATCTCCAAGCGTCAGGGGATTTCGCTCTCCTACCTGGAGCAGCTGTTTTCGCGTTTGCGCAAGAATGGTCTGGTCGATAGTGCACGTGGCCCCGGCGGCGGTTATCGCCTGAGCCGTGCCGCTGCCGAGATCAACGTCGCCGATGTGATCACCGCGGTGGACGAGAAGGTCGATGCGATGCGCTGCGAAGGCAAGGGTAATTGTCACAATGATGGCCCCTGCCTGACCCACGACCTGTGGTGTGACCTGAGCGAGCAGATCTACAGCTTCCTTAAAGGTATCGACCTGGGTCAGCTGGTTGAGCGTAAGGGAGTGCAGGAGGTCGCGGTACGTCAGGACTCCTCTGCCACCGCCTGATCGACTTCTGATGGTCTATCTGGACCATAATGCCACCACCCCGCTTGATGAGCGGGTGCTGGAGGCCATGATGCCTTATCTTCGCGGTCACTACGGCAACCCTTCCAGTGTGCATGCACCGGGCAGAGAAGCACGTGCCGCACTGGATCGGGCTCGCGAGCAGGTCGCTGCGTTGGTTAATGCCCACCCTGGCCAGGTGAACTTTACCAGCGGTGGCACCGAGGCGAATAATGCGGCGCTTAAGGGTGTTGCCTTTGCCGCCGAGGCCGGGGGGCTGCTGATTGGCCCCACTGAACATGCCTCAGTGAGAGGTCCCGCCGAGGCGCTACGGCGTCACGGTTGGGGTGTGGTACAAACTCCCTGTGATGAGGACGGCGTGGTTTCAGTGGAGGCCCTGTCACAAGCAATAGAATCGCAGACTCGACTGGCCTCGGTGATGTGGGCCAACAACGAGAGCGGGGCAATTACCCCGGTTGTCGAGTTGGCTAAGGTATGCCGTGAGCAGGGCGTACTGTTTCACACCGATGCGGTTCAGGCCGCGGGCAAGCTGGAGCTCGACTTTGTCGCCAGCGGGGCGCACCTGATGAGCCTCTCGGCGCACAAGCTGTATGGCCCCAAGGGGATTGGTGCCCTGATCGTCGATAAGGCGGTCAGCCTGGAGCCGCTGTTACATGGCGGCGGTCAGGAGCGCGGACAGCGCGGCGGCACCGAGAATATTGCCGCTATCGTGGGCTTCGGCATGGCGGCAGAGCTGGCGCTAAATGCGCTGCAAGCACGGCGGCAACATTCACAGCGGCTGCGCGACTATTTCGAGCAGTCACTGCGCCGGAGGCATCCCGAGGCGGTGGTTTTCGGGGACGGGGCAGAGCGTCTGCCCAACACCAGTTTTTTCGCCATCCCCCCGCTGGAGGGGCGAACCCTGATCATGGCGCTGGACAAGCTCGGCTTTGCTATTGCCAGCGGTTCAGCCTGCGGCAGCGAGCAGCATCAGCCCAGCCATGTACTGAAGGCGATGGGGGTGGCAACCGAGCTGGCACACGGCGCACTGCGTGTCAGTTTTGGAGAACAGAACAGTGAGGCGGATGTCGATGGTCTGATATCGGCAATCGCCTCTCAAATTAAACAGTTACAGGGGATGGGTGCGGCAACGGCCTGGACCTGAGCGTGAACAACACCGAGCACATTGTGGAGTGAAGATGAGCATGAAAAAACCGATCTATTTCGACTATTCGGCAACCACCCCGACCGACCCGCGTGTGGCCGTGAAGATGTGTAGCTTTCTCACTATGGATGACGGCCTCTTTGGCAATGCCGCCTCCCGCTCACACCAGTATGGCTGGGATGCGGAGCAGGCGATTGAGGAGGCACGCAAGCATGTCGCCGACCTCATCGTCGCCGACCCCAAGGAGATTGTCTGGACCTCCGGTGCCACCGAGTCCGATAACCTGGCGATTAAGGGGGTGGCCCACTTCTACAAAAAGAAGGGCAACCACATCATCACCGCCAAGACTGAACACAAGGCGGTACTCGACACCTGTCGCCAGCTGGAGCGCGAGGGTTTTGAGGTCACCTATCTCGACCCGGAAGAGAATGGCCTGATTGACCTTGCCAAGCTTGAGGCGGCGATGACGGATCAGACCATCCTCGTCTCCATCATGCACGTGAATAACGAGATCGGCGTGATTCAGGATGTGGCGGCAATTGGTGAGCTGTGCCGTGGCAGGAAGATCCTGTTTCATGTTGATGCCGCCCAGAGCTGTGGCAAGGTGGAGATCGATGTCGACGCGATGAAGATCGACCTGCTCTCTATGTCGGCCCACAAGATTTACGGCCCCAAGGGGATGGGCGCGCTCTATGTGCGCCGCAAGCCGCGCGTGCGCCTGGAGGCACAGATGCACGGCGGTGGTCACGAGCGCGGCATGCGCTCAGGCACCCTCGCCACCCACCAGATCGTTGGCATGGGTGAGGCCTTCCGTCTCGCCAAAGAGGAGATGGCGAGCGAGAATGAGCGGGTGCGCATGCTGCGTGACCGCCTGATGAACGGCTTTAGCGATATCGAAGAGACCTATATCAATGGTGACATGGAGCAGCGCGTGCCCCATAACCTCAACATCAGCTTTAACTTTGTCGAGGGTGAATCCTTGATGATGGCGCTGGCCGACCTGGCGGTCTCCTCCGGTTCCGCCTGTACCTCGGCCAGTCTTGAGCCCTCCTATGTGCTGCGCGCCCTGGGGCGCAGTGATGAACTGGCCCACAGCTCGATCCGTTTTAGCATCGGTCGCTTCACCACCGAGGCCGATGTGGACCACGCGATCAAGCTATGCCACGAGAAGATCCAGAAGCTGCGCGATCTGTCGCCGCTGTGGGATATGTACAAGGACGGAATCGACCTTTCCACCGTGCAGTGGAGCGCACATTAAGATAAAATCGCAGCCCCGCGGTCAAATATAGGCCGTGGAGTAAGTCGCAATACCGAGGTAAGAGAAAATGGCATACAGTGACAAGGTAATGGACCATTATGAAAATCCGCGCAACGTCGGCAGTCTAGAGGCCGATGATGCGGATGTGGGAACCGGTATGGTTGGTGCACCCGCCTGTGGCGATGTGATGCGCCTGCAGATCAAGGTGAGCGAAGAGGGCGTGATCGAAGATGCCTGCTTCAAGACCTATGGTTGTGGCTCCGCCATCGCCTCCAGCTCACTGGTTACCGAGTGGGTAAAGGGTAAGACCCTGGATGAGGCGGCGAGCATCAAGAATTCCGATATTGCCGAAGAGCTGGCGCTGCCGCCGGTGAAGATCCACTGCTCGGTACTGGCTGAGGATGCCATTAAGGCCGCGATTAGCGACTACAAGAGCAAACATTAAGCGTCAGGTTGGAGAGATAGAGATGGCGATCACACTGAGCGAAAAAGCGGCTGAACATGTCAGCAAGTTCCTGCAAAACCGTGGCAGTGGTGCGGGTTTGCGACTTGGCGTTAGAACCTCCGGCTGCTCCGGCATGGCCTATGTGCTGGAGTTCGCCGATGAGGTTAATGACGAAGATCAGGTGTTCGAGAGCCACGGCGTGAAGGTGATCATCGACCCGAAGAGCATGGTCTACCTCGACGGTACCGAGGTAGATTTTACCCGTGAGGGGCTAAACGAGGGCTTTAAGTTCAACAATCCTAACGTCAAGGACGCCTGCGGCTGCGGTGAAAGTTTTAACGTCTAGCCGGGGGCACCATCTTGCTAAAGCAGAACTATTTTGAACTGTTCGGGCTGGAGCCCGGATTCGACATTGATCTTTCAGCCATCGCAGAGCGTTATCGCGAACTGCAACGGGCGGTTCACCCGGATCGCTTTGCCAACGCCTCCGATCAGGAGCGTATGCTCTCAGTACAGCAGGCAGCTCACGTCAATGAGGCCTACCAGACCCTCAAATCCCCACTGCTTCGTGCCCGCTACCTGCTGGAGTTGCGGGGCATTGCCCTGAATGACACCGATACCACGATGGACCCGATGTTCCTGATGGAGCAGATGGAGCTGCGCGAATCGCTGGCCGGTGTGACGGGACAGAGCGACCCCTTCGCGGCCCTGATGGCCCTGCGTGATACCATCGATGCCAGGGACAAGGTCCTTCTCAGCAGCCTTTCCGAGGCCTTTGCCAGCGGTGAGCCGGCGGCACTGCAGGGAGCGCGAGATACCGTGCGCAAGATGCAGTTCATGGAGAAGGTGCTGAGCGAAGTCGAAGAATTAGAAGAGGAGCTGGTCTAAAGCGTGATTCAGACCAGCCAGCCGATAACCATTTTAAGAGACGATACCCCGAATCCCATGGCCCTACTGCAGATCAGCGAACCCGGACAATCCGCCGCCCCCCATCAGCACCGTCTGGCGGTGGGCATCGACCTTGGCACCACCAATTCACTGGTGGCCACGGTGCGTAGCGGTGTAGCCGACACCCTGCCCGATGCCGAAGGCAGACACCTGCTCCCCTCCGTGGTGCGTTACTTCAAAGATGGTGAGCATGCGGTCGGTAGCGAGGCGAAGCAGGCCTGCACCACCGATCCCCTGAATACTATCTGTTCGGTTAAGCGCTTTATGGGGCGTGGCGTGGCCGATGTGAAGAGCCTTGGCTCGCGCCTGCCCTACGAGTTTGTCGGGACCGAGTCGGGGATGCCGCGCATTCGCACCGTGGCCGGTGATCTCAGCCCGGTCGAGGTCTCGGCGGATATCCTGAAAAACCTGATGGCGCGTGCCGAGCAGAGCCTCGGTGGCGAGCTGACCGGTGCGGTGATCACCGTCCCCGCCTATTTCGACGATGCACAGCGCCAGGCGACCAAGGATGCGGCCAAGCTGGCTGGTCTGAACGTATTGAGACTGCTCAATGAGCCGACTGCCGCCGCCGTCGCCTATGGCCTCGATCAGGGCTCCGCGGGGGTGATCGCGGTCTATGACCTGGGGGGGGGGACCTTCGACATCTCCATCTTGCGCCTCCACAAGGGGGTCTTTGAAGTACTCGCCACTGGCGGTGATTCGGCACTGGGCGGCGACGATATGGATCAGGCCATCGCCGAGTGGATCATGGCGGAAGCCGGTATCGCCGATGATGCCGATCACCACCAGCTGCGCCGCCTGATGCGCGAGGCCTGCGTTGCCAAGGAGGCGCTGACCGACAGCGACACCACCACGATTAAGGTGGAACTGAGCGACGGCGCTTACTGGGAGGGCGAGTTGTCACGCGATAAATTCAATGAGCTGGTTGACCCCATTATCAGTAAATCACTGCTCCCCTGCCGACGTGCCCTGAAGGATGCCGGCGTTGATACCGACGGTATCCTTGATGTGGTGATGGTGGGCGGCTCTACCCGTGTGCCGCGGGTGCGTGAGCGTATTGCCGAATTTTTCAAGCGTGAGCCGCGGGTCGATATCGACCCGGACAAGGTGGTCACCATCGGCGCGGCGATGCAGGCCGATGTGCTGGTGGGCAACAAGCCCGATAACGAGATGCTGCTGCTTGATGTGATCCCGCTCTCTCTGGGGCTGGAGACCATGGGCGGCCTGGTGGAGAAGGTGATCCCGCGCAACACAACGATACCGGTTGCCCGTGCCCAGGATTTTACCACCTTCAAGGACGGTCAGACCGCGATGGTGGTGCATGTGCTGCAGGGCGAACGCGAGCTGGTCATCGACTGTCGCTCACTGGCCCGCTTCGAGCTGCGCGGTATCCCACCAATGAGCGCTGGGGCCGCGCGTATTCGCGTCACCTTCCAGGTCGATGCCGATGGCCTGTTATCGGTCACCGCGCGTGAGCAGAACAGCGGCGTCGAAAGCTCGATTCAGGTCAAGCCCTCCTACGGCCTCAGCGATGATGAGATCACCACCATGTTGCAGGACTCGATGAGCCATGCCCGTGAGGATATGGATGTGCGTAACCTGCGCGAGCAGCAGGTCGAGGCCGACCGGGTGATCGACGCCCTGAAGGTCGCGCTGGCCGCCGACGGTGACAAGCTGTTGAGTGCGGAGGAGCGCGCCGCGCTGGAGGCGTCGATGGAAAAGGTGCGCAAGTTGGCCGTGGGCAACGATGAAAAGGCGTTAAAGGCAGGTATTCGCGAACTCAACGCCAACAGCACCGAGTTTGCCTCGCGGCGTATGAATGCCAGCATTCAGCAGGCGCTGTCTGGCCATCAATTAGAAGATTTTGAGTAGATTACGCTTGTTTCTGGCCAGAATTGCCGCCATTAACAGCACTATGAGAGCGATTGGAGTAACACCATGCCGCAACTAATTTTCCTGCCCCACGACGAGATCTGCCCCGACGGGGCGGTAATTGAGGTGGAGAAGGGTACCACCATCTGTGATGCCGCCAATGCCAACGGTATTGAGATCGAGCATGCCTGCGAGAAGTCCTGCGCCTGTACCACCTGTCATGTGATCATCCGTGAGGGTATCGACTCACTGGCGGAGGCTGACGAGCTGGAAGAGGATATGCTCGACAAGGCGTGGGGGCTGGAGCCCGACTCGCGCCTCTCCTGTCAGGCGGTGGTAGCGGACAGTGACCTAGTCATCGAGATCCCCAAGTACACCATCAACATGGTCAGTGAGACCCACTAAAGGGGAGAATGAGCATGAAGTGGACCGACGTTAACGATATCGCCATTGAGCTGGATGAGGCCCACCCCGAGGTGGATCCGCAGTATGTGCGCTTCACCGACCTGCACGACTGGGTCTGTGCGCTGGAGGGGTTTGATGACGATCCCGACCACTCCAATGAGAAGATCCTTGAGGCGATCCAGATGACCTGGATCGAGGAGCGTGATTAATAACGCCTCACTTCGTCTAGCACTTGTGATTTAACCTGCAAATTCAGGGGCTTGATACTCCCTGAATAGCTGGTATGCCCCCCCAAGCCCGCGTATAATCGCGGGCTTTGTAGTTTGTGACTTTTGTATTATTTATCCCCCCCTTTGGAGAAACACCGTAATGGCCATTGAACGCACCATTTCTATCATCAAACCCGATGCCGTCGCCAAGAATGTGATTGGCAAGATCTACAGCCGCTTTGAGAAGGCGGGTCTGCAGATCATCGCCGCCAAAATGATGCACCTCTCCGAGGAGCAGGCCGGCGCATTTTACGCGGTACACAAGGAGCGTCCCTTCTACGGTGAGTTGATCGCCTTTATGACCTCCGGTCCGGTGATGGTGCAGGTACTGGAGGGCGAGGATGCCATTAACAGGAATCGTGAAGTGATGGGTGCCACCAACCCTAAAGAGGCGGCAGAGGGAACCATTCGCGCCGACTTCGCCGCCTCCATCGACGAGAATGCGGTTCACGGCTCTGACGGTCCCGAGACGGCGGCGCAGGAAATCGACTTCTTCTTCAAACCCGAGGAGCTCTGCCCACGCACCCGTTAATGGGTGAGGGCGGTATTAACTGTGAGATCCGTATCGAATGACTGAGCAGGTTAAGGTTAATTTACTTGGTCTGAGCCGCAGGCAGATGGAGGCCTTCTTCGCCGAACTGGGGGAGAAGGCCTTTCGTGCTACGCAGGTGATGAAATGGATCTACCAGGAGGGTGTCGAAGATTTTGACGCCATGACCAATTTAAGCAAGGCCCTGCGCGAAAAGCTGAAGGCGATGGCGGAGATCCGCCTGCCCGAGGTGGCGCAGGACCACCCCTCATCCGATGGCACCCGCAAATGGCTGCTGAAGGTGGATGAGATCAACCATATCGAGATGGTCTATATTCCCGAGGCGGAGCGCAGCACCCTCTGTGTCTCCTCCCAGGTGGGTTGTACCCTGGCCTGTAGCTTTTGCTCAACCGCCCGGCAGGGTTTTAATCGCAACCTCACCACCGCCGAGATCATCGGTCAGATCGCGCTGGCCAGCCGCATCATCGGCATCCCCGACAATAAGGGGCAGCACGCCATTACCAACGTGGTGATGATGGGGATGGGCGAGCCGCTGCTCAATCTGGAGAATGTCGGCCCGGCGCTGGAGCTGATGCAGGACGATCTGGCCTTCGGCATCTCTAAGCGTCGCGTCACCGTCAGCACCGCCGGTGTGGTGCCGGGTATCGATGCACTGCGCGAGCAGAGTGATGTCAGTTTGGCGGTCTCGCTGCACGCGCCCAACGATGTGCTGCGCGACCAGCTGGTGCCGATCAATACCAAGTACCCGATAAAAGAGTTAATGGCCGCCTGCAAACGCTATATTGCCGGCAAGGCGCGTCGCCGCATCACCTTTGAGTATGTAATGCTGGCCGGTGTTAACGATAGCGATGAGCATGCCCGTCAGCTGGTAAAAATGCTGCGTGATGTCCCGGCGAAGGTGAATTTGATTCCCTTTAATCCCTTCCCGGGTGCCCCCTACGCATGCTCCTCGAACAACCGCATACAGGCCTTTCGCGAGATCATCATGCAGGCGGGTATTATTACCGTGACCCGCAAGACCCGCGGTGAGGATATCGCCGCTGCCTGCGGTCAGCTGGCGGGCAAGGTGAAAGACCGTACCCGTCGCAGTGAACGTTTCCTGATAAAGGATGAATCAACAAAAGAGCTAAACAAGGAGAAGATTGCCTCATGATGCGCACGCTAATTATGTTATTGGCACTGGCTACCATCATTCTGTCCGGGTGTACCGGCAGTCCGGTGAGGGAGGGGGTTGATGCCAATAAGGCGGCTGAGGCTAATGCTAATCTCGGTCTGCGTTATATGCAGAATGGTAACTATCAGCTGGCGTTAAAAAAGCTCCAAAGGGCGCTTGAGTATGATCGCAGTTACGCGCCAACACACCACTATCTGGCAGAGCTTTACCGCCGACTGGATAAGTTTGAGGAGGCCGATAAATATTTTCGTGATGCGCTTTATTACTCCGATGAGGATTCAGCCCTTCACAATAATTATGGTGCCTTCCTCTGTAGTCAGGATCGATACGAGGCCGGTGAAGAACAGTTTTTAAAGGTCTTGGAGAACCCGGTCTATCCACGTCAGGATCAGGTCTATGAAAATCTGGGCCTGTGCATTGAGCGCAAACCTAATCTGGAGCGTGCGGAGGGTTATTTGCGTAGTGCATTACGACTTAATCCGCGCCTGCCAAAGTCACTGCTGGCGATGGCCCGGATAAGTTTTGCCAAGGGCGACTACCTGAGTACCCGGGCTTATTTGCAGCGTTATTTGGAGTTGGCGCGTCATACCACCGAGAGTTTGTGGCTGGGCATACGCGCTGAGCGCCTGCTGGGTGACAATAATGCGGTTGCCAGTTACGGCATGCAGTTGAAGGCGAACTTTCCCGATGCACCTGAGACCAAACTCTATCTTGAAAGTGGTGCTGAATGATGACGGATGAGAAGCAGGAAAATCAGGGCGAGGATATCGCATTAGTGGGAGGTCCGGGACGGCAGCTACGCGAGGCGCGTGAGGCGCGCAAACTGTCGCCGCAACAGGTCGCCTCACAGCTGCGCATGCAGGTGCGCATTATCGAGGCGCTGGAGAGTGATGACTATAGTTCACTGCCCGGTAGTACCTTTGTGCAGGGCTACTTGCGCAGCTACTCCCGACTGCTGGGACTCCCGGAAGAGAGCGTGGTTGCCCTGTCTCGCTCCGACAGTGTTGATGAGCCCAGGCTGGTTAGTAGCATTACCGAGGGCAAGATTGAGGCAACGAGTCGTGATTTGCCAATGCGCATGACCAGTTTTCTTATTCTGGTCACTATCGTGTCCGGCCTGGGCTGGTGGCTGTCGCAGCGTAGTCCGGCCACCGATACCGCTGCACCACAGACGGTGGTGCCCGGTGCTGAGCAGGGGCTGAGGCTACCCGAAGAGACGGTGCAGCTGCAACCTGATGAGCAGCCTGTTGCTGATGAGGGCGAGAGCGCGGTTGCGGCTGAAGAGGCTGTGGCGGGCGATACTGCAGAAGCCACAGTAGAAGAGAGTGCAAGTCCAGATCTTGCTCAAGCCGCAATCGATGAGAGTGCAAGTCCAGAGCTGGCAGAGAGTGAATCACCTGTGGCTGAGTCGCCCTCCGTGGTCAACGTGATACCTGCCGCAACACCTGAGGTAACACTCAGTGCCGAGACACCTCAGTCACAGCTGGTAGTGGAGTATCAGGCGGATAGCTGGAGCGAGATTCAAGATGCCGCTGGACGCCAGCTGACCTATGGCCTGGTTCCTGCCGGTAGTCACCTCACCCTGCAGGGTGAGGCGCCGTTTAAGGTCTTCCTCGGCTTTGCTGCTGGCGTTACTGTCTACTATAACGGTGTCCTATACGACCACACTCCCTATCATCGTGGTGATGTCGCACGTTTTCGTATCGGCAGGGCCGAACACAACAGTCCCGTTTCAGGTAACTAGTTCATGCATCAAGCCTCTCCCATCGTGCGTCGCAAATCACGCCAAATCATGGTCGGCAATGTAGCGGTTGGCGGCGATGCGCCAATCACCGTACAGAGCATGACCAACACCGAGACCACCGATGTGTCCGCCACCGTGGCGCAGATCCGGGCGCTGGAAAAGGCCGGTGCCGATATCGTGCGGGTCTCGGTGCCGAGCATGGAGGCGGCCGAAGCCTTCGGCCAGATCCGCAAGCAGGTTAACGTGCCGCTGGTCTCCGATATTCACTTCGATTACAAGATCGCCCTGCGGGTGCTGGAGCTGGGTGTAGACTGTCTGCGCATCAATCCGGGCAATATCGGCAAGGAAGACCGGGTGCGTACCCTGGTCGATGCGGCGCGCGACAAAAATGTGCCGATCCGCATCGGCGTTAACGCCGGTTCGCTGGAGAAAGAGCTGCAAAAAAAATATCCTGAGCCCTGTGCCGATGCGATGGTCGAGTCGGCGCTCCGGCATATCGATATTCTTGACCGCCTCGACTACCCCAACTTTAAGGTAAGCCTCAAGGCCTCGGAGATCTTTATGACCGTCGAGGCCTACCGCAAGCTGGCCGCTCAGATCGAGCAGCCGCTGCATCTGGGGATCACCGAGGCCGGTGGTTTTCGCTCCGGCACCGTAAAGTCGGCGATCGGTCTTGGCATGCTGCTGGCTGACGGCATTGGCGATACTATCCGCGTCTCGCTGGCCGCCGATCCGGTGCAGGAGATCAAGGTGGGTTTCGATATCCTGAAGAGCCTGCACCTGCGCAGCAAAGGGGTCAATATGATTGCCTGCCCCTCTTGCTCGCGGCAGAACTTTGATGTTATTGCCACGGTCAATGAGTTGGAACAGCGGTTGGAGGATGTGCTGGAGCCGATTGATGTGGCCGTGATCGGCTGCGTGGTCAACGGCCCCGGCGAGGCCAAGGAGGTCGATATCGGCCTCACCGGCGGTCAGCCCAACCTGCTTTATAAGTGCGGCGTGCCCGACCACAAGGTCGAGAATGAGAACCTGGTCGATGAACTGGAAAAAAATATTCGCGCCGAGATCGCCCGTCGTCATAGCGACGGCGATCAGCAGTAAGTTTTGAGGTATTAAGTTTGAGTAAAAACATTCAGGCCGTTCGTGGCATGAACGACATCCTGCCGGAGGAGACCCCGGCATGGCGACACCTGGAAGAGGTAGTGCGCCAGCTGGTCGATGGTTACGGCTATCGCGAGATCCGCATGCCCATCGTTGAGAGCACCGACCTGTTCAAGCGCTCCATCGGTGAGGTGACTGACATCGTCGAGAAGGAGATGTATACCTTCGAGGATCGCAACGGCGACATGCTCACGCTGCGCCCCGAGGGGACCGCAGGCTGCGTGCGCGCCGCGCTGCAGAACGGCCTGCTGCACAATCAAATACAACGCCTCTGGTATCGCGGCCCGATGTTCCGTCACGAGCGCCCGCAGAAGGGGCGTTATCGCCAGTTTCATCAAATCGGCGTCGAGGTGTTTGGTCTTGAGGGGCCGGACATCGATGCCGAACACATTATGATGACGGCGCGCCTGTGGAAGATGCTGGGGCTGGAGAAGGATGTCACCCTGCAGCTCAACTCGCTCGGCTCCAGTGCTGCGCGCACCGCCTATCGCGGCATTCTGGTGGAGTACCTGTGGCACCATGTGGAGAGCCTGGACGAGGACAGCAAGCGTCGCCTCGACTCCAATCCGCTGCGCATTCTCGATAGCAAGAACCCGGCGATGCGTGAGATTATTGATAACGCACCCAAGCTGAACGAGCACCTGGACGCCGAGTCGCAGGCCCACTTCGAGCAGCTCTGTGCCACCCTCGACGCGGTCGGTATTAGCTATCAGATCAACCCCTGCCTGGTGCGTGGCCTTGACTACTACGGCAAGACGGTATTCGAGTGGGTAACCGATAAGTTGGGCGCTCAGGGCACCGTCTGTGCCGGTGGTCGCTTTGACGGCCTGGTGGAGCAGCTGGGTGGGAAGAGCGTGCCCGCGGTCGGTTTCGCCATGGGAGTGGAGCGGCTGGTCAGCCTGCTGGAGCTTGAGCAGATGCCACTGCACCACTATCAGCCACACGCCTATATGGTGCTGGTTGGTGAAGCGGCGCAACGCGAGGGGCTGGTACTGGCCGAGCAGCTGCGCAATGCCGTGCCGTCGCTACGGCTGGAGACCCATTGTGGTGGCGGCAGTTTTAAGAGCCAGTTTAAGAAGGCGGATAAAAGTGGTGCGCCGCTGGCCCTGATCCTCGGTGAGGAGGAGATTGAGAACGGCACCATGGGGATTAAATTCCTGCGAGAAAAGCGTGAGCAACAGCAGTTGCCACGTGCGCAGACCATCGAT
The DNA here is from genome assembly GCA_041554195.1 of Thiohalomonadaceae bacterium. Taxonomy (GTDB): domain Bacteria; phylum Pseudomonadota; class Gammaproteobacteria; order Thiohalomonadales; family Thiohalomonadaceae; genus JAPHSX01. Next base: position 163,424 of record JBFFMJ010000004.1, read on the forward strand.
TTTCTGGCCGCTTATCTGGCCGAAAGTAACGCATAAACAACGAAACAGAACAGGAGTCTAGGGGTGGAAGTTTATAATTCGGAACAGGATCAGGTCGATGCGCTGAAGGCGTGGTGGGATAAGAATGGCCGCTCGGCGCTAACCGCGCTGGCGGTATTTTTGCTGTCGGTACTCGGCTGGCAGGGCTGGAACGACCACCGCAACGAGGTGGCCGCTGCGGCCTCTTCACAGTATCAGCAGATGACGGAGCTGATGGAGAGCAATAGCCCGCAGGCAATAGAGGTGGGGCGTGCACTGCTCGCCAGCTATCCCGACTCTATCTATGCTGTGATGGCCTCGATGTCGATGGCCAAACTAGCCGTCGCCGACAAGGATCTGGATGCAGCCGCCGCCCATTTGCGCTCGGCGATGGATAACAGTGATCAGCCGGAGCTGGCCGAGCTGGCGCGTCTGCGTCTGGCACGGGTCGAGTTGGCACAGGGTAATAGTGATGCGGCACTGGCCACCTTGAGTGGTGGTAAGGGCGGGGCTGCCAGTGAAGAGTTGCGCGGCGATATTTTGTTGTCCCAGGGCAACCGTGTCGAGGCGAGTGTGGCCTATAAAACAGCCATTGATTCATATGGTGCAAATGCCGCTGACAAGCGTGAGCTGGTACAGATGAAATTGGATGATTTATCCCTGATGGTGATGCCTGTGCAGAGCGTTGCCGAGTGAGACTCCTTAGCCTGATCCTTATCGCCGCCATGCTGGCGGCATGCAGCGGCAGTATCGACCCGGTCGAGCCGCCCAGTGAGCTGAGCGTCTTTAAGTCTGATCTTAAGCTGCACTCGCGCTGGCAGCGTGAGGTGGGAAGTGGAACCGGTGGGCACTACCTCAAATTGTCACCGCTGCTCGATGGTGAGGCTATCTATATTGCCGACCGGTACGGTGATGTGCATGCCTACCATAGCCTCAGTGGAGAGCGCCTGTGGCAGGTGGAGTTGCAGCGGGTGATCAGCGCAGGCGCTGGTGAGGCGGCAGGGCTGTTGCTGTTCGGTGGTGATGCCGAGGTCTTTGCCCTGGATAAACAGAGCGGCGAATTGCGCTGGAGTCAGACCCTCGGCAGCGAGGTGATGAGTACCCCGGTGAGCCTTGGTAACACCATTGTGGTTCACGCGGTAGACGGATCGATTAGTGCCCTGAATCGTGCCGATGGCAGCGTGTTGTGGCGGCACCTCGAAAAGGTTCCCAGTCTGACACTCCGGGGCACAGGTAAACCGTTGATCATTGCGGGTAACACCGTGGTGGTCGGCACCGCCGGTGGTCAGGTGGTTGCGCTGAACCTGCAGGATGGCTCGCTATTGTGGCGAGCCACTGTTGCCACACCGCGTGGGCGTACCGATCTGGAGCGCATGGTCGATGTCGATGCTGACCTGGCCGAGGCCGATGGGGTGATCTATGCCGCTGCCTATCAGGGCGATGTAGCCGCGATTCAGGCGAGCAGCGGTCAGCTTATCTGGACCCGTGAGATCTCCAGCCTGAGTGGTATCGTTGTCGATGGGGATGCACTTTACTTGAGTGATGAGGCGGGGGACGTATGGGCCCTCTCCCGTCGCAATGGTGCCTCATTGTGGAAACAGAGTGCACTACATCGTCGTGCTCTGAGTACCCCGGCACAGCAGGGGCGTTATCTTATTCTTGGCGATTATGATGGTTACCTGCACTGGCTAAATAAAGAGGATGGGGCACTGGCGGCCCGTACCCGTGTACGTAATTTCCAGGAGTACTTCCCGGTAGAGGATGAGTTTGACGACCTCAGCTATAAGGAGGACCACGGTCATCTGGCGACCCCGCTGGTGGAAGGCGCTCGTGTCTACGGCTTTGACAAACGCGGCGTACTCGATGCCTACAGCGTCACCATTGTAAAGGCGGACGAATAATTTCATGAAACCGGTTATCGCCCTGGTAGGGCGTCCCAATGTGGGCAAATCGACCCTGTTTAATGCCCTGACCCGCTCCCGTGATGCGCTGGTGGCGGATTATGCCGGCCTTACCCGCGACCGTAAATACGGCACCGGTCGCCTCGGTGATGCCCCTTACCTTGTGGTGGATACCGGTGGTTTAAGCGGTATCGAACAGGGTATCGATGTGGAGATGGCACAGCAGGCCAAGGAGGCCATCGGCGAGGCCGATGCGGTGCTGTTTCTGGTGGATGCTCGCGAGGGGATGAACGCGGCGGATGAGGGTATCGCCAGCTATTTGCGCCAGTGTGGTAAGCCGGTCACCCTGGTGTTGAACAAGATCGATGGTCTTGATCCGGAGATGGCCGCGGTTGATTTTCACTCCATGGCACTCGGTGAGCCGGTGGCGATTGCCGCCAGCCATGGTCGTGGGGTGCGCGCACTGATTGAAGAGGTGCTGTTGCAGTTTCCTCCCGCCGAAGAGGGCGAAGCGGAGGAGGAGCAGGGAATCAGGGTGGCCGTGGTCGGACGCCCCAATGTCGGTAAATCTACCCTGGTCAACCGCATTCTGGGTGAGGAGCGGGTGGTGGTATTCGACATGCCCGGTACGACTCGCGACAGTATCTACATCCCCTTCGAACGTGATGAACGGCAATATACGCTTATCGATACCGCCGGGGTACGGCGTCGTGCCCGCATTAAAGAGACGGTAGAGAAATTCAGTATCATCAAGACCTTGCAGGCGATCAGTGACGCCAATGTGGTGGTGATGGTGATTGATGCGCGTGAGGGGATCAGTGATCAGGACGCCCATCTTCTGGGAATGGTGATGGAGGCGGGGCGTGCCCTGGTGATCGCCATCAATAAGTGGGATAACCTGCCGCAGGAGCAGAAAGAGTCGGTAAAGAACGAGTTGCAACTTAAGCTGCCGTTCATCGATTTTGCCCGTATTCACTATATCTCGGCGCTACACGGCACCGGCGTTGGCGAACTGTTTGGCTCACTTAACCGCGCCTACGACTCGGCCATGCGCAAGCTCTCCACCCCTGAGCTGACCAAGTTGCTCGAATCCCTGCAGATGACGCATCAGGCACCGATGGTTAATGGCCGGCGCATCAAGCTGCGCTATGCCCATCAGGGGGGCAAAAACCCGCCGTTGATAGTGATCCACGGTAATCAGGTGGAACGTATTCCCAGTAGTTATCAGCGTTATCTGGAGAAGGGGTTTCGCAAATACCTCAAGCTGGAGGGGACGCCAATTCGTGTCGAGTTTAAGGGGAGCAAAAACCCCTATGCGGATGAGCGGCGGCGTAGCGAACTGCCGAATCGCCTGCTGGCGAAAAAGAAGAACTCGGATCTTACCAAGAGACAGAAGCGCAGGGGCAAGAAGTAGGGGCAATATTCCCCTTTGAAGCGGTGATGCCCCTACTGTTATAATCGGCTGCGCTTATGAAGGTCACCACAAGTAGTGACCGGATCTTACTATTTATATATGGAGAGTGTTATGAGTATCGATCGTATAGTTTTCGCTGTTGCGGGTACCTTTATTTTGCTTAGCCTGGCTCTGGGTATGACTGCCAGCCCAATATTCCAGCATGAATACTGGCTCTTCTTCACCGCCTTCGTAGGTGCCAACCTGCTGCAATCGGCCTTTACGGGTTTCTGCCCAATGGTGATCTTCCTTAAGATGTTTGGTGCCAAACCGGGTCAGGCCTTCAGGTAAGTCTGTCTCCGTTGAACAAAATAGCCTCGCATTGCGGGGCTTTTTTGCGTCTGGAGTGTAGGCGAATGTTGAAGTTCTCGTGGCGTGATAGGATGGCACACTTGGAGTATGTGCTTTGTCACGGATAGAACGTGATGGAGATGACAGTATCCTAAGAAGGTAATCACTCTCGTCACAAATGAAGGGGTCGTCATGGTTTTCCGTGTGAATAAAAAGTCACTCTCCATCCTGCCTGCACTTCTCGTATTGCTTCTCTCTCCTCCTCACCTATCCGCTGCGGATAATATGTGGGGCAGTGTTTTTCGCTATCAACAGAAAATGGCGGGCTTTGGACAACCTGAGGCTCAGGTCAAGTTGGGGCAGATGTACGAAGAGGGGCACGGTACCGAGCAGAGCTTCGATACAGCTGAGCAGTGGTATAGAAAGGCGCTAAGTCAGGGGTTTGGGCCGGCACAGGAGAAGCTCGAACAACTGCAGCAACGGCGACAACAGGCGGCTCAGGCAGTAAAAGAGCAGGAGCAAGCTGCACAGCAGCGCCTCGCTAGTGAGAAGGCGGAGCGTGAGCGTATTGAACGGGAGAGGATGGCATTACAACGTGCTGAGACAGAGCGTCTTGCCAGTGAAATCGAGCAGAAGCAGGAGCAGGAGCGTAGCAGACAGCAGGCTGAGGATAAGGCCAGGACGGCGGCAGATGAGGCGAAGGCGGCTGAGGATGAGCGTATTGCGCGAAAGCGGGCGCAGGAGGCGATGAAGAAGATGTTGGCCACGCCGGGGGGCTTTGACGAGGACTAGGTGTGCGTAGAGCCGCCAGCCGGTTGTTCATTCTATCAATTCGGCCACAGCAGGTTTTCTCTGAGGCCGAAACGGATTTGAATCCGACCCTATGAGCAACAGAGTCGGTTTTTTTATGGACGCTTCGATCTATGCTGCGCTCTTGTCCTTTTCGATCAGGGCGTAGGCAGAGTGGTTGTGGATGGATTCGAAGTTTTCCGACTCCACCACGTAGTAGGTGATGCGCTCGTCATTGTTCAGTTGTACCGCGATATCGCGCACCATATCTTCAACAAATTTGGGATTGTCGTAGGCGCGTTCGGTAACGTGTTTTTCATCGGGGCGTTTGAGCAGGCCGAACAGTTCGCAGGAGGCCTGTTTTTCTACCAGGTCAATGATATCTTCAATCCAGACGAAGGTATTGGTGCGTACGGTGACGGTGACATGGGAGCGCTGGTTGTGCGCACCGCGATCCGAGATCTTTTTGGAGCAGGGGCAGAGGCTGGTGACAGGTACCACAACTTTTACGGCTAGATCAGGCTTGCCATCCTTTACATCACCAAGAAAACTTACCTCGTAATCCATCAGGCTCTGTACGCCGGACTCGGGGGCCTTTTTGTTGACGAAGTAGGGGAAGCTCATTTCGATATGCCCCTCTTCGGCCTCTAGACGATCCGTCATCTCACTCATCATGTCCTTGAATGACTTTACCGAGATCTCACGCTCATGCTGGTTGAGGATCTCAACGAAGCGTGACATGTGTGTGCCCTTGAAATTGTGGGGCAGGTTTACATACATGTTGAAGTTGGCGATGGTGTGCTGCTCGCCTTCGCTGCGATCCATCACACGAATGGGGTGGCGAATATCCTTGATGCCGACCTTGTTGATGGCGATCTGGCGGGTATCCGCACTGTTCTGTACATCGGCGATAGGGGTGTCACACGGCTGTGTCATGCTGCGGTTTCCTCGGTATAGCGCACGCAGGCACGCTCTGTTTCCCAAATGGTGACGGCGTGAATTCGCACGCGCGGCTCGTTTATCTCCTCGCCGAGGCGGCGGTAGATATAGGCGGCGATGTTCTCCGCCGTGGGGTTGATACTGTCAAAGGGCGGGATCTCGTTCAAAAAGCCGTGATCCAGCTCGTCGGTGACCTTTTTGGTCACCTGTTTAACCGTTTTAAAGTCGATGGCCATGCCCAGCTCATCCAGCTCGCTGGCCTGAATCTCTGTCTCCACCTTCCAGTTGTGGCCGTGCAGTCGGCTGCAGTCACCCGGATAGTTTCTCAGGGAGTGGGCAGCGGCGAAGTCGGAGACGACCTTAAGCGTATAACGTGCGGACATGATATGACTGACTAAATGACTAGGAATTTACGTGAGTAGCGACGGTTTGGCAAGGCAAACCCTGACTCTGTTCAATAACGGCGCGGATTATACCATCCTTATCCAGTCCACACATGCTTAGAATTTCCTCGCGGCTGCCCTGTTCAACGAACTGATCGGGGAGGCCAATGTGATGGATGGCAGTGGTGATGCCATGGGCCGCCAGACACTCGGCAACACCACTGCCAGCCCCGCCCATGATGACGTTGTCCTCCAAGGTAAAGAGGATATCGTGCTCGGCGGCAAGCTGTAACACCAGCGCCTCGTCCAGGGGTTTGACGAAGCGCATATTGGCCACCGTGGCCTCCAACTGCTCTGCCGCCTGGAGTGCCGGCTCGAGCAGGCTGCCGAAGGCGAGTAGGGCGATGCGGCTGCCCTGGCGGCGGATCTCACCTTTGCCGATGGGCAACGCCTGTAGCTCGGCAGAGGTGGCGACACCGGGGCCGCTGCCACGGGGGTAACGTACCGCGCAGGGGCCATCGTGGTTCTGACCGGTGGTGAGCATCTGGCGGCACTCCTCCTCGTCAGCAGGGGCCATTACCACCATGTTGGGAATACAGCGCAGGAAGCTCAAGTCGAAGGTGCCGGCGTGGGTCGGCCCATCGGCACCAACGATGCCGCCGCGGTCGATGGCGAAGAGCACCGGCAGGTTTTGTAGCGCCACATCATGGATGAGCTGATCATAGGCACGCTGCAGGAAGGAGGAGTAGATCGCAACGACCGGCTTTAGCCCCTCGCAGGCAAGACCGGCGGCCAGGGTGACCGCATGCTGCTCGGCAATACCAACATCGAAGTAGCGCCCGGGGTACTCATTGGAGAAGCGCACCAGCCCGGAGCCCTCGCGCATCGCCGGGGTGATGCCGATCAGGCGCTCGTCTGCGGCGGCCATATCGCAGAGCCAGTCGCTAAAGATGCTGGTGTAGTTTGGGGAGGCGGTTTTGCCCGCCAGCGAGTCGCCGGTCTCCGGGTCAAAGGCACTGACACCGTGATAGGCGCAGGGGTTCTCTTCGGCCGGGGCGTAGCCCTTGCCCTTTTTGGTGACGATGTGCAGAAATTGCGGTCCCGGCAGTGACTTGAGGTTGTTCAGGGTCTTTATCAGCAGGTCGATATCGTGGCCGTCGATGGGGCCAATGTAGTTAAAGCCCAGCTCCTCGAACAGGGTGCCGGGGATCACCATCCCCTTCATGTGCTCCTCGGCGCGGCGTGCCAGCTCCCACACGCTGGGCATGGTGCCCAGGACCTTCTTACTCCCCTCGCGCATGGTGGAGTAGAGCTTGCCGGAGAGGATGCGTGCTAGGTGGTTGGAGAGGCCGCCAACATTGGGGGAGATCGACATGTCGTTGTCGTTAAGGATCACCAGCAGATTGGCGTCGAGGTCTCCGGCGTGGTTCAGCGCCTCAAAGGCCATCCCCGCGGTCAGTGCGCCGTCGCCAATCACCGCTACCGCTTTGCGCTCACTCTGCTGTTGCTGCGCGGCGATGGCCATGCCGAGGGCGGCGCTGATCGAGGTGCTGGAGTGGCCGGTGCCGAAGGTGTCGTAGGGACTCTCTTCGCGTTTGGGAAAACCGGCCAGCCCGTTACGCTGGCGCAGGGTGGCCATCCGTTCGCGACGGCCGGTGAGTATTTTGTGCGGATAGCTCTGGTGGCCCACATCCCAGACGATGCGATCCTCCGGGGTGTTGTAGACGGTGTGCAGCGCGATAGTTAGTTCCACTGTGCCGAGACCAGAGGAGAGGTGTCCGCCGGTACGCCCCACCGAGGCGATCATGAATTCACGCAACTCCACCGCCAGCTGCTTGAGCTCGGCAGGGGAGAGCCGGCGCAGTTGAGCAGGATCGTCAATCTGTTCCAGCAGGGGTGAATGGGTATCTGGCATCAATCAATATATTAGGTGGGAAGAAAGGCGGCTATGATGCGATTATCGAACGTTGGTTGCAAGTGCGATACGCATCAATTGCCGCGATCAACGATGTAGGCGGAGATCCAGCGTAGCGGATCGGCGGCCTCACCGAAGCCATGCAGACTCTCAAGGGCCTGCTGGTGCAGTGCCTGGGCCTTCTGCTTGGCCCCATCCAGCCCCAGTAACGAGGTGTAGGTGGGCTTGTTGCGCGCCTCATCCGAGCCCTGTGGCTTGCCCAGGGTTTCGGTGTCGGCCTCCACATCGAGGATATCGTCGCGGATCTGAAAGGCGAGGCCGATGGCCCCGGCGTACTCATCCAGTGATTTCGCCTGCTCAGGCTGCAGGGTGTCACACGCCAACGACCCCAGACGCACCGCTGCACGAATCAGTGCCCCGGTCTTGTAGGCATGCATCTGCTGCAACTGCTCCAGGGTAAGTTGTGTCCCCTCGGCGGCGATGTCGATAGCCTGCCCACCGACCATGCCGCGATTACCACTGGCCTCAGCCAGCTCGCGCACCATCCGCAGGCGCTGTTCGGGGGAGACCTGCATTGTTTCATCTGCTGCAAGTACCTCGAAGGCGAGGGTGAGCAGGCCGTCTCCGGCGAGGATCGCCATCGCCTCATCAAAGGCGATGTGACAGGTAGGGCGACCACGGCGCAGCTCGTCGTCGTCCATCGCCGGCAGGTCGTCGTGTACCAGCGAGTAGGCGTGGATCATCTCCACCGCACAGGCGGGGCCGTCCAGCCTGGAGAGTTCTACGCCAAGCGCCGCCGCCGTGGCGTATACCAGTACCGGACGCACCCGCTTGCCGCCACCCAGCGCCGCATAGCGCATCGCTGCGTGTAACTGCTCGGGTGGGCTCTGTTCATCGGGTAGCCAGCGTAGCAGGGTCTTATCTACCCGCTCGCGGTAGTCGTTAAGTAGTGCTTTGAGTGGCATGGATCAGGACTCGTCATCTGAAGAGAAGGGGGCAAGCTCGGCATCGCTGCTCTTTTGCAGCAGGATCTCCACCTTCTGCTCGGCCTCCTGTAAGGCCGTCTGGCAGTGGCGGGTCAGCTCGACACCGCGCTCAAACTCCTTAAGCGACTGCTCCAGGGTCAGGTCGCCCTGCTCCATATGGTCTACCAACTGCTCCAGCTCTTCGAGGGACTTCTCAAAGTTGAATGCGGGTTGTTTTTTCGCCACGCTCTCTCTCCACGTAAAATCGGTGCCTAAATTAACTCAGTGGGGAAAGGGGGGTCAAATTATGACAACATAAATGTTGGCTATACTACGTTCCCAGAAGGGGGTAGTCATTAGGGAGAGTGAAGGATGTGGCTTAGGTTTGTCTGCTTAATCGTGTTATTCCCGCAGTGGGCAGTGGCGGAGGAGCTTCGATTATCATATGGGGTGGAGAGCTTTTTCTGGGAGGAGTTCAATGATAGAGGAGACTCACTGCTAGACGAGAGCGGATTTCGGCACCTGTTCTCACTGGACTCAGAATCTCAAATCAGCCTGCGATGGAACGGTGATTTTAATGGCCATCTGTTTATTGGTACGGTGGATTATGACGGTCAGGATTCCCTCGGCAATCCAGTGAAGACCGACACCGAGTATACAGGTCTTGGTGCGGAAGCCGGTTTTAGTTACCTGTTTAACGGGCGATTGAATGACGGTGATGGGGCCGCACAGACAGCGCTCCGGTTAGCCCTTGGCCTGGAAAAGTGGGATCGCGACCTGCAAGGACTCGGTGGTTATCGCGAAAAGTACTTAGTGAGCTATGGTCGTGTTGCGGGTGTATACGCTAGCCCTTCATTATGGCGAGCGGAGCTTGGGGTAAAACAGCCCATTTCGACATCGGAGAGTATCGACCTGTCGGCCTTTGGTTTTGTCGGTGACGTTGAGCTGAGCCCGAAAGGGAAGACTTCGATGTATGCCAATGTATCCTATCGTATCGATCAGCGTATTAGCCTTAAGTTAGCGTATGACGGTTATCTCTTCGATCAGTCAGATGACGAGATTGTGTATAACCTTAACGGCAATTACTATGCGGTCCATCAACCTGAGAGTCGCATGCGTACCATTAGCCTCAACCTATCAATGGCGCTTTAGTCAATGTGGGTGAGAGACCTAAGGCGTGATATCATATGCCAATGTTCTCCTGGTTAAAGACTCCCTGGAAGAGAAGTGCCGATGCCCCTGCGATTCGCGGCGGTAAGCCCACCTCCGCCCAAATCATTCCCCGTTCTAAACACGGTATCTCCCGCTCCAATATCAGTGAGCAGGCACTCAAGGTGCTCTATCGCCTCAGCAAGGCCGGTTATGAGGCCTATCTGGTCGGTGGCGGGGTGCGCGACCTGCTGCTGGGGCGTGAGCCCAAGGACTTTGATATCGCCACCGATGCCAGTCCGGAAGAGGTAAAGCGACTGTTCCGCAACTGCCGCCTCATTGGCCGGCGTTTTCGCCTCGCCCATGTCCACTTTGGGCGTGAGATCATCGAGGTGGCCACTTTTCGTGGCCTGGCAGAGGAGAGCGAGGATAACGACAAGTCGGTGAGTGCCAATGGCATTGTGTTGCGCGACAACGTCTACGGCACGCTGGAGGAGGATGCCTGGCGGCGCGACTTTACTGTCAACGCCCTTTACTACAATATTAAAGATTTCTCTGTCGTTGATTACACCGGCGGCATGGCTGATCTGAAGGCCGGTCGCATGCGCATGATCGGCAACCCGGCAGAGCGTTTTCGCGAAGACCCGGTGCGCATGTTGCGTGCGGTGCGCTTCGCCGCCAAGCTCGGCTTTCGTATCGACTCGCAGAGCGAGAAGGCGATCCGCGAACTGGGCTATCTGCTGGAGGAGGCGGCCCCGGCCCGTCTCTTCGATGAGAGCCTGAAGCTGCTCTTTACCGGCAGTGGTGTCGGCACTTATGAGTTGCTGCGCCACACCCGCCTGTTTGGTCACCTCTACCCCGAGACCGAGATGGCACTGGCTGAGGAGGAGGAACACTTCCCCCACACCCTGTTGCTGCATGCGCTGGAAAATACCGATGCGCGCATTGCCGAGGGCAAACCGGTCACACCCGCCTTTCTCTATGCCGCCCTGTTGTGGGAGCCGGTACGCCGTGAGGCACAGCTGTTTGCACGCAAGAAGATGCCGCCGATCCAGGCGATACAACTGGCGGGTGATGCGGTGGTGGCGCGCCAGGTAAAACGGGTGGCCGTGCCCAAGCGCTTTAGTCTGCAGTCACGTGAGATCTGGGAGTGGCAGGAGCGCCTGACGCAAAATGGCGGAGGCCGTGCCTTCCGCCTGCTGGAACAGAAACGCTTTCGTGCCGCCTACGATTTTCTGCTGCTGCGCGCCGACAGCGGCGAGCCGGTGGAAGAGCTGGCTGACTGGTGGCACAAGTTCCAGTATGCTGATGAGGCGCAGCGCCAGACCATGATTCGCGCCAATAGCGGTGGGAGCACCAAGAAGCGCCGTCGTCGCCCTCGTAAACGCCCCGCCCAGAGCAAGAGTTAACCCATGTTGAGTGCCTCTCCCCATGTTCGGGCCTATATCGGGCTCGGCAGCAACCTGCTATCGCCGATCAGACAGGTGCGACGAGCCATTGCCGAGTTGGCACAGCTGCCTGCATCGCGGCTGGCTGTCGTTTCTCCCCTCTATCGCAGCCTGCCTATGGGGCCAGCCGGGCAACCGGACTATATTAATGCAGTAGCGGCCATTGATACGGGTCTCACACCACTTGAGCTGCTGGATGGTCTACAGGCCATTGAGAACGCCCACCAGCGTCAACGTGGCGCGGTGCGGTGGGGGCCGCGCACCCTGGATCTTGACCTGCTGCTATTCGGTGGTGAGCGGATTGATAGTGAACGCCTCACGGTTCCCCATCCCGGCATTGCCGAGCGCAGCTTCGTGTTGCAGCCGCTGCTTGATATCGATGTGACCTTGCAACTGCCGGGCGGCGAGTCGGTGCAGCAGTTGTTGAACGGTCTGCCGCAGGACGGCCTGTTGCCCGTGGAGGAGGGAGCAGAGAATGAGTGACCCCCGTTTTATCATCATCGAAGGCCCGATTGGGGTGGGTAAGACCACCCTGGCGCGCCGCCTGGCCGAGACCTTCGGCAGCGAGCTGTTGCTGGAGGGGGCGGAGGATAATCCGTTCCTGGAGCGCTATTACGAAGACCCGCGCAGCGGGGCGCTGGCGACACAGATGTTCTTCCTGTTCCAGCGCGCCCGCCAGATGCAGGAACTGCGACAGGGTGATATGTTCGAGCCGGTGCGGGTGGCCGACTTCATGCTGGAGAAGGATCGCCTGTTTGCTGAAATGACCCTCGATAGTGATGAGTTGCAGCTTTACGAGCAGGCCTATGCGCTACTGACCATGGACGCGCCGCGCCCCGATCTGGTGATCTACCTGCAGGCCCCGGTGGAAACGCTGCTGCAGCGCATCGCCAGACGCGGTCGGTGTGGCGAGGAGTATATTAATAGTGATTACCTGCGCCGGGTGATGGATGGCTATTCGCGCTTCTTTTACGATTATGATGCGTCGCCACTGCTTATCGTCAATGCCGCTGAGATTGATCTGGCCGAGAGTGACGAGGACTATATAATGCTGCTGGAGCAGATCCGCGAGGTCAAACGCGGTCGCCACTACTTTAACCCTGTTCCCTCAATGCTGTGAGGCTACTATGTCGATAACCGTTTCCACCCTGCAACAGATGAAGCAACGCGGCGAGAAGTTTGCCGTGCTCACTGCCTATGATGCCAGCTTCGCCCAGCTCATCGACGAGGCTGGGGTCGAGGTGCTGCTGGTCGGCGACTCCCTCGGCATGGTGGTACAGGGCAGGCAGAGCACCATCCCGGTCAGTATGGATGAGATGGTCTATCACAGTTCGCTGGTAGCGCGTGCTGCCAGCAGCGCCCTGGTGATCACCGACATGCCCTTTATGAGTTATGCCACTACCGAACAGACGCTGGAGAATGCTGCGCGCCTGATGAAGGAGGGCGGGGCGCAGATGGTGAAGCTGGAGGGGGGCGCGCAGCGACTGGAGGCGGTGCGCCGTCTGAGTGAAAACGGCATACCGGTGTGTGCCCACCTCGGCCTGTTACCCCAGTCGGTGAACAAGCTGGGGGGCTATAAAATCCAGGGGCGCGAGGAGACGGCGGCAGAGCAGATGCTGGCTGAAGCCCGGGCACTTGAGCAGGCGGGGGCCGATCTACTGGTGCTGGAGTGTATACCGCGGGCTCTGGCCAAACGGATTAGCGAGTCACTTACCATTCCTGTGATCGGCATCGGTGCCGGGGTTGATACCGACGCCCAGGTACTGGTGCTCTACGACATGCTCGGTATCACGCCCGGCAAACGCCCCAGCTTCTCCCATGATTTCCTTGCCGAGACCGGTTCTGTGGCGGCAGCTATCAAGGCCTATGCCAGCCAGGTAAAGGCGGGCAGCTTTCCCGCCGCACAACACGGCTTCGATTAACACTATGCAGGTCGTTTCCACCATTGCAGAGCTGCGTCGCCAGCGCCGTGAGTGGCTGCTGGCAGGAGAGCGGATGGCCTTTGTGCCGACCATGGGCAACCTGCACGCCGGTCATCTTAAATTGGTAACTGAGGCAAAAAAGCTCGCAGACCGTGTGGTGGTGAGCATCTTCGTCAATCCGCTGCAATTTGGGGCTGGAGAGGATTTCGATGCCTACCCCCATACGCCCGAGGCCGATCAGGCTAAATTGAGTGAGGCAGGGGTGGACCTGCTGTTTCTGCCCAGCGAGGTGGAGGTCTACCCCCACGGGCGTGAGGGGGTGACCGGCGTCGAGGTGCCGGGGATCTCTGACATCCTCTGCGGTGCGAGCCGCCCCGGCCATTTTCGTGGCGTTGCCACGGTGGTGGCCAAGCTCTTCAACATGGTGCAGCCAGAACTGGCCCTGTTCGGTGAGAAGGACTATCAGCAGCTGGCGGTGCTGCGACGCATGGCTGCTGATCTGAATATGCCGCTGGAGTTGGTTGGCGTCGCCACTGAGCGCGAGGCCGATGGGCTGGCGATGAGTTCGCGCAACGGCTATCTCACGGCCGATGAGCGCGCACGCGCTCCGGCTCTCTATCGAGAGCTCTGTGGTGTTGCTGATAAGTTAAGAGCTGGTCGGCACGATTTTGCGGCTGTCGAGAGCGAGGCGGTACAACAACTGGTGGCCGCAGGCCTTCGACCCGATTACATCAGCATCCGCCGTGCCGCCGATCTACAGCAGCCTGATGAGGCAGATAAACAGCTGGTAGTTGTTGCCGCCGCTTATCTGGGCCGGGCTCGACTTATTGATAACCTGTTGATTAGCCTTGATTAACTCCCCACGAGTTCACCACTGAAATTTATCTCAGCCATTGAAACCAGAGCACTAAGCCCGCATAATTAGCGGCTAATTACTATCGAGGAAGTCTCGCACCAATGATTTGCACCATGCTTAAAGCCAAGCTGCACCGCGCACGGGTGACCCACTCCGAGCTGGAGTATGAGGGTTCCTGCGCCATCGACGGCAAATTATTGGAGCTATCCGGGATCCGTGAGTACGAGCAGATTGAGATCTACAATGTCACCAATGGTGAGCGCTTTACCACCTATGCGATCCGCGCTGAGGACGGTTCCGGCGTGATCTCGGTAAATGGCGCAGCGGCACACAAGGCCAACCCTGATGACATCATCATCATCGCCGCCTATGTGCAGCTGGATGAGAAGGAGATGCTTACCTACAAGCCCCGACTGGTCTACTTTGACGGTAATAACCGGGTTACTCATACCGCCAACACCATTCCGGTTCAAGCGGCCTGATAGCGCTTAGAAAGCGCGCATTAATAAAAAAGCCCGGCAGCGCCGGGCTTTTTTGTGGCCGAGGGTTAGCGAACAGGCGGTGCTGTGCATTCCCACCGCCGTGTTGAAGGCGTTTCGCAGTGGTTCCAGCTGGATAACATTACCTTGTCACTGCTAGGTGAGCTACATCGAGTCAAAGTCGTAACTCATGTCGCTGGTGGGCTCCTGCAGGAAGTAGCCCTGAATATAGTCGATGCCAGTGGAGTAGATGGTGGCCAGGGTGTGTGGGTCTTCCACTGAGTTGGCGATCACCTTTTTGTTACTCTCGGCGGCCAGTGCCGTGATTTCATTGACCTTCTCCTGTGCCTCTTTGTCACTGCTGAGTTTGCCGATAATGGAGCCATCAAGCTTGAGGAAGTCGGCATCGCAGTGCTTAAGCAGGTTGGTGAAGTTCTGCGCCGTGCCGAAGTGATCCAGCGCCAGGCGGACATGTAACTGCTGCAGGCCGGCTAGTAGCATCTTCAGCGCCTTGAGATTATTGGTCGCGACACTCTCACTGACCGAAATAACCAGTGAGTTGGGGGCGGCGTTTGCCGCTTTGAGAATATCGCGTAGCCACGGCAACAGCTTTTCATCTTTTAGTGAGGTGCCAGATAGTTTGACGAAGAGCACAGCCGCTGTGCCTGCACGACGCTTCTCGGTTGCAGCCTTAATGGCATGAGCCAGGATCCAGCGATCAATGGCGCCCATCAGGCCAGCCTCTTCGGCAGCCGGGAGGAATTCGCCTGGTTTGAGTTCCTTGCCGCTCTCGTCGCTCATGCGTACAAAGACTTCATAATTCTGGTTTTCATCACCCTTGAGGCTGACGATGGGTTGGAATAGCAGGCTTAGCTTATTGCTCTTTAGCGCCAGTCGGATCTGTTTGCTGAGCAGCGCCTTGCGTTCCCGATCTGCCATCTCCTCTTCACCGACCATGTAGAGTTGTGCTCGGTTGCCACCGGCCTCAACGGCCTCGTTTAACGCCTTCTCTGAGCGGTTAATGACCTCCTGATGATCCTGCACCGTGTCGTTGTAGATGCCGATGCCTATGCTGCAGGGAGTGGTCGAGGAGGTGCCGCTGATCTCAAAGATATGGCCGTCAATATGTTTGCACAGCTTGTTGGCATATTCCTCGGCCTTGGCCGGGGCAATGTTGTGCAGAATGGCGGTAAATAGCTCGCCCTCGAAACGGGCAACAAAATCCTCTTTGCCTGGCATTGCCTTGGCGAGGAGTTCGGCGAACTTGGTTAGTAACTCGTCACTGGCTCCGATACCGACCTCATCACGAATGCGCTTGTAGTCGTCGGGGCGGATGGAGAGCACCACCCCCTCCTTGTCCTTTTTACCACAGACTTTTTGCAGGGCTTCAAGGAAATAGGGGCGGTTGTAGGCACCGGTCAGCAGATCCATTTTGCTCATATCGCTGAGACGCTGCTCCAGCTCTTTGTCTGAGGCCTGAATCCGGATGATAATTTGGGTACAGGGCTCACCCTCGAAGGAGGCGTGGGTGAACTCCATGGTGACGTTAAACTCCGTGCCGTCGGTCTTGATGCCACAGACCTCAAGACTGCTCTCCTTGGCCTTGCCTTTGATGTAATCACGCAGGTACTGCTTGAACTTGGCGTGTTCATCGCTTTTCACCATGTCCATGATCGGCATCCCTTCGATCTCCTCCATGGTGGAATAGCCAAAGAGCTCCAGGTAGGACTCATTGGCGTAGATGTGCATCCCCTCATGTACGTAGGTAATGGCATCGCGAGAGCTGTCTACCAGCGCCTGGGCCCGATTATTGGCCTCTTCCAGCGCGTTTTCGGTGAAGACTCGGGCGCGGCGTTCGCGTACATCGGTTGCCTCGCGCAGTACGGTGTGCTCGAGTCGATGTGGTTTGGCCAGCAGCACCTCATCACGTGCGCCGTTTTTAATCAGCTCGTCTATGGTCTTTTCATCGGCCTCGTCGGCAATGACGATGAGGGGGATATCAAGCTTGGCGTGGCGCACCACGTCAAGGGCGTCATTGGCGGTAAAGTAGGGGATCTCGGGTTTGGTGAGGATCATGTCCCACTGCTGCTTGCCAAAGGCATCGCGCAGATCCTCATCATCCTCGACTCGATCGGCCCTAACCGCATGACCCGCATTACGCAGGATGTTGGAAACCGTTTCGGCGAGATTGGAAGAGTCGTCAATGACTAGCAGGTATAAGGTCTTATCTTCGTTCACACTATTTCGTCCTGACCCCTCAAAAATTTTAGGGGCAATTGAATCTTTGTTGTCTTAACTGACCATGATTTGCCCAGCGGGCTACTGTATACGCAATAGCTATTTCATTTCCACTCAATCTTGCCCTAAAGCTCATCCCAGTCGATACTCAGTTCACTCTTCTCCTTTTCTAGCGTGGCGAGTTTCTCTTTGAGCGGAATGGGTCGCTGAGTCTCTTCCCGGGTCTCAAAGCGGAACTGGGTAAAGCTGCCGGTCTCCTGCCCCCGTTCACTCAATACGATACGTATCTCATGCTCCGGGTGGTGTAGTTGTAATTCGGCACCGGTATCGAACAACATAATAGGAGTAAGCAGGGTGGCTGGTTGAGTGATAGCGGGCACTGCCGGCAACAGGAGTGCCGGTTGGAAATCGGCGGCCTTGGTGCCAAGTCGGGTGCTGCGTAGCATCACTGGTATTACCTGTGGCGCCAGTACCTGTACTCCAAGCTCCAGGCCACCATCAGCAGGCTGTCGCATCCATCGAATTACGCCGACCTCACAGGTGTTATCACTGTAACGGGGGCGTATGCCCAGCAGCTCACCGACCTGTACCTTGGCCCCTTCGTTTTTTTCGATGGCAAGGCGGTAGCCACCCGCGCTCTCGTTACGAATTTGCCAGTATTGGCGGGGCACGCTTGGCTTGGGTGCATTCTCTTCAGGCTGTTGCGCTAGCTGGTAGCTCTGATATTGCTGCCCCAGTTTGTCCTTGGAGAAGATGTTCCAGACATCCTTACTGACGGGTTGGCTGACACCGCTTACGGTTTTGCTTTGGTACTCGGCTTTTTCGCGTAGTTGGCTCTCATCACCCAGTTCGGTGGCCAGTGCACGGTGCAGGCTGGAGAGTCCGACGACGACCTCAAGTCCGGCCTCTTTGTCGTTGCGGCTGAAGCTGCGCTTGGGGGCGATCCCCCAGCAGCGGATCAGCCGGTGGAGCAGTTCGGCACCGATGCCCTCATCGCTCTTACCGTTGGCCCCGAGGTAATCAAGCTCCTCCTGCAGCAGGTGGCTGAGTTGGCGGGTATCGACCAGGCGGCACAGCTCGGTGTTGCAGTCACGGTGGTTGAAGGCCTGAAAATCGGGTGCATCGTCGCTGTCCAGGTGCACCACAAACAGTGCCTCGGCGGCGCTGGGATCGTTGTAGGGAATGATGTGGGCGTGCCCAGCCCAGCGCCCCAGCGCCTTGTAGACGGCATGTGCCTCGCCCTGACGCATACGGTGGGGTGAGGCCAGGGCGAGTAGCAGAATCTGTTTATAGAGCCGGGCAATACTCGATTTTGGCAGTGTTTGGTTCTGGCTATCGCCAACGGGCTTGGTATGAATCTTCTTATGCTCGGCATGCAGATAAAGCATGTGCAGTTCAAACCAGTTGTCTTCGGCATGGGGTGAGTAGGTTTTGTAGCTGGTAAGGAGCGAGCAGCTGAGGTAGTGCACTGCACGGTGTATCAGCTCGGTCAGAGCCTTGTTGTCGCGGCTAAGAAAGCTGCTGCCCAGCATCTCCTCAATGGCGGTTTTATAGCCCAGTGCCATCTCACCGGCCAGGGCCTTGGAGAGATCGGCAATTTGCTGTGTTTTTGGCGGCAGCGGGAAGGAGACGCTGGTATAGCGCTTGTTCAACTGCTCCTGCACATATTCAATGGGCTGGCGATACAGTTCCAGAAAGCGCTGACGCTCACGCCAGCCGATGGCCAGACGATTGACCTCACGCAGGCTGCTGTAGAGCAGCTTGGACATGGCCCCGACATTGCCCAGCGGCAGATCCTGCACCCACTGTTCCACCGCACTGGCATGGTAGTTAAATGAGGCGCTGGAGGGCTTGCTGCGCTCTGCAATGGTCAGGCCGATTTGGCCTTTTCCCTTTGCCATCTTCTGGGGGCTCCTTAAGTTTATTCTCTAACTAATTGTTTTATATCAGTCAAACAGTGTCCTGACAAGGTGATTAGAGCGCTTGTTTGCTGGCCTCACCGCTAATTTCCCGTACCAGGCGGGGTACCAGGTAGCCGGGGAGGGAGTGTTTAAGTGCCTCGTGCAGTGCCTGGGCCTGTGTATCGCTCACCTCAAAGTGAGCGGCACCCTGTACCCGATCCAGTTGATGCAGGTAGTAAGGTAACACGCCGTGGGCGAATAGCTGCTGGCTCAGCTGCCGCAGAGTATCGACAGTGTCGTTCACCCCGCTCAACAGCACGCTCTGGTTGAGCAGGGTAAGTCCAGACTGTTTGAGCTGAGTGAGCGCCTCGGGCACTTCGCCCTGTAGTTCATGTGGATGATTTGCGTGGATCACAAGCACTGTCTGCCAGGGCAGTGCGGACAACCAGGCGAGCAGCACCTTATCGATGCGCTCAGGCAGTACCAGTGGCAGTCGGCTGTGGATACGTAGGCGCTTGAGCTGTGGCAGAGCCTGTAATTTGTCGGTGAGGCGCTGAAGTTGTGGGGTGTCGAGCAGCAGCGGATCACCCCCACTGAGGATCAGCTCATCAACCTCGGGGTGTGTCCGCAGGTAGTTGACCACCCCCTGCCAGTTATCGCGCCCCGGATTCTCCTCGCCGTAGGGAAAGTGGCGACGAAAGCAGTAGCGACAGTGGATGGCACAGCCACCGGTGAGGGTCAGTAGTACCCGCCCCTGATATTTGTGCAGCAGACCGGGCAGGGCGACGGCCCCACTGTCACCCACCGGGTCGGTGTTAAAGCCCGGCACCTCCAGTAGCTCCTCACCCAGTGGCAGTATCTGACGCAGCAGCGGGTCGTTTACATTGCCCTTTTCGATGCGCGCCAGGTAGTTGCGTGGTACCCGTAATGCAAAGCTCTCTGTGGCCTTGCGAGCGGCGGGTAGCAGCTCTCGCGGTAACTCCAGCAGCGCCAGCAGTTCGGCCGGATCACGCACGGCGTTGGATAAGGCGTTTTTCCAATCGGAACTTCGGGGTATCATAGGCGGTCTTTAGAGTAAGCAGATTTCAATTAATACGAAAGTTTCGGGAATTTACCATGGCTAACTACAGCACCAACGAATTTAAACGCGGTCTTAAGATCATGCTCGACGGCGTCCCCCACAATATCGTCGAGAACGAACTGGTAAAGCCCGGCAAGGGGCAGGCTTTTAACCGCGTTAAGGTGCGTAACCTCAAGACCGGTCGAGTGGTGGAGCGTACCTTTAAATCGGGCGAAAGTGTAGAGGGTGCCGATGTCATGGACACCGATATGCAGTACCTCTACACCGACGGCGAGGCGTGGCACTTCATGCACCCCGAGACCTTCGAGCAGGTCTCAGCTGATGCCGCTGCCGTGGGTGATGATGCTAAATGGTTGAAGGAGCAGGATACCGTGGTAGTAACCCTGTGGGACGGTGTTCCAATCAGTGTGACCCCGCCTAACCACGTGGTGCTCACCGTGACCGAGACAGATCCCGGTGTGCGTGGCGATACCGCCAACGGTGCCACCAAGCCTGCCACCTGTGAAACCGGTGCCACCGTGCTGGTGCCGTTGTTCATCAATATCGGCGATCAGCTGAAGATCGACACCCGCACCGGCGACTATATCTCCCGCGCCAAGGATTAAGTTGACCAGAGGCAGCGACTGGCGGCCGTCAGCGCCGCTGGACAACCTTAAGAAAAGGGCCCGTATCCTGCAGCAGATACGGGCCTTTTTTGCTGAGCGCGGGGTGCTGGAGGTTGAAACACCGAGCCTATCTGCCGCTGCGCTCACCGATCCGGCCATCGACAGCCTGGCTACCCGCTATATCGGTCCCGGTCACGCCAGCGGGCTCAACCTCTACCTTCACACTTCCCCTGAATTCCCGATGAAGCGGCTGCTTGCCGCAGGCAGTGGGCCAATCTATCAAATCACCAGGGTGTTCCGTCAGGGCGAGGCGGGGCGTCGTCACAACCCCGAGTTCACACTGTTGGAGTGGTATCGTCCCGGATTTGACCACCATCAATTGATGGATGAGGTGGCGGCGCTGGTGGCGCCGGTGCTGGGATTAGAGGCAACGGCGCAACGGCTCAGTTACCGCGACGCCTTCCTGCAGTTTGCTTCGCTTGACCCCTTTGCGGCATCCATTGCTGAACTACGCCAGGCTGTACAACGGCTGGGCATCGGTGAGTTTGATGCGGGGGAGGAGCGCGATATCTGGCTCGACCTTATCCTCAGCCACCGCGTCGAGCCAAATCTCGGCCAACAGGGGCTGTGTTTTCTCACCGATTACCCCGCCTCACAGGCGGCATTGGCAAGGCTTAATCCCGATAATCCCGCCGTGGCCGAGCGATTCGAACTCTATTACAGGGGGGTGGAACTGGCTAACGGCTTTCACGAACTGGGCGATAGCGCAGAGCAGCGCAAGCGCTTTGAGTCAGAGCAGGCAGAGCGCGCAGCGCAGGGGCAGGAGCACTACCCCATGGACGAGAAGCTGCTGGCAGCACTGGAGGTCGGTCTACCCGACTGTGCGGGGGTGGCGCTGGGGGTAGACCGGTTGGTGATGCTGGCGGTGGGTGCCGAGTCGCTGGAAGAGGTGATTGCCTTTACCGTTGACAGGAGTTGATGGTGTGTGAGCCAGAGGGTCGGTTGAGCTTGCCAGCCCGACTCCTCCTAATAGAGTTGGGAGCGCTTTCCTAGCAGCTGTCCCAGGCGGACTCGCTTTTCCGCCTCTATCCCCTCGGCCCATACTACGGCACTGGGACCGAATATCAGGACGACCGTGGAACCCATGTTGAATCGCCCCATCTCATCACCCTTCTGTAGCGTGATCGCCTCATTGCCCTGATAGTTCCAGGCGCGCACCACGCGTCCCGCCGGCGGGGTGATCTCCCCGGCCCACACGGTCTCGATGCTGCCGACATTGACCGCACCGACCTTGACCATCGCCATCGGCCCAAAGTCGGTATCGAAGACTGAGACCACCCGCTCGTTGCGGGCGAACAGGCCGGGAATGACCCGGGTGGTGGCGGGATTGACGCTGAACAGTCGGCCCGGTATGTGCACCATTTCCTTCAGGGTGCCGGTGACCGGCATGTGGATGCGGTGGTAATCCTGTGGTGAGAGATAAATAGTGGTAAAGATGCCCCCCTGAAACGGTGCGGCGCGCTCCTTTGCACCGCCGAGCAGGGTCACCAGCGAGTAGTCATGTCCCTTGGCCTGGAACACGCGACCATGCGAGATCAGCTTTGCCTGGCTGATAGCACCATCCACCGGACAGGCAACGGTATCTTCGCCCTCAACGATAGGGCGCACCCCGGGTTTGAGCTCACGGGTGAAAAAGGCATTGAAGTGCTCGTAGGCACTGGGCTCGGATTCCATTGCCTCGTCAAGGTTGATGGCGAACTGTTTGATGAACCAGCGGGTAAATGCGTTCTTAATGCGTGGGTTACGGATGCGGGTAAAGCGGTGGATCAGCCGCGACACCAGGTGTCCTGGCATCAGGTATTGCGGGAGGGCCTTGAGGTAGTCGATAAAACCGGCGCTGTGTTCAGCCATGTCGTGTTAGTCCTGAGGTTTCTGTTGTAGGTAGTCGCGAAGCTGCAGATAGTCACTGCTGAAGTTGCTCACCGTGAGGGGGGGATTGAAGCGTGCCACCCACTCTCCCCGCGGGTCAATTAGCGCCACGCTGGCACTGTGGTTGACGATGTAGTCAGCCCCCTCGGTATCGCCATCAAACATGTAGATGGCCCCGAGGCTGCGGGCCAGCTTGTCGATCTCCTGCCGCTCGCCGGTGGCGGCGATAAACTCTTTGTGGAAGTAGTTTATGTATTCCTTAAGGTGGGGCAGGGTATCGCGCTTCGGGTCGACCGAGACGAAGAGAATGCGGGTATCAGCGCTGATCTCAGCCTGCTCCTTCAACTTGCTGACCAACCCCTTCAGTATGCCCAGCGTGGTGGGGCAGATATCGGGGCAGTGGGTGTAGCCGAAAAAGACGAGGGTCCACTGGCCCTTAAGCTGCTCAAGGTCCAGCGGCTGGCCGTTGTGGTCGGTGAGGCTGAATGCCTTTAACAGGCGTGGCTCGGGTAGCAGCAGGGGTTGCAGCGCCGTGGGTGGTTCCGCCACGGCCTTATCGGCCTGCGGGGCGTAAAGGGCGATACGCGACAGCAGCAGCCCGGCGGCAATGAGGATGAAGAGGGGTATTAGCTTGCGATTCATGGGCGGGATTATGGCACGCCGAACGGAGACGAAACAGGGGCGTGGCGGCTAAGTTGTTGATTTTAGCTATCGCACGAAGTAACTTAGCTGAAAAACATAAATAGGAGTCTGCAATGTCCGCCGTAAGTTATATGATTCCAAAGAGAGATCGCCCCGTTCACATACCCGGTGTCGAGGAGCTGGCGCTAAGCCCCGCCGCGATGACCGAGATCCCACTGCTGGGCTGGATCACCGCCGGCCAGCCGGTCGAACTCAATGAGGACAACCAGCGTGTATCCGTCCCCGCCAGCATGGTGCGCCGCAACTGTTACGCGCTGAAGGTGCGCGGTCACTCGATGATCGACGACAACATTCAGGATGGTGATATCGTCATTATCGAAAAACGCGAGAGCGCCGAAAACGGCCAGTCCGTGGTCGCCATGATCAACGGCGAACAGGTCACCCTGAAAAAATTCTACGTCGAGCGTGACGGCATCCGCCTGCAACCGGCCAACCCCGAGATGGATCCGATTATCCTCAAGAATGAAGAGGTGCAGATATTGGGGATTGTTACCGGGGTGATTCGGCAGCCGGAGTAGGCAAGAACTTCAATGCAAGGATGCATGAAATGGGAAGGATAAATTAAACCGGGCTTCATGTAATGTGGGGGCCGGTTTTTTTTCGCGAAGCTCTTTTAAATAAATAGTATAAGCAGAAGCTCTGGGAGTCGATAGGATGGCGATGAGTGAATTTGATGCAAAACGGATCTCACCTTTTAAGCATCTATGGAAGGTTGATGATAAGGCTTGGGTGAAACAGAGGCGATCCGAGGCTAAGTATATTGAAGAACACGGTTTTCCAGATGGCACCTCAAAAAAAGATAAAAAAGATTTCACAAAATTCTATGTGAAAGGGGAAAAAGAGGCATATATTTCATCCTGCGAACTCTACTTTTGTGTACCGGTAACTTCGCCCGAGGAGTCATTGCAGCTATTTAATTCAGACTTGTTTGGCCCTAGTGAACGTGGAGATATTTTAACCAGTTATCTTCGGGAAGCTACAGACTTAGGTAACGGATTTACATGGTTACGTCAGCACGTTGTTTATTTTGTTGATGGTGTACTTGGGCATGAATACCGCTATATTGAGGAGTCAGGTGGGCGGGTTTTACATGTTATATCCCCGACCCCTGGGTTTTGGTGTGATACCTATATGTTAGGCGCTATATGGGTGTTATCTGGTGAGCGGGAGTATCATGCCTGTGTTGATGCGGTAGATTACTTCGTCTCTGCACTGGCGTACTCAGATGATGTGAGTTATCGGCATCCAAAAAAGTTTAATAAAATGATGGCGCTGGTTGACAAGGTTCTCGCCAATGAGAACGCTTCAGAGATTGCGCGTGAGTTTGCGGAAACTCTCAAATTAAGGGAAAAAGAGATTCTGACTAATTGGGCTTTACACGCAGATATTGACGACACTTAAGATCCCATACCCCCGATCAGTAAAGTGTAATCGGAGGCTCCCCCCTACCTCCCAAACATCACCCCAATCCCAAAATGCAGCCTTGTATCGCTCTCCTGTGACTTCACCGGCCACAGGTGAAGCTGTTCGACCTCTATGGTCGGGTAGGCGTAGCTGTGTTCGCCGAGTCGGGCCTCTTCGATGTTGCTGATGATGCCGACCATGCTTACCTGCCGTCCAGCGGCGTAGTCGGCGGTCTCCAGGTAGCCAGGTTGGTAGGCAAGAAAGCGGCTGCTGGCCGGTTGGTCGGTCTGTGGGCGTTGTTTGCTGTCGAGGGGGTAGGCGAGTACCTCCAGACGGGTCTTATCGGTGAGGTTGGTGGTGTTGATAATGACCCCGCCCCATAACACGCGGGTGCCGTTAAGCGGTTTGGCTGAAACGGTGACCTGGCTGGCCTTGATGGCAAGGTCGACCCCCGCGGTGGGCAGTGCGGGTTTGCTACTGCAACCTGCGAGGAGTAGCAGTGCGAATAATATGGTGAGCAGTTTTGTCATACGGGTCTCCTGAATCAGTGAGCGCGTTGCCAGTGGCGACTAGGGTAGCTGGGGTAGCTGGGGTAGCTGGGGTAGCTGGGGTAGTAGGGGTAATAGGGATAAGGATAGAGGTAGGGGTACCAGTGATCATAGAAGAATGGGTCGTAGAGAAAGGGGTCGTAGTGCGGCTCCTCATAGGGTACGGGTAGCGGCCAGAGGTGGTGCGATTCGACACGCAGCAGTGGGTAGTTGTAACGCATCTTGTCCAGCTCACGTTGCTCCATTCGACTAAACCGCCCGACGACAGTGATCTCGCGACCGATGGTGTAGATGCTGGGGTCGAGGAACTGATCGAACTGGGCAATAAAGCGCCCCTCGCTGCTGTCCTTGTCCATCGGTTTACCATGCTTGTACAGGGGGCGGGCGACGATCTCCAGGCGGGTGGTTTTGGGCAGGTTCTCGATGCGCACGATGGTGCCGCCCCAGCGCAGGCGCACGTCTGTAAAGGTATCGGGCTGCGCACTCACCTGGCCGAGGCTGGGGCTGTGCTCGGGGGCGTCGCGCAGGGCGACGGGGACGCTGCTGGCGCAGCCGCCGCACAGTAGGGTGAATAGCAGTAGCAGGGTGCTTTGTTTCATGATTCTCATCCCCATATAATTCATTAGCCATGTTACGCGTTCCGCTTGTTAAGCTTAGCCCATTTGTCTTGCTGTGATGGTGCCTCGCTCTCACATCGTGGCACTGACCGTGGGGTGATAATGTGCTATTTTGCATCGACCCGGCCTGTTGTCGGGGACAGAGAGTTAATTCATGGATAACGTAGAACTAATAGAACTGGCTCAACGCCTCGACATCCTGCGTCTGGAGCACCGCGACCTGGACGATGCGATTCATGCTCTGCAGGCCAATCCCTATGTGGATCAGCTGCAGATGAAGCGGCTGAAACGGCGCAAGTTGCAGCTGAAGGATGCCATCTCCCGCGTCGAGAGCCAGCTGATCCCCGACCTCAACGCCTGATCGTCAGCACCGCCCCTTTCTGCCATAATCGCCGCTTTCGCCTCACCGGAATGCCGTTATGGAACTTGCCCCTCTACATCTGAAGAAGAACGAAGAGCGCCGCCTGCGCAATGGTCACCTCTGGGTTTACAGTAATGAGGTTGATATCAAGCGCTCGCCGCTGAACGGCTTTACCCCCGGTCAGCAGGTGGTGGTGATCGCCAATGATGGCAAGCCGCTCGGCACCGCTTATGTGAATCCCCACTCGCTGATCCTCGCCCGTATGGTGAGTCGCACGGCAACCCAGCTGCTGGATCAGTCGCTGCTGGTACACCGTATCAAGGTGGCCCTGTCACTGCGTGAGCGTTTCTTTGATAAACCCTTCTACCGCCTGGTCTATGGCGATAGCGACTTTCTCCCCGGTCTGGTGGTGGATCGCTTTGGCGATGTGCTGGTGGCCCAGCTCAATACCGCCGGCATGGAGGCTATGCGCGACGAGGTGGTCGCTGCGCTGGATAAGGTGCTCAAGCCGCGGGCCATCCTGTTGCGTAACGACAGCAGCGCCCGTCTTCAGGAGGGACTGGAGCAGGTCGTTGAGACGGCGCTGGGCGAGGTGCCCGAGGTGGTGGAGATCGAGGAGAACAACACCCGTTTCGAGGTACCGCTGCTTACCGGACAGAAGACCGGCTGGTTCTACGACCACCGCCTGAACCGGGCGCGGGTGCAGAATCTGGCCGGCGGCATGCGGGTACTGGATGTCTTTAGCTACATCGGCGGCTGGGGGCTGGCGGCGGCCACCGCTGGGGCCAGTGAGGTGGTCTGTGTCGATAGCTCGGCCAGGGCGCTCGATATGGTGGAGCGCAATGCCGATCTGAACGGCGTGCGCGACAGGGTGCAGGGGATCGAGGGCGATGCCTTTGATGTGCTCAAGGCGCTGCGTGCCGAGCGTGAACGTTTTGATCTGGTGATCGTCGACCCGCCCGCCTTCATCAAGCGCCGTAAGGACGCAAAGAAGGGGATCGAGGCCTACCGTCGTCTCAACCAGGCGGCGATGCAGCTGCTGGGCAAGGACGGCATCCTGGTCTCCGCCTCCTGCTCCTACCACCTGCAGCGCGATAGCCTGCGCGACCTGCTACAGCAGAGTTCGCGCCATCTGGACCGTAACCTGCAGATCATCGAGCAGGGCCATCAGGGGCCGGACCATCCGGTCCACCCGGCAATTATTGAAACCGACTACATCAAGTGCCTGATCAGTCGTGTCGTCTCACTGTAAATAAAATAGAAACGGAATAGTTATGCTGACTTACCCCAATATCGACCCGGTTGCCCTCTCGCTGGGACCTGTCAAGATCCACTGGTACGGCATTATGTACCTCATCGCCTTTACCCTGGCCTGGTGGCTGGGGCGGCGTCGTGCGCAACAGCCCAATAGCGGCTGGAAGGCGGAGCAGATCGAAGACCTGATCTTCTATGGCGCACTGGGTGTGGTGCTGGGGGCGCGTATCGGCTACGTGCTGTTCTATAACTTCAGTGCCTTTCTCGACAACCCGCTAATGCTCTTCACCGTGTGGCAGGGGGGGATGTCGTTTCACGGTGGTGCCCTTGGTGTGCTGACGGCACTCTGGTTCTATGCGCGCAAACAGCAACGCGGCTACTTTGAGGTGGTCGATTTTGTGGTGCCGCTGGTGCCGCTGGGGCTGGCGGCCGGGCGCTTCGGTAACTTCATCAACGGTGAGCTGTGGGGCAAGGTGAGCGATGTGCCGTGGGCCATGGTCTTTCCCACCGGGGGACCCTTACCGCGCCACCCCTCAATGCTCTATGAGTTCTTCCTGGAGGGGATCGTGCTGTTTCTTATCATCTGGTTCTATTCGGCCAAACCGCGCCCGGTGATGGCGGTAACCGGCCTCTTTGGCCTCGGCTATGGTCTGTTCAGAACGCTGGTGGAGTTTGTACGCATGCCCGATGCCCACATCGGCTACCTGGCAGGTGGCTGGTTGACCAAGGGGATGGTGCTATCGATACCGATGGTTCTGCTCGGCGCGGGGATGATGATTTACGCCTATAAAAGGGGGAAATAACCGGGCCTATTTCAGGCTTTTATGCAGGTGAAGCACCACCTTTCCCAGCCCCAGTTTGAGCTTCTGGTCGGCCCTGGCCAGTAGCGGCAGGAATTTCTTCACGGCCAGACCCAGCTGCTCATCACTGGTTTCTGAACCGGCGGCGAGCTGTTCCAGCAGCTGGTCGAGGCTGACATCAATGGGGGCGGCCTGCGGCTCGGGCAGTGGCTCTGCCTTGGGCTGGATGATGAGGGTCTGCTCCTTACCCTTGGCCTGCGCCTGTTTCAGCGCCGCTTCGGCCTGTGCCATCAGCTGGGAGAAGTCGTCCAGCTCTTCGCTGGCGGCCTGCGAGATGATACCGGCGCTAAAGGCGATGTGAACCACCTTGTCGCCGATCTTTAGGTCCATCTTCGCCAGGTGCTGGCGAATGCGTGCCATCACCTCGTTGGCACCCTCCAGGTCGGCGCAGGGGAGCATCAGGGCAAACCGCTCACCGCCCAGGTGTACCGCCAGATCCTCCTTGCGCATGTCCTTGCTCAGTAGCTTGCCGACGGTGGCGATGATCTTGCTCATCACCGCCTTGCCGAACTCCTTGGTCAGGGGGGCAAAATTCTCGATATTAATACGTGCCAGGGTGATGTCGTGACCATGGCGTTGGGAGAGTGAGAAGGTGATCTCGGTCTGCTTTTTGAAGTAGTCGGGGGTGGCCAGTCCGGTCGCCTTGTCGATGGGCGAGGCCTCTTCCAGCTTTCTCACCTTGCGTACCAGGCTGATGTAGCTGCGGGTACGCGACTTGAGCTCGGCGGAGTGGAAGGGCTTGCCGATAAGGTCGGTGGCCCCCAAATCGAGCAGCTTCTCCTTGGCCTCTTCGGTGTCCTCCTGGCCGGTGACGATGATCACCGGGATCTCGGCCAGACCCTCATCTTCGGAGCCGCGAACCGCTGCCAGCAGCTCGTAGCCGTCCATGCGTGGCATGCCCAGATCGGAGAAGAGCAGGCGGATCTGGTCGTTCTCCTCAAGGATCTCCAGCGCCTCCTGGCCATCGGCGGCCTCAAGGACGTTGTACTCCTCTCCCAGCATTTTGATGATCGATTTGCGGATGACCTTAGAGTCGTCGGCGATGAGAACTGTTGGTTTTTCTTTTTCGTTATTATCGGACATACCAGTGCCATTAGTGGGTGTGGTGCTAATGTTTTTGGCAGTATAGAGAATTTTAGGCGGCGGGGGAAACCTGCGCCGGGCGCTGTGGAATTAGTCGCGTCCTCAGGTACGCAGGGGACGGTGACGGGGCTCCCTCGCCAGGGATGCACATCTTAGCCGCGGGGGAAGGGGAGATGAGTCATGCGACCCCGGTGGCGGCAGGCGGTGTGTCGGTTCTGAGGTTAATCGCCAGACATCGGCTGGTAGCCCGGCAGCTGTTCAATCGCCGTTATCCACTGACGGATGGCGGGGTAGGGGGTGAGTGCAATGCCGCCCTCGGGGCAGAGCGCGACATAGGGGTAACAGGCGATATCGGCGACGGTGGGCTGTGCCCCGACCAGCCACGGGTGGTCGTTAAGGTGCCCCTCCAGCAGGGCCAGCCCTGTAAGAGCTAAATTTTGAGCGGCCTCTAAATCTCCCTCAACCCCCAGCTTGTATATGCGCCGAGCCGTTGCCGCTCCGTATTGCAGTTCGTCGGCGGCGATCGCCAGCCACTCCATCATGCGCGCCTCATCCTGTGGCGAGGTGGCGAGCCACTGCGGGGCGTAGCAGCGTGCAAGATAGATAAGAATGGCCATCGAATCGGCGATGACGGCCCCCTCATCCTCCAGCACAGGTATCAGTCCCCGTGGTGAGATGGCGAGAAACGGGGGCTGCTGGGTCTCCCCATGCAGTGAATCGACCGGGACGCGTTCGGCCTGCTGACCGATGAGTGATAGCAGCAGGCGTACCTTGTAGCAGTTGCCAGAGATGGTGTTGTCATAGAGGCGCATCTTCTCTCCTTGGTCGTTGGCTCTTTAATGGCGGAATGGGCTTGGCGTTAAAGCAGAGGCCGTATTCGTACATCGATAAGCCTAATAATAGAGCGTTGCAGATGCAACGATATGCGTGGGGTGGGCGGATAGAATATTTTTTACAAAAGTTAAATCCCATGGTGTGAACGGCAGCGTTATACATATCAGCACCATGCAAATCGAACAAGGGAGAAGATATCCGGCCTCCGCTCCTGCTCACCAAGTTGGTTTCCCCATCCCCTCGTGTATACCGATCCCCCGATAGCTCGGTTACACTATGCTGATAATTGATTCAGCATTGTGAGTAATGGGGGAATGAGATGCGTCCATACCTGGACCTGATGCAGCATGTACTTGATAACGGAGCCAAGAAAGGGGATCGCACCGGTACCGGCACCCTCAGCGTATTCGGCCACCAGATGCGATTTAATCTGAGCGAGGGTTTCCCGCTGCTCACCACCAAGAAGGTCTTTCTGCGCGGCATTATCCACGAATTGCTGTGGTTTCTCGCCGGGGATACCAACATTAAGTACCTGGTCGATAACAAGGTCGGGATCTGGAACGAGTGGCCCCACGCCAGTTATATCAAGGCGACCGGTGAAAATATGGCGCTGGAGGCATTCATTGAGCGTATTCGTGACGACGAGGCCTTCGCCAAAGAGTGGGGCGGCATCGGCCCAGGTTACGGCTACCAGTGGCGCAGCTGGCCGACCCCCGATGGCGGTCACATCGATCAAATCAGCCAACTGGTAAATCAAATCAAGAATACCCCTGACTCACGTCGCATGCTGGTCTCAGCCTGGAACGTAGCTGAGGTCGATAACATGGCGCTGCCGCCGTGCCACACCCTGTTCCAGTTTTACGTCGCCGATGGCAAGCTCTCCTGCCAGCTATATCAGCGCTCTGCCGACATCTTCCTTGGCGTGCCGTTTAATATCGCCTCCTATGCGTTGCTGACGATGATGATCGCCCAGGTCTGCGACCTTGAGCCGGGAGATTTTGTCCACACTTTGGGTGATGCCCACATCTATTCCAACCACCTGGAACAGAGCCGTGAGCAGCTGTCGCGCGACACCTTCCCGCTGCCGCAGATGAAGATTAATCCCGAGGTCAAGGATCTCTTCGCCTTTACCATCGACGATTTTGAGTTAATCAATTACCAGAGCCATCCCGCTATAAAGGCCCCCGTAGCGGTTTAAACTCAGTGAGAAATATAATGAAAAAAATGCTGACTCTCGCACTACTACTTTCCTCCGCTAGCGCCTTTGCCGACGGCAAACAACTGCTCGAAGGCCAGTGCATGGAGTGCCACACAATTGATGGTATGGGGGGCGAGAAAAAATCAGCCCCGCCGATGTATGCGGTGTGGCACCACTACCGTCAAAAATACTCGGATAAGTCCTCTTTTGTCGCGGCTATCACCGCCTGGTTACAGCAGCCACAGAGGGATAAGGCGCTGATGATGGGGGCGATTAAGAAGTTTGGTCCCATGGATAAGATGAAGATCGATGTGGCACAGGCGCACAGTGTCGCGGAACATCTTTATGAGCGCGATTTTGATATACCCCAGTGGTACATCGTTCACTACGACAAAATGCACGGCAGCAAAGCGCATGGTTACGACGGTAGCGAAAGGCATGCACTGAAAACCGAACACCAACATGAGCAACAGCACTAAGCAATGATTATTTCACTAATCTGGGCGATGGATGAAAATCGCCTCATTGGCGTAGAAAATCGTCTGCCGTGGAAGCTGCCCGCCGACATGAAATGGTTTCGCCGTAACACTCTGGGTAAACCGATCATCATGGGGCGCAAGACCTTCGACTCCTTTGGTGGCCGCCCGCTCCCCGAACGTACCAACATCATAGTCACCCGCGACAAAGATTATCGTGCCGAAGGGGCGGTGGTGGTCTATTCCATTGATGAGGCACTCAAGGCCGCAGGCAACGCCGAAGAGGTGATGATCATCGGCGGCGCCTCTTTCTATGAGCAGATGTTACCCCGCGCGGATCGCCTCTATATTACTCTTGTGCATGGTGAGTTTAAGGGTGACGCCTGGTTCCCCGAGTTTTCCATGGATGAGTGGCAGGAAGTGGCGCGTGAAGAGCACCCCGTCGATGAGAAAAACAGTGTCGCCTGTTCCTTCCTCAGCTATCAGCAAAAATAGCGAGTCACACCAATGTGGAAACATCACCGATAAATATCGCCACTCAATTCCCGCGGGAGGCGCAACGCCTACGGCTTCTTCTCGGCATCACCCTGTTACTCTTAGTGGCAGGGCTGCTCGCCCCGATCATCACCCTCAATAAATTCGTCCTGATTGAAAATACCTTCTCCGTGTTCAGCGGCACCCTTGAGCTTTTAAAGGAAGGTCAGCTCTTTCTCTTTATCCTGATCGCCGGTTTCAGCATCGCCGTGCCGTTACTTAAACTCGCTGTGCTACACAAACTGTTAACCACCAGGGAAACCGCCACAAAAAATATAGACCGCTATCTCCACTGGATGCACCTCTACGGCAAGTGGTCGATGCTCGACGTGTTTGTCGTCGCCGTGCTGGTAGTCGCGGTAAAGCTCGGGGCGATTGCCAGTGTTGATATGCGCTATGGACTTTATTTGTTTGCTGGAGCGGTTGTTTTGACGATGTTGGTTACGGCGAGGGTGGTGAAGTTGACGGAAAAGTTGCGCTCCGCCCCCGTCAATTCTTAGCCCTCAGCCTCAGCCGTTTGCAGCGTCGGATTTTCCTGGTTTACCGTTTTCGGCGCGCGCTGGTCGATGAGATTTTTCACTGCAATCAATAGTCCCAGTCCGATAAAGGCTCCGGGGGGGAGGATGGCGAGGAGGAAGCCTTTGTAGTCTTCGAATACGGTGATGGTGATCCAGCGTGCCGCTTCGCCGAACATCATGTGGGCCTGGGCGAAGAGGGTGCCGAAGCCGATGAGTTCGCGCATTGCGCCGAGGATGACAAGTATCACGGCGAAGCCGAGGCCCATGGTGAGTCCATCGACAAAGGATTTACCTACCGGGTTTTTCGAGGCGAAGGCCTCGGCTCTTCCCAAAATGGCGCAGTTGGTAACGATCAGCGGGATGAAGATCCCCAGTACCTTGTAGAGGTCGTGGAAGAAGGCGTTCATCGCCAGCTCGACGGCGGTAACGAAGGAGGCGATCACCAGTACGAAGACGGGGATGCGGATCTCGGGGCGCACGAAATTCCTAATTAGCGAGACGGTGACGTTGGAGCAGACCAGCACCAGGATGGTGGCAAGCCCCAGTCCCAGGCCGTTGATTGCGGTGGAGGTGACGGCGAGCAGCGGACAGAGGCCGAGGATCTGCACCAGTGCCACATTGTTGGTCCAGAAGCCGTCGCGGCTTATCTGCTGGTAACTGATCTCAGACATTACTCATTCTCCACTTCTACGCCATCGGCAAACAACGCCTCGCGATGCTGCTGATAATAGCGCAGGGTGTTGTAGACTGCCTTGACCACGGCGCGCGGGGTGATGGTGGCACCGGTAAACTGGTCGAACTGCCCTCCATCCTTCTTTACCTTCCAGCCTGCGCTCTCGGGATTGAGCAACGAGCGGCCATTGAAGCCCTGTACCCAGTCGGAGCGCTCGGCCTCAATGCCATCGCCCAGCCCCGGTGTTTCGTGATGGTTGATCACCCGCACCCCGGCGAGGGTACCGTCGTAGTTAATGCCTACTAACAGTTTGATGGTGCCGTTGTAGCCGTCGGGGGCGGCGGAGGCGATCACCGCCGCTACCGGCTGCCCACTCATGCGGGCGCGGTAGATATTCACCCCGTCCCTGCTGCCGAGTAGTGCCTTGTTATGCACTGTGATGAGGTCGGCGTAGATGTCGTTGTCGTGCGCCTCGGGCGAGATGATCTGATGCAGGCTGCGCAGCAGCGCCTGACGTTCGTTCTCGGCGATGCGCTCCATGGTGCCCTCGTAGGTGAGGGCGACCAGTCCGGTGCCAACCACCGAAAAGAGGCCGAGGATCATCGCGCCGATCACCATATTTCGCCACGGCATGCTCATGCCCTTTTTTCCCCGAAGACCCGCGGGCGGGTGTAGTAGTCGATGGTGGGGGCGGTCATGTTCATCAGTAGCACCGAGAAGGCGACGCCATCCGGGTAGCCGCCCCAGCTGCGGATGATAAAGACCAGTACCCCCACGCCGGCACCGAACAGCAGGCGACCGCGGTCGCTGGTGGCACCGCTCACCGGGTCGGTGGCGATAAAGAAGGCTCCGAGCATCGCCCCGCCGCTAAAGAGGTGAAACAGCGGGTCGGCATAAGATTGAGGATTGATCAGGTGGAATACGGCGGCAATGACGAAGAGAGTGCCGAGCATTGCCACCGGGACGTGCCAGCTGATCACCCGCTTGAACAGCAGCCACAGGCCGCCGAGCAGGATGAGGCCGTTAATCACCTCCCAGCCGCGCCCGCCGAGGTGGCCGAACAGCGAGGAGGCCATCACCTTGTCCATTGCCACCCCCATGCCGAGCTGGGTCTTCAGGGTATCGAGCGGGGTGGCACCGCTAAGACTGTCGATGACGCCGCTGCCAAAGACCGCACTGGCGCTCATCGACAGGGTCAGCCCAGTCTCGCGCAGCTCTGCCGGTGAGAGCCAGGCGGTCATCTCGCGGGGGAAGGAGATCAGTAGCACCACATAGCCGACCATCGCCGGGTTAAAGGGGTTGAAGCCGAGGCCGCCGTAGAGCTGTTTGGCGAAGATGATGGCAAAGGCGGTGCCGACCACCACCAGCCACCAGGGGGCAAGCGGCGGCAGGGCGATGGCGAGCAGCAGCGCGGTGACCAGGGCGCTACCATCGAGCAGGGTGGGGACAATGGGGCGCGCACGCAGCTTGAGCACCAGCGCCTCGCTGGCAAGCGCGGTGGCTACCGCGATCACCATGCTGAAGAGGATGCCCCAGCCGAACAGCCAGGCGTGGGCCGCCAGCGCCGGGATCAGCGCTAGGCAGACCTGTAGCATCACCTTGTTAAGGGCGGCGGGGCCGTGCATGTGGGGGGAACTGATGGCGGACATGCGTGTT
This sequence comes from Thiohalomonadaceae bacterium, assembly GCA_041554195.1. GTDB lineage: Bacteria > Pseudomonadota > Gammaproteobacteria > Thiohalomonadales > Thiohalomonadaceae > JAPHSX01. The sequence goes on from JBFFMJ010000004.1 coordinate 198,404, forward strand.
AGTTCTCCTCTTGGCCGCTGGGGGGGGTATCGCTGCTGGCCGCGGTGCGGCGGGCATCGATCTCGGCGATCTTCTGCTGCTGCTCGGTGGTGAGATTGTCGGTGTTCTTCGGCGCGGTGTCGCTGCTGTCACGCTTGGCCTTGGCCCGTTCCATTGCCGCCTGAATTGCCGCCTTCTTGGCATCGGCATCGCCGTCCTTTTTAACCGCCTGGGCACGGGCCTTGTGCTTGGCCGCCTTCTCCGCTTTCTCGCGCTCCTTGCGCAAGCCACGGAACTCGTGGCGCTCGCGTGCCCTGTCGGCGGCCTGCCTGTCGCGCTCCTGCGCCCAGATCTCGGTCTTGGCGTAGCGGTAGAACTGTACCAGCGGCAGGCTGGAGGGGCAGACATAGGCACAGCAGCCACACTCGATACAGTCGAATAGCCGGTAGTCCTGCACCTTGTCGAACTCCTTGGCGCGGCTATGCCAGTAGAGCTGTTGTGGCAGTAGCTGCGCCGGGCAGACACGGGCACACTCACCGCAGCGGATGCAAGGCATGGCGGGGGCGGGCTTTGGCAGGTCGCTATCGCTGGCTAGCAACAGACAGTTGGTGGTCTTGATGGTCGGTAACTGTTCGTTCGCCAGTTCAAAGCCCATCATCGGCCCGCCCATCAGCAACTGGTAACGCCCCTGAGTGCCGCCGGCCTGCTCGAGCAGTTGCGCGATAGGGGTGCCGATACGCACCTCAATGTTTTGCGGTGCCGCGGCGCCCTGACCGGTGATGGTGACGATGCGGCTGATCAACGGCTCGCCCTGCTCCACCGCGCGGTAGATGGCGGCGGCGGTGGCCACGTTGTGGCAGACCACGCCGATATCCAGCGGCAGCCCCTGCGAGGGGACCTCCTTACCGGTGAGTATCTTGATCAGCTGCTTCTCGCCGCCAGTGGGGTAGCGGGTGGGCACCACGACCACCTCAATCTGTTTTTCGCTGATCTCCGCCAGGGCCACGCGCATCGCGTTGATCGCCTCGGGCTTGTTGTCCTCGATGCCGATGAGGCAGTGGCGCGCCTGTAGCGCGTGGCGCATGATACGCGCCCCTTTGATCACCTCGGCCGGGCGCTCGCGCATCAGCATGTCGTCGCAGCTGATGTAGGGCTCGCACTCGGCGCCGTTGAGGATCAGGGTCTCGACTGCGGTACGGCCGCCGGGGTTCAATTTGATAAAGCTGGGGAAGCCTGCGCCGCCAAGACCGACGATGCCGGCATCACGAATAATGTTACGTAATTCACTCGGGTCGAGTTGTTTGTAGTCCGGGTGGGGGGTAAGCGCGCACCACTGATCGTCCCCGTCGGTGTCGATGACGATGCAGGGGGCGGCGAGGCCGGAGGGGTGGGGCACCTCCCGTTCCTCGATAGCGACTACGGTACCGGAGCTGCTGGCATGTATCGGGGCACTGACATAGCCCTCGGGCTGGGCCAGCAGCTGCCCTTTAAGCACCCGGTCACCGATGGCCACCAACGGCTTGGCCGGTGCACCGATGTGTTGCTGTAACGGGATCACCAGCTGCGAGGGAATACCGGCCTCACTAATTGGCTGGCTGGTGGATAGGGCCTTGTGCTCATCCAGATGCAAGCCACCGGGAAAATGCCAGAGTTTGCGGGTGTTCTCACTCATGACGATTTCTCACTGCCGCTTGTCTCTTCGGGGAAGGGCCACTTCCAGGTGGTGGGGTCGGCCTGCACTACCACCATATCAATACAGTCTACCGGGCAGGGTTCCAGGCAGAGGTCACAGCCGGTGCATTCGCTCTCAATTACCGTGTGCATCTGCTTGGCCGCGCCGAGAATGGCATCCACCGGGCAGGCCTGAATACAGAGGGTGCAGCCGATACAGACCTGCTCATCGATCACCGCCACGGTTTTTGGCTTCTCCTCACCCACCTCATCATCCAGCGGCTTGGGGTCGACGCCGAGCAGGTCAGCCAGGGCGAGGATCACCGTCTCGCCACCGGGCGGACAGCGGTTGATATCGGCCTCACCGTTGGCAATCGCCTCGGCATAGGGGCGACAGCCGGGGTAGCTGCACTGGCCGCACTGGGTCTGTGGCAGGATGGCGTCAATCTTATCAAGGATGGGATCGCTCTCAACCTTAAAGCGCACGGCGGCGAAACCGAGCAATAGACCGAAGGCGACGGCGAGGGCCGTCAGCGCCAGGATTGCAGTCAACATCAGCCTTTTACCAGTCCGGAGAAGCCCATAAAGGCCATCGACATCAGCCCGGCGGTGATCAGCGCGATGGCCGGGCCGCGAAAGATAACCGGTACATCGGCTACGGTGATGCGCTCACGCATCGCGGCAAAGAGTATCAGTACCATGGAGAAACCGGCGGCGGCGCCAAAGCCGTAGACGCCCGATTGCAGAAAACCGTTCTCCTCCTGCACGTTAAGCAGGGCCACGCCGAGTACCGCGCAGTTGGTGGTGATCAGCGGCAGGAAGATCCCCAGCACCTGATACAGCAGTGGCGAGGTCTTGTGTACCACCATCTCGGTAAACTGCACCACCACCGCGATCACCAGGATAAAGGCGATGGTGCGCAGGAACTCCAGTCCCAGCGGGGCCAGCAGGTATTCGTTTACCAGATAGGAGCAGATGGAGGAGAGGGTGAGGACAAAGGTGGTCGCCAGCCCCATGCCGGTGGCGGTCTCCAGCTTGCGCGAGACACCCATGAACGGGCACAGGCCGAGAAACTTCACCAGCACGAAGTTGTTCACCAGCACCGTGCTGATCAGGATGAGGGCGTACTCTGTCATACATACCTTATAGGGTTGCCAGGAGAGCAAAGTCTACTTAAGCCATCGGAAACTACAAGCCTTCGGCAGAAAACCGCGGGAATTTTACCGAATAAGCCTTGATTTAGCACGGAATAATCCCAGGCAGCGGCTTACTGTGATGATGCTATAACAGGGGGGGACATATCGTCATAATGACATTGTTACCCACCATCCGTGCTAGTGAGTGGGGGTAACCTCTATATACGGAAGTCGGTCGGCTTTTCCAGCTCATAGATCGCCTCACCGAAATCCTCCAGCCGCCGTTCCAAAATCGCCTGCGCATCGTAGAGGCCACGATTGTAGAAATAGACGCCGATCTCCTCGGCAAAGAAATCCAGCAGGAACTGCGCGTCGAACTGGCCGATATCCTGATCCAGCTCCTCCTTAAAGTAGAGCTTGATCTTGTTGGTGATCAGATCTTTTTCATCTTTGGAGAAGGTGATTTCGGGCATGGAGTTTCGTCCGTTATTTCACCCGCATCCCAGGCTCAGCCCCCTCATCCGGATTCAAAATAAACAAATCCTTCCCCCCCGGCCCGGCCGCCAGCACCATGCCTTCGGACATGCCAAAGCGCATCTTGCGCGGCGCGAGGTTGGCGACCATCACGGTGAGCTTGCCCTCCAGATCCTCGGGGGCATAGGCCGACTTGATACCGGCAAAGACGTTGCGGGTGCCATCGCCGATATCAAGGGTGAGTTGCAGCAGTTTATCGGCCCCTTCGACGTGTTCGGCCTTGACGATTCGGGCGATGCGCAGGTCGATCTTGGCGAAGTCGTCGAACTGGATGGTTTCGGCGACAGGCTCAATATTGCTGGCGGGCTTTTTCTCTGCCCTGGCCGGGGCGCTGTCGGTCTTTTCCAGGTGCTGTTTGGAGTCTTCCAGCATGGCATCGAGTTTGTCGTTTTCGACGCGGGTCATCAGCGGTGTGAATTTGTTGATGTGATGGCTGACCAGCGGTACTTCGTAGTTGCTCCAGTTCATCGATTTGATGTTGAGGAACGCCTCGGCCTTTTCGGCGGTGACGGGCAGTACCGGCTTGAGGTAGGTCATCAGCACGTGGAACAGGTTGATGCCCATGGTGCAGATATCATGTAGCTCCTGGTCTTTGCCCTCCTCCTTGGCGATCACCCACGGTTTGGCCTCGTCGATATAGACATTGGCCCTGTCGGCCAGCGCCATGATGTTGCGCATGGCGTGGGCGTACTCGCGGTTTTCGTACTGTGCGGCGATGGTGGCACCGGCATCGACGAACTCACGGTGCAGGCCCGGTTCGCTGATATTGCTGGAGAGCTGGCTGTCAAAACGCTTGGCGATAAAGCCGGCGCAACGGCTGGCGATGTTGACCACCTTGCCGACCAGGTCGGAGTTGACGCGGGCCTGGAAGTCCTCCAGGTTGAGGTCCAGATCGTCGATGCCGTTGCCCAGCTTGCCGGCGAAGTAGTAGCGCAGGTACTCGGGGTTGAGGTGATCTAAATAGGTGCGCGCCATGATGAAGGTGCCGCGGGACTTGGACATCTTCGAGCCGTTGACGGTGAGAAAGCCGTGGCAGTAGACCGCGTTGGGGGTGCGAAAACCGCTGCCCTTGAGCATCGCAGGCCAGAACAGGGTGTGGAAGTAGGCGATATCCTTGCCGATGAAGTGGTAGAGCTCGGCCTTGCTGTCCTCCTTCCAGTACTCGTTAAAGTCGTGGCCGTCGGAGTTGTTGCAGAGGTGCTTGAAGCTAGCCATGTAGCCGATGGGGGCGTCGAGCCAGACGTAGAAGTATTTGCCCGGGGCATCGGGGATCTCGAAGCCGAAGTAGGGGGCGTCGCGCGAGATGTCCCAGTCCTGCAGGCCGGAGTCGAACCACTCCTTGAGCTTGTGGGCGATCTCGGGCTGCATGTGGTCGCCCTTGATCCAGTAGGAGAGCATCCCCTCAAAGTCACCGAGCTTGAAGAAGTGGTGCTCGGACTCCTTCTCGATGGGGGTGGCCCCGGAGATGGCGGAGACCGCGTTCTTCAACTCGGTGGGGGAGTAGGTGGCGCCGCAGGCTTCGCAGTTATCGCCGTACTGATCCTCGGCACCGCACTTGGGGCAGGTGCCCTTGATGAAGCGGTCGGGGAGGAACATCTCCTTTTCCGGGTCGTAGGCCTGGGTGATGGTGCGGGTGGCGATGTGGCCGCCGTCGCGCAGGCGCTTGTAGATAAGGGTCGCAAGCTCCTTGTTCTCGGGGCTGTGGGTGCTGTGATAGTTGTCAAACGCGATGGCAAAATCGGCGAAATCGGCACGATGTTCGCGTGCAACGCGGGCGATCAACTCCTCGGGGTCGATGCCTTCGTTCTGCGCACGCAACATGATCGGGGTGCCGTGGGCATCGTCGGCACAGACGTAGGTGCAGTCGTGGCCGCGCATCTTCTGGAAGCGGCTCCAGATGTCGGTCTGGATGTACTCCACCAGGTGGCCGAGGTGGATCGGACCGTTGGCGTAGGGCAGGGCGCTGGTGATAAGGATTTTTCGTTTTGTGTCGGCCATGTCGTCTTGTCTGCAATTAGTTCTTGAAAAAGTCCGCATACAGTACCAAGTATGGTCTAGACCCGCTAGATGTCCCCTTAGTTAATACACCATATGGGATAGGGTAATTCCCGTGAACTTTGCTATGATATCGGGCCTTTATTGCCACGAACTACCGGTTCTGTGATAATACCCGAACTTTTTGGTCAGAAATTAGCGGCCGCCAGATTATTTACGGTGGCCGGTTAGGAGAGGAAAAAGATGTCAGTTGAACAGTCACAAGTTGAAGCCGCACTGAAGGGCTACACCGACCCCTATCTGGAGAAAGACCTGGTCTCAGCCCAGTGTGTAAAGGACATCACTGTCGATGGTGACAAGGTTAAGGTTACCGTCTCCCTGGGTTTTCCCGCAGCGGGCTACCACGATGAGCTGACTGCCAAGCTGAAAGAGGTGGTTGAGGGTGTTGATGGTGTAGCCAGTGCCGAGATCGCGGTGGGGACCAGCATCGTCTCTCACGCCGCGCAGAAGGGTGTGAACCACATTAAGGGCGTGAAGAACATCATTGCCGTGGCCTCCGGTAAGGGGGGGGTGGGTAAATCCACCACTTCCGTTAACCTGGCGCTGGCACTGGCTGCCGAGGGCGCTACCGTCGGTATCCTGGATGCCGATATTTACGGTCCCTCACAGCCGCGCATGCTGGGTCTCTCCGACAAGAAACCCGATTCTCCAGATGGCACCCGCCTCGAGCCCATCGTCAACTACGGCATTCAGTCGATGTCGATCGGTTACCTCATCGACGAGGATACCCCGATGATCTGGCGTGGCCCGATGGTCACCCAGGCCCTGGAGCAGCTGCTGAACGACACCAACTGGCGCGAGGTGGACTACCTGGTGATCGACCTGCCGCCGGGCACCGGTGACACCCAGCTGACCCTGGCGCAGAAGGTACCGGTCTCCGGTTCCATTATCGTTACCACCCCGCAGGACATCGCGCTGCTCGACGCCCGTAAGGCCTATAAGATGTTCGAGAAGGTAGAGGTGCCGGTACTCGGCGTGGTGGAGAATATGTCGACCCATATCTGTTCCCAGTGTGGTCACGAAGAGCAGATCTTTGGTGAGGGCGGCGGTCAGAAAATGGCCGAAGATTACGGCATCAACCTGCTCGGTTCACTGCCACTCGATATCTCCATTCGTGTAGAGACCGATGCCGGTAAACCGACCGTAGCCGTTGACCCTGAGAGCCGCATCTCGCAGATCTACCGCGATATCGCTCGCAAGACCACGGCCAAGTTGGCTAATCAGGCGAAGGATTACAGCGCCAAGTTCCCCAAGATCGTTATTGCCAACGACTAATTGGGGGGCTGCCGGGCATAGCTGCCCGGCCTGCAACTCTATATAATGGCGGCTCCCTTTTTGGGGGGCCGCCATTTTTTATGGGCCGGTTAATAACGATTTGAAGTGGGAATGGGAAGCAGATGAGCATTAAAGCTGATAAGTGGATCCGTCGCATGGCGGAGAACGAGGGAATGATCGAGCCGTTTGAGCCGGGTCAGGTACGTGACGTGGACGGTAATCGCATCGTCTCTTACGGCACTTCGAGCTATGGTTATGATGTGCGCTGTGCTGACGAGTTCAAGATCTTCACCAATATCAATTCGGCCATCGTTGACCCGAAGAACTTCGATGCGAACAGTTTTGTCGATGTGAAGTCCGATGTCTGCATCATTCCCCCCAACTCTTTTGCGCTGGCGCGCACCGTGGAATTTTTTCGCATCCCGCGTAGTGTACTCACTGTCTGTCTCGGCAAGTCGACCTATGCCCGCTGCGGCATCATCGTCAATGTCACCCCGCTGGAGCCGGAGTGGGAGGGCCACGTGACTCTGGAGTTCTCCAACACCACGCCGTTGCCTGCCAAGATCTACGCCAACGAAGGCGTGGCACAGATGCTGTTCTTCGAATCCGATGAAATTTGCGAGACCTCCTACGGTGATCGCGGCGGTAAGTACCAGGGGCAGACTGGCGTCACCCTGCCCAAGACCTGATCATCTCCACTCCTCGCAGACCTGACGTGGTTTCCCACTTGAAGCGAGTTTGCATGCAGTGTGATGCCTTTGAGCGTCTACTGCTCAGCACGCTCGCCTTCGTCACCCTATTTACCCTGCTTCCCTGGCAGCCGCAGGGGCCGTTTGATGCCCGCGACTGGTCGCTGATTGAGGGGGTGACGGTGACGATGCCCTGGTGGCAGATGTTGATTGAGCCCTTTAGCGCCTTTGGTCATATTCTTACCGGTGCCCCCGATTTTCGTCTTGCGGCCTTCTCGCTGGCCCTGTGGACGGTGGTGCTGAGCTGGTTGTGGATCTTTCTGCGTCGCACACAGCTGCCCTGGTGGCGGCGCGGTTTATGGGCCAGTGCGGTAGCGCTGTTTGGTTTCTGGTGCATTCCCTCGCTGATGCTCTTCTTTTCCCATCTGCACTTTCCCGGCTGGCAGCTGGAGGTGGAGGAGCCGCAGTGGCTGGCGGCCGACCTGCAGAGTCATACCCTCGGTTCTCACGATGCCCTGATACGCGCTGAATACAATCTGCGCTGGCACCGTGAGCGTGGTTACGACGTGGTTGCGATCACCGAGCATGACGACCCGGCGGGGAGTTTTTACACCCAGCAGCTGGCACAGCGGCAGGGGGATCCGCTGGTGATCCCGGGGGTCGAGATGGTTAACGAGTTTGGTGGTTTCCTGCTGGGTCTTGGGCTAAAGCAAGGACAACCGCTGCTGCTGGGCAAGCGCAGTAATAAAGAGTATTCCCCGCGCTTTGCGGAAAATATAAATAACGACCATAAGGGGGCGCTGATCTCCATGGCCTGGCTGCTAGCCCCGGAAGATATCGAGAAGCTAACCGATGCCGGGGTACACGCCTTTGAGTTGATCAATGCCGGACACCCCGATATTCCTGACAGCGTGCGCGATGAGATGCTGCGCCTGGAACAGGAGGGGCGTATTCGCCTGGTGAGCTCCACCGACTGGCACGGCTGGGGCGGTTACTCACGCACCTGGACCCTGCTGCGCCTGCCGGGGGCGGCTCAGCTGTCGCGCGAGCAGCAGCTGGAGCAGACCATTAAGCTGTTACGTCAGGGCAGCCGCGATGAAGTGATCCCGGTGGCCGCCGGTTATCAGGGGGAGGTCAGTGCCCTGCGCGTGATCTTCTCGCCACTGGTGGAGCTAGCCCGTTATGCGGCGGAACTGTCGACGACACGTCTTCTTGGCTGGTGGTTGTGGGGGCTGCTGTTGTGGCTGCTGGCGCAGCGCCTGCGGGCAAGAGGTATCGCGCCGGGACAGACATTATGGTCGGCCTATTTGATACTGATTGGGGCGGTGCTGCTCTGGCGCGGGCTGGCACTGTATCAAATTCAGCCCGAGGGGGATGTGGTGTTGAGTGATGTGACAGAAGAGCTGGGCGTGATGGCGATGCAAGCGGCCCTGCCGCTGCTGCTGGTCGGCGGTTGGTTGGGCTTCACTGCGCTAAGCCGACGGGATAGTGTGAAATGAGTAGACCCGTCGCATGGTTGCCGCGTCAACTGCCGCTGTGGGTCGCGCTGCTGGTTTCTGTCGCACTGCTGGGCAACGTGTTGGGCTGGCTGAGTTTAGGCTTGTTGCCCGATGAGGCCTACTACTGGGTCTGGTCGCAACGCCCGCAGCTGAGCTATTTCGACCACCCGCCTCTCATCGCCTGGCTGATGCTGCCGGGGGCATGGCTGTTTGATGATGCGGCCTGGGCGGTGCGCCTGCCCGCGGTGGCCTCCTGGCTGGTGGGTGCGCTGCTGGGCTATCGTATGGCGCAGCAGATCTTCGGCGGGGTTGCCGGCGCTCTGGCAGTGCTGGTGTGGGCCAGTATGCCGATCATACAGGCCGGTTTTCATATCGTTACACCCGATAGCACACTAATGATCTTTGCCTGGCTGGCGTTGTGGAGCGCCTGGCGCGCCGGTCAGGAGCCCGGTGCCCGCTGGTGGCTGGTTACCGGCCTGTTCATCGGGCTGGCACTGCTCTCCAAGTACACCGCCGTGTTGCTGCTGGGGGCACTGTTCTTCACCCTGCTTGGTAGTCGAGTCGGGAGGCGCTCACTGGCGAGCCCCTGGCCGTGGCTTGGTTGCCTGCTGGCGCTGCTGCTGTTTATGCCGGTGGTGGCATGGAACGGGGCAAACGACTGGATCTCCTTTCGTTTCCAGTTCGGGCATGGGGTTAAACAGCAAGTTACGGTCGATACCCTGGAGATGTTTCTGATGTTTCTCGGTGGGCAGCTGGCGGTGGCGATGCCGTGGAGTTATTTTGCCATGGCCTGGGCCCCCTTCTCCCGTGTGGGCTCTAGTCTGGATGGCTACACCCGAGCCCTGCTGGGCTGGAACTTCTGGCTGCCGATGCTGGTGTTTGGTGCGGCGGGTTTGACCGCGAAGAGTCATCCCAACTGGCCGGTGACCGCTTATATCGCCGGAACCCTGCTGCTGGCCGGGCTGCTTAATCACCTGCTCTATCGCGAGGGGCAGCTGCGGCGTAGTCGGGTGGTGCTGGTCATCGTGCTGTTCCTGCTGCCGCAGCTGGTGCTCAATTTCATGCGTTTTCCCCACATCATTATGGGCCTTGTTGGTGGGGATGTTCCGCCGCAACGTACCCAGCTCAGTCAGGCCTACGGCTGGGAGCCGGTTGCACCGGCGATACGCACACAACTGGCGGCGATGGCGCGTGGCGACAGTTGCCATATTCTGGTCGACAACCATGCTCGCGCTGGCATGGTGGCGTGGTTGTTACGGATGCCACTTCGGGTGGAAAGTACCCTTGATACCCGTGCCAATCAGTACACCCTATGGCGTAAGGCGGGTGAGGAAGAGCGTGAGTATTGTCTCTTTGTGGAGCAGTTCGATGCCGAGAAGGGAGCGAGCGGTGAGGTGGTGCCGTTAACGCGTAATCTGCCTGAGGGGGCATTTGAACGGGTTACGATTATTGAGGCCGATAATCCGGACGGTAGCCAACGCTGGTTCGGTCTTTATCGGGCCGTTACGCCCTGACAGGACAGTGATGTTGCGCGAGCCATCGCGTATAATTCGCGCTTTTAACACCATAACAATGGAATCTTCCTTTTGATGCGACGCGATGCCGCCAATATGCCCTCTGCGGCACAACTGACCGTGGCATTGGTCGTGGCGCTGTCGCTGTTGCATCTGCTGGTGATCGGTCGCATCGACCTGAGTGTGGATGAGGCGCACTACGCGCTCTACGGCCTGTGGCCAGACTGGAGTTACTTTGACCACCCGCCGATGGTGGGCTGGTTGCAGGCTCTGGTGGTTCCTTTCTCACAACATGAATTTTTCCTGCGGCTGTGGCCGTTATTGCTGGGTGCGGCCTCAAGCCTGCTGCTCTACCAGCTGAGCCGAGAGCTGTTCCCCGAGGAGTCACCGTGGATCGGTTTTATTGCGGTGGCGATCCTGCAGTCGGCCATTATCTTTCAGCTGCTCACCATTGCCCTGGTGCCGGAGCTACCGTTACTGCTGTTTGCCCTCGCGGCGATGCTGTTTCTGCACCGGGCGCTGGCGCAGGGGCGCTGGCGCGACTGGTTGCTGCTGGGGCTCTGTTTCGGTCTGGCGGGGCTCTCCAAATACACGGCAGTCACCCTGGTGGCGACGGCGCTGCTGTTTGTGCTGTGGCAGCGACAGGGGCGGGTGCTACTCACGGCGCGGCTATGGAGCGCGGTGTTGCTGGCACTGTGCGTGATTTTTCCGGTGCTCTACTGGAACGCCACGCACGACTGGATCTCCATCGCCTACCAGATGGGCCATGGCATGCCACAACGAGGGTGGGAGCTGGAGCGGTTTTTCCGCGCCCAGGCCGGTCAGCTGCTGGCCTATGCGCCGGGGATCTTTCTCTTTGGCATCGCCGCTCTGACGGCCACGCGACGTGAGTTATCGCATTCAGGGGTGCGCCTGATTCTGGCACTGGTGCTGCCGGTACTGTTGCTGTTTGGCTGGAGTAGTGGTTTTGAGGAGACCCTGCCGCACTGGACGCTGCTGGCCTGGGCGGCGCTGGCACCTCTGATCGCGCGCTGGTTGATGCGCCGCTGGCAGCGGCGAGGCGTGCGTTATACGGTCTACTTCTCTGTTGCCTATTCGCTGTTGTTGACCTTGTTTATTCACAGCCAGTTTGCCTTCGCCTGGCTACCGTTTGAACCCTATAAACACCCGCTACGCGATCTCTACGGCTGGCGCGAGGCGGCACAGTATGGGCTTGATTTGCGGCAGAACCATCACGAGAGTCTGATGGTGGGAAACTGGACGCTGGCAAGTCGTATCGGCTGGTACGCCCGCCCGGCAACCGTAACCGTGACCGATAGCCGTTACGATCAATTCGATCTCTGGTATGGTAGCCCCCAGGCGGGGGGCGGTGGGGTGCTGATCGTCCCCGACTATTACGAGGGGCGCGACAACGCCAGTGGCATTGCCCGCTTCGAGCAGTGCCAGCCGCTGGATGAGTTAGTGGTGGCACTTGCTGAGACCCCGGTACACCGATTCACCTATTATCGTTGCAATGGATTCCATGGTTAAGAACGAACAGCAGACCTTGATTCAGATCCTCTCCAGCCCGTGGGCCTGGGTGCTGCCGCTGCTCGCCGCCAGTAGCCTCTTTGTCGTCTGGTGGCAGGATGCCAATCGCGAGCTCTTTTTCTTTTTCAACCAGTTCAGTCACTACACCGGTGGCTGGCTGTGGCAGAACATCACCACCTTTGGTGATTCGCTGGTGATCTTTTCTTTGGCACTACTGTTTATTGAGCGGCGACCACAGCTGATCTGGACACTCTTATTCTCCGCCCTCGTCAGTACCCTGATGGTTCACGGACTTAAAGAGTGGGCGCTGGTGATGCGACCGCCCGCGGTGCTGAGTCCTGATCAGCTTACGGTGATCGGCATAGCGCACAAGGCGGTCTCCTTTCCTTCAGGTCATACTACCGCCGCCTTCACTATGGCGGCGCTGCTCTGCCTGCAACCGATCGCCCGCCACTGGAAGGCGCTGGTGTTGAGTCTGGCCGTACTGGTGGGCATTTCGCGCATGGTAGTCGGTGTCCACTGGCCGATGGATGTGCTGGGCGGGGCGCTTATCGCCTGGGTCGCCACCCTGAGCGCCTATTATTTTGCGCCACGTATTAGCTGGGGCGCAGAGGACTCGGCGCAACGTCTGTTTGCAGTGTTGTTGCTCGGTGCGGCAGTTAGCCTCAGTTTCTTTCACGAAAGTGGTTATGCCGGGGCCAGGTGGCTGGAGATTACCATCGGTCTGCTGAGTATGGGGCTGGCGCTGCCCAAATTAAAACTATTGTTCACCCGTCGCTCCCCCAGGGGGAGCTTGGAGGTGAGCGAAGAGGAGATTGAGCGGGCAGGGGGAGGGTCGTCACTCGGTGTGGTGATTCGTATCGTCGTGACCTTGCTGATCTTCGGTCTGATCTTCCGCTCCATCGATTTCGACGGCGTCAAACAGAGTATTCAGAACATTGTGCCGCGATTGCTGCTGCTGGGTATTCTGTTTCAGCTACTCAGCACCACGCTGGCGGCCTATCGTTGGTCGCTGGTGATGCGTCCGCTCGGTTACCAACAGGGTTTCGGTTTTTTCCTGAAAAGTTATTTTAAGGGTACCTTCTTTAATCAGGGCCTGCCGACCAGCATCGGGGGCGATGCGATTCGGGTACTTGATGTAGCTCGTAAGCAGGGGCGCAAGCGCGATGCCTTTAACGGGGTCTTTATAGATCGCGTGTTGGGGCTGGTGGGGCTGCTGTTGCTCAACCTGCTGGCCAATGCCATCAATCCTGACCTGTTGCCGCAGGGCGTCTTTATTACTGTGAATCTGCTGGTGGGTAGCGGCATTGTTGGTTTTATCGTGCTGTTCTATTTGCAACGTATTGCCTGGCTTGATCGCTGGCGTGTTACCCGCCTGTTTCAGACCATCTCTTCACGACTGAGTGTCGTGTTGCCGGGGCCGCGTGAGCTAGGTAGTCAACTGGGGCTCTCGGTGGCGGTACATTTTCTCGCGCTGATGGCGATATTTCTCATCGGTCGCAGCGTGGAGCTGGAGTACGATCTGTTAACCTTTTTCATCGTTGTACCACCGGTGATATTGTTGACCCTGATCCCGCTCTCGCTTGCCGGATGGGGCATTCGCGAGAGTGCCATGATCGGATTTTTTACACTCTTGGGTGCAGATAAGGTAACGGTACTGGCAATGTCGATTGTCTATGGGGTTGTGTTGATACTCGCCAGCCTACCGGGACTGGTTGTCTATCTCAAGGGACGTTACAGCCTATAACAGGGGAAGCTCGATGAAAGTCGATACAATGCGGCAGGTCGATTATTACGCAGGGGTGCCGCTCTGTTTTATCTTTACTTTATTTTTCAAGCTGACGGGGCTTTTCAGCGCCTGGCGTCGTAGTGAACCGAAGAAGGTGTTGTTCGTTGAACTCTCGGAGATGGGCAGCGCCATTATCGTCGACCCGGCAATGCGCAAGATGCGTGACACAGGGGCCGAACTCTACTTCGTTATCTTTAAAAAGAATGCCCCCAGTCTGCGTCTGCTCGGTACAGTACCGGAGGAGAATGTTTTTCATATCGAAGAAGACGGGCTGTTGCCACTCGCCATCTCCAGCCTGCGCTTTCTGTTCTGGACACGACACAATAAAATTGACACGGTAATCGATCTCGAACTCTTCTCTCGTTACAGTGCGTTGCTCACCGGGCTCTCCGGTGCCAACAACCGTATCGGTTTTCACGCCTTCCATAACGAAGGGCTCTACCGCGGTGATCTGCTGACCCACAAGGTGGCATACAACGCCCATATGCATATTGCTAAGAACTTTATCGCCTTAATTAACACGACATTATCGGAGAAGGCGGAGCTCCCTTTTTCCAAAACCTTAATCGGTGATGAGGAGATCAAGCTGGCACAACTCAGTTTCAGCGAGGAGGAACTTGAGCCGATGCGTACGCGGGTACGTGAGGATTATCCCGATTACGATGCGGCAAAGCATCGTATTGTCCTGATTAACCCCAATGCCAGTGAACTGTTGATTCAGCGCCGTTGGATGCCCGAACGTTATGCTGAACTGATGCGGCGTATTCTTGCCGATTATGACGACGCGCTGGTGTTGATCACTGGTGCCCCTGGCGAACGTGAAGAGGCCGAAGAGTTAAAGGGTGAGGTCGGACACGAGCGCTGCATAAATTTTGCCGGACGGGTAAAGTTTGCCGAGTTACCATCACTTTATTCTATCTCTACTTTGATGGTGAGTAACGACTCCGGTCCCGGGCATTTCTCCGCCGTGACCGCGATGCCAAGTTATGTGATCTTCGGTCCTGAGACGCCAGCACTCTATGGCTCGTTAGGTGATAGCACTCCGATCTATGCCGGGTTGGCCTGTTCTCCCTGTGTTAGTGCTTCCAACCACCGCAAGACACCGTGCCACGACAATGTCTGTTTGCAGGTGATCACTGTGGAGCAGGTGTTTGATATTATTAAGCCGCGACTTGATGGCTAACATGACATCCGTAAAGGGGGCGTTGCGTTCTTCTACGGACCGCGGTGTCTCCTTCACCTGAAACGACCAAAGAGAAAGTAGCGTGGACACCTTTCGCAGCCTGAGCCTTATCGAAGGTATCTCTCTTATCAGCCTTTTCTTTATCGCGATGCCAGCAAAATATTACCTTGGCATGCCGGTGATCGTACCGTTTGTGGGCACCACGCATGGCCTGCTCTTCATCACATATCTGGTGGTATCACTGGTAGTCAGTCACCACTACAAATGGTCACTGCTCAAGTGGCTTGTGGTGTTACTGGCGGGGTTTATTCCCTTTGCCTGCTTTGTGCTGGAGCGTCGGCTTAAGCAGGAAATTCAGTCGTAAATTCTGGGGAACGTAATTTATCCTCGTGTCCTTCTATGAACTTTCCTTAGGCGAAAAAAAACCCGGCGATAAGGCCGGGTTTTTTTACAACGAAAGCTTACTTACGTGAGCTCGGTGCGTTTACCTCAATACCATTACTCATGTAATTGAGGAAGTACTCCAGTGCCACATACTCGGTGCTTTGCGCCTTAAACGGCTTGGCACGAACCTGCTTGTTACAGCCACCGAAGCGGCGGTGCATGGTGCCGAGTCCGCCCCACTTCAGGCGGTGAACCGGGAAGTGGCTGGGGTGACCCAGTGCCGGACTCAAGATGTCGCCACGGATACGGTTACCGGCGTTATCCTGATGGCAGTTGGCGCAGCTCAGGTTGAGCTGCCCACGCTTGGCATAGAAGTGATTCTTGCCTTGCAGGTAAGCCGCCTGGGCACGAGGGTCGTTGGGGACGCTGATGCTGATCTTCTTACCGTTAGAGGTTGAAGCCATATAGGCTGAGATAGAGGCGATATCACCCTTCTTCCAACCCAGTGGCTTCTCACCGTTTTTCTTCCGGCACTCGTTGATCTCGCCCTCAAGGGTTTTGACCTTGCCGCTGTTGGCATCGAAGTAGGGGTAGTTCTGACGAATACCCTTGCCACCTTTTTTGAAACAGCTGGAGTAGGTCTTACCATTGGCAAAGGGGGTATTAAACAGCTCTTCACCCTTGGCCAGGGCATCTTCGTAGGGGGGGAACTCCTCAATCGCTTCCCACGACATACGGGCATCGGCATTGATGGCGTAGACGCCGTTCTGGTACTCATTCAGCGGCACACCGGGGAAACGCTTCATGAAGTATTCACGGAAGGACTTTAGGTCCTCGCTGGGGCTTGCTTGTACGGCAGCTGGCAGGCCTGCGAAGAGGGCGACCAGAGATGCTGTTAGGGCAATTTTACGCATTATATTGACTCCTTGGATTCCGGAAAGCGTATGCTATTTATAATGAAGGTGAGGGCGGTTTATTTAACCTGGCCTTGCTTGGAATCACCTTCGGAGGAATCCTTGGCTCCGGTGTTATCCACCCAGCTCAAGGTAATGACGTCACCCTTTTTGGCACCGTCTACAATAAATGAGACGTAAGGGTTGGTAGAGATGGCCGTCCCCCACAGTGCATTTAAGACTTCAGTGCCGTTGTGCTTGCAGCTGATTTCCTGAATGAAATGGGCGGGGATGATCTTACCGGTCTTTTTATCTTTACGTAGACCAGTTTCCATCGGGTGCTTGATCAGGGCTTTGACTTCACAGGCACCATTTTTAAGTTTGGCGCGAACTTTAATGCTTGACTTAGCCATTGTTGATTTCTCCTAAACGCTTAAATTCTTACTTAATTACAAGGATGAGGGAGGCGCTTAGCCGCCACAGCCACCGATGGTGACCTTGACTTCCTTGCGGGCGCTGTAGACCTTGCCGCCAGCCTTAACAACAGCGATGACGTTAGAGGTCTTACCCATCTTGATGCGAGTGGAGACAAAACCCTGCGTGCCAGCGGCCAGATTGAAGCTGGCGATCAGTGGGGTCTGGTTCTTCTCGGCGATGATGGTGATGGACTCAACATTATCCATGCTGGCCGTAATTTTGACCGGTACTACTGCACCGTTCTCGGCGATATCGGGGGCCTCAAGCTTGATGGCATCGCTGGCAGGTGCCAGGTCAGTGTTCAACAGGCCCTTCATGGCGTCGTTTACGTTCTTTGCCTCGAAAGCATCTTTGGGCCACGCTGCAAGTACCTGGCGGGGGCTAAGTACACCGGCACCGACTGCGACAGCTACCATACCGCTTGCCAGACTACCTTTTAGAAAAACTCTACGTTTCATGTTCACGTTGAAACTCCTCAGATTCAATTCAAATTTAGATGCGTGCTGATTACAGGCTGTGAATGAACTCAACCACCTTGTCGATTTCCGCTTCAGTCAAAATTTCGTGACGACCAAAGGGAGGCATCATGGTGTTGGCATTCTTTACAGTGGAGTCCCAGATTTGGGCGCGTAATACGGCCTTGTCGGGGAAACGAGCCTTCATGGCAACCAGTGCAGGACCGATGTTACCGGGTAGATTGCCGCCTTCGATTTGATGGCAGGCCAGGCAGTTGCCCTTTTTGCGATCAAAAGCGAGTTTCTTGCCAGCTTCGATTACCTGCGCATCAGCTGCAACAGCCAGTTGGGGGGCAGCGCTTAGTGCACCTAGCATGGTGGCCAGTACGCTTGCAGTAGAGATGAAACGTGCGGTCTTCCGCATTGTATCCTCCTAAGTCATTTATTACTTGTTACGACGGCAGATACGCACAATCCTTAAGTGCACTTACAGCCATTCGCTATCGTCCTTGCCATATCCACATTTCAGCAGCAGGCGAATAACCGACCTGCTGGAAAGGATGTTCCTAGCATACTCACTGCGACATGGAACGCAAGAAAAAGTACTAAAAAATCGTTATATATTAGTATATTAGAAACTGTTCATGAGGGTCGTTACTGAGCGTTAACAGGGTAATCCCTAGCAGGAGTTCTCTACTTTGACCGTTATCGATCATGATGCGCTAGCCCGGTTATTCTGCAGGCAAACTCTTTGCCCTTTCAAGCGATTCGGTGATCTCCTTATCCAGGGCCTCGATGCGTGCCGTGTGGTAAAAATCGAGATTATCGATACGCTTGGCAATCTTTAACTGTTCCAGCGCGCTGTGGGGCTCTTCGAGTAGTAAGTAATGTTCAGCTTGAGCCAGATAAGATGCAGGTTGATTTCCTGCCTCAGACTCGAGTTGTGCCATCAGGCGAAAGGCGGCGGCGGAGCGGGGATTACGGCGTAACATATCCTGTAGCCGTTCTCGCCCTTTGGGGTAGTCATGTAGTGCAATCAGGTTCGTTGCCAGAGAGAGGGTGAGCACCTCATTGTGGGGGTAGCGCTCTAGTCCTTTGTGATAAATCAATATGGCCTGACGGTATTTTCCCTGTGAGTGATAGAGCTGTCCCAGAGTGTCGCGGTAGGCGATACTTTCAGGTGCTCGGCTAACCAATTTATGCAACAGCTTTTCTGCCTCGGCGGGCTGTTGCAGCACAATGTGGGTGATAGCGCGCAGGTAGACGTTAATATCACTGGCAGGCGTCGGCCTCTCGGCCTGTTCGCTGCGTAACTCTTTAAGAAGTTTATCTGCGCTCTTGCTGTGGTGGAGGCGTACCCTGGCTCTGGCTACCAGATAAGAGGTAGTGTCAACACGCATCTTGCGTGGGTAGTGCTCAGCAGCAGATTGCGCCTCGGCCAGTCGCGAGGTGGTAACCGGGTGGGTACGGAGAAATTCCGGTACCCCCTCGCCGTAGTAACGCGATGCTTCCAGCAGTCTGGAAAAAAAATCAGACATGCCCTGTGGATCATACTCGGAGTTAGCCAGTAACTGCATCCCGATCCTGTCGGCCTCATGCTCGTGAGAGCGTGTGAAGTTCAACTGTGCCTGCTGACTGCCGCCCAGGCTGGCAGCCATCGCGGCATTGGCAATATTGGGGTCGCCGCCACTGAGAAGGATCGCGGCAATCATGGCGACTGACAGCGGCAGATTCATGCGGTTCGCCTGTTCAATACCGCGTGCGATATGGTGCTGCGATACATGCGCTATCTCATGGGCAATGACACTGGCAAGCTCACTTTCTGTGTGGCTAGCAAGTAGCAGCCCGCTGTGAATGCCGATATAGCCACCGGGTAGAGCGAAGGCGTTGATTCCAGGGGCATCAACCACGAAGAAGGTAAAGTCTTGTTCACTTTGAGCATGAACCGCCAGGGACTGTCCTACGCCTTCTATATAAGTAGTGATTAGCGGGTCATTAATGATATAGCCCGATTTGCGCATGCGGCGAACCACTTCACTGCCGATCTGTTGTTCCTGTTCAGGGCTAAGGCTGGTGGCAGAACTGTCGCCCAGCTCAGGAAGCGACATCTCATCGGCGGCCACGACAAAGGGGCTTAGAAATATCAGTAAAATCAGTTTTTTCAGTGAGTTGGGCAACAAAGTCGTATCCAGCTTAAGTTATTATGAGCACCTGTTTAGTGCTGCTGAGGCACCATTTGGTTCAATTGTATGTCGATCATAATAGTGATTGAGTGGTGGTGATGCACCTGTTAGTTACAGACCCGTTACGATAGAACGTGCCCCTTTTAGGCTTGCTTTCATATGTCAGTTGGCATATAAGTACGCTATTGAATACTAACGTTTACTTATCGCTTTGCCGCGATGGCGGTTGAGGCGTTTTTTTTCATCCAAAAATCCATTTAGGAGTTATTACCATGGCAAACTTTGATCAAGAGCTTGATGCATCTGGCCTGAACTGTCCTCTGCCCATCCTGCGTGCTAAGAAATCACTTGGTGCCCTGGAAGCTGGTCAGGTACTGCGAATCATCGCTACCGATCCGGGTTCAGTAAAAGACTTTGAGGCCTTTGCCAAGCAGACCGGTAATGAGCTGATGGAATCTGGTGAAGAGGGCGGCAAGTTCGTCTTCCTGATCAAGAAAGCCTAATAAAGCTAAAACCACAGTGTTAACGGGGGTAAAATAGATGTCAGATCAAAAGAAAATGGCCATTATCGCTACCAAGGGTACGCTGGATTGGGCCTATCCGCCCTTCATCCTAGCCTCCACCGCGGCAGCTCTGGGCTACGAAGTACAAATCTTCTGGACCTTCTATGGTCTTCAGTGCATGAAGAAGGATCTCAACCTGCAGGTAACCTCTTTGGGTAACCCGGGTATGCCGATGCCGATGCCGATGCCGGTATTGCTGCAAGCGCTTCCCGGTATGCAGGGCATGATGACTGCCATGATGAAGCAGAAGATGAAGTCCAAGGGTGTAGCTAGCCTGGAGGAACTTCGTGAGCTGTGCCTCGAAGCCGAGGTGAAGATGGTGGCTTGTCAGATGACTGTAGACCTGTTCGATATGGCTCCTAACGATTTCATCGATGGGCTGGAATATGGTGGTGCTGCCACCTTCTTCGAGTTTGCCGGTGAAGCCGATATCACGCTTTACATCTAACAGCTGTTAACACTGTCTAAAAAATCCCCCGCTTGCGGGGGATTTTTTTTGCCTGCTATTTTTTCAGTATGCCGCAGCGTATGGTTTTGCTGCTTCTGTAACAGCTTATTTGATGAGAGTTTGCTGTTTTTAAGTAGTTGAATTCACAGTATTTATTTTATTTAAGTGAATAAGGGTTAACCCTATCGTCGCATGTTACAATATTAGAAAAACCTTCATAAGTCTTTGATAATAAACTTATATTTCTTGTCAGTGCTTGACATAGTTCAGCGACATCAATATCGTTAGCCACACAAAACAAAAACTGTTTTTAAAAGTTATTTAAACGCTTCACCACAATATTAAAACCTGCGAGGAGTATAACGATGAAGAATTCCAAGCGTCTGCTTGCCTTGGCCGTGTCGGCCGCACTAGCCGCACCTATGGCCGCTTATGCTACAAATGGTATGAACCTTGAGGGTTATGGCCCCATTGCTACCGGTATGGGTGGTGCCTCCATGGCCTATGACAATGGTACTGCGGGCATGATGAACAATCCGGCCACTCTGGGCCTGATGGACGAGGGTGCCCGTCTCGATTTGGCAGTAGGTATACTGGGTCCCAATGTTAGTTCAGAAATGATGGGTGCTGGGTGGGATTCCAGCTCCACTTCCTTCACCATGCCTGCCGCAGGTTACGCCAGCAAGAGCGGTAAACTGACTTGGGGCATCGGCGCCTTCGCCCAGGGCGGCATGGGTACCGAGTATGACGATGCAAACTCCAGCAACATGAACACAGCTTCCCCGGGTGCCGCTGCCATCCTGATGGATGGCGTTCTCAGCGACCCAACCTTGATGGGTGATGTTGCGGGAACTGAAGAATTCTCTGAGGTAGGCGTGATGCGTATCCTTTTCCCCGTTTCATACAGAGTAAATGATAAGTTGAATGTGGGTGGTAGCATCGACTATGTGCGTGCCAGCATGGATATTAAGATGGCGATGCCCGGCAGCATGATGATGGATATGATGATGGGAACACAGGCCATGGGTACCTTGACACCTGATGCCACTATGATGGGTGGTTTAGGCATGTTTGATGGTGGTATCGCTGGCGGTTATTTCGACTTCGCTGACAGCAACCCCTATACCGGTGCCGCTACCGGTTCTGGTTTTGCCGGCAAGCTGGGCTTTACCTACCAGGTCAATGAGCAGCTGAGTGTAGGTGGTTCCTACCATAGTAAGACCAGTCTTGGTGACCTCACCGGTGATGCTGAGATGTCTATGGTAGGTAATAATAGTTTCTTCGGGGATATGGCTGTCGGCCTTGATGGCTCTATTACAGTCAAGAATTTCCAGTGGCCAACCACCATCGGTCTGGGAATCTCCTTTAAGGCCAATGACAAACTGACGATTGCTGCAGATGTCAAGCGCATCAGCTGGGCTGAGGTAATGGAATCCTTCCAGATGTCCTTTAAGGCCAGTGATGCCGCTTCGAATGACTTCAGTGGTATGGGTGGTCCTGACATGCGAGGGGCATCTTTGGATGCGGTGCTGTTCCAGGAGTGGGAAGACCAGACCGTTTACCAGATCGGCGGTGCCTATCAGGTGAACGAGGCCATGGTGGTTCGTCTGGGGGCTAATGTCGCGAATAACCCTGTACCGGATGATTACCTGAATCACCTGTTTCCGGCAACCATCACAAGCCATTACACTGCGGGAATCGGTTATGACGTTACTAGTAGCGATGCTGTGAACTTCTCTCTGACCATGGCTCCTGAGGCGAACAACACCAGCGACATGGGCATGGATATCTCACATTCACAGACCAGTTGGCAGCTGATGTACAGCAAAAAGTTCTAATAATTAATTAGTAGCTAAGCGGGGTGGCAACACCCCGTTTTTACATCAAATTAATAAGTTTCATTTAGGGGTTTGTAATGAACGCAACGATGAAAAAAATAATTCTGGCATCACTATTGGCGGTGTTCGCCGTGGGTGCCCAGGCTGCAAGTAAGCGCTTGAAGCCGTTTATTATGGCCGATGTCACTACCGGTGATATGACTACGGTACAGCAGCAGGTAGAGAAGAAGCTGAAAGATGGTGGTTTTGAGGTGGTTGGTTCCTACGCGCCGTATAGTAACGCTATAGTTATCGCCTTCACCAATGACGCACTGAAGAAGAATGCGGCGAAATCTGAGTTTGGTGGTTACGGTGCGGCACAACGCGTCTCAATCACCAAGGTCGGTAATGACCTGCAGGTAGCTTATACCAACCCTACCTATATGGCACACGCTTACCGTATGTCGGGTGATTTGGCTGGTGTAACCACTCAGCTGGAAAAGGTATTGGGTAACCGCAAGGTATTTGGTTCAAGAAAAGGGCTGCGCGTAAAGAAACTGCGTAAGTACCACTATATGTTTGGCATGGAGTATTTTGACGATACCAACATGCACGAACTGGCTCAGTACCCTAACCACAAGGCTGCACTGAAAACCGTTGAAGATAACCTGAAAAAAGGTCTTGGTGGTGTCAGTCAGGTGTATCGGATTGATATTCCCGGTAAGGATGAGGTTGTCTTTGGTGTTGGCATGAAGATGCCCAAGGGTGGTGATAAGTACATGGATGACAAGTACATCATGGGCATCATCGACTTTACCGAAGAGAAGGGTACGGCTCACCTGCCTTATGAGATTCTGGTCTCTGGCAAGTATGTCTATCACCTCTATGCCCGTTTCCGTATTGCCATCAATTTCCCTGACCTCTCCATGATGGGGGATAACAGCTTCATGAATATCGTCGAGTCGCCTGAAGCCCTGAAGAAGGCACTGACCAAGGTCGCCGGTGGTGAAGTGAAGGATAACTACTGGGATTAAAGAACTCTGGGGGGAGTACTAACAAGAAGCCGCAAAGGCTCAGGAGGGGTAAGCTCTGCTACCACAGAATGACAGGATGTCTCGAATTATAAGCCCTGCTATGCAGGGCTTTTTTATGTCTGGTCATTTTATTTGTCTATAGATCATGAAAAATCTGCCCAATTCGGGTAATCTTAGCGGTTTTCCGGAACGCGTCGGGGCGATTTTGGGCTACGGCCCGAGTGCTCTATAGAATGCGGTCCGTATTCTTGTGTAAGCTACTGAATTAGCAACTATTTTCGTCAGGGGTGCTGGATGTTTAGCAAAGATATGCATATCGAAGGTTATGATGATGAGCTCTGGTCTGCGATGCAGAATGAGGTGGTCCGCCAGGAGGAGCACATTGAGCTTATCGCCTCCGAAAACTACACCAGCCCTCGGGTGATGGAGGCGCAGGGATCACAGTTGACCAATAAGTACGCCGAAGGCTATCCCGGTAAGCGTTATTATGGTGGCTGTGAGTATGTCGATGTGGCCGAGCAACTGGCCATTGACCGGGTTAAAGAGCTGTTTAATGCTGACTATGCCAATGTGCAGCCGCACTCCGGCTCGCAGGCCAATGCCGCCGTCTATATGGCGTTGATTCAGCCTGGCGATACTATCCTTGGTATGTCGCTGGCACACGGTGGTCACCTCACCCACGGTGCCAAGCCCAACTTCTCCGGTAAGATCTACAACGCCATTCAGTATGGTCTGAACCCCGAGACCGGCGAGATTGACTATGACGAAGTTGAGCGTCTGGCCGATGAGCACCAGCCGAAGATGATCATCGCCGGTTTCTCCGCCTATTCACGAGTTGTGGACTGGCAGCGTTTCCGCGACATCGCCGACAAGGTGGGCGCCTACCTGTTCGTCGATATGGCCCACGTGGCCGGTCTCATCGCCGCCGGGGTCTACCCCAGCCCGGTAGGTATTGCCGATGTCACCACCTCGACTACCCACAAGACACTGCGTGGTCCGCGTGGCGGCATCATCCTGGCAAAGGCGAATCCCGAGATTGAGAAAAAACTTAACTCTCTGGTCTTCCCCGGCACTCAGGGTGGTCCGTTGATGCATGTTATCGCCGGTAAGGCGGTCGCCTTTAAAGAGGCCCTGCAGGATGACTTCAAGGTCTATCAGCAGCAGGTCGTGAAGAACGCCCGGGCGATGGCGAGTGTCTTTATCGAGCGTGGCTATGATGTCGTCTCTGGCGGCACTGATAACCACCTGTTCCTGGTCAGCTTCATTGAGGCGGGTCTTACCGGTAAAGAGGTCGATGCCTGGCTGGGTGCTGCCAACATCACCATCAATATGAATTCGGTGCCTAATGACCCGCAGTCTCCCTTTGTCACCTCGGGTATTCGCGTTGGTACGCCTGCGATCACGACCCGTGGCTTTGAGCAGGAGGAGGCCGTCGCCCTGGCTGGCTGGATGTGCGACATCATTGATAGTAAGGGTGATGCCTCCGCCATTGAGGCGGTTAAGGCCAAGGTGCTGGAGGTGTGCAAGCGCCTGCCGGTCTATAGCTGATCACTGTCGGGCGGTGAACTTCGTTGAGTTCGCCGCCGTTTAGACTCCTATGCGCTGTCCCTTTTGTAGTGAACCCGATACCAAGGTGATCGATTCGCGCCTCGCTAATGAGGGTGATTCGGTGCGCCGTCGTCGTGAGTGTCTGACCTGCGGTGAACGTTTTACCACCTTTGAGACCGCCGAGCTGGTGATGCCGCGTATCGTTAAACGCGACGGCACACGGGTGCCTTTCGATGAGGAGAAGCTGCGCTCGGGTATTATGCGGGCGCTTGAAAAACGACCCGTTCAGGTTGAGGCGATTGAGGCGGCGATCCATCGCATTATGCACAAGCTGCGCGCTACCGGTGACCGTGAGGTCAGCGCCGGGCAGCTGGGGGAGTGGGTGATGGATGAACTCCGTGATTTGGACGAGGTGGCCTATGTCCGTTTTGCCTCGGTCTATCGTAGTTTTCAGGATGTGAACGCCTTCCGTGAGGAGATCGAGCGGCTGCAGGCTGAACCCTCCGCCGAGGTGAAGAAGAATCAGCTCTCCTTGCTCGACAACCTGGCAAAGAAAAAAGAGAAGAAATAATTTAATGAGTGAATTTCAACAGCACGATATTGAGATGATGGACCGCGCCCTTTATCTGGCACGCAAGGGCATCAACACCACTGAACCCAATCCCCGTGTCGGTTGTGTCGTGGTGAAGGATGGCGAGATCGTCGGTGAGGGGTGGCATGCCATTGCCGGTGGCCCCCATGCGGAGATCCTGGCACTGCAACAGGCGGGCGACAGGGCGAAGGGGGCTACGGCCTACGTCACCCTTGAGCCCTGTTGTCACCATGGCAAGACGCCACCCTGTAGTGATGCGTTGAGAGAGGCCGGGGTGGCGCGGGTAATCGTGGCGATGGAAGATCCCAATCCGCTGGTCGCGGGTAAGGGGCTTACGCAGCTCAACGAGGCCGGCATCGAGACGGCTAGCGGCCTGTTGCAGAACCAGGCCGAGGCACTCAACCCCGGTTTTGTGCAGCGCATGCGTATTGGCCGTCCCTATCTTCGCTGTAAGTTGGCGATGAGCCTGGATGGCCGCACCGCCATGGCCTCAGGCGAGAGCCAGTGGATCACAGGCCCCGCTGCCCGTGAAGATGTTCATCGTCTGCGGGCGCGTAGCTCGGCGATCATGAGCGGTATAGGAACCATCCTTGCCGATGACCCTTCGCTCACAGTTCGCCTTGAGGGAGAGGAAAATGTGCGCCAGCCGCTACGCATCATTCTCGACCCGCACCTCAGCACCCCTGAGGACGCTAAATTTCTTAAGCAGCCAGGTGAGTCGCTCATCGTCACTGCCTGTAGCGAAAAATCGGTGCAGGACAAGTTACGTGAGGCCGGTGCCGAAGTGCTCTGTCTGCCCAACGGCAATGATGCGGTAGATCTGGCGGCACTGATGACCCACCTGGCCGAGCGCGAGGTGAACGAGATCCTGATGGAGACCGGTGCGATTCTTAGCGGCGCGGTGCTGCACGCCGGTATTATTGATGAGCTGATCGTCTACATGGCCCCCAAACTGATGGGAGACAATGCCCGCGGTCTGTTCCATACTCCCGGTCTTGATTTGCTGGCCGATGCGGTGGAACTCGACATTCAGGATATACGCGCGGTGGGTGATGACTGGCGTATTACCGCGAAGATTAAAGAGGTGGAGGCTTAGCCCGCCACCTGATTATGTTTACAGGCATCATTGAGGCGGTAGGAACGGTAAGTCGGCTGGAGAGCCGGGGCGGCGATATGCGCGTCACCATTCGTAGCGGCAAGCTGGATCTGGGTGATGTGAAGCTGGGCGACAGTATTGCGGTGAACGGCATCTGCCTTACTGCTGTGGCACTGCCCGGTGACGGCTTCGTCGCCGATGTTTCGGGCGAGACCCTGAAACGTAGCGGCTTTGCGAATCTTAAAACCGGTAGCCGCGTTAACCTGGAAAAGGCGCTGACTCCCTCGACCCGCCTTGGCGGTCATCTGGTCAGTGGTCATGTGGATGGTGTCGGCGAGTTGCTGTCATTGCACAACGATGGACGTTCGGTACGAATGCGTATTCAGGCCCCGGCGGAGTTAGCAAAATATATCGCTGAAAAGGGTTCGATTACCGTCGATGGGGTGAGCCTTACTGTCAATGCGGTGGATGGTAGCCTGTTCGAGCTAAACATCGTGCCGCATACCATGCAGGAGACCACCCTGATCGACTTTACTGTGGGACAGCGTATCAACCTTGAAGTCGATCTAATTGCCCGCCACCTGGAGCGTCTGCTACTCGGTGACCGGGCGGCAAAAAGTAGCAGTGATGGTATTAGCATGGCCTTCCTGGCCGAGCACGGATTTATTAAATAGGGGCGCGATTGCGCGCCACAAGCGGAAACAAATATGGCCTTAAATAGCATCGAAGAGATTATCGAAGACATCCGTCTGGGCAAGATGGTTATCCTGATGGATGATGAGGATCGCGAGAACGAGGGTGACCTGATCATCGCCTCCTCAATGGTGCGTCCTGAGGATATCAACTTCATGGCCCGTTATGGTCGTGGCCTCATCTGCATGACCCTTACCCGCGAGCGTTGCAAGCAGCTGGAACTGCCGCTAATGGTGAAGGACAATACCGATGCACATGGCACCAACTTCACCGTTTCGATTGAGGCGGCTGAGGGGGTAACCACCGGTATCTCCGCCTATGATCGGGCGATGACAGTTCGTGCCGCCATCGCCCCCAACGCCACCCCCAAGGATATCGTGCAGCCGGGTCACATCTTTCCGCTGATGGCACAGCCTGGTGGCGTGCTGACCCGTGCCGGTCATACCGAGGCGGGTTGTGACCTGTCGCGTCTGGCGGGTCTGGAGCCCTCATCGGTGATCGTCGAGATCCTCAATGAGGATGGCAGCATGGCGCGTCGCCCCGATCTGGAGGTGTTTGCCGCCGAACACAATATCAAGATCGGCACCGTTGCCGACCTGATTCACTACCGTCTGCAAAATGAGCCGACGGTCGAGCGCGTCTCCGAGTGTGCGATGCCGACCGAGCATGGTGAGTTCAAGCTGGTGGCCTACCGCGACCTGCTGAATCAGGAGCTGCACCTTGCCATGGTCAAGGGCGAGCTGAGCCCCGAGGTGCCCTGTATGGTGCGAGTACACCTGCAAAATACCCTCTGTGACATGTTCGACAATCAACGTGATTGTGGCTGGC
The DNA here is from genome assembly GCA_041554195.1 of Thiohalomonadaceae bacterium. Lineage (GTDB taxonomy): Bacteria > Pseudomonadota > Gammaproteobacteria > Thiohalomonadales > Thiohalomonadaceae > JAPHSX01. The sequence continues at coordinate 226,269 of JBFFMJ010000004.1, forward strand.
CGCTGCGTGATGCGATGAGGCGCATTGCCGAAGAGGGGCAGGGCGTTGCCATTGTGCTGCGCCAGCATGAAGATACCGACAAGCTGCTGCGTCACATCAAGGATTACGAGATGGAGGACAAGGGTCTGCCGATCCCCGAAAAGGACAAGAGCGATGACCTTCGCACATATGGTATTGGCGCGCAGATCCTCATCGATCTGGGTGTTAAAAAGATGAAGGTAATGAGTGCGCCGAAGAAGATGCATGCACTCTCCGGCTTTGAGCTGGAAGTTGTTGAATACGTCGAAGAATAATTGAGATAGGAAGAGAACCATGTCAGAGATTAAAAATTACGAAGGCAGTTTTGTACTGGATGGCAAGAAGTTCGGCATCGTAGTTGGCCGCTTTAACGCCTTTGTTGTCGAGAGTCTGGTCGAGGGAGCCATCGACACCCTGAAGCGTCATGGTGCCAAGGATGCCGAGATCGAAGTCTACCGCGTACCCGGTGCCTACGAGATCCCTTTAATGGCACAGCGTATGGCAAAGAGCGGCAAGTATGATGCGATCATCGCACTGGGTGCAGTGATCCGTGGCGGCACCCCGCACTTTGATTACGTGGCCGGTGAGTGCAGCAAGGGGCTGGCACAGGTAATGTTGCAGTTTGACCTGCCGGTTGCCAACGGCGTGCTGACCACCGACAGCATTGAGCAGACCATCGAGCGTGCCGGCACCAAGATGGGCAACAAGGGCCATGAGGCGGCGATGTCTGCCATCGAGATGGTCAACCTGCTGCCGCAGCTCTCTTAAGTGACTGCGTACCCTGTCATGACCCGAAACAAACAACCGAGGAGAGCATCATGAGCAGTGCCCGTAGTCTGGCGCGTGAGCGTGCAATGCAGGCCCTCTACCAATGGCAGATGACAGGACAGGATCTTGCCGAGATCGAGCAGCAGTTCATCGACGAGCAGGATATGAAGAACGTCGACAAGAAGTATTTCAAGGAGCTGTTGCACGGCGTGCCAAAGCGAATCGATGAGTTCGATCATCTCTGTACCGAGCTGCTGAGTCGCCCTGTTGAACAGGTCGACCCGGTGGAGCGGGCAATCCTGCGTATCGGTCTCTACGAGCTGCAACAGCGTGTCGACATTCCCTATCGCGTGGTGATTAACGAGGCGGTGGAGCTGGCGAAAAACTTCGGTGCCGAGCAGGGCCACAAGTTTGTCAACGGTACCCTCGACATGGCGGCGAAGAGCCTGCGCGCGGCCGAGATTCAGGCCAGGAAAAAATCAAGGTAGGCGGGAGAGACTCCTGCCTGCCCTCCCTTATCACGGAAGTGAGCGCCATGGCCCTCTCTGAATTCCGACTCATTGAATCCTACTTTGAACAGCGCCGCCTCGGTCGTGAGGATGTGGTGCTGGGCATTGGGGATGATGCGGCACTGCTGCGTGTGCCGGAGGGGATGTTACTCGCCGCCGCCGTGGACACCCTGATCGAAGGCGTCCATTTTCCCGAAAACACCCCCGCGGATGCCATCGGCCACAAGGCGATGGCGGTGAACCTCAGCGATCTGGCGGCAATGGGAGCCGAGCCCGCCTGGGCCACCCTCTCACTCAGCATGCCCCAATCGAACGAATCCTTTCTGCGCGAGTTTAGCGACGGGCTCTTCGCCATCGCCGAGCAGTTTGGTGTCGAGCTGGTGGGGGGGGATACGGTACGCGGCCCACTGGTGTTAACGGTGCAGCTCAACGGTTTTGTGCCGGAGGGGGCGGCGCTTACCCGTTTTGATGCGCGCCCCGGTGACAGGCTTTATGTGAGTGGCACACTGGGCGATGCAGCGGCGGGGCTGCAACTTTTACAGGCCGATAAGCTTGATAGCGAAGAGGCTCTCTACCTGCGCCAGCGCCTGGACCGCCCCACACCACGCACCGCCCTGGGGCAGGCACTGCGTGGTCTTGCCACCGCCTGTATCGACATCTCTGATGGTCTCTGCGCCGATGTCGTACACATCATGGAGCGCAGCCATTTAGGCTGTGATATCGACAGCCATGCCCTGCCTCTCTCGCCGCAACTGCTCACGCTGATGGGAGAGGGGGCAACGGCGCTGGCTCTTTATGGCGGTGACGACTATGAACTCTGCTTCACTGTACCGGTGCAAAAAGAGGCGGAGCTGCTGCGCCTTGCAGCTAGTTTTGATCTGCCGATCACCTGTATTGGCGAGGTCAATAATGAGGTCGGTGTGTTACGCATTGATGGCGAACCGGCTCAGGGCAGCGGTTACGATCACTTCAGGGAGTTATGATGAAACGTCTTCACTTTGCCGATCTCTGGTCCCACCCGGCCAACTTCTTTGCCCTCGGCTTTGGCTCGGGCCTTGTGCCAAAGGCCCCGGGCACCTTCGGCACCCTGGCCGCCGTGCCGATCTTCTGGTTTTTGTTACAGCCGCTCTCCCTGCCCTGGTTGCTGGTGGTGATCGCTGTAACTTTTGTTATCGGTGTCTGGTTCTGCGATGCCGCGGCAAAGAACCTTGGCGTGCATGATCACCCCGGCATCGTGTGGGATGAGTTTGTCGGCCTCTGGATCAGCTGCATCGCCCTGCCCGAAGGCTGGCTCTGGCTGCTCTGGGCCTTTGTGCTGTTTCGCTTTTTCGATATCCTCAAGCCGTGGCCGATCCGCTGGCTCGATAGCAAGGTGCCGGGTGGGCTGGGGATCATGGTGGACGATGTGCTGGCGGGGCTGTTTGCCCTAGCGCTGATTCAATTGGCCGCAATGTGGGTTTAGCCGCACTTTTAGTGGCCGTTTAGCTCTATCCTACGGGGATGGAAAAGATGAAGCCGATGCGACTGACCTTAATGCTACTCCTTGGGTTGTTTTCGCTGCCGCTCGCCGCGGTGGAGGAGATCACCGTGCTTGCCCTGTTTGCTGATCGGGCGATGCTGCGTATCGATGGCTCACAGCGTTTGATGAAGGTGGGGCAGCAGAGTCCAGAGGGGGTTACCCTGATCGCCGCCGACAGTCAGCAGGCCACCATTGAGGTGGATGGACTGCAACGCCAGCTCAAGCTGGGCTCTCACATCAGCAGCCATTTTGTCGCACCCAAGGTTAAGACGGTACAGATCTGGCCCGACAGCAGGGGTATGTACAGCGTCAATGGCACCATTAATGGCCACTCCATCGGCTTTTTGGTGGATACCGGTGCCAATACCATCGCACTGAATGGCGATGACGCTAAACGCCTTAACATCGACTACAAGGCCAAGGGACAAAAGGTGATGGGGGAGACCGCCTCAGGCCGCAGTTGGGTCTATCTGCTCACACTCGATACGGTGAGTGTCGGTCAGATTAAACTCTCTGATGTGGAGGCGATCGTTTTTGATGGTGCCCATCCCAGTCGTGCTCTGTTGGGCTTAACCTTTCTCAATCGCATCAATATGAGGCGCGATGACTCTATGCTGACACTGGAGCAGAAATAGAAAACCGTTTTCCCTGGAGGCAAAAGGGGCGGCTATAGTGGCTATACCGATCCCTCGGCCTTAAACGTCTCTGACGTGGGGGCGCACCGCGTTTGACCTGCACTAACAAAAAAGCCCCGCATTGCGGGGCTTTTTTTGTACCGGTTGAAGGTGACGCTTAGTGGTCGTGGCCTTCAGGGCCGTGTACATGGCCGTGCTCCAGCTCTTCGGCGCTGGCTTCGCGGATGTCGACGATGGTGACATCGAAGTTCAGGTTTTCACCGGCAAGCGGGTGGTTGCCGTCTACGGTGACGTGTTCATCATCAATAGACACAACGGTGACAACCTGCGGGCCGGCTTCGGTCATGGTTTGAAACTGCATGCCAACCTGCATCTCGTCGGCACCCTCAAACATCTCTTTCGGCACGGCCTGAGTGAGGTCGTCACTGCGCTCGCCGTAACCATCCTCAGGGGCGATGCTCACCTTGAGTGAATCGCCCTGAGCCTTGCCTTCCAGTGCGTTTTCCAGACCGGGGATGATGTTACCGATGCCCTGGATATAGGCCAGGGGACCGCGACCCTCGGAGCTGTCGATGACGGCGCCTTTATCGTCGGTAAGGGTGTAGTCGATGGAGACGACCATGTTGGCTGAGATTTGCATGTGAATTCCTTAGGATTTAGGTAAATTTGGGGCACAGTTTACGCGATCAGCGGGATAGCTTCAAAGGTGGGGCTTACTCGGTGAGCCAGTAGGGGAGTCCCTGGGCCTTGAGAAACTCGCCGGCGCCTTGACCTTGCAGCATGGCGATGGTGGCGAGCATGCCTGCCTCCATGCAGCTGGGGGCGTGGACGGTGATGGAGCGCGGGGCATTTTTCACCGGCCAGCCGGTTTGCGGGTTGAGGATATGACCATAACGTACCCCGTCTCTGAGCAGGAAACGGCGGGCGTCACCACTGGTGGCCATGCCGCCCTGCCTGAGATGTAGCTCACCCAGATGGCGCTCACCGGTATGGAGCGGGTCGTCGAGACCGATCACCCAGGGCTTGTCGCCACGTCGTGGTTTGGTGGCGAAGAGGTCACCACCGTAGTTGATCAACAGACTGTCGTTGCTGTGTTGGCCCAGCAGCTGTGCGGTGCGATCCACCGCATACTCCTTGCCGATGCCGCCAAGGTCGAGTTCCATCCCCTCGGGCAGGGTGAGGAGGGGGCGCTGCCAGTTCAGCTTGTCCCAGCCGATGCGTGGCAACAGGCGATTTATCGCCTCCTCCGTCGGCAACTCGTCGCCCTCCTGAAAGCGCCACACCTCACGCAGCACCCCGGAGGTGATATCAAACAGCCCATCGCTCAGTTGATAACAGAGGGCGGCATAGTCGAGCAGGTTGGCGGTCTCGGTATCGACCTCGAAGGGCTCGCCGCCGCTGTGCTGGATGCGGCTGACGATATTGTCGTCGCGGTAGCGGCTGAATTTGTGCTCAATGCGCAGCGCTTCCTGGCGGGCCAGCAGGGTGAGGCGGTGCACCATCTCGCGTGAGGCATCCTCGATGAGGATGAGGCAGGGGCTGGCCATGGCGTGAAAGCGTCCCACCCAGTAGCCATCGCCCTCTTCGATTTGTATGTCGTCGTTCACGTCTGACCTCAGAAGATAAAGCTGTAGTTAAGCTGCACCACGGTCGCCTCCAGGTCGGGGTACATGTTGTAGTTCTTCTGCACCCCGATGGCATCGGCAGGCTTGCTGTCATCGCTCTGTACCATCTGTTCAATGCGCAGGGAGAGCTCGCTCTGTTGCTTCCCCTCGCCCAGCGGAATGCCCAGCTTCAGCCCCCAGGTAGTGCTCTGCATCTCGGCCAGTCGCATGTCGGCACTGGCGTAACTGACTTGCGGGCGATAGACATTAGCTGCTGGTATGACGGGGGTAAGTAGCACATCCTGCCCTGCAACCAGACTGTGCCGGTAGAAGTTGGCGGCGCTCTGGTTATAGAGGCGCAGGTGGGGTTTAAGGTAGATGCCACCTGGCAGCTCATAACGGTAGTGCAGGTCGAAGGTGGTGGAGTTGATCCCCCAGTCGTCGTTAAACAGCCGCACCGAGGCGTGCAGTACATCCTCGGGCAGGTGGTAGACCACCTTGCCGTAGAGTACGTTGGTGGTGCGTGTATCGGGCCGCCCCTCGTAGATATAGTCGAGGGTCTGTCCGCTGATCGGATCGACGATGCTCAGGTACTTGTAGGGATCGTTCATGTAACCGCTGCTCATGGCGCGGCTGTAGTTGAGCTGTACCAGGGTGCGGCGGTTGAGCACCTGTGTGACACCGATCAGCAGATCGACGGTATTTTTCTGTTCGTCCTCACCAGACGCCGATGTCGTGGTATTCGCCTCAAGCCAGGTGGTATCTGAAAAGCTTTGCATAGGCACCGGCGCACCACCCTGAGGAGCCGAGGTATCCAGGGTCAAGCCGGCACCCACGGCCAGGGTGGTGTGGCGGTTATTAAACTCACGGCTATAGGTGTCCGAGAGGCCCAGCGAGAAGTAGTCTGTCTCGGAGGAGACACTGGCGCTGATCTTGTTGCGCGACAGGCGCGACAGGGGGGTATCCCAGTCGACACTGAGGCTGCCCCGGGTGTCGTCGAAGTCGTTCATCGGTAACTCACCGGCTTTGGTGTTGATGATGCTGCCGGAGGGGGTGGTGGCACAGAGCGTGCCCGGAGGGTTGGTAGCACAGTTACCGCCGAGGCCGGGGGCCGCCCCGGTGGGGGAGGCTCCGGTGAGGGTGTCGAAGAGGCCGGTAACGGTGACGAACTCATCTTCATCGATCGCCCTGATGGCGATAAAACCCGGGGCCATCACGCTGACACGATCCTTTTCGGCGTAGTAGAGAAAGGTTGCATCCACATCCCAGCCATCGCTGCTGGGTGCACCTGCCTGGGCGGTACCAAGTACGCTACAGGTCGCCGCCGCCAGTGCCGAGCGAATCGATTTTGATTTGCTTAGTTGCATCCGCAGCCTCCTCCGCCAACGCCCTGTCCGCCCTGCGAGGCCTCCTTACTAAAATAGATATGTTCGTTGATGTAGTTGTCGATGGGGTCGGCGACCAGCTGCATTTTGTCTTCGGCCAGCAGGTCGCGATCCCACGGTTTAACCTCGCTGAAGCTGCAGCCGCCAAGGCTTAACAGCAGCAGCGCCAACAGGCTTGCTGGTATGAGAGAGTTTTTTTTCATTGTTTTAATAGCTCTTCTATTTGTGACTCGAGTGTGCGCTTATCCTTGTCGCGAAATCCGATGTGACTGTGGTGCAACACGCCGTTACGGTCGATGAGGTAGGAGCTGGGCATGCCCATCACCTGATAATTCTCGGCGCTCTGCCCCTGCGGGTCGAAGGCGATGGTGAAGGTGGGGGTGGTGGCCTTGAGAAAGGCATCGGTGGCGTCACGATCCTTATCCAGGTTGATGGCGATGATCTCCAGCCCCTGCGGTCCGTAGTGCTCCTGCAACTGGTTCATCCAGGGGAAGGATTTGCGGCAGGGCGCACACCAGGAGGCCCAGAAGTCCAGATAGACCACCTTGCCCTTCTGTTCGGCCAGGTTCACCTGGGCATCAATGCCCGCAAGGTTGAAGTCGGGGGCCGCATCCAGGGCATGTGTGAGTGGTGCGGTTAGTAGCAGCACGAAAACTGCAGGCAAGGTGAGGCGACCTCTCATCCTATCTCTCTCATATTATGGCGTGATGAGAGAATAAGCCTACTAATATTAAGGGAGACTTAATACTGCCGGATGAGTGCTGTTAGAAGTTATTTTTTCTGGTTGGGGGCGTCCAGCGCGGCCATAGTATCTAGGCTGAGGAACAGGCCGGGGTCGACGCGGTTGTTGTTCAGGCTGATGGTCCAGTGCAGGTGGGGGCCGGTGACCCGACCGGTCATGCCGACGGTGCCGACGGTCTCGCCGCGCGCCACGCGCTGGCCAATCTTCACGCCGATGCTCTCCATGTGACAGAACATGGTGATCAGCCCCTCGCCATGGTCGATAAAGACGGTGTTGCCGTTAAAAAAGTAGTCGCCGGTCTCGATGATGGTGCCCGCGGCCGGGGCGATGATCGGGGTGCCACTGGGGGCGGCGATGTCGAGCCCGCTGTGTGGTTTGCGCGGTTGCTCATTGAAAAAACGTTTTTTGCCGAAGGTGCCACTGAGGCGTCCGGTTACTGGGGTGGCAAAGTCGAGCTCGGCCGCGCGCTGCGTGTCCCAGCTGGCGAAGGCCTTGCGGCTGCGCGCCTGGTTGTCGCGGATCCGCTCCATGTCATTCTTATAGGGGTTGACCATACGTTTGTTTTTCAGCGTGATGTGTTGCTCTTCGTACTTTTTGTCGCTGATCTGAAAGTTCTGCTTGCCCTCTGTGCCATTGATAAAGGTACGCAGGCTGTGGGTGCCGGGCTTGCTGGATAGCGAGAGCCCGACCAGTGCCAGCCACGCGCCGTTGTGTTGCGTTACCAAGACTTTTTTCCCCTTGTAATGCACCTCGGGTTTTTCTGCCGCCGTGCCCAGTTCGATGATGGCGATGCCGCCCGGTACGGCAGCGGCGCGGGGCAGTGGCTGTGCCAGGGTGCTTAGTGGCACCAGTAGTAACATTATGAATAGGGGTTTTAGCTTATTTAACATCCAATCGCTCCTCGACACGGCATAGTAATTCACCCTCTGATAATTTGGCACGGATCTGCGCGCCCGGTTCCACCTGTCTGCTCTTTTCAATTACCACCCCATCGGCCTCGCGGGTGACGATGGCATAGCCACGATGCAGGGTGGCCAGTGGGCTGACAGCCTCCAGTGTACGTACCAGCAGTCCAAGTTGAGTCTGGCTGTGACTCAATTTCTGCTGCATCACCTGCTGCAGACGGGTCTGCAGCGTTTGTTGTCGCGCCTGCAGTCGCTGCAGTTGCGCCTGTGGTGCGTGGCGCTGGAGGCGCGAAATGAGGTGTGTGAGCCGCGCCTGACGATGCCGTAGCTGGTTGCGACTGGCGTTCTCCAGCCGCCACTCCAGCCCATCGAGTCGCTGTGCGATCTGCTGGAGTTGCTGACCCGGGTGGCGCAGTCGCTTGTGCAGCCCATCCAGCTGGCGTTGTGCCTGTTGCAGATGTCGGCCCATTGCCTGAGAGAGCCGTTGGCGCATCGCCTCAATGCGGATCTGCCACTGCGCGGCATCGGGGCTGAGTAGCTCGGCGGCGGCGGAGGGGGTGGCGGCGCGCATATCGGCGACAAAATCACTGATGCTGAAATCAACCTCGTGACCGACGGCGCTGACCACCGGGATGGGGGAGTCGTGGATGGCTCGCGCCACCACCTCTTCGTTAAAGGCCCACAGGTCCTCCAGCGAGCCGCCGCCGCGCCCGACGATCAGCACCTCGCATTCATTGCGCGCCCCTGCCAGTCGAATTGCCTCGGCGATCTCGCGCCCCGCCGCCTCGCCCTGCACCGCCACTGGATAGAGCACCACGCGTATCGCCGGGAAGCGACGATTCAGCACTGTTAGGATGTCACGAATCGCCGCGCCGCTGGGGGAGGTGACCACGCCAATGGTGCGGGGCAGGGTGGGCAGGGGGCGCTTGTGGGCCTCCTCGAACAGGCTCTCCTGTTGTAGCCGCTGCTTGAGTTCATCGAAGGCGCGACGCAGGGCACCATCACCGGCCTCTTCCATGTGGTCGACGATTAGCTGAAAGTCGCCACGGTTCTCATAGAGGCTGACCCGTACTCGTGCCATGACCTGAGTACCGTCACGCGGCGCGAAGGCGAGATTAGTGGCGCGCATGCGGAACATGGCACAACGCGCCTGGGCAAACTCATCCTTCAGGGTGAAGTAGAGGTGACCGGAGCGGGGGCGGGCCAGGTTGGAGATTTCCCCCTCAACCCACAGCAGCGGAAAGTTGCCCTCCAGCAGGGCGCGTGCCTCGCGATTGAGGCGGGAGATGGAGTAGATCTCGCGCTGGGTCTGGGTGGCGGCTGGGGTGTTATCGGGCATGGAGGGGATTCTAGCAGATGGCCGAAGGCGGCTCTAAAGAAAAAGACGGCTCAGTTGCGGCTGCTGCGGTCTTTTGCATCATCCGGTTAACCGTCCATTATGAAGTTGCGATGATTTTTAGCAACCTTTACAGCCTAGCCAGTTTACCCGGAGGGAGTCAAACTCTATAATGGTGGGTTCATATAGACTTAGCGCGGATACCAAACATCATGAGAATCGCCCAGGAAGCCCTTACATTTGACGACGTACTGCTGGTACCGGCCCACTCCAACGTGCTGCCCAAGGATGTGAATCTCTCCACTCAGCTCACCCGTGGTATCACTCTCAATATCCCCATTCTCTCGGCGGCGATGGATACCGTGACCGAGCATCGCCTGGCGATTGCCCTGGCCCAGGAGGGCGGCATTGGTATTATCCACAAGAACATGACCGTTGAGGAGCAGGCGCGTCAGGTGCGCATGGTGAAGAAGTTCGAGAGCGGCGTGATTAAGGATCCCATCACCGTGCCGCCGACGATAACCATCGGTCAGTTGATCGAGTTGACCCGTGCTGAGAATATCTCCGGTGTGCCGGTGGTCGATGGCGAAGACCTGGTCGGTATCGTCACCAGCCGCGATGTGCGCTTTGAGACCCACTACGATGATGCGGTCTCCACCATCATGACCCCCAAGGAGAAGCTAGTCACGGTTAAGGAGGGCACCGACCGCGAGACCGTTCAGGCCCTGTTGCACGAGCACCGCATCGAGAAGGTGCTGGTGGTGGATGACAACTTCCGCCTGCGCGGCATGGTGACTGTAAAAGATATTCAAAAGGCCACCGACAAACCCAACGCCTGTAAAGATGAGAATGGCAGCCTGCGTGTCGGCGCGGCGGTAGGTGTGGGTGCTGGCACCGATGAGCGTATCGAGGCCCTCTACAATGCGGGCGTTGACGTGGTGGTGGTCGATACCGCCCACGGTCACTCACAGGGTGTGCTGGATCGAGTAGCCTGGGTGAAGAAGAACTTCCCTGGCCTGCAGGTGATTGGCGGCAACATCGCTACCGCTGCTGCAGCCCTGGCGCTGGTTGAGGCGGGAGCGGATGCGGTTAAGGTCGGCATCGGCCCCGGTTCTATCTGTACCACCCGCATCGTCGCCGGTGTGGGTGTGCCACAGATCACCGCCATCTCCAACGTCTCTGAGGCACTGGAGGGAACCGGTATACCGGTGATCGCCGATGGGGGTATCCGCTTCTCCGGTGACATGGCCAAGGCGATCGTCGCCGGTGGCTCGACCATTATGGTCGGCTCGATGCTGGCCGGTACCGAAGAGGCTCCCGGTGAGGTCGAGCTGTTCCAGGGGCGCTCCTACAAGTCGTACCGCGGCATGGGTTCACTCGGTGCCATGGGTGGCTCGCAGGGCTCTTCGGATCGCTACTTCCAGGAGAGCACCGAGGCGGACAAGCTGGTACCCGAGGGTATCGAAGGTCGCGTCCCCTTCAAGGGTTCAATGCAGCCGGTGATTCACCAACTGCTCGGCGGCTTGCGCTCCTCCATGGGTTACATGGGCTGTGCCAACATCGAGGAAATGCGCACCAAGCCTGAGTTTGTGCGTATTACCAACTCCGGTCTGTCTGAGTCGCATGTACATGATGTGCAGATCACCAAGGAAGCGCCCAACTATCGCGTTTAGTCTTGCGCTAGTGCGAATAACAGAAGGCCCCTCAACGGGGACTTTTTGTTGTCTGGATGTTTTCGACGGTGAAGCGGGCTCAGCTCGCTTCGGCCTCTTTTGGTTGCGTGGTATGAAAGCGCTGCACCTCGGCGCTGAGTAGCTTCGACAGGTAGAGTAGTTCATCGCTGGCGCTGGTAATGAGATTGCTGGTAAAGGCGGCCTGGTTCTCCAGGGTGGTGATCTCATCGATATCGCGGCTGATGGTTTGCAGCACCTCTTTTTCGATCTCGATAGTATGCAATATTTTCTGTGTACAGCTGTCGATAGATTCCGAGAGCTGGCGAATCATGAGTTGTGGTCGTTCGGCACTTTGCAGGGCGCGTTGTTGACCGCCAAGTTCGGTGGCAGCAAACTCAATGCTATTGGCGGCCTCGGTGCTGAAGTACTGAAGCCGTGAGATGGCACTGCCATATGCCGCTGTGTCGCCCGATTTTTTGTTGTCACCCTGAGGCTCATTGTGGATCTTTTCCAGCTGTAGTTTGGCGCTGGTGATGTGTTCATCAAGAGTAAGGCTGATCTGCCGGATCTGCTGCATCAGCTCGGTGTCATCATGCGAATGTTGCTCCAGCTCGCCTGCGGAACGTGCGATCGACTGGGCATTCTCGGTGAGCGTTTGCAGCGTCTCGGCCATCTTGCGAATGGCATTGTTGAGATGAAATATTTCATGCTGTTGCAGGCCGATCTCATCATGCGATTCGCGAACCTCGTATGACAGCCTTTCCACATGCTCTGACACCAGGGTCACCGTTTGCGTGGTCTTACCCAGATTCATATCCAGTGTGCTGATCAGGGCGTTGAAGTCGTGTGCCAGCCTGCCCACCTCGGTATTATTCTCACCGTGCAGCTTGGCCGAGAGATCGCCCTCGGTACGCACACGCTGGATCAGACTGCGCATCTCTTCCAGTAACTTCAGCGGCCCCATTACGCCACGGTAGAGCATGATCAGAAAGAGGATGCCGACGCTAAAGATCACCATGCCCATGATGATCATGGATTTAAAAGTCTCGTCACGCATCCTGCCGGAGTAGGCAGTGACATCTTCGATAAGGCGGTGGACATCGCCAAACAGGCGGTTGGTCATCGTTGTGACCTTGCCGAGGATGACCATCGCGTCGGGGTTATCGAAATGGAGTTTTTCCGGTGTCTGCATCACCTGTTCGACGGTGATCTGTAACTGCTTGGCGCTCTGTTCTAGCTGCACAATGCGCGAATGAAACAGCATATCTTTGCCGTGATGCGCGTGCAGACTGGAGAATGTATGAATAATATCGGCCAGCTGCCGCTGGCTCCGCTCTATCTGTGGCAGTGCACCATCGGTAAAGAATATTTCGGTGAAGGTGGATTTGAAACTATAGAGTTTGGTGCTGGTAAAGTGAACCGAATGCTCAAACTCATGATACTTCTCCAGTTGCTGATAACCGAGAAAAAAGTTGCCGTTAAGGATGATACGTAGAGTAATGAGAGAGGCGCTGATAATGACGATTTTGTACTTTATTGACAGGTTAGCCCAGAAAGTCGTTGGCGAAAAGCGAGTGTTTTTCATAAGCGGTGTCCGGACTGATTAATATTCAAGTTGGTGTCCTGCTGCTAGCCATGCCTGTACGCCACCGCGAAACCAGTGAACCTGAGTATAACCCGCGGCGATGGCCGCCTCGGCGGCACGGTATGACTTCCAACCGGTGGTGCCGTGGCTGTAAAAGATGAGAATACTTTTTTTATTATCGGGCAGGCTGTTGAGGTTGATGTGGGATGCATCCGCTTTATCCGCGAGATTATCTTTATGATAGTTCAGGTGATATTCCATTGAGCGGGCACCGGGCAGGTGTCCCTTGCCGTAGTTAAAGGGGCTGCGGCAGTCGGCAAGGTAACTATCGCCCTGCTCGATTAACAGGCGAACCTCTTCGGCAGCGATGACAAAGCCACCGGATATTGTCAGGGGGGTTTCAGGTTGTTGATCGGCGGCATGCGCCGTGCCCAGTGTGATCCCTGCACATAAAACTATCCATGAGAAAATGGCTGTCCTCATGCGGCACCTGTTTTGATGGTGTTAGTTGGCGGGAGAGGGTGAGGTATGCCGTTTTGCGTCACTGCAAAACTGAGCGTTACTACGCCCTCTCCATGTAGTTATTATTATTTAACATTTGTTAAATATTTTGTACTGACTATAACCAGCGCCGCTTTCTATGGCAAGAGAATACCAGGGTTTACCCTATGCTGGTCGCGCGCAACACGGCCCGTAAGGGGGCAGGATGCCCCTCAATGGTTTTGCTCGGGTCGTTTGGATCCAGATAGTCGGCTAGCGACTCGAAGTGCATCCACTCGGTGCGTCGTTGCTCAGCGGTGGTGGTGGGACTGACATCGATGATTTTCACATCACTGTAGCCCGCATCGTCCAGCCACTGGGCCATGGTGGCGGGTGAGGGCAGGGTATGCACATTCTTCATCTTGGCGTAGCGCCCCTGGGGGTGTAGTAGTTCGCCGGGACCGCCCTCGATCACCAGCCCCTCCAGCACCAGCTCGCCGCCGGGCCTGAGGTGCTGTTTGAGTGCCTGCAGGTGCTCCATGTGATCGCGGCGGTGGTAGATCACCCCCATCGAGAACACCACGTCAAAGGCATGGTTGCCCTCAGGGCACTCCTCCAGTTTCAGCGGCAATATATGCATCGGCTGCTCGCCGATGAAGTGGCGCATCGCCGCATACTGCATCACATAGCCAATGGTCGGGTCGATGCCGATCACCCGCTCGGCCCCGGCCCCGAGCATGCGCCAGCCGTAGTAACCGTTGCCACTGCCCACATCCAGCACGCGCTTGCTGCGAAGGTCGAGTGCCTGTTCGAGGCGCGCCCACTTCCAGTCCGAGTGCCACTCGGTATCCAGATGGATGCCGCAGGGGCAGAAGGGACCTTTGCGCCAGGGGTGGAAGGCCGTCAGGGTCTCGCTGATCGCCGCCAGCTGGGCCTCGCTGAAGTTTTCATCACCAGTGATGCGGATGCATGGTGCGCTGAGATCGACCGTGCGCTGTTCAATGGCTGGCAGCGCCTCAAGTGCCGCCTGCCAGCGTGGCAGATCACCGTGGCTGCTCAGTCGCTCCTCGCTGAGTTGCGGCACCGACTCCAGCCAGTGGGCGAGGGGGGAGTGTTGCATCCACGCAAATAGCTGCGGGTATCCAAGGGCATCGAAGGTCATGGGGTTACTTTTTTACGGCAGCGATGGAGGCAAAGTTAAAGGCCTGAAACCAGGGTTCTATTTGGGTAAACCCAGCCTCTTTCAGGCGGAGTTGGTGTTGCTCCAGGGTGTCGGGCACCAGCACCTCCTCCAGTGCCGCCCGCTTCTGGCTAATCTCCATCTCCGAGTAGCCGTTGGCCCGCTTGAAGGCGAGGTGGAGCTGCTCCTGAAATTGCTGTCGCTCATCATCTTCAAAGTGCAGCTTCTCCGAGAGGATCAATACGCCGCCGGGAAGCATGCCTGCGCAAATCTTCTGTAGCAGGCTCAGCCGCTCATCCTTGGGCAGGAACTGCAGGGTGAAGTTGAGCACTACTACCGAGGCGTTGTGGATCGCCACATCGCGAATGTCGGCGCATTGCAGTTCAACCGGGGTGGACTCCAGGTCGTGGGCAATGTTCTCACGACAGCGCTCGACCATGGAGGCGGAGTTATCGACGGCGATAATGCGACAGCCCGGCTGCTGAATACGGCGGCGTAGCGACAGGGTGGCCGCGCCGAGTGAGCAGCCCAGGTCGTAGAGCTGGCTGTCGGCCTGGGCGTACTGCTCTGCAAACAGACCGAGCAGGGCGATGATCTCGCTATAGCCCGGCACTGAGCGACGGATCATGTCGGGAAAGACGGCGGCGACGCGCTCATCAAAGGCGAAGTCGACGATCATCGCCTGCTCGGAGGCGTAGATACTGTCGCGGCTGTGGGGGGCTGGCGGTTTCATGGTGGCGTATTTTACGCCAAAGTGGCGCTCACTTCTGCATCGAATAGAGCAGGGCGATCTCCTCGGCCCAGAGGCTGTCGTCGATGGTCTCCAGCACCATTGGGATATTATCGAAGCGCGCATCGTTCATCAGGTAGCGAAAGCACTCCAGCCCGATCTTGCCCTTGCCCAGACTGTCGTGTCGATCCACCCGTGAGCCCAGCTCGGGCTTGGAGTCGTTGAGGTGCATGCCATGAAGGTAGCTGAAGCCGACGATGCGCTCGAACTCGGCAAAGGTTTCGTTGCAGGCCTCAGCGGTGCGCAGGTCGTAACCGGCGGTGAAGGTGTGGCAGGTGTCGAGGCAGACGCCGACACGGCTCTTGTCCTCCACCTTGTCGATGATGTGGGCCAGGTGTTCGAAGCTGTAGCCAAGGGTGGTGCCCTGACCGGCGGTATTCTCAATGACCGCGGTGACACCGGAACTCTGATCGAGCGCCCAGTTAATGGAGTCAGCGACAACGTCGAGGCTCTGTTCTTCACTGATCTTGTTGAGATGAGCCCCTGGATGGAAATTAAGCAGGGGGAGCCCCAGCTGCTCGCAACGCTGTATCTCATCGAGGAAGGCGTTGCGTGATTTTTGCAGCGGCTCCGCTTCGGCATGACCGAGATTGATGAGGTAGCTGTCGTGCGGCAGCACCTGCTCAGGGGCGATGCCTACCTTCTGCAGGTTTGCCTTGAATGCCTCAATGCTCTTTTCGGTGAGCGGCTTGGCTACCCACTGGCGTTGATTCTTGGTAAACAGGGCGAAGGCCTTTGCGCCGATCTTTTGTGCATTCAGCGGGGCGTTTTCAACGCCACCCGCGGCACTAACGTGTGCTCCAACATACTTCATTTGCTACGATCCTGAATCATTGAATAGTGTATTTTGTGGCGATGATAACAGTCAGCCTGTTGGCTGTCCTGAACGAGAGGTGATCGATGTACGCAAGCGTAGAATGGCAGGGCAAGATGGCCTTCAGCGGCAAGGCTGAGGGGGAGACAACCGTGGCGCTGGATGCCCCGCCGTCTGTGGGCGGCGAGGGGAACGGCTTTCGCCCCAAGGAGCTGCTGCTGAACGGCCTGGCCGGCTGCACCGCGATGGATGTGATCGCCATCCTGCGCAAGATGAAGTGCGAGCCGGAGGCCTTTCGCGTCGAGGTGACTGCCACCGAGACCGTGGAGCATCCGAAGGTCTTCACCGCCTTTCACCTTAAGTATATCGTCAGGGGAGCGGTACCCGTGGAGAAGCTGGAGAAGGCCATCAACCTCTCACAGGAGCGCTATTGTGGCGTTACCGTAATGTACCGCAGCTTCGCTGAGGTGACTCACGAGTATCTGATCGAGTCCTAACTCTTGAGTAGTGACTTGCGACTAACGACGAGCGGCCATTGCCTGTATAATTCCACTTTTTTGACGGCTCCCGAGATCCCACCATGTCCACAGATATCCATGCCCAGCGTATCCTGATCCTCGATTTTGGCTCCCAGTACACCCAGCTTATCGCGCGGCGTGTGCGCGAGGCCGGGGTCTACTGTGAGCTGCATGCCTACGATATGGAGGAGGCCGACATCCGCGCCTTTGGCGCCAATGGCATTATCCTCTCCGGTGGTCCCGAGTCGACCACCGCCTCCGATGCCCCGGTGGCCCCACCCTGCGTGTTTGAGATGGCGGTGCCGGTGCTGGGCATCTGCTACGGCATGCAGACCATGACGATGCAGCTCGGCGGCAAGGTAGAGAACGCCGACCACCATGAGTACGGCTATGCCCAGGTGCGCGCCCGCGGCCACACCGCGCTGCTCAAGGACATTGAGGATCACACCTCTGAGGAGGGCTATGGCCTGCTGGACGTGTGGATGAGCCACGGCGATCGGGTGGTCGAGATGGCCCCCGGCTTTAAGCTGATGGCCTCGACCGATTCGGCCCCGGTGGCCGGTATCGCCGATGAAGAACGCCAGTTCTATGGTGTACAGTTCCACCCGGAGGTGACCCACACCCAGCAGGGACAGCGCATTATCGAGCGTTTCGTCCACACCATCTGCGGCTGTGAGGGTCTTTGGACCTCCGACAACATCGTCACCAGTTCCATCGCCACCATCCGCGAGCAGGTGGGTGAGGAGGAGGTGATCCTCGGCCTCTCTGGCGGAGTCGACTCCTCCGTGGTCGCCGCCCTGCTGCACAAGGCGATCGGCAAACAGCTCACCTGCGTCTTCGTCGATAACGGCCTGCTGCGCCACAGGGAGGGCGATCAGGTGATGGCCACCTTCGCCGAGCATATGGGGGTGAAGGTGATCCGTGTCGATGCCGAGCAGCGCTTCCTCGATGCCCTGAAAGGTGAGAACGACCCGGAGGCCAAGCGCAAGATCATCGGCAACCTCTTCGTCGAGATCTTCGAGGAGGAGTCGAAAAAACTGAGCAATGCCAAGTGGCTGGCCCAGGGCACCATCTACCCCGATGTGATCGAGTCGGCCGGGGCCAAGTCCGGCAAGGCCCACCTCATCAAATCACACCACAACGTCGGCGGCCTGCCTGACTGGATGGAACTCAAACTGTGCGAGCCGTTGCGTGAGCTGTTCAAGGACGAGGTGCGCAAGCTCGGCGTCGAACTCGGCCTGCCCTACGATATGGTCTACCGCCACCCCTTCCCCGGACCGGGTCTGGGTGTACGTATCCTCGGTGAGGTAAAGAAGGAGTACGCCGACATCCTGCGTCTGGCCGACCACATCTTTATTGAAGAGCTGTTTAAGCATGACCTTTACCACAAGACCTCGCAGGCCTTCACCGTGTTCCTGCCGGTCAAGTCCGTGGGTGTCACCGGCGATGGCCGTCGTTATCAATATGTCGTCGCGCTACGTGCTGTCGAGACCATCGACTTTATGACCGCCCGCTGGGCACACCTGCCGTATGACTTCCTGGATCATGTCTGTCGGCGGATTGTTAACGAGGTATCGGGGATATCGCGGGTGGTTTATGACATCACCGGGAAGCCGCCGGGGACGATTGAGTGGGAATAAACTGAAAAGCGACCGAAAGGTCGCTTTTTTGTGAGGTATGGAGAGCCCTATGGAAAAAATGAAGCAGTTTCTCTATGAATTATGGTTGTTCGGCCTGAAACAGGCATGGGCCTGCCTCTTTGCCGGTATCCTGCTCTTCTTTATCCTGCTGACACGCTACTGGTATCCCTTCGAGTTGCTTTACCGTTACGACTTCCTCTTCATTGTGGCGGTGCTGACGCAGCTGCTGTTGCTGGCCTTCAGGCTCGAGTCGCCCCGTGAGGCCATCGTGATAGTAGTCTTCCACTTGGTGGCGACCGGCATGGAGCTCTTCAAGACAGCACCGGGAAGAATTCATGGCACTACCCGGAAGAGGCGGTAATCAAGATTGGCAATGTGCCCCTGTTTGCCGGTTTCATGTATAGCGCGGTGGGCAGTTATCTCGCCCGTGTATGGCGCATCTTCGATTTTCGTTACTCCAACTATCCTGCGTTAGTACTCACCGGTTTGCTGGCCGCCCTGATCTATGCCAACTTTTTCACCCACCACTACATTATCGATATACGGTGGTGGTTACTGGCGGGAAGTGTCTTCCTCTTTGGCCGGGTATGGATCTATTACCGCATTGAGCAGCAATACCGAAGCATGCCACTGGTTTTGGGGTTTTTCCTGGTGGCGTTGTTTATCTGGTTTGCGGAAAACCTGGCCACTTATGCCAATGTATGGCTCTATCCCTCACAGAACAATGGGTGGACGATGGTTTCCTGGGAGAAGATTGTCGCGTGGTATTTATTAATGCTTATCAGCTTTGTGCTGGTATCGTTGGTGCAGAGGCCGAAGGCGTATGTGGATTTAGTTAGTATCGCTGATGGGACGGATTGATGTTCTATTCTAAAATTAATTCTGCAAGAACTCTTTGCGCTTAACCCAGACCACCGCACCGGCTATCAGCCACATTACAGCTGCAACCGAGAGGCTGTAGATGAAGACCTGCCAGCCTGCCATCGAGGTTGGCGAGAAGGCGATGGAACAGGCGGTCAGGCTCGCATGCATCACCATCATTATCAGTAAGCTGTCCGTTTTTTCATAGACCCACACCATGAGTAGTCGATAGGGCGGTAGCTGTCCGATGAGGAAGCTGATCCCGGCGAGGAGCGCATATACCACCGGGTTTAGCCCGCCGGAATAGGTTTTTATCGCCCAGATATCGTTGGCCATGATGTGCCATGCCCCCCAAATCACACCGACCAGTAAACCGGTTGTGAGGATGCCGTAGCGAAGCCGCAACCTTGGGATGGCAAAGCCGGACCAGCCAATCTCCTCGCAGATGCCGACCATGATCCCTGACATGATGCTCAGCCACATGAGCGATGCCCCGTTGAGGCCCAGGAAGCCAGGAGAATAGACAGGTGAAATCAGGAAAAGGAGGTAATGGACTGCCGCGAAAACCAGAGGCGCGGTCAGCAGTGCTACGGCGTACCAGACCAAACTGATACGCCAATTGATGAGCCGGGACAGAAGGGCGTGGAAACCCTTCCGGCCATCGACCAGAGAGATCATCACCAGGCCGGAGACTAATGGGCCGCTCAGAAATACCATGATCGTGAGCGGCAGCTGGGCCTGCGCCTCTGACACGGTGGACGGCATACCATTGACGGCGATCAGGACCAGGATCAGCCCCCAGGAGATCAGGAAGGTCAGGACAAAAAATAGAGTGAGCGGCTTCTCTTCAATGAAATTCAACATGCCACCCATTGCTTCTCGTTCAACTGAATCCCTTACCTAGAGATGTCATTCTATCTCTACACTATTTTTTGACGATACGATAAATATTCCCGCTCTGGTAGGCAGCAACATAAACCTCCCCCTCTTCATCCTCCCCGAAGGTACTAATCAATAATCCGTCGTCGCGAAAATAGTCGATGGCAAGGTTCCAGATGGACCTGGGATCGTAGAGTGTCTTGTGCTGCATCACCTTGCCGCCTTTATAACGCAACCCCCAGATCGCCTGATTAACGAAATCGCCGTAGAGGTAGGTGCCGCACAGTTCCTGTATCGCCTTGCCGCGGTAGACGTAGCCGCCGGTGATGGAACGGCCGACCTCGTGGGTGTAGCTGTAGATGGGGAGGGTGTAGCCTTTTTTGTCGCACTCTTTATTGACTCCGGGGGTGCACTGCGGCCCCTCCATGATGCGCCAGCCGTAGTTTTTCCCCTTTTCGATGATGTCGATCTCCTCCACCTCGTCCTGTCCCACGTCGGCGGCGTAGAGCTGGCCGGTCTGGCGGTCGAAGGAGAAGCGCCACGGGTTGCGCAGGCCGTAGGCGTAAATCTCGGGGTGGGCGTTGGCTTTGTTGATGAAGGGGTTGTCTTTGGGGATGGCGTACTCCTTGCCCTCGTTTTTGTGGTCAACGTCGATGCGCAGGATGCTGCCGAGCAGCGTTGACAGGTTCTGGCCGTTATTCTGCGGGTCGTTGGCGGAACCGCCGTCACCGACGCCGATGTAGAGATAGCCGTCGGGGCCGAAGGCGAGTTGGCCGCCGTTGTGGTTGCCCCAGGGCTGGTCGATGGTGAGTAGTATGCGCTCGCTTTTCTCATCGATGGTTGAACCTTTAAAGCTGAACTCGGAGATAAAGGTTTTCAGCTTTGGTCTTTTGGCGGTGTAGTTAAGGTAAAGCAGGCCGCTCTGTCTGAAGTTGGGATGAAAGGCGATCCCCAGCAATCCACGCTCACCGCCGGCGCTGATTTTGTCGCTGATATCGAGCAGGGGTCTCTCTTTTAATTTCCCTTTGTCGATTACCCGTATCCGCCCTTCCTGTTCCAGTACGAAGAGCCGCCCGCTGCCGTCACCGGCGTGGGTGATCGCCACGGGCTCCTCCAGTCCCGTCACCACCGCCTGTAATTGAATATCTGGGATGGTCTCGCTATCACGGCACTCGGCAGAGAAGACTGCTTGAGAGAGGAGGAGGGCGGTGAGGGTAAAGAGGGCTTGGCGGAACATCATCATCCTTCTATCGTTATGCGCGCGTTACCACCAATGATAGAACAGACCCCGCGGGGTGTTGAGTTTGTGACAGTGAACCACCAACTGATAGGTATGAGACTCTGGACACTCCACCCGAAATACCTGGATACCAAGGGGCTGGTCGCGCTGTGGCGCGAGACGCTGCTGGCGCAGAAGGTGTTGCTGGGACAGACGCGGGGTTATCGCAACCACCCACAGCTGATTCGTTTTCGTCAGACACGTAACCCGGTGGGGGCGGTGGCGAGCTATCTGCGGGTGGTTGCTGTCGAGGCACAGCGGCGCGGCTATAACTTCGACCGATCGAAGATAGTCAACAAACGCTACCGGGGACGGATCCTCGTGACGCGTGGCCAGGTGGCCTATGAGCGTGAACACCTTGCACACAAGCTCCAACAGCGGGCACCGCAGTTGCTAGAGCCGCTGGGCGAGAGTGGCGAACTTGAGCTGCATCCCCTGTTCGAACAGGTGGATGGTGAGATTGAGGCGTGGGAGGTTGTCTAAGTTACTTTCGCGGCTCCCGGTTAAGGCATCGGCGTTAGAGCTTTCTGTTCGGCTAAAATCTGTGGTGTGTTATGCAAAGGATTAGGGGAATGACAGTCCGATTGCTAGGTTTTGCGCTGGTGGTGATTGCTCTGATCCTGGGGGCAGTCTCCTGTGCCACGCCACCGGTTTATCAGGGGCCGGTCTCCGATCATTTTGATGGTGAACATTTTCTCAATCAGGGCCCGATTCAACACCATACCTTTTCTGACTTTTTGCGTTGGATGTGGAATCGTGAACCGGGGGAGTGGCACGAGGTGGCAGATGCCGCACCGGGTGCCAGCCCACCACTCAAGGGCAACTCACTGCATGTCACCTTCGTCAACCATGCGACTGTTCTGTTGCAGACCCCCGAGTTGAATGTTCTGACTGATCCGACCTGGTCGGAGCGTGCCTCGCCGCTGAGCTGGGCCGGCCCTAAGCGGGTACGCCCACCGGGTCTCCGCTTTGAGGCGTTGCCGCCAATCGACCTGGTGCTGGTCAGTCACAACCACTACGACCATATGGATCTGCCTACGTTGCTACGCCTTAAGGAGCAGCACGATCCGCTATTTATCGTTGGCCTGGGCAATGCCGTGTTGCTGCAGCATGAAGGCATTGAGAAGGTGAGGGAGCTTGACTGGTGGCAGCAACTTGAGATCACTCCTGGTACGGTGGTTAGCGGTGTACCGGCACAACATTTTTCGCAGCGCTGGTTGGGGGACCGTGACCGGCGTCTCTGGATGGGGTTTGTGATGCAGGTTCAGGAAGGGGCGATCTACTTTGCCGGAGATACCGGCATGGGGCCGCACTTTGCACAGATCCGTGAGCGCTTCGGCCCACTACGTCTCTCCCTGTTGCCGGTTGGAGCCTACAAGCCGCGCTGGTTCATGTCGGCAGTGCATACCTCACCGCAAGAGGCGGTGCAGGCCCACAAGATCCTGCAGAGTGACTACTCCATCGGGATCCACTTTGGCACCTTCCGCCTGGCGGATGATGCACAGAATGACCCTGCGGAGAACCTGACCATCGCCCTGGAGCAGGAGAAGGTAAGCAAGGAGAAGTTCCTGCTGCTCGATTTTGGTGAAGGGAGAACCTTCAACCGGGAGTAATGAGTCCCGGAGCCGTGAACACCACTGCCTAACTTAGCTGCTTAAACGAGGCATAGCGGTGTTACAGTCCAATCGTCCCCACATGCCAGTTACTCACCCCGGTCTTCGAGTCGGGAACCCGCTCGCCCATAAATTCCTTTACCGCTTTGCTTTGTGCCGGTGTGGCGTCGACCTGCAATACAATATCCCCCTGCGACAGTCCTCTACGGAATCGATCCAGCTGAGGGTTGGGGATGCGGTTTCCCAACAGGTAGCCTGAGAGCTGACCACCGACGACCAGTGCACCGAGCAGGGCCGTGAGATACCAGGGGCCTGTTAGCAGGGAGAGCACAAAGGCGATGAACGCGAGGGTAAATATAGCCACGCTGAGGTAGAGAACATTTCTTTCCCGGCGAATGGCGGCGGGTGATTTTCTGTGAAGCGTCGCACCGGGGAGTTCGGACAGCTTGTGATTGCTTTCGATGATTGCATGCAGTTGCGTATCATCCAGAGAAAATTTTTCTTCCAGTTCGCCAATTAGCTTGCGCACAGTCTGTTCGTCATGGAGCACGAAGTAGAGGCTGCGATAGAACATGGTAGACCTCCGTATAGGGTTGTTAGCAAGGGAGTACGATGACTCTTTATTTCGTGGGTGGATGCATCGCGCTGTTGCAGAGTATAGTGTAAAACTCTTTGTTTTCATCTGTAGCCACCTGAAACCAAATCTATATATTTTATGTGATTATGTCGTGGTGAAGGCGGGAGCTACAGAGAGAATGAGCCTGAGATCACTGATGAGGCTAGTGCACAATCTGTCGAGATAGCGGGCTACTCGATCTAGCTAGAATCTATGCGTTACCCGCCACCACAATAAGTAGAAAATATGCTTCGTATTATTATTTTTATTTCCATCTACCTCGCCGTTTACGGCGGTATGCACCTCTACCTCTATCGCCGTCTGCGCCGGGGCTTTGAGCTGGCCCGGGGGCAGCGCCTTGCGGTGTTCAGCTTTCTGCTGCTGATGGTGTTTGGGCCATTAATAAGTCGGGGCATTGAACGCCTGGGGTGGGAGGGGGTGGCCGAACCCGTGGCGGTGCTGGTGTATGGCTGGATGGGGGTGCTGTTTCTCTCTGCCTCGCTGTTTTTCTTTGTCGATATTCTGCGCCTTGCGGGCTGGCTGTTAAGGCGCGTTGCCAGGGTCTCACTACCGGGAATGGTGGTGGGGTGGCGGCCGCTCTCTATCGGTGTGCTGTCGCTGAGTGTGGTGGCCTCGTGCTACGGCTTTTATGCGGCGCGGGAAATTCGCGTAGAGCGGGTAGTGCTGCCCAGCAGCAAGTTGCCCGCGGGGATAGAACGCTACCGAGTGGTGCAGCTGTCGGATATACACCTGGGGGTAATGACGAATGAGCAGTGGTTGCGGCGTATCGTTGCCGAGGTGAATAGCCTGAAGCCGGATCTGATTGTCATCACCGGCGATATCATCGACAGCAACGTCCCCTCATCGATGCCCTATCTGGCGACGCTCTCTAGGTTGCAGGCAACAGACGGCAAGTTCGGGGTGGCGGGGAACCATGAATTCTTTGCCGGTATCGACAAGTCAGTGGCCTTTTTGAATGAGGCGGGTTTTGTGATGCTGCGGGGTGATCGGGCGGTGGTCAAGCCGTGGCTACACCTGCTGGGGGTGGATGACCGCGAGGGGAGGCACTCGGGCGTGGCGGTGGTGGATCACGAAGTGCCGCTGATGGCGGCCAATGATCCCGCCGCCATTACGATGCTGTTAAAACACCAGCCGGTGATCCGTGAGGAGAGCATCGGCAGGTTTGACCTGCAGCTGGCGGGACATGTGCATCAGGGGCAGATCTTCCCCTTTCGTCTGCTCACCTGGATTGCCTATCCTATTGCTATGGGATTGACTGATCTGGGGCAGGGGTCGCAGATCTATGTGACGCGCGGTACCGGTACCTGGGGACCGCCGATCCGCATCATGGCCCCGCCGGAGATCACACTGATTGAGTGGGTGGCGAAATAGTTAGACAAAAAAAAGGCATGAACTCAGTTCACGCCTTTTTTTACGATTTCCGCGGCCTACTTGGGCGCGTTGCCCTTGCGGTGTGGCTTCTTCTCTTTGCCCTTGGGCGGGGCCTTGCGTTTAAAGCCGGTACGGTCACCGCCGCCGCCAACCCCCAACTGCTTGGAGAGGTTGAGCTTCTGCCCGCCGACGCGGACATTTTTCAGGTGGTTGAGGATGTCTGCGGGCAGTCCCTCAGGCAGGTCGACCAGGCTGTAGTCGTCAAAGATCTTGATGCGACCGATATTGCGGCTCTCCAGGTTGGCCTCGTTGGCGATGGCACCGACGATATTGCCGGGCTGTACGTCGTTGTTGCGACCGACATCCAGACGGTAGGTCTCCATCCCCTCGTCACCGCCGCGGAAGGGTTTTCCCTTGCTCTTAAAGTCGCCGCGATCCTTGAAATCACCCCGATCTTTTTTGAATCGTTCCTCGTGCTGCGGGCGCGCCTGACGCTGCTCCTTGCTTAGCAGCAGCGGGGTATTACCCTGAACCATCTTCGCCAGTGCCGCCGCGATCTCGATGGCGGGCACGTTGTGTTCCTGCTCGTACTGCTCTACCAGCTGATGGTAAAACTCCAGACCATCCTCGGCACCGATGGTGTCGGTGATACGCTGTTTGAAGTTGGCGACGCGTATGTCGTTGATCACCTCGGTGGTGGGGAGCTGCATCTCTTCGATCTTCTGGCGGGTCGCCTTTTCGATGGAGAAGAGCATGCGCTTTTCACGCGGTGCGATGAAGAGAATGGCGTCACCATTGCGCCCGGCACGACCGGTGCGACCGATGCGGTGCACGTAGGATTCGGTGTCGTGCGGCACATCATAGTTGATGACATGGCTGATACGCGGCACGTCGAGACCACGGGCCACCACGTCGGTGGCGACGATGATGTCGAGCTTGCCCGACTTGAGGGCATTGACCGTCTTCTCACGCATCGCCTGCGGGATGTCACCGTTGAGCGCGGCCGAGGCATAACCGCGCGCCTGCAGCTTGTCGGAGAGCTCCTCGGTGGCGATCTTGGTGCGCACGAAGATGATGATGCCATCGAACTCCTCGGCCTCCAGGATACGGGTCAGGGCGTCGAGCTTGTGCAGGCCGCTGACGAACCAGTAGCGCTGGCGGATGGTCTCGGCGGTGGTGGTCTTGAGCTTGATGCTGACGATCGCCGGGTCATTCAGGTATTTCTTGGTGATGCGGCGGATCTGATCAGGCATCGTGGCCGAAAACAGTGCGATCTGGCGCTCGGCTGGTGTCTGCTCCAGTACCCACTCCACATCATCGATGAAGCCCATGCGCAACATCTCGTCGGCCTCGTCCAGCACCAGGGCCTGCAGACCGTCGAGCTTGAGGGTACCACGGCGCATGTGGTCCATCACCCGTCCCGGGGTGCCAACAATCACGTGTACACCGCGTTTCAGCTGCTTGAGTTGTGGCTGGAAGTCCTGACCGCCGTAGATCGGCATCACGCGCATGCCTTGCATGTGGTGGGCGTAGCGCTGGAACGCCTCGGCCACCTGAATCGCCAGCTCGCGGGTGGGGGCGAGTACCAGTACCTGCGGTATGTTCTTGCTGAGATCGATGCGCGAGAGGATCGGCAGGGCAAAGGCGGCGGTCTTACCGGTGCCGGTCTGTGCCTGGCCGAGTACGTCGCGACCTTCGAGCAGGGGCGGAATGGTTTCGGCCTGAATCGCCGAGGGGGTTTCATAGCCCACATCTTTGAGGGCCTGAAGAATAGGGTCGCTAAGACCCAGTTCGCTAAAAGCGGGGACTGCTGGTGTATCTGCGGACATGGAGTGTTCCTGAAAAGCCGGGGTGGTGACAGCCTTGGCAGGCTGTTAATTCTGGGGAGGCCCAGTGGGATACAGTCCGCGTATGGATATCGTGATTGCGTCAATTATAGCACGTTTATGGGGTTTTTAGATTGAATATTCAAATAAACTTATATACTCATTTCCCATCTGCTGTGATTCAATAGTGCCATGAGCATTGAACTTGAGTCCCCCGATATCCACTGGATGCGCCGTGCGCTGGAGCTGGCCACCCTGGCTGCCCGCGAGGGCGAGGTGCCGGTGGGGGCGGTGCTGGTGAAGGATGGAGAGTTGATCGCCGAGGGGCGCAACCGCCCGATTGCCGACCACGACCCCACCGCCCATGCGGAGATCCAGTTGCTGCGCGCGGCGGGCAAGGCGATGCAGAACTACCGCCTCTCCGGCACCACCCTCTATGTGACGCTGGAGCCCTGTCCGATGTGCGCCGGGGCGATTGTGCATGCCCGTGTCGGGCGGGTGGTCTTCGCCGCCACCGATCCCAGGACCGGGGCTGCCGGCTCCATCTATAACATCCTGCAAAGCAATGAGCTTAATCACCGTTGTGAGGTGGAGGGGGGAGTACTTGCCGAGGAGAGTGCCAGCCTGCTTCGTCATTTCTTTCGTTCGCGCCGCTGATCTTCCCTGTAGTCGACAACTCGTTATTCTCAGGGAATACCCGACTACCTCACTACCCCATTCACAGCTATGCTTGGGAAAATGATTAACGAGGTGTTATTCCTATGTTGTGGCTGCGAACGCTCTTCCTTTTCTTACTGACATCCCTCTCTATTCAAGCGGTGCAGGCCGTGGACTATCCCCCCTCTGAGGTAGAAATGAAGCTGGTGCAGGTGGCACCGCACAGCTACTACGTGCAGGGTATGGCGGGCACGGCGATCGAGAACGAAGGCTTTATCTCCAACGCCGGGGTAGTGATCACCGATGCCGGGGTGGTGGTGATCGATGCCCTGGGCAGCCCGTCGCTGGCGCAGAAGTTGATGCAGCAGATCCGCAAGGTCACTGACAAGCCTGTGGTGAAGCTGATCGTCACCCACTATCACGCCGACCACGTGTTCGGTCTGCAATATTTCAAGGAGCTGGGCGCTGAGATCATTGCGCCATCCGGGGCGGAAAAATATCTGCAGTCCGATGCGGCCAAGGAGCGTCTGGAGGAGCGTCGCTTCTCGCTGGAGCCCTGGGTCAACGAGGATACCCATCTGGTGTGGCCGGATCGCTACGTAGATTCATCATTGGAGTTGATGGTTGGCGGAGTGACATTCCGCATGACGGTGATCGGTGATGCCCATTCGGATGCGGATATGACGGTCTATGTGGAGAATGACAGGGTGCTCTACTCCGGCGATGTGATCTTCGAGGGACGCGTGCCCTTCCTTGGCAGTGCCAACACCAAACTGTGGCTCAAGGTGCTGGATGAGATGAACAGCACTGAGCTGGCTGCGCTGGTATCGGGCCATGGGGCTTATCAGAAGGCCCCGGTGAAGGCCGTTGGCCTGACCCACCGTTATCTCTCCTACCTGCGTGAAACCATGGGTGCAGCGGTGGAGGAGTTGATGCCCTTCGATGAGGTTTATAGCGAGACCGACTGGTCGGAATTTGAGAAGTTGCCGGCCTTCGAGGCGGCGCATCGACGTAATGCCTATCAGGTCTATCTGTCGATGGAGAAGGAGCTGTTGGCTGAATAGATGGGCGCATCGGGTGAGGTTGCGAGCTGAGGCCCCGAATGGAGCCTCACACTGGTAGTACATCTATGTTAAGCGTCACCCTTCATCTTTTTCTCGAAGTTGTCCATTACCTTTACCATGCCACTTTCAGCAGCCTCTATCAGCAACGGTTCAAGCTCCTTAAAGTTTGCAGAACTGGCGATAACACCAATATAGTCTTTTGACTCCTGTTCTACCGTATCGCGCCAGATTGTTTTACCGTTGCGGTCAAATGCCGTGACATTGATCATTACATAGGCTCGCTGTTTACCCGCCTCGATAAACCCAAGGTTAAAGCCGGCTGTGCCATAGCTGTAGTTGATGACAACAGAAATCGCGCCATCCACTCCCATGGATTTGATGGCCTCTGCATACTTTTTCTCACCGTCAAAATATTTGTAGCCCTTGGCAAGGTGGTATGAAAAGCTGAGGAAGCTGGGTGGCTCATCGGATTTGAGTTTCTTATACGCCTTGTTTCTATGGAGTTTTTTTCCGGAAACCAGTTTGAAACGCGGGTTTTTGCTGAGAAGTTTAACTGCCTTTGGATATGTTTTTTTAAAAATATCATTGGAATCTTCACTAAAGCCCGAGTCTGCTGTTGCTGACTTAAAGAGTCCCGCCAGGGAGCTATTTCTGGAGCCCGATTTGTTGCTAATGGTTTCAGGAGCCATGATGGTAAAGAGGGCGTATTGCTTCTTTCCGTCAAATGACTCTTTCTTGACAACACTAGATGGTGTGATCAGACAGCCCTGCAGCATGAGCACTGTCGCAGTGATGATACTGATAAAGAGCGTTTTTGTTATTTGCATCGTTTCCTTCCTTTGATAACCTTTTTTAATGAAAGGACATTCTGTACGAATAATGATTGTGAGTAATGTGCGTTCGGTCACAGATTACAGCGCTGGACTGTCGATGCTCATCGCCTTGGGCGGCGGGGTGAAACTGGGTTTATCCTTCTCCATCTGCCAGCTGAGGATGGCGTAGTAGCTACGGATATTCTCCACATAGTGCACCGCCTCATTGCCACGGGCATAACCGTGTTTGGTCTTTTTATACCACTTGCGTTTGCGAAGTAGCGGCAGGTTCTCTTTCACATCCTTCCAGCTGTCGGGGTTGCCACCGCGCTGCTGGGTGATCTTGCGTGCATCCTCCAGGTGGGCGTAGCCGATGTTATAGGCGGCCAGCGCCAGCCAGCTGCGATCCGGTTCCTGAATCCGCTCGGGGATCTTTTGCATTAATTTACTTAAATAAAACGCGCCGCCACGGATACTCTCCACGGGGTCGCTACGCTCATCGACGCCGATTTCACTGGCGGTGACCTTGGTCAGCATCATGATGCCCTTTACCCCGGTGGGTGAGACCGCGTCAGGGTTCCAGTGCGACTCCTGGTAGGCGGCTGAGGCGAGTAGTACCCAGTCGATATCGAACTCCCTGGCTGCGTACTCGAACAGGTGCCGGTATTGCGGAAGACGCTGCTGGATATGTTGCTGAAAGGTGCGGGTACCGACGTAGTCGAACTTCTCCAGGTTGCCGTAGTAGCGTTCGATAAGTTTTGCCAGTTCGCCGTTTTCACGAATGGTGTTGAAGTAGTCACTGGCGGCATTGAACAGGGACTCATCCTTGAACTTGGGGAAGGCCCAGGCGAGGGGTTCCGGTTCACTGATATCGAAGGCGACGCGCAGCTCGGGATAGTAGCGCTGGTTCATTAATACTTCGTTGGAGTCGGCCACGGTGTAGTCGATGAGGCGCTCCCACACCAGGGTAATAAGCTCTTCGCTCTCGGCCTCGCTGTTTTCATTCCAGCTCAGGTCATGGTGTTCGGTATGCAGGGCATGCAGACGCTCTTCGTGGCTGCTGCCGGCGACGATCTCCAGGGTGCCGTTAAGCTGGTCGAGCCCCTTCGGTTTTTTGGTGCCGGTACGGTAGATCAGTTGCTGGGTGATCTGCTGATAGGGGGGGGTGAAGCGTGCCCATAACTGACGGGGAGGGGTCACGGTGAGACCCGCGGCGGCAAAGTCGGCCTCGCCCTCGGCCAGCCTCGACAGTACCTCCCCTACGTTGCCTGCCACCTCCATGCGCAACTCCACGCCAAGCTGTTTGGCAAAGCCGCGTGCCAGGTCGTACTCCAGTCCCAGTGGCCCCTGCGGCCCCTCGTAATAGGTGGAGGCGGCATTGCGGGTGAGTACCACCAGCTCCTTCTGTTTAAGTACCCGCTGCAATTCATTTTGTGGCTGGCTACAGCCACTGAGCAGGGTGAGTAGAAGGAGGGTGAATAGCACTTTCGGCATGTGGAAGATGTGCAAGGTCCTTTTATCGCTGATCCCGAAGGAAGCCTATAGCGCCTGCAAGTGACAGCCGCTGCTATCGCAGCGCAGCACGCTGCCCTGTTGATACCAGTCGCCCAGCACGCAACGCTCAATAGCGCCATCGTGATGAATCGCCGGACGGTGGGTGTGGCCGTGAATGATGCGGCTGATGCCATAGCGCTCTACGTACTGCTGTACCGTATCGGCATTAACATCCATGATCGCCTCATCCTTCTCGCCGGTCTCTTTTTTACTGCGTTGGCGTAGCGACTGGGCGAAGGCGATGCGCTCCTCAACACCCTTGGCCAGGAACGCTTTTATCCACTCCGGCTGGCGCAGCATCCTGCGCATCTCCTGATAGGGGGTGTCGTCGGAGCAGAGCAGGTCGCCGTGCATCAGCAGGGTCGGGGTGCCGTAGAGGTTAAGAACGAAGGGGTCGTCGAGCAGGGTGGCGCCGCTCAGTTCGGCAAAGCGTTTGCCGAGGAGAAAATCACGATTGCCATGCATCACATAGAGGGCCGTACCGCCGTCGCTCAGGCGGCGCATCGCATCGAGGATCGCCTGTGCCTCGGGGGCGATAACATCATCACCCAGCCAAGCCTCGAACAGGTCGCCAAGGATATAGAGCGCCTCGGCCTGTGGTGCCTGTTCGAGAAGAAATTGGAGGAACAGCCCGCCGATGGCGGGCCGCTCGCTGCTCAGATGAAGGTCTGAGATAAAGAGGATAGACATCGAGGCTTATGCGTCCTCTTCGATGACCACGCTTTCGATCACCACATCCTCTGCCGGTACATCCTGATGGTAGCCGCTGTTGCCGGTCTGCACGCCCTTGATCTTGTCGACCACGTCCATCCCGTCGACTACGCGACCGAACACGCAGTAACCCCAGCCGTCCTGCCCCGGGTAGTTGAGGAAGCCGTTGTCGCTGACGTTAATGAAGAACTGCGAGGAGGCCGAGTGGGGCTCGTTGGTGCGGGCCATGGCGATGGTGCCGCGGTCGTTCTTCAGGCCGTTGTCTGCCTCGTTCTTGATTGAATCGCGGGGCTGCTTCTCCACCATGCCGGGCATCATGCCGCCGCCCTGGATCATAAAGCCGTTGATCACGCGGTGGAAGATGGTGCCGTCGTAGAAGCCGTCTTTGACATACTGCTCGAAGTTCGCGGCACTCACGGGGGCCTTGTCGTGATCCAGCGCCAGGGTGATGGTGCCGTAGTTGGTGGTCATTTTAATCATTGCTGCGCTCCTGAGGGTTGTTCAGCGGTGGTGGTTTGTCGAGTCGCCTTGAGGATAGTGATGGTCTCTTTGGGGACGTTGGCGTATGGGCCGACGTTGGTCGTTGTGACGTCCTTGATCGCCTTGACGATCTCCATACCCTTGACCACGCGGCCGAATACCGCATAGCCCCAGGCGCGCGGGGTCTTCTCGCGAAAGTCGAGGGAGGTGTTGTTAGCGACATTAATAAAGAACTGGGCGGTGGCCGAGTGGGGGTCGCTGGTGCGTGCCATGGCGATGGTGCCGATGGTGTTACGGAGCATGTTATCGGCCTCGTTGGCGATGGGGCCACGGGTCTCTTTTTGCTCCATATCGGCGGTAAAACCACCGCCTTGAATCATGAAGTTGCTGATCACGCGGTGAAAGATGGTGCCATCGTAAAAGCCATCGTCCACATATTGCAGGAAGTTGGCCACGGTCTTGGGGGCCTTTTGCTGATTGAGTTCAATGACGATGTCGCCCATGCTGGTCTGCATAAGCACGCGTGGTTGGGTCTCGTCGGCGGCGCTTTGAGCGGCCAGGCCCAGCAACAGCAGGCCGACGAGGGAGGAGAACAGGGATTTCATGGCGGTTCCTCAGTATTGGCAAAGCGGCAATGATATAGGCTCTGCCCTCAAGGTTAAAGGGAGAGGTGTGAGGTTCTGCATCGGCCATGGAGGGGAGCCGGCCAGGGCGCCTGGCGGACAGGCAGTGCGACAGGGGTTTTGTTGTCAGGCGCGGTTTCGGCTACCATGCGCCGCTAGCCTAATCGTCTGTAACGGAAAGAAAATAGATGGCCTACCCGCACCAACTCAAGGTTCACAACAACCTCAGCAAGCAGCTTGAGCCCTTTACCCCTATCGACCCGGCCAATGTGCGGATGTATGTCTGCGGCATGACCGTCTACGACTACTGCCACATCGGTCATGCTCGGGTGCTGGTGGTGTTTGATGTGATCCAGCGCTACCTGCGCCGTATCTATGGCGACAGGGCGGTCACCTACATCCGCAATATCACCGATATCGATGACAAGATCATCGCCCGCGCCAATGAGAACGGCGAGGACTTTAACGACCTCACCGGCCGTTTTATCGACGCGATGCACGAGGATGCCGACCTGATGGGGGTCGAGCGTCCCGACGATGAGCCGCGCGCCACCCTGCACATGGATGAGATCCTGGCGATGATCGGCAAGCTCATCGACAACGGTTACGCCTATGCCGCCGCCAATGGCGATGTCTATTACGACGTCTCCAAATTTGAGGGCTACGGCAAGCTCTCCGGTAAGAACCCCGATGACCTGCGCGCCGGTGAGCGGGTGGCGGTGGATGAGGCGAAGGACGACCCGCTGGATTTTGTGTTGTGGAAGGCGGTCAAGCCGGGCGAGCCCTACTGGGAGTCGCCGTGGGGCAATGGTCGACCCGGCTGGCACATCGAGTGCTCGGCGATGTCGACCCATGCATTGGGCAACCACTTCGATATTCACGGCGGCGGACTGGATCTGCAGTTTCCGCACCACGAGAACGAGATCGCCCAGTCCGAGGGGGCCTGCGGCTGTAACTTCGTCAACTACTGGCTGCACAACGGCTTTGTGCGGGTGGATAACGAAAAGATGTCTAAATCCCTGGGCAACTTCTTCACTATCCGCGAGGTGCTCAAGCAGTACGACGCCGAGGTGATCCGCTATTTTATCTTAAGCTCCCACTACCGCAGCCCGCTCAACTATTCGGATCAACACCTGGACAACGCCAAGAGTGCGCTGACCACGCTCTACACCGCGCTACGTGATGTGGAGGTGGGCAGCGCCCCTGAGGGCGAGCTGAGCGAGCGCTTCTTTAAGGCGATGGATGATGACTTTAACTCCGCCGAGGCGCTGGCAGTGCTGTTCGAGTTGGCCCGCGAGGTCAATCGTATTAAGGCGCAGGGTGGGGATGCCGCCGCTGTCGCCGCCGAGCTGAAAACCCTGGCGGGGATGCTGGGGCTGTTGCAGCGCGACCCGGAGGCCTTTCTCAAGGGTGGCGTGGGCAGCGCTGATGGCCCGGATGATGCGGCCATCGATGCCCTGGTGGCGGCGCGAGTGGAGGCCAAGGCGAATAAAGAGTGGGCCGAGGCCGACCGCATTCGCGATGAGTTAAAGGCGCTGGGCATTGTGCTTGAAGACAGTGCTGGTGCTACCTCCTGGCGTCGCGATTAAGGGAGGGTGTCGAGTTGATGGAAACGATGATCACATGGAGCGTGGCTCTGCTGTTATGTCTACTTGTCCTGTGGACGGGCTGGCAGCCGGTGCAGCGCCTGGTGATGGCAAGGCGCCGTCAGAAGCTGATCAGTGGTTACGGGGTGGCGCGATTGGACAACGTGGTGCTGGACGATGGTATCGGTGGTCACAAGGTGCTGGAGCATATCCTACTCACCCCGAATGGATTGCTGGTGTTGCTGCCACGTCACTGCGATGGCGCGCTCTTTGGTGGTGACAAGATCGACAATTGGACGCAGATGGTAGGGAGTAAAAGTTTCCACTTTGGTAATCCGTTGCATCAACTTGAAGAGTTGCTGGCCGTCCTGCGTTATCACCTGCCGGGGATCCCGGTGGAGGGGCGGGTGTTGTTCAGCGGCCACTGCCGTTTTCCCAAGGGGCGACCGGAGCGCCTGCTGTTACTCGAAGAGATGTCGGGTCAGGAGGGGCGTGTCGATCAGGCCGTTGTGCCGGTGCTGGAGCAGGCGTGGCAAAGCTTGCTGAGACTGCCACGGGCCGAGGCGACGGCAACCGGCATGGATTATTCCATCTCCAAACCACGACTGTGGTCGGCACTGCTGCTGATGGCACTCGCAACAGCATGGCTGGTATGGCGGCTGGCATGAAAAGCCTCCTATTCTTACTGCTACTCGCCTCCACCTCGCTGCTCCACGCCTCCGAGCCGGTAACTATCGGCGTACTCAGTCACCGTGGTGATGAGGCGACCCTGGCTCACTGGTCGAAGACCGCCGACTATCTGACGGCAGAGCTGCCGGATTTTCGTTTTACCATCGTGCCACTCGACTTTTCCGAGGTCGACCCGGCAGTGGGCAGTGGCTCGGTCGACTTCATCCTGGTGAATCCGGCGATCTACGTCAATCTTGAGGTGCGTCATCGCGTTTCGCGCATCGCCACGATGAAAAACCGTTGGAAGGGCAAGGCCTATAACACCTTTGGCGGGGTGATCTTTGCCCGCGCTGAACGCTATGATCTCAATCAGCTGGAAGACATACGTAATACCACCATGATGGCGGTGGATGAGACCTCGCTGGGTGGTTTTATGATGGCGGTTCGTGAGCTTAAGGGCGCGGGTATTAACGCCTACCGCGACCTGGCCGATATCAGATTTGGTGGCACCCACGATAATGTGGTGATGGCCGTGCGTGAGGGGTTGGTGGATGTGGGCACGGTTCGCACCGATATCCTTGAGCGAATGCAGGATGAGGGGCAAATCAAGCTTAGTGAATTTCGTATCATCAACCAGCATAGTCATGGAGGAGGTAAGGAGGAGCACGACAATTTTCCGTTGGTGCACAGTACGGCCCTCTACCCGGAGTGGCCCTTTAGCAAGGTACAGCACACCTCCAATATGCTGGCCAGCCGTGTCTCCATCGCCCTGGCCGAGATGCCCGAAGAGCATGCGGCGGCACTGAGTGGCAATTATGCCGGCTGGACCATCCCCCTCGACTACCAGCCGGTTCACGACTTGTTGCAGGAGCTGCTGCTGCCCCCATACCAGCACCTGAAACGCTTCACCTTGAACGATGTACTCTGGCGCTACTGGGCCTGGGTGCTATCTGGTTTGTTATTATTGCTGTTTATGGGGGGGATGACCACCTGGGTGTGGCGGCTTAACCGCGCCCTGGACGAGGCGAAACAGCAGCTGGAGCGTCAGCATGCCCTGATCCTCGATTCGGTGGCCGATGGCATCTACGGGGTTGATACGCAGGGTAATGCCACCTTTGTTAACCAGGCGATGGAGACGCTTGTCGGCTGGAGTGCCGCGGAGCTGATCGGTAAGAATCAGCACCTGCTGTTACACCATACCCATGCCGATGGGAGTTACTTTCCCGGCGTGGAGTGCCCGGTGTTTCACACCTTCCGCGATAATCAGGCACGCTATGTGGATGATGATATCTTCTGGTGTAAGGATGGCCGCAGTATTCCGGTGGAGTATTCCAGTACCCCAATTCGTGACGCCAGGGGCGAAGCGGTAGGAGCCGTTGTTGTGTTCCGTAATATCGCTGAGCGTAAGCGCACGGCGGAGGAGTCGCGCCAGCATCAAACCGAGATGGCCCATGTGGCTCGCCTGAGTACCATGGGGGAGATGGCCTCGGGTATCGCCCATGAGCTCAATCAGCCACTCTCGGCGATCACCAACTACACCCGTGGTTGCATACGCATGCTACAAAATGCCGAGTTTGAGCAGAAGGGACAGCTGGTGGCGGCGATGCAGCAGGCCGCCTCACAGGCCGAGCGGGCCGGTGAGATCATCCGTCAGCTGCGCCGCTTCGTACGCAAGGAGGCACCGGAGCGCGAGTGGCTGGATCTGGATGTCTTGATCCGCTCGCTGCTCAGCTTTATTCAACCGGAGCTGCGCAAGGGCGAGGTGAAGGTCGATCTGGAGCTGGCCTCCGGTCTGCCGACGGTGTGGGTGCACGGAATTCAGCTCGAACAGGTGTTACTCAATCTCACCCGTAACGCCATTGAGGCGATGCAGGATAATCGCGGTGAAAGGTTGTTACATATCAGCGCCTATCAGCAGGGCGGGGCGGTTTATATCGAGGTGAGTGACAACGGACACGGTATTGATGAGGCCCTGCAGGAGAAGCTGTTTACCCCCTTTGTGACCACCAAGCAACAGGGCATGGGCTTGGGGCTCTCTATCAGTCAGGGGATCATCGAATCGCACGGCGGGCAGATGAAGCTTGAGAGTACCACTGGCGAGGGAACGCGTTTTACCATAATGTTGCCGCTACGCGGTGAGGGACATGAAAGATGAGTGATGAGGCAACTGTATTTATCGTTGACGATGATGAGGCCGTGAGGGACTCCCTCTCTTTTCTCATGCAGTCGGTGGGGTTGAAGACCGAAAGCTTTGATTCGGCCGACAGTTTTTTACAGGCGAGTCCCACGCAACGTGCCGGTTGCCTGCTACTCGATATCCGTATGCCGGGGATGAGCGGCCTGGAGTTACAGGGGGTACTGGAGGAGCGCGAAATCCATCTGCCGGTGATCTTCATCTCCGGTCACGCCGATGTGCCGATGGCGGTACGCGCCCTCAAGGCCGGGGCCTTCGATTTTGTGGAAAAACCGTTTAATGATCAGTTGCTGCTCGACTGCGTACAGCGTGCCATCGAAGCGGATCGGCAGAAGCGTCAGAATGAGGCGCAGCTTGACGAGTGGCGCGCCCTGATGGCGACACTCACCCCGCGTGAGCTGGAGGTGATGGAGCTGGTGGTGGATGGGGCCGCCAATAAGGTGATCAGCGCCACCCTCGGCGTTAGCCTGAAGACCGTAGAGGCGCACCGTGCCCGTGTAATGGACAAGCTCAAGGCCGACTCGCTTTCCTATCTGGTTCGCATGAGTGTGGTGCTCAAGGCGGCACAGGGTGAAGCTTAGGGTTTTCCCTAGTCACCTTGGTAATCGTCCCAATATTCAATTTATCTATTCTTCTGCATAATCCACCGCAGTTGTCGACCTGTGGAAGGGTCGGTAATGGCCGTCCTAGGATGGCAAGCTTAAAGCTGTGGTAGCTTTGTAGTTAGATACTCCCTCCATATTGGCGCTGGAGCGCCTGATTTATTTTTTATCTTGTTAGGCAAAGGATTGCCGATCTTTTTCCCCCTCCTGTTTATTCATTTCGTTTGCTGATTTGCATTGCCGATCGTGACATGCCATCGTCTGTCGTTTGCATTTTTAGAGAATCGATCTGTTGGCTCCCGAGAACCGTCTTTTCGACTGGCACACCCTGCGTCGTCTGGCGCTAAGAGATAAGCGCGAGCTGGTGCAGGCCCATCTGGTGGCGCTGTTGGCCACGCTGCTGGCGGTGCCGCTACCATTGATGATGCCGTTGCTGGTCGATGAGGTTCTGCTGGAGAAACCGGCCACCCTGGTCGCCACCATGAACGACCTGTTCCCCGAGGCATGGCACGGCCCGGTGCTCTATGTGGTGGCTATTTTGCTACTGACCCTGGCCTTACGCTTTGGCGCCCTGCTGCTGACGGTGTGGCAGAATCGCTCCTTTACCCTCGTCGCCAAGTCGGTCACCTTCGCCATGCGCCGCGATATGTTGCAACGACTGCAACGCATCTCGATGAAGGAGTACGAGACGCTGGGTAGCGGCACCGTGAGCTCACACTTTGTTACCGACCTGAATGCCATTGATGAGTTTATCGGTAGCTCCCTCAGCAAGACCCTGATCTCGATTTTTACTCTGCTGGGCGTGAGCACCATTCTGCTGTTAATGCACTGGCAGCTGGCGCTCTTTATCCTCTTTCTCAATCCGCTGGTGATCTACTTTACCGTGGCCTTTGGCAAGCGGGTGAAGGAGTTGAAGCGGCGCGAGAACAGTGCTTTTGAGCTGTTCCAGCAATCACTGGGCGAGACTCTGGATGCGATTCAGCAGATCCGTGCCGCCAACCGCGAAACGTTTTTTATCGGACGCGTGGTGGAGCAGGCACGCGGCATTCGCGAGCACTCCGCCGCCTTCTCCTGGAAGAGCGATGCGGCGACTCGTCTCTCTTTTAATATCTTCCTCTTCGGCTTTGACAGCTTTCGTGCCATCGGCATGTTAATGGTGGTCTTCTCCGACCTTAGCGTCGGCCAGATGATGGCGGTCTTCGGTTACCTGTGGTTCATGATGGCACCGGTGCAGGAGGTGTTGAACGTGCAGTACGCCTACTACAGTGCCACCGCCGCGCTGGGTCGGATCAATCGTCTGCTGGCACTGGATGAGGAACCCGATTACCCGCACTTGCGTACCCCCTTTAGTGATAAAACAACGGTAGGGGTGGGGGTGCGGGACCTGCACTTTCGCTACCGTAATGAGGGGCCGTGGATCCTCAACAATGTCTCGCTAACGATCGCCCCCGGTGAGAAGGTGGCGCTGGTGGGGGCGAGCGGCGGTGGCAAGTCGACGCTGGTGCAGGTGCTGCTCGGGCTCTATCCGCCGGACAGCGGTGAGGTGCTGTTTGGCGGCGTGCCGGTGACGCAGATCGGCCTGGATGTGGTGCGTGAAAATGTCGCGGTAGTGTTGCAGCACCCGGCACTCTTCAGCGATACGGTACGTGCCAACCTCACCATGGGAGAGCCGCTGGATGAGACCGCCCTGTGGCACGCGCTGCAGGTGGCGCAGCTGCGCTCTGAGGTCGAGGCTCTGCCGCAGGGACTGGACACGGTGATTGGTAGGGGCGGGGTGCGGCTCTCCGGTGGTCAGCGCCAGCGTCTGGCCATCGCCCGCATGGTGCTCAGTGACCCGAAAGTGGTGATCCTCGATGAGGCCACTTCGGCCCTCGATGCCGAGACCGAGGCGCTGCTACACGGTGCGATGCGTCAGTTTCTGGTTGGTCGTACCACCCTCATCATCGCCCACCGGCTTAGTGCCGTGAAACAGGCCGACAGGGCCTATGTCTTCGATGAGGGGCATATTATCGAGCAGGGTAGCCACGATGAACTGCTGCAGCTCGATGGTCTTTATAGTCGACTTTATGGTGAACTTCAGCAGTAATGTTTAAGGGATGGAGATATGAGTAAGGAGATAAATTTTGCACACTTCCGCCAGTTGTTGCGGCAGCGTCGCGAGACGTTGCAGGCACTGAACGATATCGGCCACGAGGCCAGCGCCACGGTTGAACTGGATCAGAGCAAGGTGGGACGGCTCTCACGGATGGATGCACTGCAGGCGCAGGCGATGTCACAGGAGACAGGGCGACGTCACCAGCTGGAGCTGGGACAAATCGAGGCGGCATTACGCCGCATAGAGAGTGGCGATTACGGTTACTGTATGGAGTGCGGTGAGCGGATCGCCGAGGCGCGCCTTGGCTTTAGCCCGGCAACACCACTCTGTATTACGTGTGCGGAGAAGGCCGAGTAGCGGGAAATTTGTTCCGTCAACGCGACAAGATATACTAGCCGTCGCGACGGTCTGCGGCATCGACGGTGTTTTGCAGCAGGGTGGCCACGGTCATCGGCCCGACACCACCGGGAACCGGGGTGATATAGCTGGCCTTTTCACTGGCCGAGGAAAACT
This sequence comes from Thiohalomonadaceae bacterium, assembly GCA_041554195.1. Taxonomy (GTDB): domain Bacteria; phylum Pseudomonadota; class Gammaproteobacteria; order Thiohalomonadales; family Thiohalomonadaceae; genus JAPHSX01. The sequence continues at coordinate 266,396 of JBFFMJ010000004.1, forward strand.
CCACATCGCCTACCAGTTTGCCGCTCTCCAGACGGTTAATGCCGACATCGATCACGATTACCCCCTCCTTTAGCCACTCACCCTTAATCATCTCCGGGCGTCCCACCGCGGCGACCACCAGGTCGGCCTTGCTCAACTTCTCCTGCAGGTCACGGGTCTTGCTGTGACAGACGGTGACGGTGCAACCGGCCATCAACAGCTCCAGCGCCATCGGGCGGCCAACGATGTTGGAGGCGCCGACGATCACCGCATCCATCCCTTTAAGCTCAACACCGGTGCTCTCCAGCAGCGTCATCGAGCCACGCGGGGTACAGGGGCGCAGGGTCGGCATTTGGATGGTCAGTCGACCGATGTTGTAAGGGTGGAAGCCGTCCACATCCTTGTCTGGATGGATGCGTTCGATCACGGTCTCTACGTTAATGTGGTCGGGCAGTGGCAGCTGCACCAGAATACCGTCAACAGTGGGATCCTCATTGAGCGTATCGATCAGGGCTAGCACCGCCCCCTGCGTGGTCTCTGCCGGCAGGTCATGGGCCAGCGAGAGGATACCGGTCTCTTCACAGCCCTTGCGTTTGCTACCCACGTAGACCTGGGAGGCCGGATTCTCACCCACTAGCACTACGGCCAGTCCCGGCGCGCGCTGCCCTTTCGCCTGACGCGCCTCAACACGCTGCTTAATATCCTGGCGGAGTTGTGCGGCGATAGCCTTGCCGTCGATGATCTGTGCGCTCATGGGTCATTCAATCCGGGTGGTGTGAAGGGCGCGTATTTTCTCACGCCACCAGTTTTGATCCAAGTAGAGCGAACACGATTAAAATGAGTTAAATATTTTCCTGATAGAGAGTTGACCACGGCGGTATCGGCGGGTAGTATGCCGTCTTCTCGCGTACCGGCCCTTAGGGGCGGGTAGCGTACGGGGTATAGCGCAGTCTGGTAGCGCGCCTGCTTTGGGAGCAGGATGTCGGGAGTTCGAATCTCTCTACCCCGACCAAACATAGTAATACGGCTCGTATTCTGCGCCTGTAGCTCATCCGGATAGAGCATCGGCCTTCTAAGCCGAGGGTAGCAGGTTCGAGTCCTGCCAGGCGCGCCATTTCTGCATGGATGCCTGGTTGAACTGTTTCAATGGTGGCTGTAGCTCAGTTGGTTAGAGTCCTGGATTGTGATTCCAGTTGTCGAGGGTTCGAATCCCTTCAGCCACCCCAAACTCTAAACGGTCCATGGTTTTCTGACCCTGGGCCGTTTTTCGTTGTCTGCTCCCCACCTGCACACTTCCCCGAAAGGGTGTTTTTTTCCGTTGTTGACCATATAGTTATAGCATCACCTTAACCTGTACGGTCACTGACATGAAGTTACGCCATCGGTTCACCCTGATCATACTATTGTGCGCACCTCTGCTGGTGGCGGCCGAGGCCACGCAACGTATCTATGTGGTGGGTTTTGCCCAGGATAATATGAGCAATGACTGGCGTGCGGCGCAGGTTCGTGAGATGAAGCAGGCGCTGGCACAATATCCCTTTATTCGTTTCATTCATACCGATGCCGATGGCAGTGCTTCACGCCAGATCTTCGACATGGAGCGTCTGGCAGAGCAGGGAGTGGATCTGATCGTGACCAGTCCGCGTGATGTGACGGCGATGACGCCGGCGGTAACCGCCATTTATCGTCGGGGCATACCGGTGGTATTACTGACGCGGCGCATACTTAGCGACGATTACACCACCTTTATCGGTGCCGATGATCGGCAGATTGCCCATGAGGCCGCCACTGAAATGGCAAAGAGGATGGGGGGCAAGGGACGTATTATTATGCTGCAGGGGGTAGCCACCGCGACCACCGCGATAGCACGGCGTGAGGGGTTTATCGAGGGGCTCAAGGCCTACCCGCAAATGAAGATAGTTGCCAGTCCCGTAGCCAATTATAATCGCGTGGATGCCATTCGTGCGGTAGACAAGCTGTTGCTGGAAGGTGTCGAGTTTGATGCCATCTATGCCCACTCGGACAGCATGGCGGCAGGCGCTCGTATGGCGTTGAAAATGGCCGATGTTGATGTGAAAAAATTGGTAATTGTCGGTATCGACTACATTAGCGAGGCGCGTGAGGCGATTCGTAGCGGTGAGCAGAGCGCCTCATTTACCTATCCCACGGCGGGTCGTGAGGGGGCCAAAGCGGTACTCAATATTATTCAGGGGAAAAAGGTCGCAAAAGAGCAAAATGTTCCTTTTGAAAAGGTAAGCAGTGATAATGTGGAACTTGTCGAAACTATTTTCCAGTAATTCCACCCTCCGTTAGGGAAGGACTTTGCAACATTTAACCCTTAATAACAAGATACTGCTACTACTGCTCAGTTCCATTCTGTTGGTGCTGCTGCTGGTCGGTACCATCTTTTCTGTTCAGATCACCCAGTTACATGAAAGCTCTGCACGAGCGGAACTGACCAGCAGTGCCGATTTGGTTCGCAGTGACCTGTGGACCAAGACCCACCACCTTATCGAAAGCAGTAACCGCATCGCCCAGGATGAGAATATCCTGGCAAGCCTGAACCTTATCGCCCGCTATCAGGATGTGACCAACTACCAGCCCCTGGTGTTTGACCCTGAGAAGCGCAAACTGGCATCAAGCCTTGAAGAGCTGTTGCACTCCGGGGGCTTTAATTTGGCCGCGGTCTATCAGGCGGATGGCGCGCTGGTCGCCTTCCATGCGTTAACCGCAAAGGGAGAAGGGGGCGGTTACCAGTCATACCAGAAGGGTGAAGCGCTGTTTGTGCCGGTGAATGCTGCCGAGGAGGATGGGGCTTCCTCCCGCCTCTATTATGGATTTGGTGACTTGCAGCGTCATCGGCAAGGCGGGCAACCATTGATTCAATTTCGTCCCGGTATGGGGGTAGCAACAGTGGTATTGGAGGCGACCATGCCGTTTCTGTTGCAGCAGAACGGTTCCGCTGAGGCGGTCATCGGCTGGTTGCGACTCTCCTACTATCTGGACCGTTCCTACATTGATTTGATGGCGCAAAAGCTCGACGTGAACTTGGCCTTTATTGGCGATACCGGCGCTATTCATAGTGAAGGCTTTAGCCCTGAATCAGGTGTTCACGATAATATTTCTGTTCCCCCGCTACGTGTGACTGCGGAGCCCGTTTCTGAGCTTGCCTGGGTGGTGACCGCTGACGGTTTTGAGGTGCATCTGGCATTGCCACTTGGTACTGACGAACATATCCATCTGGTGCTGGGGGAGGGGACGAATGATCTTGCCAACAACCTCAATCTGTTCGCCCGTTCGGTTATTTGGGTGTTGCTGCTCTCGGGGGCGCTGGTATTACCGCTGGGCTGGTATATGAGCCGTCGCTGGGTGAGTCGGCCTATAGGCCTGCTTACTGAAGTGGCCAGGGGGATCACCAAGGGTGAACGTCCACAGCTGAGCGGCTTTCGTCAGCATGATGAACTGGGTGTGCTGGCCGACGCCTTTGTGGTGATGTCCTCGGCGATTATGCATCGGGAAAATGAACTGCGAGACAAGCAGCGTCAGATCGAGGGGATCATCGGTAACGCACCGGCGGTGATCTACATGAAGGATCTCCAGGGGCGCTACCTGCTGATCAACAAGCTGTACGAAGAGCTCTTCTCGGTGACCAATGAACAGATGCGCGGCAAGACCGACAGTGAACTCTTCGATGAGGCGGTGGTGACGCAGATTCGTGACAATGAGCAGCGGGTGTTTGATAACCTGTTACCGATTCAGGTTGAGGAGGTGATGCCGCAGGGAGACTTGCTTCACACCTATCTCTCGGTGAAGTTTCCGTTGTTTGATGATGATAAGCAGGTGATTGCGATATGCGGTATCTCTACCGATATCACTGATCGCAAGCGTGCTGAAAATGACCTAATGCTGGCGAAAAATATCATCGAAAATGCCAATGAAGGTGTGGTGGTGACTGATCTGGAAGGGGTCATTACCGATGTTAATGAAGCCTATGAAAGTATTACCGGTTATTCTCGAGATGAGGTGCTGGGACAGACACCGGCGGTGAATAAGTCCGGCCGTCATGACAGGGCCTTTTATCAGGAGATGTGGAACTGTATTCACGACAAGGGCTTCTGGCAGGGTGAGATTTGGGACCGTCGCAAGAGTGGTGAGGTGTACCCCAAGTGGCTCTCTATTAACACGGTAAGAGACGACAAAGGGAAGCCGAGCCACTATGTGGGCATCTTCTCCGATATCACCAGCAAGAAGTCGACCGAGGAGCAGTTGGAGAGGCTTGCCTATTTTGACTCCCTTACCGCATTGCCAAACCGTTTACTGTTTCGTGACCGACTAGGCCAGGAGATAGCGGCAGCACGCCGGCATGAGAATAAAGTGGCACTGTTATTCCTCGATCTGGATCGATTTAAATATGTTAACGACACGCTAGGCCATGCGGCCGGGGATGAGTTGCTGCAAATTGTTGCACAGACTCTGCAGGATAATGTACGTGATTCGGATACGGTATCGCGACTGGGTGGCGATGAGTTTACCGTTATCATTCCGGATATTGAACATGTCGATCAGGTCTCAGGTATTACACAAAAAATTATCGATGAGTTAGGGATGCCGTTGCAGTTGCGTGGTCAGGAGGTGCAGATCGGTGCCAGTGTGGGTGTCGCGATTTTCCCCGATGATGGTGACAACATTGATCAGCTGAGCCGACATGCCGATATGGCTCTTTACAAAGCGAAGGATGAGGGGAGAAATAACTTCCAGTTCTTCTCTGCTGAGTTACAGATCCACATCGCCGAGCGTCTTGCGCTGGAGGAGGATCTGCGCAAGGGCTTGCAGCGAAACGAGTTTCTGCTGTATTACCAGCCAAAGTACAATGTTGCCACCGGGGATATTTCCGGCATGGAGTCACTGGTACGTTGGCAGCAGCCAGAACGTGGGCTGGTCTCGCCGGTTGACTTCATTCCTCTGGCCGAAGAGACTGGTTTGATTATCCCGATGAGTGAATTCATTCTCCGCGAGGCGTGTCAGCAGACGGCGGCGTGGATAGCGGCCAGTGACTTGCCGCTGAAGGTGGCGGTCAATCTTTCGGCCCGACAGTTCCAGCAGCAGGATCTGATTGGGGTGATTAAAAGTGTTCTTGCAGAGAGTGGTTTGCCTGCCGCTTCACTCGAGCTGGAGTTGACCGAGAGTATGGTGATGGGGAACGTCGATGAGGCGATTCAGACCATGCATGCACTACGTGACCTGGGCTTAAGCCTGGCGATCGACGACTTTGGAACCGGCTACTCCTCATTGAGTTATCTCAAGCGTTTCCCGATCAACACCCTGAAAATTGATCAATCTTTTGTGCGTGATCTCACCACTGATTCTGACGATGCCTCTATTATACAGGCCATTATCGCCATGGGACGCCAGCTCGATATGCATGTGGTGGCGGAGGGGGTTGAGACCAAGGAGCAGCTTGAGTTCCTGCGCCAGCATGAATGTGAAGAGGTACAGGGTTACCTGATGAGCCGCCCGCTTCCCGCCATGGATTTCGCAAAACTCATTGCCCCTTAACGCGATGGTGTTGTTTTAGTGGGCTTAGCGCTACGCTGGAACACTACCACCAAGCTTCCACCTGCAGCCCATAACTGAGCCCCTCCGTTTCCAGTCCGTACACACCGCTTGTTCCACCGGCAACGGCTGTTATTTTTCCGTCAGGGTCAAAATAATCACGTGCTGCGGCATTCCAGTTGGCGTAGGTAACAAAGGCGCGCAACACCGGGCGTGAGAAGAATCCCCGTGCCGCACTGAGTTGCGGTGCCAGCGTCAGTTTGGTTAGCTGCATCGTCTCGCCACCCTGTGGGGTCACCCGGTCGTGTCCTAACTCCAGGGCCAGGTTAAGGTGGTCGCTGAAGTAGTAAATAGGGCGTACCCCGAATGGCAGCCACCGCTGTTTATCCTCGCGATCCTCATAGACCAGGGTTGTCTGTCCTGCCCAATTGGCGCTCGGTTGAATCGTGAGTTGTTCGACGATGCGCCAGCTCCTATCGTTACTATTTGCTTTGTCGTCTGGATTTTTACTCAGCGTTGCCCCCGCGCCACTACCGTATTGCAGGGCGAGGCGGTTAAAGCCACCGCGCAGCGGTTTTTGCTGGTGTTGCAGGTGGAGTTGCCAGCCATCGGTACCGTTACCACCGGCGCTATCACTGGATTGAACGGCGGCGAGGCCAATGGTAAGTTTGCCGTCCGGGTTGGTGTCGATGTCATAAAGACGGAGGTCGTGGGTGGTTATGGCACGGTCACTGCCATCATTGATTGCGGCCCCGTCGTTAAAGCCATCCTTAATGTTTTGTATCAGGCTGTAGCTTAATTTGAAGCTGTCAAAGCTAAGGTTGTCAAAACCGCCACCGCCACCGCTGTTATCCCAGTAGTTCAAGTTCATTTATGCGAAATGCGATGTGACGATGAGTGAATTTCGTCAATTACCCTGCAGTAAAAATGACCGGTTGGACTGTTAAATCATAGCAGAAGGCGCTAGTAGCAAATCTAAGCTGATGCAAAGAGTTCACTAGCGGCCAGGTTGTGTGAACTTGTGCGCAACATGAGCAGGTACTGCCAAACAGATAAAAATAGAGGGGTGTCCTGGTTTTGTTTCACGATTCAAAAGGGGTATGCTTAATTCTTGATGGATAAACACAATAATAAAGGATACATGATGAAGCTTGTTCGCATCTCTAACAGTCTGCTTTCTCTGCTGCTTTTGCTTGTTCTCTTTGGCTGTAGCGGCCCAGATGAGGAGCAGCCCAGGGCGAAAGTGGCGGCGAAGAAGGGAGGCTGGAGTGATTATGTGAGCGAACATACCGCCCACGAGGTCTCAAAGGCGTCGACGATTCGCATTCGTTTTGTCCACCCGGTAGTTGACGATAATCAGGTGGGGCGGGACGCCGGCTCTTTCCTGACGATAGAGCCTGCGGTGGTCGGCAGCGTCAGCTTCAGCAGTAGTCGTGAGATTCTATTAGTTCCCGAGGCTCCGTTGCGTAGCGGCAGCCACTACGAAGTGACGGTGAAGCGTGAGGGGCTTAAGGAGATCCCCGCCACACTGGGCGATTTTAAATTTGATTTTCGGGTAAAAAAGCAGGACTTCGAGGTGGCGATCAGTAGCCTCAGCGTCGACCCTGCCAACGATGCCAATTACATCCTCAACGGTGAGGTGACCACGGCCGATGTGGAGTCGCCCGAGAAGGTGCAAGCGCTGCTTGGCGTGCGTCATAACGCCAAACCGGTTGAGCTCTCATGGCTGCACGCAGACGATGGCATGCATCACAGTTTTTCTGCGGTGGCACTTCCGCGAGGCGATGTGGCTGGCACGCTGGTGGTGGCCTGGGATGGCGCCGCAATGGGGCTTGAGAACAGCGGTGAACACCAGCTGGCGATTCCGGCATTGGGGGTGTTTAACGTCTCCTATGCGCGTGTGGTGCAGGGCGAACGCCGTTACATCGATGTGAATTTTTCCGAGGCGCTGGATAGCGCACAAAACCTTAATGGTCTGGTTCGTCTCGGTAATACCGATTTTACCAGTGCCATCGATGGCAGCAGCATCAAGATCTATCCTAAAAGTGAGATCACCGGTGAGCTGAACGTTACCCTGGAGCCGGGAATCAAGAGCGCTAAGGGGCGGCTGCTGGGCAGTGCCTTCTCACAGAGCGTGATCTTTGCCGCCGAAAAACCGGCGGTTCGTTTTGCCGGCAAGGGGGTGATCCTGCCTGCCAATGAGAAGCTTAGCGTGCCGGTGGATACGATGAATGTTCACTCGTTCCAGGTCACCGCCTTTGAGGTATTTGAAGATAACCTTGGACAGTTCCTGCAAAACAATAAACTCGATGGAGAGGAGGAGCTCTATCGCGTCGGCCGTTACCTGTGGCGCAAGACGATTACACTCGATAATCCCGAGTCTAATAAGTGGAACCGCAACGCCCTCGACCTGAGTGCACTGCTGCGCGACCACCCGGGAAGCCTGTTCCGCCTGACCCTGTCGATTAATCGCGGCAACTCGCTCTATAGCTGTAGCGAAGAGGAGAATGCGGTGCCGCTACCCAGGGGACGCCCCTTGGTCAACAAGGAAGATATTTCGCGCTATGACAATAGCAGCTGGGATTATGCCGAGGATTATTACAATTCCGATAACGGTTCATGGAGTGACCGTCGCAATCCCTGTAAGGATGCCTTTTTTGTCCATGCCGAGGGTGTGCGTGCCAGTCGCAACTTTTTTGCCTCCAACATCGGCCTGATCGCCAAGCACGGAGAGGCGGGGGGATTGCATGTGATCGCCACCGATCTGCGAGAGGCCGAACCGCTCTCCGGGGTTACGCTACGGGTGATGAACTTCCAGGGGCGGGAGATGGCGCAGGGGGTGTCGGATGGCGATGGCTTTGCCAACATCAGCATGGATGGAACCCCTTTCTATCTTATCGCCGAGAAGGGTGGTGAGCGCGGCTATCTCAAACTGAACAAGGGCACGGCGCTGCCTACCAGCCATTTCGATGTCGGCGGGCAGCGGGTGAAAAAGGGCTTAAAGGGCCTTATCTACGGCGAGCGCGGTGTGTGGCGCCCCGGTGACAAGCTCCACCTCACCTTTGTATTGCAGGATAAACACGACACCATCCCCGCCAACCACCCGGTGACGATGCAGCTGTTCAATCCCAAGGGGGTGATGGTGCAGTCGCTCACCAATAGCGCCCCGGTGGGGGACTTCTATGCCTTTACCCTGCGTACCGAGGAGGATGCCCCTACCGGTAACTGGCGCGTTAAGGCGTTCCTTGGCGGTAGTGAATTCAGCCGCAGCCTGAAGATTGAAACGGTGGTGCCGAACCGTTTGAAGATGGCGCTCGATTTTGGTGATGAGGTGCTGTACCACAGTGATACGCCACGCAAGGGCACCCTCAGTTCGCAGTGGCTGCACGGTGCCAAGGCGGCAAAGTTGAAGGCCGATGTGGCGCTGCGCCTCAGTGCGCGTGCCACCCAATTTGAGCGCTTTACCGACCACCAGTTTGATGACCCGGCGCGACAGTTCCGTGGTGAACGGCAGATGCTGTTTGAGGGCAAACTGAATGACGACGGTGTAGCGGAGTTTGAGAGTCGCATTCGGGTTAATCGTGACAATGCCCCCGGCATGATGAACGCCAACTTCTTCTCACGCGTGTTCGAGCAGGGCGGGGCCTTCAGCTCCGCCAGTCAGAGCATGATCTACCACCCCTTCGAGCGTTACGTCGGCATTAAGCCCCCAAAGGGGGATGAGATGCGCGGCATGTTGCTGACCGACATCGACCACGAGGTGAGTATCGCCACCCTTAGTGATCACGGTGAACCGGTAGCGGTGAAGCAGGTCGAGCTGAGTCTTTATAAAATCAAATGGAAGTGGTGGTGGGATAAGTCAGGGGAGTCGTTGGCGCGTTACGCGCGCTCCACGCACCACGAGCGTGTTGCCCACGGCACAGTAGAGACCGGTGCCGATGGCATCGGCAAGTGGCAGTTCCAGGTCAAGTACCCGGCGTGGGGGCGTTACCTGCTGCGCGCCTGCGATCCTCAAGGCGGTCACTGTAGCGGCAAGGTTATTTACATCGACTGGCCCGGCTGGGCGGGGCGTGCCCAGGAGGAGGGCGGCAGCGGTGCCAGCGTGCTCAACTTCTCGGCTGATAAGACGGAGTACCAGGTGGGCGAAGAGGCGCTGATCCGGCTGCCCGAAACCGCTCAGGGCCGCGCCCTGCTGACGGTGGAAAATGGCAGCGCCATACTCTCGCAGCGCTGGCTGCAACTGGCCAGGGGCGAGCAGCAGATCCGTCTGCCGATCACCGAGGCGATGGCACCGAATGTCTACGTCAGTGTCACGCTGCTGCAGCCGCATCGTAATAAACAGAACGATCGCCCGATCCGCCTCTACGGCATCATCCCGCTGAAGGTAAATGACCCGCAGACGCGTCTCACCCCGCAGATTAAGATCGGTGATGAGATCCGCCCCAACGCCACCACCACCGTCGAGGTGGCCGAGCAGGGCGGTCAGCCCATGACCTACACCCTGGCGCTGGTCGATGAGGGGCTGCTGGGGCTGACCAATTTCAAGACCCCGGACCTGCATAACTATTTCTACCGTAAAGAGGCGTTGGGTGTCTCCACCTGGGATCTGTTTGACCTGGTCGCCGGGGCCTACGGTGGCGAGCTGGAGACCCTGCTGGCACTTGGCGGCAGTGACGATGGTGGTGACGAGGAGGGGAATAAGAAACGGCGCTTCCCGCCGGTGGTGCGCTTCCTCGGTCCGTTCCAGTTGCAGGCCGGTGAGAGCCGCAGCCATCAGGTCGATATCCCCAACTATATCGGCGCGCTACGCACCATGGTTATCGCCGGTCAGCAGGGGGCCTACGGCCTCGCCGAAAAAGAGGTGATTGTGCGTGAACCGCTCTCCATGCTCTCCACCCTGCCGCGCGTGTTGCGAGCCGATGAAGCGTTGCAGGTGCCGGTCTCGCTGTTCGCCTACCACCCCGATATTACGGAGGTGGCGTTGAGCATTAAGACCGACGATCACTTCGAGGTCGTGGGCGATGCCACGGTCAAGGTCAGTTTTGATAACCCCGGTGAGCAGCTTGGCTTCCTGCGGCTTAAGGTTAAATCGAAACTGGGTAAGGGCCACGTACAGTTCCACGCTAAAGCCGGGGAGTTCGAGAGCCGTTCCGAGGTCTACATCGACATCCTCAGTCCCAACCCGGTGACCAGCCGTTACCAGCGCAAGGTGCTGCAACCGGGTGAGCACTGGCAGACCACGATCACGCCGCACGGCCTGGAGGGGACCAATCGCAGTGTGCTGGAGATCTCCACCGCGCCGCCGATTGACCTGGATCGTCGTTTGAAATACCTCATTCGTTATCCGCACGGTTGTGTCGAGCAGACCACCTCGTCGGTGTTCCCGCAGCTGTCGCTGCCGACACTGGTGAAGCTCGACAAGGCGATGCGCGCCGAGCTGGATAAAAACGTCGAGGCGGGCATCGAACGGCTGCGCGGTTTCCAGGCCACCGAGGGCGGCTTCAGTTACTGGGCCGGTAGCCATGCCGGTGCCGACGACTGGGGCAGCAGCTATGCCGGTCACTTCCTCATCGAGGCGAAGAAGGGGGGCTACTTTGTGCCGCCCGAGATGCTGGCCGACTGGAGCGGCTATCAGCAGCGCAGCGCCCAGTCGTGGGTCACCGGCAGCAGGCGCACCACCCTCGGTCAGGCCTACCGCCTGTTTACCCTGGCACTGGCAGGCAAGCCGGAGATGGGGGCGATGAACCGCCTGCGCGAACAGCGCAATCTCGATTCGGTTAGCGCCCGCATGCTCGCCTCCGCCTATCAGCTCTCCGGCCTGCCCGATGCCGCCACGGCATTGATGGCAGAGAAGGCTCTGCAACTGCACGACTATGAGGTCGAGGGCAGCACCTACGGCTCACGCCTGCGCGACAGCGCCATCGCGCTCGATGCACTCACCCTGGTTGGTGACAACACAGCGGCCAGGGAGATGGCCGATGCCATCGCCAAAGAACTCTCCTCGGAGGAATGGCACAGCACCCAGTCGCTTGCCTTCTCACTGATGGCGATGGCGCGCTTCATCGGCACCGATGCGCAACAGCCCTACGGCTTTAGCTACCGTGTCGGCACTGCCGAGGGCATCAAGGCCGAGAACGACTCCCCTTACTATAGTGAACCGCTTCAGGGGATTGCGCAGGAGGGGAGTGAGTTGAGCCTCGGTAACGACTCGCAACGCGTACTCTACGCCGCCGTCATCAGCGAAGGGGCGGCTCCCGCCGGCGAAGAGCAGCAGAGCATGCAGCAGCTAACACTGCGCGTGGAGTATAGCGATCTTGCCGGTAACCGCCTCGACATCGCGCGCCTCACCCAGGGTAGCGATCTGAAGGTCACCCTCAAGGTCACCAACAACAGTCGTCGCAAACTCGACAACCTGGCACTGACCCACATCGTTCCCGCAGGCTGGGAGATCCACAACGCCCGCCTCACCGGCGAAGGGATCCCCGCCACCGAGATCGACCATCAGGATATCCGCGATGATCGCCTCTACACCTACTTCTCGATTAAAGAGGGCGATACTAAGACCTTCACCGTGCTAATGAACGCCGCCTATCTCGGGCGCTTCTACCAACCGTCGATAGGCGTCGAGGCGATGTACGACGCCACGCGCCATGCACGGATTAAAGGGCAGTGGGTGGAGGTGGTGAGGGAGGAGTAGATTTTTAAATTCCCTATCCCTCAGCTTGTCGGGAGATATACAAGAGTGGACATTGCCCACCATTAATTAAACTCGCAATACACCACAATGATAGTTTTCAAGCGGATTGGTGGGCGGTGCCCACCCACCACAAACAGACAAAGGCCGTTCCCAAACAATGCACGATCAAAAAGAGAGTAATCCGCTACACGGTATGACCCTGGAGAATATCCTCAACAGCCTGGTGGAGTGTTACGGCTGGGAAGGGTTGGCGAAGCGGATCGCGATACGCTGTTTTGATACCGACCCTTCGGTGAAGTCGAGCCTGAAGTTTCTGCGCAAGACACCCTGGGCGAGGGCGCGTGTTGAGGAGTTATATGTTGCGATGAAAAAGGGTGAGTGAGGTTTAGTCGTCACCCACCCTGTAGCGTCCGTAGTACCACTTCATAATAAATGGCGGTAACAGGGTGGTGAGTGCGATCACGATCACCATGCCGGCATAAATCTCATTGCTGAATATGCCGCTTATTCTCCCCAGCTCGGCGAAGATGAGTCCGATCTCGCCTCGCGGGATCATCGCCAGGCCGATCACCCAGCGTTGTGGCCACGGTTCTTTTATAAAGAACGCGCCCATTAGTTTGCCGATGACTGCTGCGACTAACAGGGAGAGTGAGAAGAGCCAGATAAAAGGTGAGCCCCAGTCGATCTCACGCAGGTTGAGTGAGAGCCCGACGAAGACAAAAAAGATCGGGGTAAAGAGGTGGATGATGGGTTTCATCTGCTCTTCGATACGGTGTGCGAAGGGTTCATCTGCGTGCAGGGCGATACCGAGCGGCATAAAGAAACGCCTGGACAGGGCGAGACCGGCGGCAAAACCACCGAGCAGTTCCGGTGCCCCCAAGGTATGGGCCAGCCAGGCGAAGAACAGCACCAGTGAGACGATGGTGGTGGGGATCAGGCCGGGTATTTCGCTGACGGCATCGAAGCGCTTAATCAGCAGTGAGATCAGCTTGGCGGCAATGGGGGCCAGTACAAAAAATGCGCTTACGAAGATCAGCACCTTGCCGGCGTTGACCAGGCTTACCCCGCCACCGATGGAAAACTCATAGAGCAGGGCCAGCAGTATTACGCCCAGCACATCGTCGAGCACGGCGGCACCCAGCACGATCTGCCCCTCGGCGGAGTGCTGCCGTTTTAGATCAGCGAGCACGCGCACGGTAATACCAATACTGGTGGCGGTCAGTGTGCCACCAATAAACAGTGACACCAGCAGGGGGAGTTCAAACAGTCCGTAGGCGAGTGCGAAGCCGAGTACTAGTGGCAGGATAAAACCGATGATGGCAACCAGCAGCGATTTTCCGCCGGTATGTACCAGCCGCTTGAGGTCGGTTCCTAACCCCACCTCGAACAGCAGCAGGATAATGCCGATCTCTGCCATCAGCTTGATCGCCCCGAACGGCTCTATCCAGCCGAGTAAGCTTGGTCCCAGTACGATTCCTGCGAATAGCTCGCCGATCACCGAGGGTGCCTGCCAGCGCGTTGCCAGCTCGGCAAAGACTCGCGCCGTAAGCAGTATGATCAGCAGGTAGAGAAAAAAATCATGGGTTTCCATTCTCACTCCTGAGTCTGGTATTTACTCCACGGGTTTACTGACAAGGTAGAGCCAGATGAAACCGGCAACACCCGCCAAAACCGAGGCGGCAAGAATACCGGTCTTTGCCATCAGCAGATATTCGGGCTGTGCCGCAAAGCCCAGCTCGGCGACAAAGATGGACATGGTAAAGCCGATCCCCGCCAGCAGTGAGACACCGGCAATTTGTGTAAAGCGGGTCTCCTTGGGCAACACCGCTACACCTGATTTTAGCAGTAGCCAGCTCACCCCGGTGATGCCGATGAATTTACCCGCAACCAGTCCCAGCGATACGCCGAGCAATACGGGATGAGAGAGCATGGACCCCATCGAATCAAATGCCAGCGGGATGCCGGCATTGGCGAGGGCAAAGATCGGGATCACCATATAGGCGACCGGCATGTGCCACACATGTTCCAGCCGTTGTAGCGGGGCCTCGACGCTGTGTACCCCGTTTTCCAGCGTCTGCACCACGGCGCGCAATTTATCATTGGTCATGATGGTCTGGCCGGGCTGGTGGCTGGCATCGAAGCGTTGCATTAGCTCCTTAACGTGGGCACTGAAACGCTCGGGTTGGTAGCGGGGAATAGCTGGTATGGTTAATGCGCCGAGGATGCCGGCCAGCGTGGCGTGTACCCCGGAGAGTAGCAGGGCGTACCACAAAAATACCGCGACGATAAAATAGGGCAGGGTTTTGCGAATGCCGCTCATATTAAACGCCAGCAGCAGGGCGAGTAGTGCGGCGGCCACCACCAGCGGGGTCAGGGCAATGGTGTCGGTGTAGAAGATCGCAATCACCATAACCGCTCCCAGATCATCGACGATGGCCAGCGCCACCAGAAAGGTGATCAGAGCCTTGGGTACCCGGCCCGCCAGCAGTGCCAGGGCACCGATGGCGAAGGCGATATCGGTGGCCATCGGAATGCCCCAGCCGCGTGCGGCATCGCCTTCGGGATTGATCGCGAAGTAGATCAGCGCGGGTACCACCATGCCGCCAATCGCCGCGCCGATGGGTAGCACCGCGTTGCGCAGATTGGCCAGTTCACCGACCAGTATTTCGCGTTTTAATTCCAGCCCGATAACGAAAAAGAAGAAGGCCATCAGGCCGTCATTGACCCAGTGGTGCAGGCTCATCTCCAGCTTCCAGCTGCCGGCACCGACACTGAGCTTGGTATGCATAATGTGGGCGTAGCTATCTGCCAGCGGCCCGTTAGCCAGGATCAGCGCCAGCACTGCCATAGTCATCAGCAGCAGTCCACTGGTGGTCTGGCGATGGATAAACTCCTCAAACGGGGTGAGGATTTTATCGAAGGTCTTTTCCCACGGGGCGTGAAAAATCCCTTTTTCCGTGGCGTCTGCGGAGGTCTCGTCCGGTCTGTTCATGATCTCTTCCTGCTTTTTTTACTGGCGGGTAACGTGGGGTCATTGCGAAATAACCACTCGCGGGCGGTCTCGGTGATCGCGACCACGGCGGGGTGGGAGATCTTGCGCTCGACCGAGATGGCATAGAACTGCTCTAGCACCTTATCGCTCTGGCCGATGGCCACCACCCCATACTGCCTCTCCACCTCGGCGGCGATGGGCGTGGGGGCGATAAAGACCCCGGCCCCGGCCTGGCCGAAGGTTTTCATCAGTGCGCTGTCATCAAACTCGCCGACGATACGCGGATGGATGTGCAGTTTGTCGAACCAGTCGAGGAGGCGGCTCTGCGTCACGGTCATATCGCCGGGGATCAACATCGGTGTGCCGTTAAGGCTCTGCGGAAACCCCTGGCGCAAGCCCTTCGCCTGTTTGGGTGTGGCAAAAAAGGTGACGCCGCACTCCCCCAGCTGGTGGTTAAAGCCGCGTACGTTTACCCCCTGCGGGATGGGGCTGTCGGCGATCACCAGGTCAATGCGATGCAGCGCGAGGTCGACCAGCAGGCTGTCGATGCTGTTCTCGCGACAGATGATCCGTATCGGCTCGGGGAGTTGCAGTGCGGGGGCCAGCAGGCGATAGGCGATGGACTTGGGCACGGCGTCGGCCACTCCCACCTTGAATACCCGTGGTCGTCCGCTGGGGAGGTTGCGTACCACCTGCTCAAGCTCGCCACCGAGGGTAAAGATCTCGTCGGCATAGCCCAGGGTGAGTCGACCGGTCTCGGTCAATTCCAGATTACGACCGACACGGTTAAACAGTGTCTCGCCCAGATTCTCCTCCAGCAGGCTCAGCTGCCCGCTAATGGTCTGGGGGGTAAGGTTCAGCCGTGCGCTGGCGCGGGCAATGCCGCCCTCTTTGGCGACTACCCAGAAATAGTGCAGATGTTTATAGTTAATCATGGGTTTATCATAGTTCGTTAAATACGAACAATAAAGTGATAATAATCGGGTTTTTCGTGGGAGGCTGGCGCCCAAACACCTTCTCTACTCAATAGCCAGGATGCCTGGGGCTGGTGATCTGGCGGTTAGCTTGTGCGGCGGTGGGTTCGCGCTATCCGCTCTAGTGAATCGTTAAGGATGAATATATAGTGGTAGGCTCTTCAATCAGTCTGACTTGCTTTGACTATCGGCATGACACAACCCTTCACCGCCCGTTTGCTGAATCGCCTGTGGAAGCGGCGCGGCTGGTGGCTGGCACTTTTTGTGTTGTTGTGCGGCTTCTGGTTCTCTCTGCCGAGTCCGCTCTTTAGTGTCAGCTACTCCTCCCTGTTGCAGACCCGTGAGGGTATTCTTCTCGGGGCGCGCATCGCCGAGGACGAGCAGTGGCGTTTTCCCGTCTCATCGTCGTTGCCCACGAAGTTTCAGCAGTGCCTGATCCATTACGAGGATAAGCGTTTTTTCAGCCATCCCGGCATTGATTCGCTGGCCTTTGCGCGGGCGATCTCCCTGAATCTCAAGCATGGTCGTATCGTTAGTGGTGGCAGTACCCTGACGATGCAGCTGCTGCGCCTGTCGCGGGGGAATCCTGAGCGTACCTATGGTGAGAAGCTGACGGAGATGGTGCTGGCGTTGCGGCTGGAGCTTGCTTTCAGCAAGCAGGAGATCCTGGCGCTCTACGCGGCGCATGCGCCGTTTGGCGGTAATGTGGTGGGACTGGAGGCGGCGGCATGGCGCTACTACGGGCGAAGTCCGCAGGAACTTAGCTGGGCGGAGTCGTGCATGCTGGCGGTGCTGCCGAACAACCCGGCGCTGATCCATCCGGGGCGTAACCGTGATGCGCTGGAGAAAAAGCGCAACGCCCTGTTGTCGCGCCTGCATGAGGCAGGTGAGATCGCCCCTCTCGATTATCAACTGGCGTTACGCGAGCCGTTGCCGCAGCGCCCCTCGGCGATGCCGCGTCTCGCCCCGCACCTGTTAGAGACACTGGTAAAGCGTTACGGCAATAGCCGTCGTTTTGTCACCACGCTCGATGCGAGTTTGCAGCAACGGGTGGCGACCATGGTGCAGCGGCGCGGCAGGGCCCTGCAGGCACAGCGCATCGATAATGTGGCGGCGCTGGTGATCGACAACCGCAGCTTTGAGGTGCTGGCCTATGTGGGCAATGCCAACGCTACGCCGTCGGCGGAATCGGGTTACGCGATTGACCTGATTCAACGCCCGCGCAGCAGTGGCAGTATCCTAAAACCCTTCCTCTTCGCGGCGATGCTCGATGCGGGGGAGATCACCCCGTCGATGCTGGTGGCCGACCTGCCGACGCAATACGGCGGTTATATCCCGGAGAATTACGACAAAACCTATCGCGGCGCGGTGCCGGCCCGCGAGGCGCTAAGTCGTTCGCTGAATATCCCGGCGGTGCGCCTGCTGCGCCGCCACGGTATCCCCCGTTTTTACGATTACCTGCAACGGCTGGGGGTGAGTACGCTGTTCCGCCCGCCGGCTGAGTATGGCCTGTCGCTGATCCTCGGCGGGGCCGAGACCACGCTGTGGGAGATGGGGGCGGCCTATGCCAATCTGGCGGCACAGGTGCGGGCTGACAGGGCGTTTTATCAGGCCCCGCGCCTGCTGATTGATGAGGTGGCAGTGACACAACCGAAAAGCGCTATCTCCCCCGGTGCCGCCTGGCTTACGCAGCAGGCTCTGCTGGAGGTGAATCGCCCCGGCAGCGAGGGCTTTTGGAAGAACTTCAGCAGCACCCGGCGCATCGCCTGGAAGACTGGCACCAGTTACGGCCTGCGAGACGCCTGGGCCATCGGTAGTAACGACGGTTACACGGTGGCGGTGTGGGCGGGCAATGCCAGCGGTGAGGGGGTACCGGGGCTGACCGGCAGCAGTGCCGCCGCGCCGCTACTGTTTGAGATCTTCGGCGCAGTGGGCGGGGAGTGGTTTACGCCGCCGCGCTGGCGCATGAAGCAGGTGGAGACCTGCAGCGATGATGGTTATCTGGCGCTGAACGGCTGTGCCAGCGAGCGCCAGTGGCTACCGGCCGATAGTCACTTTGAGCGGGTGAGCCCGCACCACCTGCAGGTACATCTGGACAAAAGTGGCGGCTGGCGAGTTCACAGCGGTTGTGAGCCGGTGGCCGAGATGCGCCACCGCAGCTGGTTTGTGTTGCCGCCGGGGCAGGCCCACTACTACCGCAAGCGTTTTCCCCAGTACCAGCCGCTGCCGCCGTTTCGCCCCGATTGCACCCGGCAGATGGCCGAGGGGAATCACCCCATCGAGCTGCTCTATCCGGCGGACAACACCCGCCTCTACGTGCCAGTGGATCTTGATGGTAAACCGAGCCGGGTGGTCTTCGAGGCGGTACATCGCGATGGCGAGGCGCAGCTGTTCTGGCACCTCGATGATGAGTACATCGGCTCCACCCGCAACTTTCACCAGCAGGCGCTGCTACCGGCCCGTGGTATCCACACCCTGACCCTGGTCGATGCGCAGGGTAATCGTCTGCGCCGTCGCTTTGAGGTGCTGGGCAAGGGGAGTGAGGAGTAGTTGCCATCCCTTTAGACGGGTGTTACTGTCAGAAACTGGCACAAAGTGTTAACTTTGTGAAAACAATAAAAACAATAAAAACAATAAAAACAATAAAAACAATAAAAACAATAAAAACAATAAAAACAATAAAAACAAAAATAAATAGACCCGCTGAACGGAATTCTGCATTACCAAAAGGAGCTGGATGGTTTACTACAAGGGGAGTCATGGCGCGTATCGAATGGCAGCAGGGCCTTGTCACGGGTATCGATACTATCGATGCACAGCACAAGCAGATCATCACACTCATCAACCGTCTCGACGTTTCTGTCGATAAGCAGGATCGGGAGGAGGTGAGTGAGATCCTCAATGGTCTACACGACTATATTCACACCCACTTTGTCTACGAAGAGCAGCTGCTTGAAGAGTCGAACTATAAATTTACCGAATCACATATTCGGGGACATCGTCGCTTTGCCGAACGACTCAATTCACTGACTCGACGCTTTGAGGCGGGGGGCTATGTCTCGCGTGAGCTGCTGAATTTTCTTGAGCGCTGGCTGATCGGCCATATCGCCCATGAAGATAAAAACTATGTGCCAACGGTTAGAACCATTACCTAGGGTGTGTGGTTTTGCAACAGCGGCAGTCAGCGTAGTGTCATGGTGTTAGCGCAGGGGTAATGTGCTCTAGTAGGGTCGGGATGTGACCGTTTACAATATGCTCCCGTAACCATTGAGCCCCCTATGCAATTTTCTCCCCCCCTGCAACCCGCCACCCTGCTGCGTCGTTATAAACGTTTCCTTGCCGATGTGCGGCTGCCCGGTGGCGAGGAAATCACGGTACACACCCCCAACACCGGAGCGATGAGCGGTTGCGCCGAGCCCGGCTCCACCGTCTTCCTGCGCGATACCGACAACCCCAAACGCAAGTACCGCTACAGCTGGGAGATGACCGAGAACAGCCAGGGGGTGATGGTGGGAGTGCACACCGGCATTACCAATCAGCTGGTGCGTGAGGCTATCGAAGGCGGTGTGGTGGCCGAGTTGCAGTCTTATGTTTCGATTCGCCAGGAGGTGAAGTACGGCGAGGAGGGGAGCCGTATCGACCTGCTGCTGCAGGGGCATGCAGATGGCCGCGACTGTTATGTGGAGATCAAGAACGTCACCACCTGTGATGAGGACGGGCTGGGCTACTTTCCCGATGCGGTAAGCAGCCGTGCCAGCAAACACCTGCGCGAACTGATGGGGGTGGTGGAGCGGGGCGGTCGCGGGGTGATCTTCTTCTGTGTGCAGCGCGGCGATGTACAGGGTGTGCGCCCCACCGATGAGATCGACCCTTTATACGGTGAGACCCTGCGCCGGGCGCTGGCCGCGGGGGTGGAGGCGCTGGCCTGCCGGGCCGTTGTCGGCCCCGATGGTGTCACGCTGGAAACCCCTGTACCGGTTATCTGCCCCTGACTCACCATTTATGGTTTAATGCTGCCCCATGTATCGACCACTACAGCTATTCGTCGGCCTGCGCTATACCCGCGCCAAGCGCCGCAACCACTTTATCTCCTTTATCTCGCTCACCTCGATGCTCGGTATCGCCCTGGGGGTAACGGCGCTCATCACCGTGCTCTCGGTGATGAACGGCTTCGAGAACGAGCTGCGCCAGCGCATTCTGGGGATGACCTCTCACGCCACCATTAGCGGTTATTCTGCACCGCTGGATAACTGGCACGAGCTCTCCGAGATCTCAGACCGGCATCCGCGGGTCATCGGTAGCGCCCCCTATATCCAGAAGGAGGGGATGCTAATTGCCGGCCAGCAGGTAAACGGCTCGCTGATCCGCGGTGTGCTGCCCGCCGAGGAGCCGAAAGTCTCTGAAGTGGCAAAGAAACTCATCAGCGGGGAGCTGGAGGGTCTGGTCGGCGGCAACTACAACATCATCCTCGGCATCGACCTGGCACGCATCCTCGGGGTGATGGTGGGCGATAAGGTGACGCTGGTCACCCCCACCGCCAACATCACCCCCGCCGGGGTGATGCCGCGCCTCAAGCGCTTTACCGTCAGCGGCATCTTCGAGGTGGGGATGTATGAGTACGACAGTGCCCTGGCGCTGATCCACCTGGACGATGCGCGCAAGCTGTTTCGCATGGGCGACGGGGTGACCGGGGTGCGCCTCAAGCTCGACGACCTGTTCCAGGCACCGACCGTGAGCCGCGAGCTGGCCGAGTCGATCCCCGGTATCTACCTGGTGCGCGACTGGACCAAAGAACACGCCAACTTCTTCCGTGCGATCAAGACCGAGAAGACAGTGATGTTTGTGATCCTGCTGCTGATCGTCGCGGTGGCCGCCTTTAATATTGTCTCCACCCTGGTGATGGTAGTTACCGACAAGACCACCGACATCGCCATCCTGCGCACCCTCGGTGCCACGCCGCGCTCAATTATGGGGATCTTCATGGTACAGGGCACGGTGATAGGCCTGATCGGCACCGCGATGGGACTCATCGGCGGGGTCTCGCTGGCCCTCAATGTCGAGACCATCGTCCCGGCGCTGGAGAATCTGCTGGGCACCCAGTTTATGCCCGCCGATGTCTACTACATCAGCGACCTGCCCTCCGAGCTGCACTGGGACGATGTAATTAAGATCACCGCGGTCTCCTTCGGCATCAGCATCCTCGCCACCCTCTATCCGGCCTGGCGCGCCTCGCGCACCCAACCGGCGGAGTCGCTGCGTTATGAATAACGAGAATGAGCAGATGAATAACGAAATCGTTATCCGCTGTAGCGGTCTGAACAAACGCTTTGAGCAGGGGCCGCTGTCGGTCGATGTACTCAAGGGGATCGACCTTGAGGTCAAGCGCAGCGAGCGCATCGCCATCGTCGGTGCCTCCGGCTCAGGCAAGAGCACCCTGCTGCACCTGCTGGGCGGGCTCGATACCCCGACCAGTGGCGATGTCGAGGTCACCGGGCAGTCGATGGCAAAACTGGGCGAGGCGGAGCGCGGGCGACTGCGCAACGCCGCACTCGGTTTTGTCTACCAGTTCCACCACCTGCTGCCGGAGTTCACCGCGCTGGAGAATGTAGCGATGCCGCTGCTGATCCGCGGCGACAGCGCCAAGCAGGCGCGTCAGCAGGCCGAGGTGATTCTGGGCAGGGTAGGGCTGGGTCATCGTGTGGCCCACAAGCCGGGTGAGCTCTCCGGCGGCGAGCGCCAGCGCGCCGCCATCGCCCGCGCCCTGGTGACTAAACCACGCTGTATCCTCGCCGACGAGCCCACCGGTAACCTCGACCATAAAACCGCCGAGCAGGTCTACGCATTAATGCTGGAGTTAAACGAAGAGCTGGGTACCAGCTTCATCGTCGTCACCCACGACACTACTCTTGCCGAGCGCATGGATCGGGTGCTGCATATGGTGGATGGAGAGTTGGGGTAGGGGGGAGCTTGTGGTGAATGGTGGTTTTTTTTGCGGGACGGCTAGATTCAATTCCTCACCAGCGCAACAACTACAAGTAGTAATACACATATTGGCATAGAAACCCACATGCCAATTTCATATATTTTGTATAACTCACTTTTTCCTTTCCACTCTTTCTTTTTTACTTCTCTGAACTTTGGTGAAATTGAGTAAAGAAATCCGCCTAAAATATAAAAGATGAGTTCTGGCATGGGGTTTGTTTTTTTTATTGAATTTAACGTCAAAGGTCAGCCTCGTTTTATGGCGTTGGCTGCAACGCCTTGTTAGGAATTTTGATGTCTAGCATCTTTAATTTGCTTACGCATCTGTTCCTAATTTCATCAATTTCGACTTCATCAACACATCTTCCCCACCAATAAAATGATTTTGTATTCATCTTGGTATTGTTTTGGAATTGAGCAATATCGCCAAGTGGCTCTAGAATGTATTTAGGGTAACTAGCCCAAGACTTTGTCATTTCTTCAAAAATTGCCTGTACAACGGGCTCGCCCATTTGTCCTAACTTTGAAAACTGAATGGCAGTATCTTCGAGCATGCTTTTACAATCTTCTACTCTAGGATTTGACTTTGCTTGCCCAATTTTCATAACTATTCTTCTTAGGCCATCAATATTATATGTATCTCTGTATAATTCAGTATATTTGCAATAGATATATTTATATCCAGGCTGTTTGATTTCCACATTATCGTAATATTCTTCTGCGGAGCGTATGTGCTTGGCTACAATTGGGTTGCTTGTTGCTTCGTTTATTGATGGCTTATTCTGTGAGTCAGATGCGAAGCTCTGCATCAATTCTCTTACCTGAATGTAATAAAGCATACCGAGTAGGTAATCCTTCTCAACATTACTGCTTTGTGTTTTTTCTAGGTCCTTTATTGATTCCCCTCTGTCAACTAGTGTTTGGTTGCTATTATTATCAATTATTTTTCGATATTTTTCGAAAATATCTGGTGCAGCGTTCGTGCTCCCACTGACAATTATTCCTAGCACAAAGGTCAATAGAAATGCTTGAGTATTTATACTCACTTCCCACTAGCATCTTTCGCCCGCTGCCGCCGCCGCTTACGATTTTGATAATGCTTCACCAGCCGCAAGCGCCACAGCCCCCGCACACCAAGATATCCGGCTGCCGCACTCAACACCCCCATCACAAAACAGCCCAGCAGGAAGGGTTGCCAGATCATAACCAGCTCGGTCGCCAGCCATTCGTAGGAGAGTTCAAAGGCGATGTGGGCGCTGCTGCTCTCACCCAGCAGCGCGGCACCTACCACATAGGCGAAATAGAACAGTGGTGGCATGGTGAGTGGGTTGCTTACCCAGACTAGGGCGATAGAGAGTGGCAGGTTGACGCGAAAGACGATGGCCCCGAAGGCTGCCAGTAGCATCTGTGAGGGTAGCGGCACCCAGGCGGTGAACAGTCCTACGGCGAAGGCTCCGGAGGCGGAGCGGCGGTTGAGGTGCCAGAGGTTGGGTTCATGCAGCAGGGTGCCAAGAAAGCGCAGGTGCTTATGTTCACGGACGGTGCGGTGATCCGGCATCAGGCGCTTGATAAACTTCTTTGGCATTAGTGGCGGTGACTTCTTATAGTGGGGGGAACTGTTCCGCTATTATCCACAATCTGCTATCAAGTGAAAACAATGCATACAGGGACGATTGCATTTTTATTCGGCGTGCTGCTCTGCCAGCTGCTGCCAACACTGCCGCCAACCGCGTGGTTGCTGGCGCTTGTCGTACCCCCTCTGATTTTATTCCCCCTGCATAAAAGTTCGGCGCTGCTGCTGGCGGCCCTGTGCGCGGGATTGCTGTGGGCCGTGGTGGTGGCCGAGCTACGCCTTGCCGATAGCCTGCCCGCTGAGCTGGAGGGGGAGGATGTGGTGCTGCTGGGGCAGATCGTCTCGCTGCCGGAGCGCAATGCGCACCGCAGCCGTTTTGTGCTGGAGACTGAACGGCTGAGTTATGGGGGCAAGGTATACCCGGCTCCATCGCGGGTGCGCATCAACTGGTATAAGGGGGCCCCGGAGTTGTCGCCCGGTCAGCGCTGGCAGCTGACGGTGCGGATGAAACGGCCAAGGGGAATGATGAATCCCGGTGGATTTGACTATGAGCAGTGGCTGTTTCAAAACGGCATACGCGCCACCGGCTATGTGCGCTCGGCGGGGGAGAACCGGCAGCTGGACTCCAGCCCGATGGCGCTGCCGGTGCAGCGGCTGCGCCACCACCTTAAACAGCGGCTTGAGGTGGCGCTGGCAGGCACACCGCGTGCGGGGATCATTCAGGCGCTGGCGATTGGTGAGCGTAGCGGTATTGATGATGCGGAGTGGGCGCTGCTGCTGGTAACCGGCACTAATCACCTGATGGCGATCTCCGGGCTGCATATCGGGCTGGTGGCGGGGCTGATCTATTTTCTGCTGTTACAGCTGTGGCGGCTCTGTTCGCGCTGTTCGTTATGGCTGGTGGCCCCGCGGGCGGCGGCTATCGCCGCGATCCTCGCCGCCGTGGCCTATGCGGCGCTGGCGGGCTTTGCGGTGCCGACTCAGCGGGCGATGCTGATGCTGGGGCTGGTGATGGGGGCGCTGTTCTGGATGCGCCCGGTTCAGCCCTCGCGGCTGCTGGCGCTGGTGTTATTGCTGGTGATGCTGCACGACCCGCTGGTGGTGCTGTCGCCCGGTTTCTGGCTCTCCTTTGCTGCGGTGGCTCTGATCCTCTACGGCATGCGCGGGCGTCTCAATCCCAGTGGCCTGTGGTGGCGCTGAGGGCGGGTGCAGTGGCTGGTGGCGCTGGGGCTCGCGCCACTGCTGTTGCTGCTGTTTGGCCAGGCGGCACTGGTGGCGCCATTGGCCAACCTCATCGCGGTGCCGTGGATCGGCCTGCTGGTGGTGCCGTTGACGCTGCTCGGCACCGTGATGCTGGGGATCTGGGAGACAGTCGGTGTGGCGCTGTTACAGTTGGCGGCCTGGATGACGGATTTAATTTGGCCGCTGCTGAGTTTCCTCGGCGAGACGCTACCCGCCCTCAAGCAGGCGACGGCCCCCTGGTGGGCCTATGCACTGGCTCTGCCCGGAGTGGTGTGGCTGCTGGCCCCCAGGGGCTGGCCACTGAGCTGGGCCGGTGTAGTGCCGCTGCTGCCGTTATTGCTGTGGCAGCCACTGCCACTCTCGCCTGGCGAGGCGCGCTTCACCCTGCTCGACGTGGGGCAGGGGCTGGCCGCTGTGGTGGAGACACGTAATCATGTTCTGGTGTTTGATACCGGGCCGCGCTTTCGCTCCGGCTTTAATACCGGCACGGCGGTGGTGCTGCCCTACCTGCGCCGGCAGGGACGCGGGAGGGTCGATACTCTGATCATCAGCCACGGCGATAACGACCACATCGGCGGCGCAGAGGCCGTGGTAGCTGCGCTGCCGGTAGAGCGGGTGATCACCAGCGTGCCCCATAAGATGGGCTGGGTCGCGCACGATATCTGCCGCAGCGGCGAGCAGTGGCAGTGGGACAGGGTGGCGTTCGAGCTACTCCACCCCGAAAGATTGGTGGGGCGGGGACGCGGCAATAACGACTCCTGTGTACTGCGGGTGAGCGCTGGTGGAGAGTCGCTGCTGCTCACCGGTGATATTGAGGTCGAGGCCGAGCGCGCACTGCTGGCAAGCTATGGTGAGGGGTTGCACAGCGATATTCTGATCGCCCCACACCATGGCAGTAAGACTTCATCATCAGAGCCCTTTATCAAGGCGGTCGCCCCGCGCTGGCTGCTCTTGCCACTGGGTTACCGGAATCGCTACGGCTTTCCGCACCCGGTGGTAAGTGAGCGCTATCAACGACAGGGAGCAAGGATGCTGAGCAGTCGGGACTCGGGGGCGATTAGCTTTCTTCTCGGGCGCGGAGAGCTGCTGCCGGGTGAGTACCGCAAGGCGGCGCGGCGCTACTGGCATGATGCGCAACTGTGATCGAATCAGCTAGTCGCAAGGGGCGCATTTTGTTACATTATCCCGCTGATTTTTCAAGGTCTTAGGGGAAGGAATTGCGTGTTTGAATTGATAACCGCGGGCGGCTGGTTGATGGTGCCCATTATGCTCTGCTCGGTAGCGGCTCTGGCCATTATCGGTGAACGTTTCTGGATCCTGAAGCAGGAGAAGGTGCTGCCGGCCAATCTGGTGGCCCAGGTGTGGCAGCTGCACAAACAGGGTGAACTGAACCCGGAGCGCATCAAGCTGTTGCGTGATAGCTCACCGCTGGGGCGCATCCTTGCCGCCGGCCTTATCAACATGCACCACGAGCGTGAGGTGATGAAGGAGGCGATTGAGGATACCGGTCGTCAGGTGGTGCAGGAGCTGGAGCGTTTTCTCAATACCCTCGGCACCATCGCCTCGATCACCCCGCTGCTCGGCCTGCTCGGTACCGTTATCGGCATGATTAAGGTCTTTACCGCGATCACCGCGCTGGGGGTGGGTAACCCCACAGTGCTGGCGGGGGGGATCTCCGAGGCGCTGATCACCACCGCCGCCGGTCTCTCGGTGGCCATTCCCAGCCTGATGTTCTATCGCTATTTTCGCGGCAAGGTCGATGCGCTGGTGCTGAAGATGGAGGATGAGGCGTTGAAGATGGTGGAGGTGATCCACGGCGAGCGTGAGGTCGCAGAGGAGAGCGCCTGATGCAACTGCAAGGCAAACGCCGCGAGGATCCCGATGTCAATCTGACGCCGCTGATCGATGTGGTCTTTCTGCTGCTGATCTTCTTTATGGTCTCCACCACCTTCGAGCGCGAGACCGAGATCAAAATTGAGCTGCCCGAGGCGAGCGGCAAGCAGGTAGAGACCCAGCGTCAGATGGTTGAGATCAGCATCGATGAGAAGGGGCGTTACTTCGTCAACAAGCAGGAGGTGATCAACACCCAGCTGGAGACCCTGAAGCAGGCGATTAAAAAGGCGGCGGGGGATGAGGAGAAACCTCGCGTGCTGCTTAGCGCCGATAAGATGACGCCGCACCAGGCGGTGATCACGGCGATGGATGCGGCGCGTCAGCTCGGCTTTGTCAGCCTTACCTTTGCCACCAGCGCTCCGGCCAAATGATGAGTGATGCGAACACTACCAGTGGGATGGTTCTCTACCGCCGACTGCTGACCTATGTCTGGCCCCATTGGCGCGCCTTTGCCGTCGCCGTTTTTGCCCTAGTGGTTGTGGGTGGAACCGAGGCGGTCTTTGCCTATTTTCTGCAACCCATGTTTGACGGCACCTTTGTCGACAGGGACCCCAATATTGTCAAATGGACCCCCTTTGTTCTGATCGGGATCTTCCTGGTTCGGGGAAGTGCCACATTTGCCTCGGGTTACCTCATGTCGTGGGTGGCGCAGAAGGTGATTTACACCCTGCGCGGTGAGATGTTTGGGCAGCTGCTGCGCCTGCCCGTCAACTTCTTTGACAACACCCCCTCCGGCACCCTGGTCTCCAAACTTATCTATGATGTGCAGCAGGTCTCTCAAGCCAGTACAGCGGTAGTGACAACCCTGTTCCGTGACAGCTTTACCGTCATCGGACTACTGGCGTTGATGTTCTACCACAGCTGGGAGCTGGCGATTATTTTGATGCTGGGTGCGCCACTGGTGGCACAGGTTATCAACTTCATTAACAAGCGTTTCCGCCGTTATAGCAAGCATATTCAAAACGCTATGGGAGATGTCGCGCAGATTGCCGAGGAGGCGATTGACGGGCAACGGGTGGTCAAGACCTTTGGCGGGCAGCAGTATGAGCAGCAGCGTTTCGATGCGGCGAATGAGAATAACCGCCGCCTGAATATGAAAATGGAGCTAACCAACGCGGCCAGTGAACCGGTGGTGATGATGGTGGCAGCGGTCGCCTCTGCGGTGGTGATTTATGTGGCCTTGCAGCAGGTGGATAGCAAGGACCTCAGCGTAGGTACCTTTGTCTCGTTCATCGCCGCGATGATGATGCTGCACTCGCCGATGAAGCGGCTCACCAAGATCACCTCCAGTCTGCAGCGCGGTATTGCGGCGGCGGAGAGTATCTTCACCTTTGTTGATACCCCGCGCGAGATGGACCAGGGAGCCGAGCAGCTGGAGAGCTGTTCTGGCGCAGTGGCTTATCGCAGCGTCAACTTTGGCTACGGTACCGAGCAGGGCAACGTGCTGCATGATATTAACCTGGAGATTGCGCCGGGGCAGAGCGTGGCCTTTGTCGGCCGTTCCGGCAGCGGCAAATCAACCCTGGTTAGTGTGTTGGCACGCTTCTACGATGTAACGGATGGGCGAATCGAGATTGACGGTCACGACATTCGCGATATCCCGCTGGAACAGTTGCGCGACAAGATCGCCCTGGTCACCCAGCACATCACCCTGTTCAACGACACCATCGCCAATAATATCGCCTACGGATCGCTGGGCGAGGCGAGCCGTGAGGCGATCATTCAGGCTGCCGAGGCGGCTCATGCGATGGAGTTCATTCGCGACCTGCCAGACGGCCTCGACACCATGGTGGGCGAGAACGGCGTGCTGCTCTCCGGTGGTCAGCGCCAGCGTCTGGCGATTGCCCGTGCGCTGCTCAAGGATGCGCCGATACTGATCCTGGATGAGGCGACCTCAGCCCTTGATACCGAATCGGAGCGCCACATTCAGGCCGCCCTGGAAGAGCTGATGCAGAACCGCACCACGCTGGTGATTGCCCATCGTCTCTCGACCATCGAGAAGGCCGATACTATTGTGGTGATGGAGAAGGGGCGGATCATTGAGAGTGGTCGTCACGCCGAACTGCTGGCGCAGGATGGCCAGTACGCAGTGCTCTACAACATGCAGTTTCAGGACAAGCCTGAATAGCTCGCCGTGGCGCGTATCGACACCTACTGGTTTCGCGGCTCGCTCTGGTTGTGGCTGTTGTGGCCGCTAAGTCTGCTGTTCTGCCTGCTGGTCACAATTCGACGCGCCCTCTATCGCTGGGGGTTACTGCGTAGCGTTTCGTTCTCCGTGCCGCTGATCGTGGTCGGTAATATCACTGTCGGTGGTAGCGGCAAGACACCACTGGTGACCTGGCTGGTAGAGCGGTTACGCGAACAAGGATATCAGCCCGGTGTGGTCAGTCGTGGTTATGGCGGCCAGGCCGAGAGCTGGCCGCAAAGGGTCACCGTAGAGAGCAGTGCGGCCGTGGTTGGCGATGAGGCGCTACTTTTGGTGCGTCGCTGTCACTGTCCGATGGTGGTGGGGCCGGATCGTGCCGCCGCGGTCGAACAGTTGATTCGTGATCACGATGTGGATGTGGTGATCAGCGACGATGGCCTGCAGCACTACCGCATGGGGCGCGATATCGAGATCGCGGTGCTGGATGGGGAGCGGCGGCTGGGAAATAATCTCTGTCTGCCAGCCGGTCCCCTGCGTGAGACCCGCGGACGACTGAAGAGCGTCGATTTTGTTGTCACCAATGGCGCGGCAGGGGTGGGAGAGTGGTCGATGCGGTTACAGCCGGGTGAGGCACATTCCTTGACGGGAGACGAGACACGGCCACTCTCTGCCTTTAGCGATCAGACCGTGCATGCGGTGGCCGCTATCGGCAACCCCGGGCGCTTCTTTAAAATGCTGCGCGCTGCGGGCTTTGCGATCACCGAACACCCGTTTATTGATCACCATCCCTTTGTACAAGGCGAACTCGATTTTGCCGGTGATGCCCCGGTGATAATGACCGAGAAAGATGCGGTAAAATATTTCCAATACGCCACTGCGCGCCACTGGTATCTGCCGGTGAGTGCAACGCTTGATGATGAATTTTCCCGGCAACTGCTGGAACGACTGGAGAGACTCCGTGGATAAAAAACTGCTCGACATCCTGGTCTGCCCCCTCTGCAAGGGGCCGCTACACTTAAATAAATCGGCACAGGAGCTGGTCTGCAAGGCGGACCGCCTGGCCTACCCGATCCGTGACGACATCCCGGTGATGCTGGAAGAAGAGGCGCGCCGCCTTGAGGCAGACGAGGAGGTCTGAGTGAGCTTCCATATCATCATTCCGGCGCGTTACGACTCCAGCCGCCTGCCGGGCAAACCGCTGCTGTTGATCGGCGGCAAGCCGATGGTGCAGCACGTCTACGAACGGGCGGTGGAGTGTGGCGCTGCCAGCGTGGTAGTGGCCTGTGAGGATCAGCGAATTGCCGATGTGGTCACCGGCTTTGGCGGGCAGGTCTGCATGACCTCCGCTGAGCATCAGTCGGGCACCGACCGCCTGGCCGAGGCGGTGGAGCAGCTGGGCCTGCCCGATGAGGCGGTGGTGGTGAACCTGCAGGGTGATGAGCCGCTGATGCCACCGGAGCTGTTACACCAGGTGGCCGCGCTGCTGGAGGAGAATCCCGGGGCCGATATGGCGACCCTCTCTACCCGTATCCACACCGCCGCCGAGCTGTTCGACCCCCACGTGGTCAAGGTGATCAACGACAGCGCAGGCCGTGCCCTCTACTTCAGCCGTGCCGTCATTCCCTGGGATCGCGACGCCTTCGCCGTGACCACCGAGGAGCTACCGGCGCAGGCACTGCACTACCGTCACCTGGGGATCTATGCCTATCGGGTGGGTTACCTGAAAAGCTATGTCAGCCTGGAGAGCTGTGAGCTGGAACGCATGGAGTCGCTGGAGCAGCTGCGGGTGTTGTGGCACGGCGGCACCATCCAGGTGGCCGAGGCGGGCAGTGTGCCGGGCCATGGGGTCGACACCCAGGCCGATCTGGATAGGGTGCGCGCCTTAGTCGAGGCTCAGGCTTAAATTCAATTCCAGCGCCAGTAGCTCCGGGTGCAGCGCCTCCCGGCTCTCTTCGCTAAGGCAGGGGACGGTGAAGACCTGGGTGACGCGGCGGTGGGGGGAGCCGAACTGCGTATCTTGAATCGCGGTTCGCGTGTCCAGCGCCTGGAGTACCAGACCAAGCGGCTGTTCCAGCAACTCCATTACGCTACACCGGACACCGTTGTATACCACTGTGGTACCAATGGTGCGACGCAGTTGTTGAATCAGTTCACTGTTACCGTGCATGGTCTTTTCTCTGTAAGGAAGTGCAGTGGCTGGCATGCCCTATAGAGAACTATTGGGCCACTCGGGATAATATCAATCCTCCGGGTAATACCCAATTACCCTGTAGACAACCCGGTTTTGCAGCGGCACTGCGGGCAGTCGACTTGGCGTTTCTTTTTGGTTTCGCAGGCGCGGCGTAAGCGGCAGCTCTCACCTTCGTCAAGGCATTCAGCCCTGCGACTATCGGCCCGGGCAATATTGCTTCTGCCACCTTCACCATTTACAACAGCGCCGCATGTCTGAGCGCTTCCAATATTTGCACCGTTACGCTAAACGTCACCAGTGCTACCGTGGGCGCACACACCAACCCTGTTATTATTTTGAAATCTAGTGCTGGATCTGCCAATGCTTTTACCACCTGTCCATCTGGGGTGTTGAGCGCCGTGCCAGACTCGAGCGTCGTGAGTTTTGCCTGCTGGATTGATATCGACGGGCAAGGCAGGGGCCATTCTCGACCGGTCTATGATAACTTTTCCACTATCTGCTCATCGGTGCTATCGAGCACGGGGGCAGCATCAATGTCTGTCGCATTCATCATGTCGGAGACACGTTGCAGGGATGAAAGGATTAGCGACTGCTCCCAGTTTTCCAGCTGATTGAAGGCATGGATAAATGACTCCTGTAGCAGGGTCGGTGCCTTCTCCAGGGCCTGGGCCCCCTCTTCTGTCAGTGAAACCAGCACTTTACGCTTGTCGTGTGTACTGCGTTCTCGCTTGAGCATCCCCTTGCGTTCCAGCCGGTCGATAATGGAGGTGACCGTTGCCTGGCTCAGGCTCACCTCACGGGCTATCACCCCCGATGTCACCTCACCATGCGTGCCGATGAGTTGCATTACCAATAACTGCGGACCAGTTAGTCCTGACACCCGCTCCAACTTCTTAGAGTGCAAATCAATTGCGCGGATGATCTGGCGTAACGAAACCAGTACCTGATCGTATGTCTTCATCAAGGAAACCCTGTCATTTTCATTAGTCACGAACGTTTCAATCAACTCTTGAGCCTTAAAATGCCACTTTTTCCCTGCCTCAACCACATTTGCCTCCAAATATTTACTGTGCTAAAGTTTAGCCCACTAAGTAATAGCAAGCAAACGGAGAACAATGTCTAGTTCCTCAGATGAAATCCACATACGGAAACCGCAGGCCAATGATGGCTACGACATCCACCAGTTAATCGCCAATAGTCCCCCCCTCGATCTAAATTCGGTCTACAGCTACTACCTGCTCAGCGGGCATTTTCGCGATAGCTGTGTGGTCGCCGAGTCGCAGGGAAAAGTCGTCGGCTTTCTCTCGGCTTACCGTCTACCACAAGAGCCGCAAACCCTGTTTGTCTGGCAGGTGGTGGTGAACCGTGCACTACGCGGCAAGAGGGTTGCCTGGCGCATGCTCGAATCCCTGCTGCAGCGTTTTGACGGCGACGAGGTGCGACGGGTCGAGGCCACCGTGAACCCTAGCAACACCGCTTCACGTGGACTGTTTGAACGCCTTGCCACCAAGCAGGGCACCACGCTTGAGGAGGAGATATTCCTTGAGGCCACGGCCTTTGGTCCTGGTGGCGGGCACGAGAGCGAGATCCTGATACGGGTTCCGCTCAACACACAGAATTCATAGATTTAGGAGAGTTACATCATGCGTATTTTTGAAGAGATGGAGTCCGAGGTTCGCGGCTATGTTCGCGCCTTTCCGGCGGTATTTGACAAGGCCCAGGGGGCCTTTCTGTACGACGAGCAGGGAAATGAGTTTATCGACTTTTTTGCCGGTGCCGGTACCCTCAACTACGGTCACAACAACCCGTTGATCAGCGAGGCGCTGATCGCCTACCTGCAACACGGTGGCATCGTGCACGGCCTTGATAAGGCCACCGTGGCGAAGAAGAACTTCCTGCAGAAGTTCCGCGATACCATTCTGGCGCCGCGCAACCTGGAGTACAAAATCCAGTTCACCGGTCCCACCGGTACCAATGCGGTGGAGACCGCGCTGAAGCTGGCACGGATGGTCAAGCGCCGCTCCAATATCATCGCCTTTACCAATGGTTACCATGGCCTGACCATGGGCGCACTGGCGGTGACCGGTAACGACTTTTACCGTGACGAATCCTACGGTGCGCGCAACAATGCCGACTCGGTACCGTTCGACGGTTATTTCGGCGCCGATGTGAACACTATCGATTATTTGCGTAAATTTCTTGATGACAGCTCCAGTGGTATCGACCTGCCTGCTGCCATAATTGTTGAAACGGTGCAGGGCGAGGGGGGCATTAATGTTGCCAGTGCCGAGTGGCTGCGTCAGCTCGAACAGCTGTGCCGGGATTACGACATCCTGTTGATCATCGACGATATCCAGATGGGTAATGGGCGTACCGGCACCTTTTTCAGTTTTGAGGAGGCCGGTATTAAGCCTGACATGGTGACGGTATCCAAATCAATTGGCGGCGGTCTGCCGATGGCGCTGCTACTAATGCGTCCGGAACTGGATCAATGGAAACCAGGTGAACATACCGGCACCTTCCGTGGTAACAATCTCGCCTTTATTGCCGCCACCCAGGCATTGAGTTACTGGGATAACGAGGACTTTGCCGAGTCGATTAAGTACAAGGGGCAGATCATGGAGGAGGAGCTTTCAAAGATCGTCGACAAGTACAAAGACCAGTTGAATATTGAGTTGCGCGGTCGCGGTATGGTGTGGGGCCTGGATATCGATCGTCCCGGCTTTGCCGGTGAGGTCTCTCAGGAGGCTTTCGTTAACAACCTGGTGATCGAGCTGGCCGGTGCGGATGACAACGTGGTCAAGTTCCTTCCCGCGTTGATTATCGAAGAGGAGACCCTGCGCCAGGGGATGGCGATTATCGACCGGGTGATCGGTGAGTTGCTGGTGCATAAAAAGGCGGCCAAGAGTGGAGATACCGCTGCATGATCGTCCGCACCTTAGAAGAGATCATCGGCAGCGAGCGCGAGGTACATGCCGAGAATGGAAACTGGGTCAGTCGCCGTTTTGTGCTCGATGACGATGCGGCGGGTTTCTCCTTTCACGAGACCATTATCAAGGCAGGCACCGAGACCCACATCTGGTACAAGCACCACATTGAGGCGGTCTACTGTGTCGCCGGTGACGGTGAGATTGAGGATCTGCAAAGCGGTGAGATACACCCGATCAGCAACGGTACCCTCTACCTGCTGAACGACCATGACGAGCATCTGTTGCGTGGCGGTAGTGCCGACATGCGCCTGATCTGCGCCTTCAATCCACCTGTTACCGGACGTGAGTTGCACGATGAGGATGGGGCCTACACCCCGCACCCCGATGCCGATCATTGGGCCGCACTGCGCAACAGCAACTAGTTACACACTACCGACAATATATTTAATTTTATGGATGACAGCAGAAAAGCCGTTATCAGGAAGGTGATCGAGAAAAGGATTGCCGAGCTGGAGCGTATTTTGGCACGCAGCGATGAAGAGGGTGAGGCGCACACCGAGCAACTCAGTGATGAGGCCACTCGTTTCGATGCGCTGGCAAATATCAGCGTGGATAGCACGCTACTGGCGCGCGCCCGCAGCGACCTGACGCTATTGCGCCGACAGTGGAAACGTATCGATCACAATACGTTCGGTCTGTGCCGCCTCTGCGGTGCTGAGATCTCCGCTAACCGTATATGCAGTATTCCCGCTACCGAGTTTTGCATCGCCTGCGCCCAACAACAGGAGAAAAGAAAATGAATCATACCGTCGAGAAAATTGGCGGCACCTCCATGAGTAACTATCAGGCCGTTCGCGATAATATTGTTATCGCTGCGGCCAGTGGCGCTAGTTATTATCAGCGTGTTTTTGTCGTCTCCGCCTACGGAGGCATCACCAACCTGCTACTGGAACACAAAAAGAATGATCAGCCGGGCATCTACGCCCTGTTTACCGATGCCGAGGATGAGGAGGCATGGCGGGTGGCGATGAGGGAGTTGCGCACGGCGTTTCACGAGCTAAACGCCGAACTGTTTGGGAATGATGCACTGGCCGAGGTGGCCAACACCTTTATCAACCAGCGGCTGGATGAGGCGGAGGGGGTGCTTGACAATCTACGCCACCTTTGCGAACACGGGCATTTTGAACTTGATGATCACCTGCTGACCATTCGCGAGATGCTGGCCAGTCTTGGCGAGGCACACAGTGCCTGGAACACCGCGCAGCTGTTACGTCGCGATGGGGTTAATGCGCGTTTTGTCGATCTCTCCGGCTGGAAGGCGGCTCAGACACGGCCACTGGATGAGGTGATTGAACACGCCTTTGCCGATATTGACCTGGCCACCGAGCTGCCGATCGTTACCGGCTATGCCCACTGTGAAGAGGGGCTGATGGCCACCTTCGACCGTGGTTACAGCGAGATGACCTTCAGCCGTATTGCGGTACTCACTGACGCCCGCGAGGCGATCATTCACAAGGAGTATCACCTCAGTAGTGCTGATCCCGGTGTCGTTGGTGTGGAGCAGATCGTGCCGATAGGTCGCACCAACTACGATGTAGCTGATCAGCTGGCCAATCTGGGGATGGAAGCGATCCACCCACGAGCGGCCAAGGGGCTGCGACAAAACGAAATTCCACTGCGGGTGAAGAACACCTTCGAGCCCGAGCACAGCGGTACGCTGATCACCGGCACCTACGTCAGTGCCACTCCCTGTGTCGAGATCATTGCCGGGCGTCGTCACCTGCACGCCATTGAGCTATTTGACCAGGACATGGTCGGTAAGCTCGATGAGTACGAAAAAGTCCTGATCGAAATCTTCCGGCGTTTTCGCGCCACCGTTGTGACCAAGGACATTAACGCCAACACCGTTACCCACTATCTGGGATGCAACCTGAAGACGGTCAAACGCATCATTAAGGTGATTAAAGAGAAGCTGCCGGATAGTGAGAGCGATCACCGTAAGGTCTCCCTGGTCTCGGCCATCGGCAGTGATATGCAGGTGCCCGGCATCCTGGCCAGAGCGGTCTCCACGCTGGCTGATAACAGTATCAGCATCCTCGCCATGCACCAGTCTATGCGCCAGGTTGATATGCAGTTCATTATCAACGAGGGTGATTACGATGACGCGGTAAAACACCTGCACACTAGCCTGATAGAACCACACGATTACGGAGAAGCGATATGCGTAGCCTGAGTATGGTGTTGTTACTGCTGTTCACGCTGCCACTTCAGGCAGTTGAGAGCCGTGACCAGAAAGCGCAACAGGCCATTGAGCAATTACCGGCACCACTCTACAACCCATTCGTTGAGCGATACATGCTCGACGAAGTACGAGCGTTGCGTATGGAACTGCAGAACCAGCGTGCCGAGTTCACCGAAAAGTATTCCCGGGCCCAACTGGAAAGCTCTGACCGTGCTATCAGCTATACCACCAGTACGGTTAATAATATTTTCTACATGATTGCCGCTGCCGCTTCGATCTTCGCGCTGGTCGGCTGGAGTTCGATGCGTGATATTCGCAACAAACTCAACGAGGTGATGGACCATAAGATAGCTACCATTTCAGAGGAGTATGAAAAGCGTCTTACCAAGCTGGAACAGAAACTCAAGGACCGTACCGAGCGTATCATCTTCGCCCAGGAGGAGATCTCCCGTACCAATACCATTCACTCGCTGTGGATGCGTGCCGGGTTGGAGGCGACCCCGCAGGCCAGGATCGAGGTCTATGATCAAATTCTTGATTTGAATGGCGAGGATGTGGAGGCACTCACCTACAAGGCGGACGCGGTGCTGGAGCTGGACGAACCGGAGTGGGCACTCAACCTGTGCGATAAAGCGCTGGTACTCAATCCCGAATCGGCCTACGCCTACTATCAGCGCGCCTGTGCCAACGCCACGCTGAAACAACTCGATACCGCTATGGATGATCTCAAAAAGGCGGTTGAACTCTCCGCCACCTACCTTGAGGAGGCGCGCAGTGATGTCAGTCTCAGCAACCTGCGTGAAACAGATCGATTTCATGATCTGTATGAGCAGCAGGAAAGTTAATCGCTGCTGTATATCTGGCGCAACCATATAACAATTTTTTATACAGGGTTACCACATGATCGCCAGCAGTTTTATCTTCTCCCTTCTGTTGTTCCTGGCCATCGGGCTGGCCTCGGTATTCAAGAGCCGCAACAGTTCTGAAGACTACCTGATCGCCGGCAAGGCGATCCCCGCCTGGCTTGCCGGACTCTCCGCCGTGGCCACCAATAACAGCGGTTTTATGTTTATCGGCATGATTGGCCTGACCTATGCTACCGGCCTCTCATCGATCTGGCTAATGGTGGGCTGGATCGCTGGCGACCTGATGGTTTCACTGATCACACTCCGACCGCTGCACGTCGCCTCACGTTCGCCACGGGTACACTCCTACGGTGGTTTGCTCGCCCATTGGCACGGTGAGGATAACCACACACTACGTCGCCTGGTTGGGGTGCTCACCATCCTCTTTCTCACCCTCTATGCCGCCGCCCAGCTCAAGGCGGGCAGTAAGGCCACAGCGGTGCTGCTGCAGTGGGAGCCCAGCTGGGGAATTTTGGTCAGTGCGGTTATCGTCCTGCTCTATAGTGCAGCCGGCGGCCTGCGCGCCTCCATCTGGACCGATGCGGCACAGTCACTGGTGATGCTGCTCGGCATGGGGGTGCTGATCATGGGCGGCGTTGAACTGGCAGGCGGCTGGACACCGGCGATGGAGAAGATGGCCGCCATCGACGGTAACTACCTGGGGTGGTTCCCCGATACCGACCTGCCCGGCATCACCCTGTTTATTCTCGGCTGGTTGTTTGGCGGCATCGCCGTGGTCGGGCAGCCGCACATCGTGATACGTTTTATCAGCCTGGACGATGAGTCGCAGATCACCCGCATGCGTCTCTACTACTACAGTTGGTTTACCCTGTTCTACGGTGCCACCATTCTGGTTGGCCTGTTGAGCCGCATCGCCTTTCCCGAAACCAGCGGCTTTGATGCGGAACTGGCACTACCCACCATGGCGCAGCTGGTACTGCCGGAGGTACTGGTGGGACTGGTGCTGGCGGCACTGTTTGCTGCCACGCTTTCGACCGCCGACTCGCTGATCCTCTCCTGCTCTGCCGCGTTTACTCGCGACTTTGTACAGCAGCCGGGCAGGATGCATTCGTTGTGGGTGGCCAAATTGGCCACCGCCAGTGTGCTGGGTGTCGCGGTAGTGATTGCACTCACGGGGGCTGAGTCGGTCTTCGCCCTGGTACTCGACGCCTGGGGTTTACTTGGTTCCGCCTTTGCACCGCTGGTGATCCTGCATGCGCTGGGCCGGCGTGTCCCGCAAGCACTGGCTATCGGCATGATCGTTACCGGTGTTGGCGTATTCCTGTTGTGGCAACAGCTTGGCTGGGGAGCCACCCTCTACAGTGTCGCCCCTGGTATTGTGGCTGGCGTGTTGATCTACATCGCGGGGAGTCGTTTTAAGTGATGGTGGTAAAGTCGTGTCCCTTTGGAAAATTCTGGCGGACAAGCCCGTTGTCTCCTGAATGATAAAATGCAGCCATTTTCGAAATACCAGTCATTTGTAGTGGGGTAAGTTTTATAGGTATTCCTACGGTGACGCCGAGTTCACTCCCTGTGTCCCAGATATTCCGGTGCCACCGCTTCCAGTGGGCTGGGCGTGATACCAAAGATGGCCGGAAATTCACCATTACAGACACTGGGTGATTTTGTGGAGTTGAAGTTATCGCGGGAGAACGGTTTACCCGGTACCAGTTCCAGCACTCGCGCCTGAATTGCAGAGACATTATCCCCCAAGGGGATAATCCACTTCTTTTTTCCTAATACGTTTGCGGTGTAACGTACCAGCTGTTCCAGGGTGTAGGCGTTCGGGCCGCAGAGGTTATATCGCTGGCCGATAGTCTGTTCATCGCCAATGGCATAGACAAAACAGCTAACCACATCCTCTACCCAGATTGGCGCAAAGCAGGCTGTGGCACAGGCGAGGGGGAAGGGGCCGGGTATTTTTAGCAGTTTGGCAAAACGGTTGAGGAAGGAGTCGCCCTCGCCGAAAATCACCGAGGGACGAAAGATAGTCGCCTTCAGCCCCGAGGTGTGTACCGCATCTTCCGCCTCGCCCTTGCTGCGCAGATAGAAGCTTGGCCCGGTGGCCGCATTGGCGCCGAGGGCACTCATGTGCAGTAGACGTGAGATGTGGTTGACATGACATGCCTCGACCACCTTGTGGCTCAGCGCTACATGGGCATGGAAAAAACCGCGCCCGTTGTGTCCCTTCTCATTGAGTATACCGACCAGATTGATCGCGACACTGCAGCCCTTAAAGGCCGTGTTAAGTGAGTGCTGGTCATGTACATCGCACTGCACCAGTTCCACCTGCGCGGGCAACGGGTAGCGGGCCGATGCGCCCTGGTGGCGCGTGAGGATACGCACCTGGTGCCCGTCGCCAAGCAGCCGTGCTGCCAGGTGATGGCCGACAAAACCGCTGCCACCGACAATGACTACCTGTTGTCTGTCCATACTCTGTTACCTGTGTTGTTGTCGTTGCATCTCTTTTCCATTCTTAATATGTAATAGCAGAAGACCGTAACTTCAATGGGCAACCGCTACTCATGACGCAGCGCATCGATGGGATTGAGCCTGGCCGCCTTGCCTGCCGGGAAGTAACCTCAGGCGATGCCGATCACCATCGAGAAGAGCAGGGCGACGAGCACCAGCAGCGGCTCCACCACGTAGGGGATGTTGAGCAGCCCGGCGATAAACCAGAAGGCGGCGAGTACCAGCAGAATGCCGATTATTATCTGGTCTGCCCACCCCGAGTGTTTGTTGGATATCCTCTGCCATCTGTCGAGCCCTGGACTGAATTAATCGTGATTACTGGGTTAAGTGTAGCCGTAGATCTGACGTCGTTTGTCTTGAGGATGGATGGTTTGTTGGCGGCGAGTTTGAAGGAGAGGGGGTAGGGTGGATAAGTGGCAGCGCATCCACCGTTAAGTTGTAGGAGCGGCCTGCTGGCCGCGAAAGGGGGGCGATGGTTGGTCGCGGCTTGGAAGCCGCTCCTACGGGTAGAGTGGGGGCCTGCTTGTTTCTATGATTTAGGGGGCTTGGTATTTTCGAATATCAGAGAGAGCAGTGTTCTGCCCCCGGTTTTCTTGTGCGTCCGATTACGCTTTGCTAATCGGAGTACGGGCCTGAGAGGGAGGTGTTGGGGTTCGCAGGCTCACCCCAACCTACGAGCTACGATCTAATAATGTTCAACTGGTAATTATCTCTTCTTTAAACCTCAAGCTCTCATTTTCGATAGTGGCTCTAACTATATGGATCTCCATTGCTTCGGTGTCAAAGTTCTTGTAATACAGAAACATATTGGTGTCGTTGAGAGTGTTAGTGCTGGATAGCGAACCATTCTTATGTTGAATGAATGAGTGTTTATGATACAGGTCGGTTGCTCTTATCATTGACAATTGATGGGTATGACCACAGAAAACATGCTCTATATTATTCTCTCTTACGAATTCGACAACGATTCTGGAGTTGTACAGGGGGTCTGAGTCGGTATCCAGGATGGAGTGGTGTGTTAGAAGAATTATTCTATCGTAACTTTCTTTAGTAATCGCATGAGAAAGTGTTCTCAATATTTCCTGATCGACAAAGCCGTTGTCTTTATAGAGTGAGTTGGAGTCGAGGCAGACCAGCAGAATAGTTTCGCCATTGATTGTGATGTTTTTAAGGAAATTGATGTCAGTAAAGCGATCTTTTATGCCATTGGTATTTCCATCAAGAAAGATATTATCCTTTCTGCAATTGTTACGATTTAATGGCCGAATGACTTCTATGTTGTCGATATACTGACGAAAATAGTCGGCACTTCGCATGTTTCGTTTGTCATGATTTCCGGGGATCGAAACGATGTGCTGGCAATTGATGGAATTCAAAAAATTCCCCGCGGCCTCAAATTCACTTTCGAGAGCGTCCGTCGTGTTGTCGCCTGTGTTGATGACAATATCAGACTGATAGCTGTTCAACTTCTCCAGCAATAACTCACTATTTCCGAGCCAGTGACGAGGGCCAAAATGCATATCTGAGATGTGTAGTAGGTTCATTTGCGTTGCGAGTGTCTCTTTTTCCAGAGCAGGTGGCTGGTGGCTAGCAAGAAATAGTAAGGCTTATGATCTTTCGATCTGGCATCAAAGTGCATGCGGTCACAAGCAATAGGCGTAGAGTATGCCATATATAATGTGGTAATAGCGTGATCTGCAAGGTGTCGTCTTGCAGTGAAAGAGTAAAGGGGGAGGGGGTATATTCACCCTTTATGAAGAGGACGATGCAAGTATTAGTGAAATCGCTGTGCGCCTGACCAAATAGCGCGTATAGTGGTGCCATTATTATTTCCATGTATCGAGCCTACTGGCTATCACGCCGCTATCCTCCTTATTGCGACCCTGTTTGCTTGCAAACGACTAAAGTCGATTCATAGCACCTACTGTTTGCGTCTCTCAATCCACATGAGAACAGCCAGCCCTATAGCGTAACTCTGTTTTTTGAGTGGCTGAATGCTGCACGCGATATTTTTCTGCGTGATCCCGGTGCGTCCTTGATTTGTATATATTTCTCCTGGAGTGTCATGTCCATTAGCAACGAACAAGCAGTAGAGTCACCGCCTGCCATTATTTCCTATGTGAAAGATCTCCCAAATATGTGCTCGCTTGCTGGGCTGGCCTGCACCATATTGGCGATCTATTTCAGTATTATTGGCGTTTTTCACGCCGCAATGATTGGTATGATCTGGGCCGTTGCCTTTGACTGGGCCGATGGTCTGGTGGCGCGAAGAATGAAGGGACGCACAGGCAATGACCGCATATTTGGTGGTCAACTCGACCTGGTTATAGACATTGTGAGCTATGGCGTCGCTCCGGCGGTTCTGTTGCTAAGTTATGGGGCGTTCGATCCCCTGTTTTTACCAGTCGCTTTCGTTGTCCTTGCCGCCAGTGCGATACGCTTAAGTTACTTCAGTACCTACGGCTTGTCTGACGAGTCAAAATATACAGGGCTGGCGCTGGATAACAACAACATAATACTGGTTTCTGTATTCCTGTTAGAAGGCATCCTTCCTGGCGGCATCTTCTCTGTGGTTCTCTATGTCAGCGCCCTGGGGCTTGCCGTTCTCAATGTGTCACAAATTAAAACGCCAAAGCTTTCCGGTAATCCACGAAATGTTATTTTGCTTGCGTGTTACACGCTTGGCATAACGGCTATCTATTCCTGGAAGCTTCTGTAACCAGTATTCACACTGGTAAAGGTGTCCGAGGTAAGCGGCACTGATAATTATCATTTCGAGGATTAATTCGCATGATTGTATATACCGTAGGTACTTTTGATCTGTTGCATGTGGGTCACCTTGCTTTGC
The DNA here is from genome assembly GCA_041554195.1 of Thiohalomonadaceae bacterium. Classification (GTDB taxonomy): domain Bacteria; phylum Pseudomonadota; class Gammaproteobacteria; order Thiohalomonadales; family Thiohalomonadaceae; genus JAPHSX01. The sequence goes on from JBFFMJ010000004.1 coordinate 309,015, forward strand.
TGGAGTACTGCAAATCATTGGGTGATGTTCTGGCCGTTGGCGTTGCATCAGATCGTGTTGTGAACTCATACAAGCCCAATGTGCCGGTGATTCCTCTGGAACAACGAATGGAAATGCTAAGGGCCTTGGCCTGTGTTGATATCGTGCGCCCCTACGATGAGCTTGAATATGTCTCTGGTTGCAAGGAACTGAATGCGGATATTTTCGTGATTGGTGAAGACTGGGGGGATAAGCCGCACAATCTTGCCGTGGAGGCTTATCTGAAATCGGCAGGCAAGGAGATCAAGCAGGTACTCTATAACCCCCGAACTTCATCCACCGCGATTAAGCAAAGTGTCATCGCTCAATCTTATAATGGTAAAGATTTAAAAGTGGCGGCTGCTTAGCCGCTTAATTTTCAGTACTTAAGCTGACCATGAAAAAGGGGGGCGAGGGTTTGGATTTTAACCAGTTGTACTTTTTCAAATCCCTCCGTCCCCTTTATTAAAATTTGCTGAACAGAAAAGGCTCGCTGTCGATGACCTGTTTTTTTGTCGGTAGTCAGATGAACAATATTTACGCCTTCTTTAGCGAACGTAGTGATGAAGAGGCGCTTGCAATGCTCTATCAGGTGGAGCAGGAGTGCTGTTGATAATGATTATATGTAGGGTGGGTAAAGCGGAGCGAAGCCCACCGTATGTGGCTGATGGGGTTGGTGGGTTACTCTTTGCTAACCCAGCCTACAGGCTCTACTTACCCTGATAGGGTGTGAGAGACCGCAGTTAGTGGCTTAGCTATTGAGTGCGTGATACACAAAGAGTGCGCCCAGTGTCAGCAGAATACCGATAACACCCATTAGTATGGTGCTATGACAGTGGTTTTTTCGTCCCTTTTGTATCCAGTAAGCTTCCAGGCCAATAAATCCTGCCGCCGCACCGTAGACGATTAACCGGTTGGTGTCGTCAAGGCCTGCCTGCAGGATGAATACAACGTAAAATGCGAAGGCGACGCCAGTTGGGATTAGTGAAAATATCCACTCGCCTACCTCCTCTGAACTGTTTACCGTCACCGCAGGTTGATCGTGGTTACGCATGTTCAATCTCCTCCATCAGATTACCCTGACTGCGTGCGCCGGTGTGCTCGCACATGGCACTCGCAGGTAGCGTTAGCAGTGAGATCCGCATCAACACGTTATCTGGCGCAGCAGCGGTGGTATAGTACGGGGCAATGGCCACGACGTCTGTCGTGGCCACGTGGCTATAAGTCGATAAGCTGGGCGTGATAGCCTGCCTGACAGGCAATGGCCGCAATGTCATGTGGCGCCATTTTCTGTGAGTCAAACGCCACAAACATAAGGTGATCTTTGGTAGAGTGGTGTGCTGCATGTAACCCGGTTTCACTATTTCCAATGGTCTCGAGAAGCTCACTTTGCTGGGCAGGTGAGAGCGTCTCCTCAACGTGCAACAGAGTTTCCATAATCATAAGACACCTCCTGTGGTGTAAACGGTGGTAGGTGATGTGACCATCTAATCACGACTCAGTATTGTTCAGCTGCGTGCATCTCGCCATGAGACGAATCTACAACATGGTGTAGGGGGTTTCTTCCACACGCTTGTCGCGGGAATGTCTGGTGTTAGATTATTTCGCAACTTTTCCTTAGCCGTGTTTTTTCATACCATAGACGAGCACGCCTTCATACACCCGCTACTGTAAGCGAAACTCAGGTGACACCCCGATGGATTATGATATCTACCGCGACATTTACGGCTGTCAGCAGGTCCGCCTCTCCATGGGCCACGAAGCACTCGGCCTGTGGTTGACTGAGGAAGTAGGCACAGATCAGGGGCTGATCAGTGAGCTGTTGGCACGAGTCGAGCAGCTGAAAAACAGCGAGTGCTGGGAGTCTCACCAGCAGGGGCGTGAGTTTGTAATGACGATGACCCCGGATGGTGTCGAGGTACGCGCCACCTTGCTTGACGGGCATGATGATGAAGTGGCCGAGGGGCTCAGTCACTATGACCAGGAGTCAGAGTGCAGCTGTGGACTGGATGATTTTGCTCAGTTGCTGGAGGCGTGGCAGGTCTTTACGGCGATGGCGTAGGGCGAATGGGTGCGGTAGTGATTGGCATCTGCTCGATTACGCGTTGCTAATCGGACCTACGGACCAGGTTTTTTTAGCTGTTCTCTTCATCAGTGTATGGATACTTGGCATGACCATATCGCTGGATAAGAATTGCAACGGCTATTAGCAATATGGCACCCGAAACACCTAACATACGCCAGTTATCCATGCTCTTCATATCCAGAATCAAGTATCGGGCCAATGCGACAATGGCAATATATAGTGGGATGCGTACAGGCAACTTTCCTGAATTAAGATACACCGCAACCATGGCAAGAACTTCCAGATAGATAAACAGCAGCAACAAGTCAGCCAACGTGACGGTTCTTGCTGAAATCATCGAAGAAACCTCTACCCCTACAGCTATTACCGTAGCTATGGAAATAATTAATAGCCCGACATTTTCTGCAAAGACAAGGGCGGTGTTTCCAAATTTATTTAGTTGCATTTGTATATTCCTACTTCGTATATGACACTAGCAGTGTTGTAGCTCCGATTAGCGTAGCGTAATCGGAGGGAACCGCATACGTACGATTCCGCTATGCTAATCGTACCTACAGCTTCTCCTTAGTTATCCATTAACCCGAATTCGCCCAATAGAATCAAGGGTTAATGCACCCCCACCTCTCTGTCATGTCCCCGACAATTGTCCCCAACCCATCAGGAAGTTCAACAATTCAATTTCCTACAATTTCCGTATAATCAATAGCATACCCTCTGGCACGCCCCTTGCTTATCTCCCCATAATAGTCCCATCATCCAATTCAGGAGCAGAGCAGATGATCACTATTACCGACAAGGCCATGAAGGCAGCCCGACTCTTCATCATGGGTTCCGATACCCCCACCGGCGGCCTGCGCCTAGCGATCACCGGTGGCGGTTGCTCCGGTTACAGTTACGACATGTCGATTGAGGCCGCCCCAGCGGACGACGACACAGTGGTGCAAAGCGGTAAGGTGAAGGTGTTCCTCGACCCGGCCAGTGCGCCGTTGCTTGAGGGGGTGATTATCGATTTTGAGGAGACGCTGGAGAGTAGTGGTTTTGTCTTCACCAACCCCAATGCCACGTCGAGCTGTGGTTGCGGCAAATCATTTTCGGCCTAGGGGAGAGAGAGGATGTGGGAATATTCAGAGAAGGTTAAGGAACATTTTTTCGATCCGAAAAATGCCGGTGCGGTTACTGATGCCAACGCTACCGGTGAGGTAGGTTCTATCTCCTGTGGCGATGCGCTACGTCTGACCTTAAAGGTTGATCCGTCGAATGATGTGATCCTGGAGGCCGGTTTTCAAACCTTTGGATGTGGCTCGGCCATCGCTTTTTCTTCTGCACTGACCGAGATGGTGAAGGGGATGACGGTGAATGAGGCGTTGAAGGTCTCCAACCAGGATATTGCCGATTTTCTCGACGGCCTGCCGCCGGATGAAATTGCCGGAATCAAGGCGGTCTACGTTAATGCACTCAATCAGGCCTATCAGGACTTTGTTAACTCCGATGCACAGACCGAGAAGGTATTGCGGGTCTATCAGAAGGCCACAGGCACCAGCTTCTTCTCCCTCGACCAGTTAAGCGGGAGGGCCGGGTGAGCGAGACGCATTTCGAATACGGTCAGGCGGTACGAGTGATCCGTAACATCCGCGATGACGGTACCTTTCCGGGGGCACAGCGCGGCAAGTTGCTGATCCCGCGCGGGAGTATTGGTTATGTGCGTAACCGCGGCACCTTTTTGCAGGATCAGAACGTCTACGAAGTTCACTTCATGGATTGTAATGATAGCCTGGTGGGGTGTCGTGAAGAGGAGTTGATCGATGCCGATGCCGAGTGGGTACCGAGCCGCTTTGAGTTTAGAGAGAAGGTGACCACGGCAAAGCAGCTGGTGGTGAATGGTGAGACCATTGCAGAGTTGGGTGATGAGGGGCAGATCCTCAAGGTGTTGCGTCATGGAGAGCAAGGGGTGGTCTACCATGTACGCTTTCCCGGCCACACCCTTGTCGTGCCCGAGGCCATACTTAATCCGTTAGAAACAGACTTCAGTCAGGAGTAGACCAGTGGATCTTAATAGCCCTGAAATACGCTACGCCATGTTGCGCACCGCGCTGGAGATGTTCCAGCAGCCGCCAGCTGAACTTGATGACAGCCAAAGCCAGCAACTGCAGCAGCGGGTGAACGGTGAACTGGCCATCGGTAAGCGGCTATTACAGCAGGCCGACGTTTGCCCATGAGATGGTGCCTGAGGCGAGCGTGGAACAGGCATTTAAGCAGTTAGCCGCAGGCTTTGATGATGATGAGGCCTTTGATAAAACACTGGCCTACAATGGCCTGGATCGCTCTTCACTGCGTGAGGCCCTGTGGTATGACTTGAGTGTCGAGGCGGCACTGGAGCAGGTGGTAAGCAAGCAGGCAGAGGTCAGTGAGGAGGAGGCCGAGATTTATTACTTACAGCATCAGGAGCGTTTCACCCTGCCAGAGACCCGCACCGTTTGCCATATTCTCAATACCGTAAATGACGATTTTCCTGACAACTCCACTGAGCAGGTGCGGGCCAGGATGGACAAGCTGCATACGCAATGTGCCAGTGATGGTCAGCGGCTAAAACAGCTGGTGATGCGCCACTCCGAGTGCCCGAGTGCGATGAAGGAGGGCGTGATCGGCCGGGTTAAGCCTGGGCAACTCTACCCGCAACTTGATACCGTACTCTTTGCAATGGCGGAGGGGGCTGTCAGTGAGATCATTCAGTCAGAGGTGGGGCTGCATATTATCTATTGCGAGGCTATCCACTCGGCTGAGACCCTCTCCTTTGCGAAGGTTAAAGAGAAAGTTCATAGCATGCTTGAGCGCAAGAAGCGTGCAACCGTGCTGAAACAGAGGCTAGGCCGGGCATAGCTGAAGCATTTCTCCAGTGTGGCACTACTCATTGTGCCAGCGTAGAGTGACCTATATTTGTTCGCCACTTCCCGCTTAGGGCGCTAAAAAAGTTGGCAAAACGGTTGTGTAACTAATTGATATAATTGGGGGCTGAAGTATCATAATGGATGCCTATTTTAACTGAAAACCCTCGGTAATTAATTGATGTCACATGAAAAAATTAAAGTCCTCTTCGTTTGTATGGGCAACATTTGTCGCTCACCCCTGGCGCATGGTCTGTTTGAGGATCGTGTAGAGAAGGCCGGGCTTACAGAAAAAATCTCCATCGATTCGGCGGGTACGCACGCTTATCATGTAGGGAATTTACCTGATCCGCGTTCACAGCAAACGGCTCAAAGTCATGGTATTGACCTCAGTTCACAGCGTGCGCGCCAGGTGACGGTCAGTGACTTTGAGAGGTTTGATTATGTGTTGGCAATGGATAATGATAATTATGCCCTGTTAAGTGCACAGTGCCCCGATGAGCATCAGCATAAACTGAAGTTGTTTCTGGAGTTTGCGTCACAGCTTGATGAAACCGAGGTGCCAGATCCCTACTATGGAGGTGACTCGGGTTTTGAGCAGGTTTACCAATTGATTGATGTTGCCGCTGATGGCCTGATGGCGGATATCGAATCGCGTTATCTGTAATACATAATCGTTCGCGCAGACAAAAAAAGAGGTGGTCATTTGACCGCCTCTTTTTTATTTACACCTACGAATTATTCTCATCCGGAGGTGTCTTCTCCTCAGTCTTTTGCGGACGTGATCGAGTTTCGATCTGCTGCAGCTTGGGAGGCTCACTCTTTGGCTTTGGTTCAGCAGTGGGCTGCGGCTCGCTTTTAACCGGCTGGGGCGTTTCCTCGGCGACGGGCTGCGGCTCGCTTTCGACCGGCTGGGGCGCTTCCTCGGCGACGGGCTGCGGCTCGCTTTTAACCGGCTGGGGCGTTTCCTCGGCGACGGGCTGCGGCTCGCTTTTAACCGGCTGGGGCGCTTCCTCGGCGACGGGCTGCGGCTCGCTTTTAACCGGCTGGGGCGCTTCCTCGGCGACGGGCTGCGGCTCGCTTTTAAC
>JBFFMJ010000005.1:0-216595 GCA_041554195.1 Thiohalomonadaceae bacterium
ATTTCTTGGCTTGAGAGTTTCAAATGACCAGCGAATAAGTTTGAGCGATACTCAGATGAGTGAGGCCTATGACAGGTTGGTTACTCAGATAGCAGAGCATGGACATGGCTGGTAAATTCGTGGGGATCCCTCAGGGTCAGATGAAACTTTATTCACTCATTTTGCAAAGAAAACCGGGCTCAAAACATAGTTTTCTCTAATATAAGAAAGAAAATGTCTGACGTTTCTCATTTAGACAAAATTATTACTTCATGAACCTGGTAATAGGAGTTAGCTAAACATGGATGACTTCACCCACTACCACGCCACCCCCGCCGACGCTGTGGAATACCAGCTCAAGGTAACCCTCTACACCCTGTTGCTCTTCGCCTGCTACGCGGCCTATGCCACCGGCGCGATAAATCTTTGGTGGATGGCGGGCCTTACCTCGGTACTGGTGTCGCGCTGGATGATCGCGTTTCATGAACTGCTGCATCTGCGGCGCGCGGATGAGCTGGATCTGTTAACCCGTTTGCTGCCGATCCCCTTTGCGCCGCTCAATATCGGCTACCGTGAGTACCGTAACATCCATGCGGGCCATCACCTGCATACGGCCAATGAGCAGGACCCTGATGCCTTTCACATCCTGGGAGGTCACCTGGTGGCCCTGTTCGGAACGATCACGCTGCATGAGCAACAACTGGTGCGTTATATAAAACACCACGGTCTGTCGGGTGAATTGGCGGTAATGATGACGTTACGACTGGCGCTTTTTGTCGGCCTGTTGGTGATCGATCCTGCCGCCTTTCTTGCCTGGTGGCTGGTGCTGCGCCTGACCTATATTGTGAACGATTTTGTCTTCTTTCATCTGGTGCACTACCGCGCGGCTGAATATGGCAGCTTCCCCATTCCGCTGCGCACCATCATTCAGTATCCGCTGATCCTCATCTACGGCATCGATGTGGTCTATGCCACCATGCATCACGATATCCACCATAGGCAGCAGCAGATCGCGGCGAAATATTTACCCCGGGTTGCGGCAGGAATTGCCGGTGACCGACTCAACCAATAAAGGGCGGAGGCATTAATTCTGACCGATTGTCCATTTTCAAATCCATACGTCTCCATTTTTGTCGATGGGTTAGGGATCGGGTAACCCCGCTACACGTAACAACTCAATTCTGTTGTATAGTGCGGTTAGTCTTCCAACCAGCTATACGAACATTATGCCCGGCTACTACCTCCATACAATCAATGCCCAGCAGGCGCTTGAGGCTATCGCCAAAGGGCTGTGCTGTGTGCGGCTCTCCACTGATCTGAATCTCTCGGAACGGGACTTTGTGTTAACCGAGCAGGGTCTGGTGCTGGATGAGGACAACCGACTCTCTATTGCTGACCTTAAAAGACTCGTCAAGAAGACCCAGCGGATCACCCTCTGCCGTGATGGCGAGATGGTTCCTCTTGAAGACCGCAGCGCAGGCTACCACAAGCTCGTTCCCACGGCGGGGGCACCGCTGCTGGAGATTAGCGGCGTCAAGATGCACATCTCAAAAGGAACCGATCCCTTTGCCAGTGCCTCCGAGATGGCGCAACAGGCGGTGCGCAATGGTGACCGGGTACTGGACTGCTGTAGCGGTCTGGGCTACGCGGCCATCGCGGCCCACCGGCTCGGCGCAAGCGAGGTGCTGACAATTGAGCTGAGCCGGGTGGTGATGGGGCTGCGCGCGCAGAACCCATGGTCAAACGATTTAGGGCAGCAGGGGATTGAGCAACGTCAGGGCAATAGCTTTGAGCTGATAGGGACCATGGCTGCGAACTCCTTCGATTCGGTTATTCACGATCCTCCACGGTTTTCCCTCGCCGGGGAGCTCTATAGCGAAGAATTCTACCGACAGATCTTCCGCGTGCTGCGCCGCGACGGAAGGCTTTTTCATTACACCGGAAATCCACATGTCGTAAAGAAGGGAAGCAGCTTTGTCGACGGCGTCATCCGCCGGCTCAAAGCGGTCGGCTTCAGGCACGTGGAAAAGGTCGAGCATCTGATGGGAGTCAGTGCGCAGAAATAAATGAATAATAATGAAGGGGACCGGAGGGTGAAAGTGCAGCTTCCTCAAACACATGGCCACTAACCAAAAAAACATAAGGATCATGAAAAACTTCACCCAATACCACGCCACCCCCGCCGACGCTCTGGAATACCAGCTCAAGGTCATCCTCTACACCCTGTTGCTCTTCGGCTGTTACGCGGCCTATACCACCGGTACGATCAATCTATGGTGGATGGCGGGCCTTACCTCGGTGCTGGTCACACGCTGGATGATCGCCTTTCATGAACGGCTGCATCTGCGTGGTGCGGATGAGCTGGATCTGTTAACCCGTCTGCTGCCGATCCCCTTTGCGCCGTTCAATATCGGCTACCGTGAGTACCGCAACATCCATGCGGGCCATCACCAGCACACGGCCAATGAGCAGGACCCCGATGCCTTTCACATTCTGGGCGGTCAGCTGGCAGCCCTGTTCGGTGCGATCACGCTGCATGAGCAACAACTGGTGCGTTACGTTAAACGTCACGGCCTCTCTGCTGAGCTGGCGCTGATGACTGTGGTACGACTGGCGCTATTCAATGCCTTGTTGCTTGTAGACCCCTGGGCGTTTTTCGCCTGGTGGATGGCGCTGCGCCTGACCTATATTGTTAATGATTTTGTCTTCTTTCATCTGGTGCACTACCGCGCGGCAAAATATGGCAGCTTCCCCATACCGTTGCCCGCCTTCATTCAGTATCCGCTGATCCTCATCTACGGTATCGATGTGGTGTATGCCACGATGCATCACGATATCCACCATAGGCAGCAGCAGATCGCGGCGAGATATTTACCCGGGGTTGCGGCAGAGCTTGATGGTAATTAGTGTTACAAAATGGAGGACACAGCACAGTTTTCTATAATGGTCGTAAGGCTTAAAAAAACATTCTATGGAAGGGCTACGGCGGGAATGGAACATAGCTCTGAACTTATTGCAGTAAAACTTGATTATAGGTTTTGATAATAATGGGTGGTTAGTGCAAAGATTTATCCATGATTACAACACGCTAATAGAGTGGTTAACATCGTTCCAAATAGTCAAGTTCAGAGTAAAGACCATTAAACCAATTTGGGATGAAGGTAATGAACTTTTACCACTGGTTTAGTTAATAATCTCTTTCTTCTCTGTACGCAGAAGAATGCAGGATAGGCCCCGCCTTAATTACACCATCTTCCTCGATCTGCCATCGCAAAAACAGCGTAACTAGCTTGATGCGTTGTAGTATTTACTCCACTCGTTGAGCGCGGTGTTCAGCTCACCCTCGGCGGCGATGCGTTGCCAGAAATTTTTGAAGTCATCTTGTGCCGTTTCCAGTTTAAACACCATCTTGTTGTGCTTGTCTTTAAGAAAGCACTCGATATTGGCCTCGATGGTATCGAGGTAGTCCAGAGCAAGGGCATGCGCATCAGGTTCAGCCGTTAGCTCCAGCAATATCCCATCTCGATAGGCCTTCATGATGCCAAACTCGCTACGCCTGGCGAAGCTCTCGGCGGTGGCCTCAGGCTCACGACTGAGGTGCACGTAGATGGCATCATCGCCATATTGTTTGTCGAGTCGCCCGAGGAACCAGCTAAGGCGGTTGTCGGCCTCGATGTGGTTGGCCGGGTAGTTGAGTCGCTCTGCGCCGATCATGCCGCAGCGTGATTCGTGCAGTGCCGTGTAGTTGGTGATGTGGCTGCAGGCGCGGATGAAGGTGGTGGAGCCACAGCGACCGCTGTTGAGAATGAAGATGTTCATGCCGCGTTTGCCGCCAGGACGGCCTCCCACCGTTCTCTATCATGGCGGTAGCTGGCGATAGCGGTGACGATCTGTTGTTGGCGCTGCGCACGATGTTCGGTGGCGTGGATTTGCTGGTATCCGTTTGCGTCATCACCAAAATTCGCCGTCATGTTGGCGATGAAGTGACTGAAGCGGATGCGGCTCTCAGTCAGGGCATCTGACTGCTGCCACCACTGATTACGATCGTCGAATAGCGCTTTCAGCGCGGTGAGCTTCTCACCTATCTGCTGGTGCTTCAGGGTGTAGTGGCGCAACATCTGCGTCTCGATCTCCTGCACCGTGCCCTTAATCTGCTCGTCACTCAGTGTGGCGGTGGGATAGCCCTGCGCGGTGAGTTGTGCCATGGCGAAGAGCATGACATCGCCGAAGAACTGGCGCTCGAATTCGCCTGAGAGTTCGACATGTTGCTGCTCACGGTTAATGCCGGGGCGAAACTCCGACTGGCCGATCTCGTCGACAGTGCGTTTGTGCAGCATCGGCAGGTTGGCGGAGACAAACTTGTCGCCGATCTCGGCCTTAATGATGCGGCCGAGTACCGGCCCTGCCATGCGTAGCTTTAACGTGGCGAAGGGGATGAAGTAGCGCAACGCCTCGGCACGAAAGCAGTAGTTGCCGGTGTAGATGGTGCGCGCCGGGGTAATGGTCTTAGCCAGTGGCAGGTGTTCGTAATAACTCTTGCGTGTCGGGTGTTCCCCATCGAAGAAGCGGTTGAGCTTGCAGGCAAAGTCGGCAAAGCAGGTGGCATGGTCGTGCGCGCCGCGGATATCACAGGGGTAGTGAAACGCCTGTTCTTTTTTCTTAAAACCGAACAGGTCGGCCATGTCGTGGTAGGCGGCATCGTCGCTGTTCTGTGTCGCCGTGTCGTGAAAGCTACAGCCGTCAGCGGCAGCATGCTCTGCGATCTCACCAAGAAAGGCGCTGACATCGTCAAGAAAATTGGCCGCCATTACCGAGGGCGAGACCGGTGGGTCGCCCACTACCTTGCCGGTGAGGATGGTGGCGTCGGTGTCGTTAAATATTTTATTGAGATGGTAGAAGTAGTTAATCGCGTAAAGGTTGCGCTCACCATCACGGGTTTGCACCTTGACCTGGAACTCCTGATCGCTGTCGATAAAGTAGAGCAGCGTATTGTCACTGTCGGCGACCATCTCATTGAGTTTCAAGTAGGCGATGTTGCGCATCATCGAGGCGCCCTTGTGGAAAAACTTATCGCTGGGGATGTTGCCGAGGATTGGACGCAATTGTGCGCGTGTCTCGGTATCCAGTTTATCGAGTTGTGCCAGCTGCTCGGCCTGTCCAAAGTAGTGGGTGGTGAGACCGCGCTGGTGATAATCGGTGGCGATCACACGATGGCGTTTGATGTTGTGTGACTCTTTGCTGTCATCGGCGATCAGTACCGCAACCTTGCCGTAACAACCGTTCTCTTGTCCCCCGTAGCCGAAGGCCTCGCACAGCTTGAGGGTGCTGCCGAGGCAGGCCTCCAGGTGTTGCGGTCGATCCGCCACCGGGATCACGATGATAAAGTTGTGGCGTGGCGCATCGTTGAGCTGTTCGAGATCACGGAAGCGTTGCTGGTAGTTCTCAAGTAGCTTCTCGTCGTGCGGAGCCTGCCACAGCCTCGCCTCAATGGCGGCCAGAGTATCGTCGCTATTCATCGTCGCGAGGAGTAGTTGGGGAATTTGTCCTTGTCGATCACCATCTCGATGAGGTTGATCGCGCCTATGAGGTCATCCTGTGCGAACAGCGCCTCGACATCACTCTCCGACTCGAGTTTACGGTAGTTAATACCGAATGATTTGGCGAGCACCTCGAAGTCAGGATTGATGAAGTCACAGTTAATGTAGCGCTGGTTGTAGTGCTGATGCTGGTTCTTTCTAATCAGCCCCATGGTGGAGTTGTTGAACACCAGGATATTGAGCGGCAGTTGATAGTTGACCGCGGTCATGATCTCCATGCAGCACATCTGAAAGCCGCCATCACCAAGGATGGCGAAGGTGGGCTTTGCCTCGGCAAAGCGTGCGCCGATGGCGGCGGGGATCGCATGGCCCAGTGAGGATACACCGGAGTTGGGGTGGTAGCGGTTGCCGCTGGCAACCTGAAAGAAGTTCTGTGCGAAGATGATGTTGTCGTCGAATACCACCGCATCTTTGGGGAAGGCCTGTTCCAGCTCGGAGAAAAACTTTTTTACCAGCGAGAAGCCCGACTGGAAGATCGCATAGTCGTTGTTGGCGGACTCCTTCAATTCGGCGATCAGCGCTTTGGTCTCGCGGCTGTCGCGTGACTCACCCTCAAGGCGGCGCAACAGGTCGTGCAGCACCTCGTTGATCTCGCCCTGTACCGCGATGTCGGCCTGGAACACCTTGTCGAGCTGTTCGGCATCGTTGTCGATCTGAATCAGTGTGCGCTCCCCCAGCAGCGTCTTCTCCCACAGGTAGCTGGTGCGCTCGTTGAAGCTGGCCCCGAGAAACAGGATGAGGTCGGCGTGGTCCACCAGGTATTTGTAGGCGTGGCCGCTGGAGGTGACGCCCAGGCTGCCGAGCGACAATGGCGACTGCTCGTCAATCACCCCCTTGGCCTTGAGGCTGCTGGAGACCGGTATCCCCAGTGATTCGCTCAGCCGGGAGACCAGCGGCTGTGCCTGGGAGCGAATGCAGCCGTGACCGGCGACGATGATCGGGTGCTTTGCCGCCAGTAACGCCTCGGCGATGGCGGCGGTGGAGTGGGAGGCGCCGTTCAGGCGGCGCGGCCGCCTGGCGGTGACGATCTCATCGAGGAGTGCATCGTCCACCAGCTCACTCTGCACATTAAAGGGGAAGCTGAGCAGCACCGGGCCGGGGTTGGGGGAGAGCAGGATCTTCGAGGCGCGATTCAGTGCCTGCGCCAGATAGTCGGTGCGCTCGATAATGCGGTTGTAGCGGGTGATGCCCTTGAACAGTGCCAGCTGGTCGATGCTGCCGCCCTCGCCGGAACTCTCCTGCAGCCCCCCCTTGCCGAAGATGTGGGTGGAGGTCTCGCCGGTGATCACCAGTACCGGCAGCTTGTCGGCATAGGCGTTGGCGATGCCGGTGACCAGGTTGGTCGCGCCGGGCCCGGCGGTGGTGATGCAGGCAGAGACCCGCCCCGAGGCCCGTGCATAGCCGCCTGCCATGAAGGCCGCGCCCTGTTCGTGCTTCACCAGCACGCACTGGATGCCGGAGTCGTAGAGGCGGTCATAGACCGGCAGGATGTGCGCCCCCGGCATACCAAAGATGGTGTCTATCCCCAGCCGTTGCAGGTACTTTACGATTAATTCGCTTACGGTAATCTTCATTTCGACGCGTCGTTTCCGGCGTATCCGGGCCTGGCCCAGATGGGACGGCTGTCATTAATGTCTTTTTCGTGAACGCCCGATTATGAAGAGCCGCCCCACAGGTATCAAGCCATTATTTGCCGCTTGTTGGCAGGGGCCGAGGGGGCGTAGTATCGTGGGCTTCAGGCAAGTGAAGCGAGGGTGGACAGTGTGAATGCAATAAAGCGAGAGTGGCAGGCGGCAATGGTCTATCTGCTGATCCTGATCCTGGTGGTCAACGTCCACTTCATCGGTCTGGTCGATTTTAGCCTGTTCGGCATCAATATCTCCCTCTATAGCCTGCTCGCTTACATCCTCTACAGTGTGTTCCTGGCGGCTAATAAAGATAGCTTCATACACCATCACCTGCTCGCCTCGGTCGGCACCTTCTTTGTCTACTTCTTCCTGACCAGCCTCTACAGCGGCATGATGTTTGTGCTCGGTTATGAGGTGAATGTGATCGATATTACGCTGCTGCAAGGGGCCAACTTCGCCACCTGGGTGGCGATTGGCCCGCTGCTGGCGATCCTGGTGCATACCCTGATGTCGGCGGTACGCGGCATTATGCTGAGCATGAAGTGCAAGGACCCCGACGGTAAGTCCTGCGCCGCCTGAGGAAGGGGCGCGTGGGCTATTGGGGCTACTGCGAATAGATCTCGTCGATGGTGGTCACCTTGCCGGTCTCCAGCTCCTCGGAGCCCGCATCACGTACCGCGGTAATTACCACATCAAAGTTCAGGGGCACACCCGCCAGCGGCGGGTTGGCATCAATGGTTACCTCATTCTCATCCACCGCCGCCACAATCACCTCTACCGCCTCCTCGCCCTGGCCGGTCTTGAATGACATACCGACCCTGATATCGTCGCCGGTTTTGAAACGGTCACGCGGCAGGGTCTTCATCAGTCGCTCGTCGCGTGCACCGTAGCCCTCTTCCGGGCTGAGGGTAAAGTTGAGCCGTTCGCCCGACTCGCGCCCCTCCAGCTGTGCCTCAAAGGCGGGAAACAGGGTATGGGTGCCCTGGATGTAGCTAAAGGCGTCGCGCCCATCGGTGGTGTCGATGGTGTTGCCCTTATCATCGCTCAGGGTATATTCAAGGGTGACGACTTTGTTTTGTTCGATAGCCATGGTGACCTCGCTAGCCAGGGGGTGTGGTATAAAATGAAGTGTGTAACAGACCATAATCCAAACCCGCAGGAATGTCTAAATCGTGTTTATAACGTTTCATAGTAAGGCCGCCGGTGACTTTATGATGTTTGGCGAGGTAGCCATCAGCCTTCTGAAAAAGATGGGCCACAGCGGCACCGTGCCCAGTGCCATCATGGCCGAAGATCTTCCACAGGCGCTGGAAAGACTAAAGGCGGCGATGAGTAGTGAGCCTGCCGAGTCTGCGGCGAGTGAGGGGGAGGAGCCGACGGTGAGTCTGTCTCGCCGAGCCTATCCACTGATAAAAATGCTGGAGGCCTCTATCGCGGCGAATTGCGAGGTGATGTGGGATTGAAGGTGTCTAAGGGGGCGGGCTCTTTCAGATAAGCAATTTACGTTAATCAGTTATGAGGCAACCCGATTACGTCCCGCCTTCTTCGCCTTATAGAGGGCTTTATCCGCCGCCTTGATCACGGCCGCGGGGTCACGTAATTCGCCGCCTTTTTCGGCGACGCCGATACTGACGGTGATCTGTACCTGCTTTTCGCTACCTTTACGCGACTTCTCGGGCTTTTGTTCGGGGCGCTTTTTCTCTCTTACGGTAAAGCCAGAGTCGGCAATCGACTCGCGCAGGGCCTCCAGGTGGGGGAGCGCATGCGCTACGTCTTTTCCTGAGAAAAGTACGGTAAACTCCTCGCCGCCGTAGCGATAGACCTTGCCGCCGCCGCTGACGCGGTTGAGTTTTACCGCCACCATCTGCAGCACGTCGTCGCCAACATCGTGGCCATAGGTGTCGTTAAACTTTTTGAAGTGATCGATATCGAGCATGGCGATGGTGTAGCGGTTGCCCAGTTTCATCAGTGCCTGATTCAGGGCGCGCCGTCCGGTGAGGCCGGTGAGTTCGTCACGAAAGGCCATGGTGTAGGAGATCTCCAGCACCGCGACGATGAGGATTAACAGGGCGCTGGAGAAGAGCGCGGTGGTGAGTGCGGCGCTGTAGCTCTGCAACAGGGTGTAAAGGAGGAGAGCCTCGGCCCAGAAGATGGCGTTGTTGAGCGGGTTGTGGTGGCGTATCGCACGGTAGCCGCTAAAGAGCAGTGCGACGGTGAAGCTGAGTAGAGCGGGCTGATGGAGTGGCAGGTCCTCAAGGGCGGTGCTGGTGATGAAGCTATAGTCGAACAGCCCCAGCCAGTCGTAGCGCTGGTAGTGGAACAGCAGCCAGATGAAGAGTGGCTGCACAAGGATAATGGCCCA
The DNA here is from genome assembly GCA_041554195.1 of Thiohalomonadaceae bacterium. GTDB lineage: Bacteria > Pseudomonadota > Gammaproteobacteria > Thiohalomonadales > Thiohalomonadaceae > JAPHSX01. The sequence goes on from JBFFMJ010000005.1 coordinate 9,567, forward strand.
GTACAGCAGGCCGCGCAGCGTGAAGGTACCGCGCTCTTTGCGTAGCGTGACCAGCAGTAGATTGAGTGGCAGCAGTACCGCCACCACATCGGAGATGATGCGCCCGATGGCATCGCCGCGTGCGCCGTAGTGGTTGAGCAGCCATATCGCCAGGGCAATGACTACCGTGGTAAACACCAGCAGGCTGCGGTCGAAGCGCCAGCCGAGCAGCAGGGCAAAACAGACGGCAACGTAGTAATAGATATCGGCGAGGGAGGCGAGGCGACTGGCGGCTGCCGGGTGACCCGCCAGTATTACCATCAGGGCGAACAGCAGACCGGCGGGGAGAAAGAAGCCGATAATCTGACGAAGTAAATTGTGTGGCACTCCCAGTTCCCATCATTATGATTGTCTCGTCAGGGTAATGATTTATCGGCGGGGTGACAACGCTGAATAAGGTTTAATGGGTGATGATGGGCGTGGTGGCCGCCGCAAGTTATCATCAGCGATTACCGGTACGTGAAATAGAGGATCAATGACGTGATGAATCTGCAAAAACTTTTTCAGCTCAGCGAGGAGAACCCGCAGGCGATTGATGCGCTGTGCGTCGAGCACGGCCTGGATCCGGTCGTGGCCCATGGTGTGGTGATGTTGATGATCGCCAATGACGGCAATATCGCTACTCTCTCGCCGGCACAACGCACACACTATGAGCAGGCGATACAACCACTGATTAGCTGACCCTAGCCCAGTGAGGCGTGAGCAGATTGCGCTGCCCGCCTCGGGTCATGGTATAGACTGAGTGTAAACACTGAGAAAATGAAGGTGATAAATGGCTGGTGATAGCTGCCCGGATTGCGGCCACAGGGTAAGCAAGGGGGCCTCGTACTGCCCGCATTGTGGGGCCCGTATTGGCCCGGGTGTTTCGCGCGCCTGGGTGCTCAGCTTCTTCATTATGGGGATCATGCTCGGTTTGATGGTGCTGATCCTGCAACAGCAGGGCACTCCCGCATGGCTGACCATGAGTCCACCGCAAGCCGACTCGGCGAAGAGTCGGCCGCACACGCAAACAGCTGCGGCTGACAGGAAGCGTAGTGGCCGCACGGTGGTGTCGAGGCCCAAGCCTGGGCCACCCACGCAGACGGCCGAGGCACCACCGCCACCGGCCACCGAACCCTCCGTTGTCGAAACACCATCAGGGGCTGCATCCAATAGCGCCACCATCGAGCCGATGAACTGTGATCACAAGGCCGCAGAGGCGGTGCGCGACAAGGCACGTACCCTCTCTACGATCACGCAACGGGCTGGTACATTGCAGCTAACGCTGACGCGCCAGTGGGAGTACTTCTCGCCAGGTCACCGCCAGAGCTTTGTGGAGACCTTTGCCGAGGCGGACCTTTGTCTATACGGGCGGCCGCGTGTTATCCGTTTTAACTATCGTGGTGAAGCGGTGGCCGAGGTGAGTGCCGAGGGTGCAGTACAGATGAAATAGCAGAGCTTTTACTGTTGTTGCAGTATACTCGCCGCCTTTTCCCGTTTATTTCTATCTACCCACACTGATTTTGTGGCAAATATGAGGCCTCGTGTCGTTTCACTGATGAACCCGAAATATCGCCCCCAGCCTGAGCTTAGCGGCGACGAAGCGTCGCTCTCCATGGAATTCAAGTTCCAGATGCTTAACGCGATTATGTTAATCGCGGCGGTCTTTTCGTTTCTGTTCGCCCTGTTGAGTGACCTTGGCATTAACGATATCGGCTCGATACACAGCAAGGTCGACTATCTCTACTCCTTTTTCTCGGTGGTATTGTTGTTACTGCTGCGTCGCTCCCGCCGCTATTTTGTCCCCATTGCCGCCAGCTTTCTGCTGCTCTCCTTCGTCACCTTTGTCTCGGCACTGTTGTTTGTGGTGAACGACGAGTTTCGAATCATCTGGTTCTACTTTGTCATCTTCGTCACCTATATCATGCTGGGCTCCCGGGCTGGCATGGTGATGACACTACTGACACTGATCACGCTGTTGCAGTGTAATTCGCAGGCCGATCTGCAGTTAAGCCAGAACACCCTCTATACCGCGGTACTCGGCCTGTTTGTCGGCAGCCTGCTGTCGCGTATCTACACGGTACAGATGAAGCGTTATGAGCAGCTGCTGGAGAGTAAGAACCGCGCCCTCGCCAGCAGCGTGGAGGAGCTCGATACCGCACTGGAGCTGGCGCAGCAGGCAAGCCGCACCAAGAGCCTGTTCCTGGCCAACATGAGCCATGAGATCCGCACCCCGATGAACGGCGTGCTGGGCATGGTGCAGGTGATGCAGGGCACCGCACTGGATGAGCAGCAGCAACACTACCTGGAGACCATTGAGCGCTCGGGTAAGACGCTGCTGATGCTGATTGATGACCTGCTCGATATCTCGAAGATCGAGGCGGGCAAGCTCATTCTTAATCCCGGCCCGTTCGATACCTTCAATTGGGTGATCGATATTCAGATCATTACCGAACCGCTGTTCGAGCAGGGCAACGTCGCCTTTGTCTCAGAGGTGAGCGACGACCTGCCAAAGTGCCTCTACGGTGATGCGTCGCGGCTGTTGCAGGTGGTAGTCAATCTCATCAGCAATGCCGCCAAGTTCACCCACGAGGGCGAGGTGCGCCTAGGCGTCGGCGGCAGGGCGGTGGATGCCGCGCACTACTGCCTGCAACTGGAGGTGATCGATAGCGGTATCGGCATCCCCAGTGAGAAGCTTCCCCATGTCTTCGACGCCTTTCAGCAGGTGGCACCGGAGCGCATTACCAACAAGGGGGTCGGGCTGGGGCTGGCGATCAGCAAGCACCTCGTCGATGCCATGGGGGGGGCGCTGACGGTAAGCTCCGTCGAGGGGCAGGGCAGCCGGTTTAGCCTTGAGCTTGAGTTACCGCTGGTGGCCGAGTCGCAGCCGCTGCAGGGCGAAATTGATCTGGGGGAGATTCAGCTATTTCGCGTGTTGCTGGTCGACGACGACCCGATTAACCGTCTGGCCGTCGGCTCACTGCTGCGCCAGCAGGGCCATAGTGTGGTGGAGGCGCAGAACGGGCTAATCGCACTGGAGCATATGGCGGAGCAGCGCTTCGATGTGGTGCTGATGGATGTGCACATGCCGGAGATGGACGGGGTCGAGGCGACCCGGGCGATCCGCGCCGCGGCGGATCCGCAACAGGCCGACACCGCCATCGTCGGCCTGACCGCCAGCGTGATGAGTGATGAGCAGCAGAGCTATCTTGAGGCGGGGATGGATGCGGTGGCGGAAAAGCCGGTGGTACGCGATACGCTGGTGCGAACTATCGCCCGGTGCGTGGCGGAGCGGGCCTCGAGCCCATCCCCCGAGGCTTGAAATTGTTATCGACTGCGTCCAAGATGAGGCGTCATTTGACTCTAGTAACGATGCGTATAATTACAACCAAAGGAAGACACATGCCTGTAATCAGTAAAAATGCAGCCCTGCTGCCCCTGTTGTTAAGTGCCGCTGTGGTGGTTGGCGTGAGTGGCTGTAACGACGAGAAGGCCGTTGAGAAGGCCGCCGTCGCACCTGAACAACCTGTGCTGCAGAGCGACCTGCAACAGTTTAGCTATAGCGTTGGCGTATTGATGGCCAAGGATATGAAGAGCAAGGGGATGACCGAGCTGGACGAGGCGGCCATGGGTATGGCGATTCGTGACGTACTCGACGGCAAGCCGGCGCAGCTGAGCGAAGAGCAGATGGGTGCGGCGCTGGAGAAGGCGGCACAGAAGATGATGGAGAAGCGTGTAGCCGAGGCCAATGCCGAGGCCGAGCAGTCAAAGCTGGCGGGTGAGAAATTCCTCGCCGAGAATGGTGCCAAAGAGGGCGTGATAACATTGCCCAGCGGCATTCAGTACAAGGTGCTGACCGAGGGTACCGGCGAGAAGCCAACCCTGGAGTCGACCGTTGTTGCCCATTACCACGGCAGCCTGATCGACGGCAGCGTGTTCGATAGCTCCTATGACCGTGGCGCACCGGCCACCTTTGCCCTGAAGCGTGTGGTTAAGGGGTGGCAGGAAGTGCTGCCGATGATGCCGGTGGGCTCCAAATGGCAGGTGGTGATTCCCTCCGAGTTTGCCTACGGCGAGACCGGTGCTCCGCCTAAGATTGGCGGCAACGAGACCCTGATCTTTGATATCGAGCTGGTTGAAATCAAGCAGTAAGCCTGTAGCGGGCGGCATCCCGCTAGTGGTTGCCGCCTGTCCCCATTTATTTTCTTTTGTTCTCATTGCGTGAATCAGCAAGCCATCAATAACACACTGACTATTGCGCAGGGGAGCTATGTTCTCACCCGACTTCCGCCACGTAAAAAAGAGTTATTGCGCGCCTGGGATGCGGCCGATGAGTACCTGTTAAATACCCTGGCCGAGCAGTCTCTACCCTGTCAGGGCTCTCGAGTCCTTATTGTTAACGACAGCTTCGGCGCGTTGGCAGTCGCCTTAAGTGCCTATCACCCCTATTCACTCTCCGACTCCTGGCTCTGTCATGCGGCAACGCAGAATAATCTGCAGGCCAATGGGCTCGATAGTGATGCGGTGATTCTGCTCGACTCATTAACGCTGCCGAGCGTTGCAGAGGGACCGCTGGACCTGCTGCTGCTTAAGGTGCCGAAGACCCTGGCCCTGCTGGAAGATGAGTTGATCCGGTTGGCGCCGCTGTTAACGGCATCTACACGGGTGATCGTCGCCGGTATGGTGAAGGGCATGCCCTCCTCGGTGTGGCCGTTGCTGGAACGCTTGTGTGGCCCTACCTCCACCTCACTGGCAAAGAAGAAGGCGAAGCTGATCTTTGTGACACCGACACTTTCGGGGGCCGTCACGAAGAGTCCCTACCCGGTCTGTTACCCGCTGGAGGGGACAGGGCACCGTATCTGCAATCATGCCAATGTCTTCTCCCGCGACAGCCTTGATATTGGTACGCGATTTTTCCTGCAACACCTGCCGCATAATCTCGGCGCAAAGGATGTGATCGACCTGGGCTGTGGCAACGGCGTGGTGGGTCTTGTTAGCGCCGAGCGTAACCCCGAGGCGCGGCTGCACTTTATTGATGAGTCGTTCATGGCGGTGGCCTCGGCGCGGATGAACTTTGCGCACAATTTGGCTGAGGGGCGCGAGGCGCAGTTTATCGTGGGTGATGGTCTAACGGATGTTGCTAAAGAGAGTGCCGACATCATTCTCTGCAATCCGCCGTTCCATCAGGGCAGCACCGTGGGCGATCACATAGCACAACGCATGTTCCGACAATCACTTAAGGTATTGCGACCTGGCGGTGAGCTGTGGGTGGTCGGTAACCGCCATCTTGGTTATCACAAAACCTTGACAAAGATCTTTGGCAACTGCGAGCTTATCGCCACCAATGCCAAGTTTGTGATTCTGCGCACGCTCAGGAGATAAAGTAGGCGGTACGTGCATTCAGCGCGGTGTCATACATTGCCGCTACACCGCACACCTCTACCGGCACTACCCACTCGTCATCATAAAAGCCCATCAGGCCCAGCGAGGGGGCGCAGATCTGAAAGGTGATGCCGATCTCTTTGGCGATCTCGATCTGTTCCTCCAGTGAAGACATCTCACCCTGCATCATATAGTTGAAGAATTGCCTGCCAATACCGCCAAAGGCCATCTTTGATGGAGCAAGGTCTCTACTGCTGCCGGGCAACATTAGATTGATTAACTTGTGGGTGAATTTTTTTCCCTTAAGTTTGCGTCCTTTTTTGATCACGCTACAGCCCCAGAAGGTAAAGAACATCGAAACCTCCATGTCCATCGCGGCGGCACCATTGGCCATCATAAAGGCCGCCATGGCCTTATCAAAATCAGCGGAGAGAAGAATGATCGAAACCTTGTTGTCGGGTACACGCTGCTTGATGGATAGCAGTTCATCTTCCAGTTGCGTGAGGCGTTCAACAAGCTGTGCGTCGGTGTCGGTGCGAAGTTCTACAGCTGTATTCATGATTATTTACTCCAGTCAGTACCGAGATGCGACTCGGTTTATGCGGTGCTTGTAGTTATTTTGGTTTTCAGTAATTATTAAAATGCTGATGGAAAAAAAGAACAAATCAAAAGATTTTGTTAGTTGAGCTAACTAACATCTGCAAAAGGGAAGAACAAAGGGACTGCCATGATGGGGCTTAACGTAAGTGACCTGCTGAGGGCGTTACAGATTGTGGAGCGTAATGTCTCGGTGACGCTGATGTACTCCGGCCTGCGTATCCCGCAGTTTCGACTGCTGGAGTTACTTCGTGAGAATGGGGCATTAACGGTTACCGAGGTGAGCAAGCTGTTGCAGGTTACTCGCGCTACGGCGAGCGTGCAGATCAACGAATTGATTCGTACTGCGGTTATTGCGATGGTAGAAAATGAGAAGGACAGGCGCTCATTTCATGTCCACTTAACCGCATTGGGAGAGAACAAGCTTCACGTGGCGCAAAGTGATCTGGCGGTGATGCAGGGTGAACTGAACCGTCACTACTCTGAGGAAGTCGTGACGGCCTTAAACGCCTTTGCCGCGGATACCTTGCGACAAAAACGCTAGTACTTAGGCTGCGCTGTTGGTGAGTTCCAACAGGTCCAGACCAACATACTGACGAATACCGTCATCGGCAAACTCACTCATCACTACCTTGTCGAGCAGGGCACCGACGGTGGGGGTGGTGTTGAGGTTGACCTTCAGCTCGTCGAAAACCTCGGCGATCATGCTCTCCAGCCGCTGCTTACCCTCACTGTCCATATGCAGGTCAGCGACCAGGCGGTGGGTCTCCTCAACCTCGTCGATCTCGATATCCAGCGATTCGGCGATCACCGCCATTAGACTCATGCCCATGAGGTTTTTCACGGACTCCAGTTCGTTGCTGCCAGCGCGTATACACATTGCGAGATTCCTCTGTAGGGGGAAGGGCCGGAGCACCGCTACCACAGTGACCGACTTTGAGATTCAGTATATAAGCAAATTCTAATCTTTCAAGGGGCCTGAGATGATCTGGATCAACAATTGTGCAGAAAGTGTTGCCCTCATAATTGGTGTTTCTTAAAGCCAGAATGGACGATAATCCGAGTTAAATACGCAGGTATCCCCGTCACAGGAGAAACAGCTTGATACATGAATTTTGGCATCAGCGGTGGGAGCAGGATCAGATCGGCTTCCATCAGCAGGAGATCAACGGCTATCTCACCACCCACTGGGCGGAGCTTGGTCTACCTGACGGGGTACCGGTCTTTGTACCGCTCTGTGGCAAGAGCCTGGACATGCTGTGGCTGCGTGAGCAGGGTCACCCGGTGTTCGGTATCGAGTTGAGTGCAAAGGCGGTAGAGGCCTTCTTTCATGAGAACGAGATCGACCCCAGTGTTAATGAGACCGAGCGTTTCGTCGAGTACAGCAGCGATCAGTTAACCCTCTTTGCTGGCGACTACTTCGCGCTCAGCCGCCAGGATCTGGGACAGATCCACGCGGTATTCGACCGCGCTGCGCTCATCGCCCTGCCAGCGCAGATGCGTCCTGATTACGTCAAACATATGGCCACTCTGTTGTCGCCCGGCGCCCATATCCTGCTGGTGACCATGCAGTACCCGGCGGGCACCCTTGAGGGGCCACCTTTTAGTGTGGAAGAGAGTGAGGTGAAGGCACTCTACAGTGAGCACTTCAGCATCGAGAATAAAGGCACATGGGATGCAGATGGGCCGCGTGGCGTGCCGGTTCAGGAGACGGTTTATCTGATGACGCGAAACGAGGCTTAAAAGTGGGGGGGCCCCTTGGAGCCGGCTAGAAATAGCGCTGATCACTCAGTAAGTCTTGAATATCTTTAAGAATGAGCACTCCAACGCTGTCAAAATTAATCCCAACCATCCCGTTCTTTAGGTGGACCACCGTTGCCTCAATGACATGATCACGGCTGCACTCTTCAGGTTTTGGTGTGAGGCAGAGGCTGAGCTGCTCACCTAGCTTGGGGATCACACTATTTGAATATATCGCCATGCCGCTCAGGCTAATATCATAGACAGTGAAGGTATGGGTCTGCGCCGATGCATCACGACAGGATAACGACACGTTGACCTCCAGCCGTTTGCGCGGATAGCGTCGTCGTTCACTTTCATGCTCCTGAAGCATCGTCATTCCCTTTCTTTCTATCGTCTTATAGAGGATGGGGGCTTTTGCTTATTATTCAATGATTTCTGCATGTTAGCGTGTTCTGGCGGTGAAAGGGAGAAAAGCTTACGCCCTTAATCGTGATATAGTGACATTGTGTTGTATACATCCTACGCAAGTAATTATCCACACAGTTTGATGCTTAAAGCGAAAACTCTTCCCGATATAAGGCCGTCCCGCTAACCGCCTGCTTAGTGCATTATGTAATAACAGCACCATAAAAGTCTCGTCCGGTACACCGTCGCACTGGCACTGAGTATTCTAGCGTGAGGCAGGCTCAAAACTGAAGCGTGGCTAGTCGTCAGGATGTTCAAGGACGATGACAAAGGGGATGTCACGCTTATGCAGCACCTCTACTTCCCTGTTCACCAGTGGTATCCCGACGCCTCAGGCGTTGATAGTCAGGGTGTACCGCTATTGGGGCTAGCCCCATTCCCTACTGAATACTTTAATGGTTACCGGCCAAATAGCATGTGGTCAATGCGTTGTTGTTCACTCTCAAAGGCGAGCTAGTTTGGCTGGTGATAGCTGAGATATTATTGATTTTTTTGCGGCGAATAGCTGACGTTCTTTACTGCGTGAATAAGTTTGTAACTCATCTGACACCTCCCCCTTAAATAAAGAGGTGTGCGATTTTAATAACGGTATCTGTATCTTAAATAAAATACTTTCAGAGAGGAAAAGTTGATATGGCAGCAGATGTTTGTGAAGCAAGTTTGAACTGACAGAAACCGTTTGAGAAATCAGTAACTGTCAGTTCAAGTCTGAATTTCTGCAACTAAGTGCCACAATTTCCTTTGGTGGCCATGTTGAGTTCAGCTAATTCACTCTTGCCAGTGGCTTCATCCTTCTGCTCAATCCCTGCGCCACCTACCAATAGACCCATTTTCAAGTATTGTTCGAAGAAATATAACATCCCACTTTTCATGTTAACAACCAGATCGTTTGGAGAGAACTCCGACTCTGTGGATATAGTGTGGTCCATGTCGCCATCAACTTCATGATAAAAGAATACCCCTTTTGCTGTCTCACCGATGCATTTTTTGTCGATCCAAACACTCTTTTTGAGTGCGGCACCAAAGTGACTGTCTTTACGATAAACGTATACCCCCGCCTTATTTGCTCCAGGAGAATTAAACTCTTTCGCCTTATTGGATGCTGCAGCGGACTCCATTGGAACCGAGGCACAACCAGACAAGAGAGAAATAGAGACGACCATCGCGAGTAGTGCTTTTTTCATTTGTAACTCCTTAATTATAATTTAACCGTTTTTTTTATATCCTAAAAAACATTCGACACTCCAAAGGCTTCTTTTATGCGTACATTTGTGATGTCTGAAAATATCACTTGATATAAATAGACTATTTAGTCTCTGGGAACGGAGACTAAATGAACAATATAACGGAACGGGTTCTCGGGAGTGATCATGGGGAGGTGTGTGATATCCATGCCCGGTGCTCATTCCCTTGAGCCCTTAGCATATCTCGACGAGGCTTTGATGGAAACCCCGGCATAGTGTAAGAGTCGGTGTTACGGCTGGTACCGAATACCCTGTTGGGCGAGGTAGTCGATGACAGCCTGCTTGTCGCCCTTAAAGGCGATCTGTTTTTCGTTGGTCTTGATCTGGTAGTCGTACATCGGGTCGTAGTAATTGCCGAGCAGTTCGCCTATCCACTGGCGATGGGCCTCCACCTCGCCGCTGTCGCGTTGAATGGCTATGGCGTTCTCCAGCACCTTGCGCAGTTCGGCGTGGCGGGTACCGCCGAGGCGTTTTTTGATCTTGTCCATGCTGGTGAGCAGAGAGTCGGCCCACTTGTTAAAGCCCTGCTGCTCGCCATAGAGGGCGACGTGTTCGGCCAGTGACTCGTGAATGTACTCCTGATGCGTAATGTCTACGCGCTCCTCCAGCGAGGCTTCAAGTACCACCAGCGGAGAGTCGCGGAATTTATCGCGAATATTGTCAGGCATGAAGCAGGAGCCGACGTTACGGTGTTCGTCTTCCACCGCGAAGGCGGGGTTACCGGCGGCGCGTATTTTAATTAATTCAATCGACAGCGCATTCTCAAAACTGATCTGTCGTGGCTGCGGCGTGGCGTGGTTGCCGAAGGCAGAGCCGCGATGCCAGGCCAGCCCCTCCAGGTCGACCATCGGGCTGAGCTTGTGCAGCAGCACGGTCTTGCCGACACCGGTACGACCGCCGAGGACAAAGGGGTGCACCTCTTGACTGCTGACCTCCAGCTCATCAATCAGGAAACGGCGTAGTGCCTTGTAACCGCCCTTAATGCGCGGATACATAATGCCGGTCTCTTCATACAGCCACTGCTGGGAGATTTTCGAACGCATGCCGCCACGAAAACAGTAGAGCACACCCTCGGGGTGGGCCTCGGCAAAGGCTTTCCATTCGGCGATGCGATCTGCCTTGTGCTGGCCGGTGACCAGTTCGTGGCCGAGGTCGATGGCGGCGTCCTGCCCAAGGTGTTTGTACTGTTTTCCAATTTGATTGCGTTCTTCGTCGTCGATCAACCAGTGGTTTTCGGCGTGGGGAAAGTGGCCCTGATAAAACTCGATGGGAGCGCGCACGTCGAGCAGTGGCACATTCTCGGTAACGAGGCGACGAAAATCTTCTACCTGTGGCAGTTCCTGTGACATGCAGTAATTACTTTTATTTAACGGTGATCAGCGGGCCGTCGCCCGCCTCGATAAGCTGGCCGATGGGGCTAAGTTGCATCCCCTCTGCGGCGGTGAGGGCGATGAACTGGGCTTCAACCTCGGGGCGCACCGCCACCAGCAGGCCGCCGGAGGTCTGCGGATCGCAGAGCAGGGCACGCTGGGTATCGGTCATCTCCCCAACCTTGTGGCCGTAGCTGGCGAAGTTGCGCTCGGCACCGCCCGGTGAGCAGCCCATGGCGATGTACTCTTCGATGCTCTTCAGTTTTGGCACGGCGGCGTAGTCGATCTCGGCGCGTACCTCGCTGCCCGCGCACATCTCGCGCAGGTGGCCGAGCAGGCCGAAGCCGGTAACGTCGGTCATTGCGGTGATGCCCTCCAGCTGCCCCAGCGCACTGCCGATCTTGTTAAGCTGGCACATGGTGTCGGGGGCAAGGCGCTGGTGCTCAGGTTTTAACAGCTTTTTCTTCAGCGCGGTGGTGAGGATGCCGATACCCAGCGGCTTGGTCAGATAGAGCTTGCAGCCCGCCTCGGCGGTGTTGTTCTGCTTGAGGTGTTTGTTCTGCACGATACCGGTGACGGCGAGGCCGAAGATCGGCTCCGGCGAGTCGATGGAGTGGCCACCCGCCAGCGGGATACCCGCATCGGCACAGGCGGCACGGCCACCGTCGACCACCTGACTGGCCACCTCCGGTCCCAGTTTATCGATGGGCCAGCCGAAGATGGCGATGGCCATCAGTGGCTGACCGCCCATGGCGTAGACATCGGAGATGGCATTGGTGGCGGCGATGCGACCAAACTCAAAGGGGTCATCGACGATAGGCATGAAGAAGTCGGTCGTGCTGATCACCGAGCGGCCATCGTCCAGATCGTAGGCGGCGGCATCGTCGCGTGAATCGTTGCCCACCAGCAGTTTAGGGTCAACCGGCATGGCAAAGCCGCTGTTGAGGATCTCCTCCAGCAGATTGGGGGCGATCTTGCAGCCGCAGCCGGAACCGTGGCTGTACTCGGTCATGCGAATGGGGGGCAGTTTGTTGCTCACGTGAGGTAAATCCTTGCTGATTGGGGCAATGTGAAGCAGATTATACACTAGAGTCGTGAGTGCGATGGAGGGGGATAAGGGCTCCCCCACCGCTGTTGTTTTATCAGCTATGAGATGGTGTGGGATGTGGATGAAGATTTGTAAAGCGGTTGTTCTTTGCCTGGTGATGGGGCTGGCTATGGGGGGGGCCGCGGCGCAGGCGCCGCAGCCTGATGTCAGCACCCTGTTAAAAGAGGCGGCGGCCGGCGATGCCCATGCCCAGCTTAATCTTGGTGCCGCCTATGATAACGGCATCGGTGTTAAGCGTGACCTCGATAAGGCGCTGCACTGGTATCAAAAGGCGGCAGAACAGGGGCTGGCCGAGGCGCAGTTCAATCTGGCTCACCTGCTGGTTGCCGAGGAGCTGAGCGCCGTTGCCGCCGCCGAGTGGATGCTTAAGGCCGCCGAGCAGGGCCTGCCCGATGCCGAGTACCTGATGGGGGTGATCTACGCCGAAGGGATTGGGGTGGAGATGAATGACCAGATGGCGATGCACTGGCTACAGCGCGCCGTAAAGAGTAACAGCGCTGAGGCGAAAGAGTTTTTGCAGCAGCACTACGGGGTAGGGGAGCGTTAATGTTGGATGCATAGTGGCATGTAACAGTAACGATAAAGGGTGATTGAGCATGCCCTTGAGTAAACGGTAGCGTCGACAGTGGCGACTACAAGCGGGCTCTGGTCCATAACCATGTGACTGGCGGCATCGCCAGTGCAGCGATCAATGATGGCCCTCAGTTCAGAGGTGGCTTAAGTTTGATATCCGGTTGGTGTATTGCCGATTGGCTGTGGCAGTGGTGGTGCTGAAGGGGGAGCACCCGCGCGATGTCATTAACAACATTGCCGATTCACTGATTGTCAGGGCCGGTGAGGCGATGTACCGGGCAAAGAAGTCGGGCAAGGGGTGTTGTCCTATTTATGATAGTTAAACAGGTATCGGTGGAAATTCCGTGTGTATATAAGGCAAACCAGATATAATCGCCGCCAATTTTGCCCCTTTATGGAATATCCCCTGTGATTGAGAACCTTCGCAACATCGCCATCATCGCTCACGTTGACCATGGTAAGACTACCCTGGTTGATGAGCTCCTTAAGCAATCCGACACCCTCGGTGAGCGTGCCCAGCTCGAAGAGCGTGCCATGGACTCCAACGATCAGGAGCGTGAGCGCGGCATTACCATCCTTGCCAAGCCGACCGCCATTCGCTGGGGCGAGTACCGTATTAACATTGTTGACACCCCCGGACACGCCGACTTCGGCGGTGAGGTGGAGCGCGTTCTCTCTATGGTGGACTCCGTACTGCTGCTGGTTGATGCGGTTGAAGGCCCGATGCCGCAGACCCGCTTCGTTACCGAGAAGGCGTTGGCGCGTGGTCTTAAGCCGATCGTTGTGGTGAACAAGGTCGACCGTCCGGCAGCACGTCCCGAGTGGGCACTGGATCAGACCTTTGACCTGTTTGACCGCCTTGGTGCCACCGATGAGCAGCTCGACTTCCCGGTGGTCTACGCTTCCGGCCTGGGTGGCTTTGCCGGCCTTGACCCTGACGTGCGTGAAGGTGACATGACACCGCTGCTACAGACCGTTGTCGACTTCGTTCATCCGCCACAGGTTGAACCGGAAGACCCCTTCCAGTTACAGGTTTCACAGCTCGATTACAGCAGCTACGTCGGTGTTATCGGCATTGGTCGTATCAGCCGTGGACGGATTAAGACCAACACCCCGGTGGTCGTGGTGGATGCGGAAGGCCAGCGCCGTAAAGGTCGTGTGCTGCAGCTCTATGGCTTCATGGGGCTGGAGCGTATTGAGGTGGATGAGGCACAGGCAGGCGACATCGTCTGCTTCACCGGTCTCGATCCGCTCAACATCTCTGACACCCTGTGTGACCCGGAGGCCGTTGAGGCGCTGGCACCGCTGAGCGTGGATGAGCCGACCGTGAGCATGACCTTCCAGGTCAATAACTCACCCTTCGCTGGTAAGGACGGCAAGTTCGTTACCTCGCGTCAGATTAAAGAGCGTCTGGATCAGGAGCTGGTTCACAACGTGGCACTGCGCGTCGAGCAGGGCTCTGATCCGGACAAGTTCCGCGTCTCCGGTCGTGGTGAGCTCCACCTCTCGGTACTGATCGAGAACATGCGCCGTGAAGGCTTTGAGCTGGGTGTTTCACGCCCCGAGGTTATCATCCGCACCATCGACGGCGAGCCGCAGGAGCCCTTCGAGCAGGTCACCGTGGATGTGGAAGACCAGCATCAGGGCGGTGTGATGGAGAAGCTGGGTGCCCGTGGTGGTGATCTGAAAAATATGGTGCCGGACGGCCATGGTCGTGTGCGTCTCGACTACATTATGCCGGCGCGCGGCCTTATCGGTTTCCGTACCGAGTTTCTCACCGCGACCCAGGGTTCGGGTCTGATCTATAGCGTCTTCGACCACTACGGCCCGTTCAAGCGCGGTGACTACGGTAGTCGCATGAACGGCGTGATGATCGCCAATGCCACCGGTAAGGCATTGACCAACTCCATCTTCAACCTGCAGGAGCGTGGCCGCATGTTTATCGGTCACGGTGCCGAGGTCTACGAGGGAATGATCATCGGTCTGCACTCACGCAGCAACGACCTGGTGGTGAACGCCCTCAAGGGTAAGCAGCTGACCAACGTGCGAGCCTCGGGCACCGATGAGGCCCAGGTGCTGACCCCGCCGGTGGTTCACACCCTGGAGCAGGCGCTGGAGTTCGTTGATGATGATGAGCTGGTGGAGGTAACACCTAACCACATTCGACTGCGTAAGAAGTTACTGGCCGAGCATGAGCGCAAGACGGCATCGCGCAAAAAGAACTAATAACAAACGGGGCTTTAAGCCCCGTTTTTTTTGCACGGATTTTGGAACCTGGTCAGGATTCGATGTGATACTCAGGCCTTTGTGTTGCGGTACTGTTAGTCAAAACCGTAACCGATGGGGCCATGTCCCGGTACACTGACATAGCCTCGCTGGTTGCTACGGCTTTAGTTGCCTGGGCTGAAGCGCTTGTATCTAATGCCCTTGTGTCGTGCCCGTTATGCGGCTGGGTCACCCGGCTCGAATAACCATGCTATTGGCATGGTCGATTTCTCTGCGGTATCGACTTTAATTGTCATAGATAAATAGTAGGTATTTATCATTTGCCGATAACTAAGAGGTGTCTAGACCATGCGTAACTTGCCAATCTTTACCGCGTTGTTTGCCCTGCTCGGGCTGTTCTCTCTCAACGCACAAGCCGCACATAGCGAGTACAGTGCCGACAAACATAAGGTAGTGATTCAGGTTAGTAGTGACGATGCTCGCACGCAGACCATCGCCATGAATAATGCGGTGAACTTGCAGAAGGAGCTGGGCATGGACAATGTGGCGATCGAGATCGTCGCCTATGGGCCCGGTCTGTCGATGCTTATCGCCGGGGCCAAACAGTCGCAGCGGGTCGCCAGCCTGGCGCAACAGGATATCGTCTTTAGTGCCTGTGGCAATACCATGAAAAAGGTCGAGCAGAAGCAGGGCAAGCCTGTCGTGCTAAGTGATGGGGTGGGGGTTGTCTCCGCCGGGGTGTTGCGCATTATGGAGTTGCAGGAGCAGGGCTACTCCTATGTGCGACCGTGATAGCGCGGTAAGGGGTTGCTGACATACGGCCCTAAGCTAGCTACTGTTTTGTGACGCACTTGAACTATTATCTATTGCTACACTGTACAATATGATTTTGACTAATATGGAGAAAATACCAATGAAGCGGCTGACGATTGTTGTTGCAGCAGGTGTCATGATGCTGGGCGGTTGTGCCTCGACCAGTGAGACCGATGATGCCGGAAATGATAAGACGGTAGGGGGGGCGATTATTGGCGGTATCTTAGGTGGTGTTATTGCCAACAATAGCGGCAAGCAGTCCAGCGGCAAGACCGCGATGGGTGTTATTGCCGGGGCCACCGCTGGCGGTCTCATTGGTAATCAAATGGACAAGAAAGAGGAGAAACTGCGCCAGATCGCCGCCGAGCGTGACGCCAGAGAGATGGAGGTGGTGCGAGTGCGCGAAGACCTGATCCGTATTAGTGTCTCTTCCGAAGCCTCTTTTGATTTTGACCGAGATACAGTGAAGCCCGAATTTAAGCCGACTCTTAACAAGGTGGCGGATGTACTCTACAACGATCCCAAGCAAAGTATTCGCGTAGTTGGTCATACCGATAGCAAGGGCAGTGCGGATTACAATCAGCGCCTTTCAGAGCGCCGAGCCCAGGCTACCGCCAGCTACTTAATCAGTCAGGGTGTTGCCTCCTCCCAGGTGCAGGTGGAAGGTCGTGGTGAGAGCGAACCGCGTGCCGATAACAGCACCGCAGCCGGGCGGGCACAAAACCGCCGTGTGGAGATCTTCCTGCAGCAGCTTTAAGGTGTGTTGACGCGGCGGGCATCAGCCTGCCCCGTCTGTTTGTAGTACGGACTGGAAATACTCTGGTCACGATTCTATGATGCAGGAAAATCTCTAAGTGCGGAGCACCGTTTTCCATGCATATTCTCTATCCCGATATTCAACCCTATGTGCAACACAGCCTGGCTGTGGCGTCGCCGCATACCCTGCATGTAGAGGAGTGCGGTAACCCTTCCGGTATTCCAGTGTTATTCGTTCACGGTGGTCCAGGGGCTGGTTGCGAGCCCTATCATCGTCGTTTCTTCGACCCGCAACGCTACCGTATTATTCTCTTTGATCAGCGCGGCTGTGGCCGCTCTACCCCCCACGCCTCACTGGAGAACAACACCACCCAAGCCCTTGTGGCGGACATGGAGCTGATCCGCGAGAAGTTGAAGATCGATAAGTGGCTGCTGTTTGGCGGCTCCTGGGGCTCAACCCTCAGCCTGGTCTATGCCGAGACCCATGCGGACAAGGTGCTGGGGTTGATTGTTCGTGGCATTTTTCTCTGTCGTTCGCAGGAGATCGACTGGTTTTATCAGCAGGGTGCAAGCCGTCTCTTTCCCGATTACTGGCAGGATTACCTGGCACCGATCCCTGAGGCCGAGCGGGATGACCTGCTGCAGGCCTATTATCGCCGCCTCACCGGTGAGGATGAGATGGCCCGCATGGCGGCAGCCAAGGCCTGGTCATTGTGGGAGGGAAGAACCGCTACCCTCAAGCCTAGCGAGTCGGTGACCGCTCACTTCAGTGATCCCTTTACCGCCCTCTCATTAGCGAGAATCGAGAGCCACTACTTCGTTAACGACAGCTTTCTGGAGCCGAATCAGATCCTGCGCGATGCTCCACGCCTGCACGGTATCCCCGGTGTCATTGTGCAGGGGCGTTACGATGTGATCTGTCCGATGGAGAGTGCCTGGCAACTGTCGCAGGCGTGGCCCGAGGCAACGCTCAAGATCATTGGTGATGCCGGGCACGCCGCCTCTGAGCCTGGGATCATCAATGCGCTGGTGCAGGCCAGCGATGACTTTGCCGACCGCCTCTCATGATCGCCCTGCTGCAACGGGTTAGCGAGGCCGCGGTGCGTGTCGACGGTGAAGTGGTGGGGGAGATTGGTGCTGGCCTGCTGTTATTGCTCGGGGTAGAGCGCGACGATAGTGAGGTGGTGGCGGATCGCCTGCTGCAAAGGGTGCTCGGTTACCGTGTATTCGCCGATGCGAACGACAAGATGAATCTCAGCCTGCACGACACTCAGGGAGGCCTGCTGATTGTGCCGCAATTCACCCTGCCCGCCGACACCCGCAAGGGCACCCGCCCCAGCTTCACCCCCGCCGCCTCCCCCGAAGCGGGGCGCAGACTGTTCGACTACTTCACCTCACGCGCCGAAAATTTACACCCCGAGGTGGAGAGGGGGCGCTTCGGTGCCAATATGCAGGTCGCCTTAATCAATGACGGCCCGGTGACCTTCTGGTTGCAGGTAAGTTCATAAAACAACACGTTCTTTATAAGCATATAATCCTATGCTGTTTGTGGTTTTTTGTGCGATATGTCACATTTCCACTTAGACAGGGTCTAAATAAATATATTTTATAAAATTACCCCCCTGTTTGTATCTCACAACATCAATAATATTTTGGGGAACTTATGCGTCTATTCCAACAATCATCCGTGGCAGCGGGCATGTTTGCCGTTGTCATCTCAACATTCATCCCACAACAGGCCGAGGCGGTTCCCGCCTTTGCCCGTCAGACCGGCATGGCCTGCGTTAGCTGTCATGCCCAGAATTTCCCTGCACTAAACTCCTTTGGTCGTAGCTTCAAGGCACAGGGTTACACCATGCGTGGTGCTGCTCCCCTGATTGAGGGCGATGACCTTTCCATGCCAGCAGATCTCAAGGCCTCGCTCATCACCAAGCTGCGTTATAGCCTCACAGAGAATGTTGACGGCGGTCGTGGTGAGATTCAGTGGCCCGATGAGGCCGCCCTGCTGATCGGTGGCCGTGCCGCCGAGAACATCGGTTTCCTGTTTGAGGGAGGGCTTGCTCCGCAGGCAGGTCACTCCGATACCGGCACGGGAGCCATCACTGGCGATACCAATAACAATGGCATTATGGATGCCGGAGAGACCTGGGTGGCTGACACCGGAACGGGTGAGACCGAGGTCGACGGCAACTTCCTCTCCTACAAAGTACAGGTCAACATCACCGACAAAATCTCTGCGGTAGTGTTCGGTACAGACGGTCTGGGTGTGGGTTACAGCATGGAGTTGATGAATACCGGTATGCAGCGCTCGCAGCGCCCGATTGAGAATCGTAAGGGCTTCTCTGCGTTCCAGCGCACGGGGCTGGCATCGGGTGCTGCGACCGGTATCTCAGCGATTTATCACACCAACAACCTGATGGTTAACTACTCTCACTGGGCACCGACCTGGGGCAATGTAAACGCTAATATTCTCGGTGGCCTCGGCCACTACGTGCGCGCCAATTATTTCAGAAACCTCGGCGGTTGGGACATGGGCTTCGGTGCCTCCTACATGACCGGTAAAATTGAGACTGGTGCCAACGACCCTGCCGTTACAACTACCATTAAGGGACGCGGCGTCGATTTCCAGGCGTTGGGTGAGCTGGGCGGCAAGCCTGCGGAGTTTTACCTGAGCTATGCGGTTGCCCCGGAAAACGGTCCGAACAGTGCCTATAACAACGGTGCCGATGATATTGTAGCGGTTGGTTTGCTTGGAAAAATTGGCATTGCCAACCGCACCAGCGCATACCTGGCTTACGGTACGGACGATAACGGCACACGAACCGTTAGCGATACCACGCTGGGTGTGCAGTACATGCTGGCGCAGAATGCCAAGGTAGAGCTGTATACCGTGAGCAGCGATAAGGATGGCGGTGATCTCACCATGCTGCAGCTCTTCTCTGGCTTCTAATCAAGAATAAATCATCGATTTAAACTTAATAATAAAATCACCTTCGCTGCCGTTGCAGCAGGGTGGCGACCCACTCAACAGGAGAACGGTCATGAAAAAAACACTATTTTCAATTACTAGCCTTGCACTGAGTGCATTGCTCTTTCCGATGCAGGGTGCAGCACAGGGCACCAATGCCTTTAAGGGACACGAGTTGTTCGATACCTACTGCTTTGTCTGCCACGGCACTTCGGGAAAGGGGGATGGCCCATTGGCAGCGAAATTAGAGAAGGTGCCAGCTAATCTGACCGATAAGGTACGGATGTCAAAGCGTAGCGATAAGGATCTGTTTAATATCGTTAAGGGAACCGACACTCACAAGATCAACGGCATTATGCCGCAGTGGGGGGTAGTACTCTCCGACCCTGATATCAATGCGCTGGTGGCCTACCTTAAGTTTCTTAGTACTTCACCAGAGGCCCTACCCGGAGATCCACACCTGGGAAGGAGTATTTATGCGCGGAACTGCTCTGCCTGTCACGGGGTGCATGGAAGGGGGGATGGGGTGATGGCCAACATTCTACCGGTGAAGCCGGCAGACCATACTCAGAGCGGCGCGGTCTCGAAGATGGATAATCAGGCCCTAGTGATGACCATCTCATTAGGTAAGGGTGGCTACATGCCCGGCTGGAGCCAGTTACTCTCGGCGGAAGAGATAATGGCGGTGGCCAGTTATATACGTCTGCTCTCTTACTAAGTAACATCCTCTGCCGCGGCGTTCGCCGCGGTAGTTTTTTTACAACTCCTCTAGTAATGCCCGACGCTTCTCGGCGTACTCTTCTTCACTAATCAGCTCTTCCTGATACAACTCTTTTAACTTCTTCAGTCGTAACTTCAACTCCACCGGCTTGGATGCGGGTGTGGGGGTAACTGTCGCTGTCGTCGGCTTAGTCTGGATTTGGTCCGTAGCCTGGGCATTATCACGGCACTTCAGTTTGGTCTTTAGACCATGGCTGATGATACGGCTACTGACCGTCGTGATGGAGGGTTCGCACCCGGGGTAGGTCAGTTCGATTCGGCCATAGAGGTGCTGCTTCTCGTGGGCAAAGCTTTGCGGGAAGACATCGCGTGTACTGAGTGTCATTGGGGTTTGCCCCATAGACTCACCGAGCACCTTTACCGAGGCGCCGACAGGTACCGAGTCAACTTGAAACTGCTCAGAGGATGATGGCAATAGTGAGTTAGTGGAGCAGCCAGCCAGTGGCAGGGCGATAAGAGCGGCGAGAAGTTTATGTGTCATGTGGTAGTGCCTTTTGTGTTTTTGCCATTATCGCGTCTTGTAGCGCTTAAGGTAAACCATTAGGCGCTGTTTGCTGGATTTGTCGGGGCCAAGGTGGTACTTTTTGCCGACGATTTTACCGGCCGATGAGACGCCGATAACAACAAAGAGAAGACTATGCATTTCGAAGTCAGTGAAGCGGACATTACCGATGCCAAACACCCGCACGAAATCTTCCTGATCAACCTGATCACCAACCATATTCTGTTGTTTGTCGGTATGCTGGGTATGGCCAAAACCTACCCCTGGTTGATGCTGATCACCCCTGCCATCTCGTTTGTAGTACTGAGTTATATAATGCTTCGTGCTCGCAGCAAGCTTAATAACGGTGGCTGGTATGCCGCCTGTCACTGGCAGCTCTGTGCGCATCGCAGCAAGTTGTTTATTGGCATGTTGCTGCTGCTAGGACTGGTCGTCGCAGGTCTATTGCTCTCGGTGGGAGGTGATGCCTCACTGCTCAAACCGGGACACTACGCACTGGGTGGTGTCTCCGCGTTACCGAGCCTGGTCTTTATCCTGGTATTGATTGTGATGGAGTCGGATGGGTTGCATAAGGCCAAGACCGGCGTGGTGCCGCAGTGGTTGATCGACAAATACCCGAATAGTGAGGCGAAGCCCATCGCCGAATAAGTAACCTGCACCTAATACAGTGGCCGGGAAACCGGCCTTTTTTGTCTATATACAAGTAGGTCTCAATGGAACGTTATATCTTTTTAGGTGTATTACTTTTTACTCTGCTGGCGCTGGGTATTGGCATGTTGTTACCGGGTAAGCCACGGGAGGAGACGGTCTACCTGCCGTGGCAGATTGAACAGACAGCCAACGGCTCGACCCGCGTTGTGGGTCTGGAGTTAGGGCACAGTACACTGGCCGATGCGGAACAGCGTTTCAAAGAACCCTATGAAGTCAGTATGTTTGTCCGTGATGATGGCAACAAGGTGGTTGAGGTCTATTTCGACAGCATTACCCTAAGTGGCATACGTGCCCGTGTGGTGCTGGTGATGGGGCTGAGCGATGAACAGTTGAACGGGTTTTATGAGCGTGGGGTGCGTGTCGCAACTATGGGCAGTGGCACCCGAAAGGTGACGCTGCACGATAGCGATTTCCGGCATCTTGCCGCGCTGCCTATCGCCAGCCTCACCTATATTCCCAAGACAAATTTAATCCCTGAGCTGATTCAGGCACGTTTTGGTCAACCCGCTGAGCGCATCTTGGAGAAGGATACTGAAAGCCCTGTAGAGCACTGGCTCTACCCGCAAAAGGGTCTGGATCTGATACTGCATGAGAAGGGCAAGGAGGTGCTGCAGTATGTGCAGCCCATGCACTTCGATTCGCTGCGCAAACCGCTGCTGGAGAAGGGAGAGGTCGTTTCTAACTAGGCTTTGTGCGGTGCGAGTGACTCTGGACTAGGTCGAACTAGTCGTTGTCCGCATCGGGCCAGTTGCGCTGGTCGACACTTCTTTTTCCGCCCATCATATCGTCATCCTCATCCAGCAGGATGCGATGGGCATCGCCGTCCAGGTCGTCGTATTGCCCTTTTTTCACCGCCCAAATCAGGATGCCGACTAAAATTAGTCCGATAAAGATCATGCTGGGGATGAGGCTGTAGATTACGTCCATCGTTTACTCTTTATAAATTGCTCTGGCTGGCATTGCCCTAATGGGACTAATTCTAATCGGATTGGTTCAAGGAGAGAAGCTTACTGCTGACACCGGTTACCTCAATCCTTAAACAGGGTGCGAATTCGTGCCGCATTGCCAATGACGAGCAGTGAGCTGATTGGCATGGCGATGGCGGCAAACAGCGGGGTGATAAAGGCGGCCATCGCCAGTGGCACCATGATCACGTTATAGGTGAGAGAGAGTCCGATATTCTGACGGATGGTGCGCAGGGTGCGACGCGACAACAGTGTCGCTACCCGTACCTTATCGAGCTCATCCTGCATCAGCACGATGTCGGCGCTTTCCATTGAGACATCCGTACCGGAGCCGACGGCGATACCGATGTTGGCGCGTATCAGCGCCGGGGCGTCGTTAACACCGTCGCCCACCATTGCCACCCACTCGCCTTTGGCCTGTAGGTCGGCGATCACCTGATCCTTGTCCTGGGGCAGCACCTCGGCGATCACCTCCATCCCCCCCAGCTGCTCGGCCACGGCGTCGGCGACACGCTGGCGGTCACCGCTGAGCAGGGTCATGCGAATTCCGGCAGCACGCAGGCCATTGACCAGCTGTAGAGCATCGGGGCGCAGCTGATCGGCGATGGCGATTAAGGCCCGGTGTTTGCCGTCGATCGCCATATGGATGCAGCTGGTCGCCTTCGCCTCAAGCTCGCGCGCCTGCTCTCGCAGAGTCGGGGCTAAAGCAATATCATTTTTCTGCAGCCAGGCGAGGGTACCCAGGGTAACGGTCCTGCCCTCGACCATGGCCTGCACGCCATGACCGGGCAGACTCTCAAAGGCCTCTGGCTTGCTCTGATTGATGGCGAGTTGCCGCTGTTCCGCAGCCTCAACGATGGCCTGCGCAATGCTGTGTTCGGAGTAGCGTTCGACGACGGCGGCAAGGCGCAGCAGCTCGTCTTCATCTTCGCCATGAGCTGCCGTCATTTGCTGAAATTGCATGCGACCGGTGGTCAGTGTCCCGGTCTTATCAAACACGAAGTGGCTAACACGCGAGAGGGTCTCCAGCACTTCACCGTTCTTTACCAGTATGCCGTTTCTTGCCCCCTGTCCGGCCGCCACGGCAATGGCCATCGGGGTGGCAAGTCCAAAGGCGCAGGGGCAGGTAATGATCAGTACCGAGGTGGCGGCCATTAGTGCCAGCTCAAAGCCACTACCGACCCACAACAGGAAAGTGAGGGTGGAGAGCAGCAGGGTCGCCATCACAAACCAGGGAACGATGCGATCGGCCATGCACTGGATGGGGGCCTTGGAGGCCTGTGCCTCCTCCACCAGGGCAATGATGCGCCCCAATGAGGTTTCACGCAGGGTGCCTGTCACACGCAGGGTGAGGGCGCTGTGCAGGTTTACTGTGCCAGCCGAGACGGAGTGACCGGCATCTTTGCGCACCGGTTCGGATTCACCACTGAGCATGCTCTCATCGACGCTGCTGCGCCCTTCGAGGACGATACCATCGACAGGGATTTTATCACCGGCCTTCACCAGTACCGTATCCTCACTCTTCACGGTGCGGATGGGAACGATCTTTTCTGCCCCATCGGTGAGGAGGGTGGCGACACGGGGCTGCAGGTCCATCAGACGTTGGGTGGCGGCGACCGCGTGGCGTTTTGACACAGCCTCAAGGAAGCGCCCCACGAGGATGACGAAGATGAAGTTGACCACCGTATCGAAATAGACCTCCCCCACCTCGCTGCCGCTTATGGTGACGTAGGTTGAGTAGAGGTAGGTCGAGGTGGCACCGATGGCGATCGGCAGGTCCATGGTGAGGTGGCGGTGGCGTAGTCCGGCCCATGCTCCTTTCAAAAAGAGCGAGCCTGAGTAGAACAGGGTGAGGCTGGCGAGGGCAAAGCCGATCCAGTGGAACATCGGGCGGAACTGACCACCATCGGCCGTATCGGCACCGGTGTAGAGGGCGATGGAGATCCACATTAGATTCATCATTGCAAAACCGGCCACCGCCATGCGGAAAAGCAGTTCGCGGTTCTGTTTCTTGATGCTGCCCTCGGCCGCTTCCGGGTCAAAGGGGATCGCGGCGTATCCGATATCGCCAAGGCGTTTGATGATATCGGAGAGGTGAGTCTGTCGGTTATCCCAGCGTAACAACAGGCGCTTGTTGGTCAGGTTTACCTGAACCTTAAGAATGCCATGCATGGTGCTGAGACCGCGCTCGATAAGCCAGACACAGGCGGCGCAGTGGATCCCCTCGACCAGCAGGTGAATTTCACGCTCCTCCCCGAGTTCGCGAACGAACTCCTCCTGAACCTCGTCGAGGTCGAACAGTGCGATATCTTTGGGTGGCTCGGGTGGTGGGGCCAGCAGGGTACCGTCGGGGGTGCGTTGGTAGAAACCATCGAGTCCGGCATCATAGATCGCCTTGCATACCGACTGGCAGCCAAAGCAGCAGAAGTGACGATCTTTACCCTCTATCTTCTCAATAAAGGGCTCATCGGGGGGCAGTGGCAGGCCGCAGTGAAAGCAGCCCGCCTCGCTGTGCGGTTGATCACCACTCATGTTGAGTTCGCTGGTGCTAGTTTGCTACCACGGTTACGCGTCGGCTGATATCGAGACTCTCTTCGCCCTGCGCCACAGTGATGTTGATGTCCCAGATCCCCTTTAAGGGCAGCGCCAGTTTGCTCTGGAATACGCCCTCTGCCACTTTCTCCAACTCCGTCTTTAGGTCCTGGGAGGCATCGGATGGGCGGTAGGCCTGTAGGGTAACGGTAGCCTCCCTGAGGGGGTTACCTACGCGGTCAACGATATTCACGCTGTAGTTGCCCGGTGTACTGAGGTTGATGGTCTCTGGTGTTTGCAGAGAGATATTCCAGCCCAGACGGCTACGTGCCTCCATCTTTTTCTGGTAATTGGCGTCGTGGTAACGTCCCTTCTCATAGTAGCTCTCATCGACCAGGCCAGGGTTAGTCTTGAAGGCGGTAACGATGAAGATCACATTAACGGTGATCACGGTGATAAGGATACCGAGCCAGCCGAGTACCCAGGGGTTACGCATTGCTTGTTTATTGTCTTGAGAGATCATGGTTCTACCTGTATCGGTTTCTGTCGTCGTGAGTTAATTACTGACCTTGACACACGCCCTAGTGGCGTGGGCCGAAGAAGGCGCTTTCATAGTTTACAAAGTCTTCCGGGTTGTTCACGTTCTGCACCGTAAAGGTGAGAGGTACGCGACTCTCGGTAAGGTTTTCGTTAGGCACCTTGACGAACATAATACGTGAGGTCATCTTGCCTGATTTCAGCGTAAGGATCTTTTCCGCGTCGACCAGTTGCAGACCTTCAGGCCCCTTTGCAGTGACTTGCACCTCTACCGCACTATCGAGTTTGTTGAGGATCTTGAGATCGAACTTGTTCTGAACCATGCCGTCACTCATCTGCACGAACAGCGGTGAACGTGAGTGAATAACCTTTAGCTCCAATGAACCGAGGTGGGTCAGTCCGTAGAGGATGCCGCCAACCGCGAGGGTCAGGATCGCCAGGTAGACCAGTATGCGCGGGCGTTTGAACAGCGGGATGTGTGGCGTACCCTGCAGCGCATCGAGTGAGGTGTAACGGATCAGGCCGCGCGGCTTGTTGATTTTATCCATGATGGTGTCACAGGCATCCAGGCAGAGACCGCAGGTTATACAGCCCTCCTGTTGACCCTCACGGATATCGATGCCGGTAGGACAGACCGCGATGCACTGATTGCACTCAATGCAGTCACCCTTGCCCTCCTGGGTCTCATTTTTCTTTATCCGCGCACGGGGCTCACCGCGGTTATAGTCATAGGCCGGAACAATGGTCTCGGCATCCATCATGACGCCCTGAATTCGGGCGTAGGGGCAGAGCCAGAAGCAGACCTGCTCGCGCATAATGCCGCCAAAAAGATAGGTTCCCAAGGCGAAGATAATAACTGCGCCCCAGGCGAAGGGACCGACATTGAGAGTGAGGTAGTTGTGCCACATCTCGTAGGCATCGGCGAACCACAGGGTAAAGCTGATACCGGTAAGGATGCCTATAGCGCCCCAGATAATGTGCTTAACGCCCTTGATGGCAATCTTTTTTCCATCCCAGGGGGCCTTATCCAGTTTATGCCGTTGTGCCGGGTTGCCCTCAAGCTTCTCTTCAATAAGGGTAAATACATCGGTCCATACCGTCTGAAAGCAGAAGTAGCCGCAGAATACGCGCCCTGCTACCGAGGTGACGACTGCCAACAGGATGGCGAAAAACAGTAATACTAATGAAAGCATCCACACATCCTGAGGGAGGATGGTGATATCGAAGATCTGAAATTTGCGGTTGGGGATGTCGAGAAGAATGGCCTGGCGATCACCCCAGCGCAGGTACGGGCCGAGAAAGAAAACCAGCCAGACCGAGGCGGCGAGCCACTTGAGCTTGCGGAATGTGCCAGGCATACGCTTTGCGTGAATGGTGACATCGCCGGTGTTGATGTGCCAATGCCCCTGCTCTTCGTAGAGATCATCGACGGACTGTTGGCCGTTTTCAGTTGTCTCGTTCACATCTGGCTCCTAGTACAAGTGTTTACATATTGTGGAATAAGAAAACTAGTGAAAAAACCTCCGGGCCTTTTCAGTAATTTACTCTTACGGGGAAATCCTTCTCAGTGCTGTTTTATATTAGGAATAATGCCAGGCAGGAATATTAGCATAATCTAATAAAAAGAGGGGGATAGAAATCCCCCTCGATTCATAATCCCAATGAGATTATTGGGGTTATATTACTCAGTCCTCAGAGTGAGTTGTGTTCATCAACTTTAGTATGCGAATACCGAGTACAATCACAACTACGATGGCACCTACAACGGACAGAATGGAACCTATTACTACTGCGTCCATAATTTATCCCTCTTGATTATGGGCCGCCCAGACAGCAGACGGCCTTAACAGGTTAATGAGGCTTAATTACCGCCGCCCAGTTTGTGGACGTATACAGCCAGTTTCTTGATTTCGGTATCGCTAAGCTTACCGCCACCAAACTTGGGCATCACCGCGTTACGGGTCTGTGCGTCGGCAGGGAAGTTAACACCATGAGTAATGGTGTGCTTCACGCTTTCACGTTGATCCGCGGCGGCAAAACGCCAGATGGTATCGGTCAGGTTAGCAGCACCGAGAGCCTGCATACCTTTACCGTCGGCACCGTGGCAGGCAAAGCAGCCCTTGGCACTGAACAGCGGCTCAGCACCGGGGTTACCGGCGATAATGGCATCGGCCAGTTTGTCCAGCTCGGCGGCATCCATGGTGTGTGCCGGCATGCTGCCGTTACGACCATTGATGATGCTCTGCTCGATAGCCTGAATGCTGCCACCGTAAAGCCAGTCGTTGTCGGCCAGTACCGGGAAGCCCTGGTTGCCCGAACCCTCAGCACCGTGACAGGCGGCACAGTTGTCGCCGAACAGTACCTTGGCTGAACGCTGTACATAGGTAGAGAGCTCATCGTCGGCCAGGATGGCAGCGGCAGACATGCCAGGCAGCTTATCTTCGTACTGAGCACGCTGGCCCTGAATGGCAGCCATGTCCTCTTTATACTCGTTGATAGCAGTCCAGCCAGCGACACCCTTGGTGTGGCTATTAACCAGCGGGATAGCTGGATACCAGATGATATAGAAGACAACAATGGCAAGACTGGCGTAGAAACCGAGCATCCACCACTTGGGCGGCTGGTTGGTCAGCTCGCGCAGATTGTCGTCCCACACGTGTCCGGTATCCGGAGCACTATACGGATTGCTTTTTTCACTCATTTTCTGTTCTCCGTTTCGATCATATCGTCGTCATCAAATGGCAGATGACGTTGCGACTCGAGTTTTTCTTTGTTCTTCGGATGGAATGCATACACGTAGGCCCACACCATCAGGCAGAAGATGCCCACCGTGACGATGGTGCCAATCCAATCGGACAGCGTCATCGCCGCCCAATCGGTTTGGATGTATTCCTGCAGGCTACCCATTACTTGCGGTAATCCTTATCTTCGAACTTAACCATGGTGCCCAGCACTTGCAGGTAGGCAACAACGGCATCCAACTCGGTAGCGCCAGCTGTACCACCCTTTGCAACAGGCTCTCCGGCCGTAGCAAAGTCATCTTCGGTGTAAGGCACGCCGACCATCTTCATTGCACGCATCACTTTGGAGACGTGAGCGCCGTTAATGGTGGCATTCTCAAGCCAGGGGTAGTTGGGCATGACGGACTCGGGTACCACTGAACGCGGGGCGATCAGGTGGCGTTTGTGCCAGTCGTCAGAGTACTTGGCACCAACACGGGCCAGGTCCGGACCGGTACGCTTGGAACCCCACTGGAAGGGGTGGTCGTACATCGACTCCGAAGCAAGGCTGTAGTGGCCATAGCGCTCTTTCTCATCACGGAACGGACGAATCATCTGTGAGTGGCAGAGGTAGCAGCCTTCACGGATGTAAACTTCACGACCCGCCAGTTCCAGCGCGGTGTAAGGACGAACGCCTTCACCGGCCTTCCACTCAGTCAGGGCCTGACCGGCCTGACGGTCCCATACGATCTCGGGATGCTGGTTGTGCTCCATGGTTTCATCGAGATAGAACAGTGGAATAATTTCCACTGCACCCGGGATAGCCACCAGGATGGCGAGCATGAAAATCATCAGGAAGACATTACGCTCTGTCTTGTCCTGAAGCTTGGTTGAATGTATTTGATCAGCCATTGTTATTAATCCTCCTTATCGGCTTAAGCGGCAGCGGTAGCAGAGCTACGCTGGGCAGAGGCCTGACGGATGGTCATCACTACGTTGAACAGCATGATTGCGCCACCCAACCAGTAGATCATGCCGCCGATGGCGCGCATGGCGTAGTAGGGATGCATTGCAGCAACGGACTCAGCGAAGGTGTAAGTCAGGGTGCCGAACTCATCGTAGTCACGCCACATCAGGCCCTGCATGATGCCGGATACCCACATCGCGGTGATGTAGACCACAGTACCGATGGTAGCGAGCCAGAAGTGGGTGTTAACCAGGCTGGCAGAGTACATCTTGGTATCCCAAAGTTTCTCAACCATGTGGTACAGCGCACCGGCAGCAACCATCGCAACCCAACCCAGAGCACCAGCGTGTACATGACCTACGGTCCAGTCGGTGTAGTGAGAGAGGGCGTTAACGGTCTTCGCTGACATGACCGGACCTTCGAAGGTGGACATGGCGTAGAAGGCCAGAGACATGATGAGGAAGCGCAGGATGTAGTCATTACGCAGCTTATCCCAGGCACCGGAGAGGGTCATCATACCGTTGATAGCACCACCCCATGAAGGAATGATCATCGCCAGAGATACCGCGGCACCAAGTGAACCGGTCCAGTCAGGCAGTGCGGTGTACTGCAGGTGGTGAGCACCCAGCCATACATAACCGAACATCAGGGCCCAGAAGTGGATAACGGACAGGCGGTAAGAGAAGATCGGGCGGTTAGCCTGCTTCGGCACGAAGTAGTACATGATACCGAGGAAGCCAGCAGTCAGGTAGAAACCTACTGCGTTGTGTCCCCACCACCACTGAATCATCGCATCCTGTACCCCGGAGAAGATGGAGTAGGATTTGAACAGGGTGACCGGAATCGCCAGAGAGTTAACCACGTGCAGGTAGGTGATCATTACCATCATGCCCATGAAGAACCAGTTAGACACATAGATGTGGCTGGTCTTACGGGTGGCAACGGTCATTACGAAGTTCACGGTGTAGGCAACCCAGACCAGAGCAATGGCGATATCGATCGGCCACTCCAGCTCGGCATACTCCTTACCGGAGGTGAGACCCAGTGGCAGGGTGATAACCGCCGAGACGATGATCAGGTTCCAGCCCCAGAAAACGAACCATGCCAGCTTGTCGCTCCACAGACGGACACCGCAGGTGCGCTGTACCGAGTAGAAGGCGGTAGCCATGAGTACACAACCACCGAAGGCAAAGATTACGGCGTTGGTGTGCAGGGGACGCAGACGACCGAAGGTGAGTTCGGCCAGGTCGAAGTTAAGAACGGGCCAGGCCAGTTCCGATGCAATGTAGACACCGACCAGGGTGCCTACGACCAGATAAACGACAGACATAACGGTGAACCACCGTACGACGTCGAAATTGTATTTCTCTACTTGTGTCGTTGCCACGAGTAGTCTCCTTTTGTTGTTACAAAATTGTTATTGCAGTAATTGCCCAAGGGCCGTCTACGTCCGCTATATGCGGAGCAGCAGCTTCATTGAGCATGAGGTACAAACCTGGATTGCCGGTTGGTATAACGGGTTTCTCCGGATTTGTAACCTCCCCTCGATAAAGATGCTGTCATCCCGATTGGCACTGCACAAACGGCTGCAATGCCTCCCAAAACATTTAATTACCTAGATCAAGCAGGGGGATTAGGTGAACGTACGACGAAACAGCCATTTTTCATGCTGTCCGCTGGCGGGTGCTGGTTTATTTTTAATAAAAGTTATAGAAAAGACCCATAACCCTATAAAAATAGTGAAGTATTTTTTTTCGCTAGCACCAGCCCGACGATTAGAAAACCCCCAAGTCTTCAACGCAGGCGAATGAATGTTAGACGAAAAGACGATACCAGAACATTGATTTTTGTCAATTAACGGGTCATTTCACACAGAAATCGCAAGAGAGTGTTGCCGCTGCCGTAAAGGGATACCTTTTAATAGTGTGTTCAATCAATGCCTCGGCCTTTACCGCCCTTGTTGTTGGCGATGAGCCGCAGCTGTGGCAGATCCTGTATGCAGATGTGTTTGCGCTGGACGATGAGGACTCCCTCTTCCTGAAATCGACTGAAGAGGCGGCTCACCGTCTCGACGGCCAGCCCCAGGTAGTTGCCTATATCGTTACGGGACATACTGAGGTAGAAGTCGGTGGGAGAGAAGCCGCGGCGCTGGTAGCGCTCCGAGAGGCTTAACAGCAGTGCCGCCAGCCGCTCCTCAGCACTCTTTTTTCCCAGCAGCATCAGCAGCGACTGGTCGTGCAGGATCTCCTTGCTCATTATCGTAAGCAATTGGTGCTGCAGGCTGGGCAGATGGGTGCTTAGCTCCTCCAACCTGTCAAAGGGGATCTCGCAGATACTGGTGGTCTCCAGTGCCTTGGCGGCGCAGGGGTGGTGCTTAAGGTGGATCGCATCCAGCCCCAGCAGCTCGCCGGGCAGGTGGAATCCGGTGACCTGTTCGTGACCATCTTCGGTCGGGGTATAGGTACGGATGGAACCTGAGCGTACCGCGTAGATCGCCTGAAAGGGGGAGCCGACGTGAAACAGGTGCTCACCGCGTTTGATCGGACGCCGCCGCTTGATGATGTTGTCGAGTTCCTCCAGTTCGCGGGCATCTATGCCGACCGGCAGGCAGAGCTGGAATAGATTGCAGTCCTTGCAGGCAACCTTTGCCTGATCAAGTTTGATCACAGTGTTGTTTGCAGGATGTGCCATGGTGCGATTTCTACCCTTAATAGGGGAAGGACAAGGGCAAATCCTCCAACAAATTAACCTCACTTGCAATAAGGGGGTGAGGTTCCGTGCTTTGGTGTGTTTAAACGGCAGAGAGTTAGGGGTATGCTATGTCACCTTATTCACTATCCACATAACAGCTGAGAGGCCCCCATGGCTGCACGCAAGGCCACGGTAAAACGCGACACCCTGGAGACCCAGATCGAGGTCACTGTTGACCTTGATGGCAGCGGTCAGGGTAAATTTGATACCGGTGTTCCCTTTCTGGAGCACATGCTTGATCAGGTGGCCCGCCACGGTCTGGTCGATCTTAACGTCAAGGCGCAGGGCGATCTGCATATCGATGCCCACCACACGGTGGAGGATATCGGTATTACCCTCGGTCAGGCCTTCGCCCAGGCGGTGGGGGATAAAAAGGGGATTCGTCGCTATGGCCACGCCTATGTGCCGCTGGACGAGTCACTCTCCCGCGTGGTGATCGACTTCTCCGGTCGTCCCGGCCTGGAGTACCATGTCGACTATCCGCGTGCGCGCATTGGCGAGTTTGATGTGGACTTGTTGCAGGAGTTCTTCCAGGGCTTTATAAACCATGCCCAGGTGAGCCTACATATCGACAATCTGCGTGGCAAGAATGCCCACCACATTGCCGAGACCATCTTTAAGGCCTTTGGCCGGGCGATGCGTGAGGCGCTGAGCGCCGATGAGCGGATGCAGGGGATGATGCCCTCCACCAAGGGCACCCTGTAGCCCCGCCAACCTAATTTGTCTGAAATACCTTCTAGAGAGTTCATCATGAGTAACAGCGTGGCAGTGATCGACTATGGTATGGGTAACCTCCACTCCGTAGCCAAGGCCCTGGAACATACCGCCTGTGTCGACGAGGTTATCGTTACCCATGAGCCAGAGCGCATTCTGGCTGCCGATCGGGTGGTGCTGCCCGGTGTCGGCGCGATCCGCGATTGCATGGCCGAGATCAAGCGGCTCGGTATGGATGAGGTGATCCGCGAAGCGGTAAAGAGCAAGCCCTTCCTCGGCGTCTGCGTTGGTATGCAGGCACTGATGGACTCCAGCGAGGAGAACGGTGGCACCGAATGTCTCGGCATCCTGCCCGGCGAGGTGCGCTTTTTCGGCGATAAATTGACCGACCCGCAGAGCGGGGCCGCGTTAAAGGTGCCGCACATGGGGTGGAATCAGGTGCATCAGGAGATGGCGCACCCGTTGTGGGCTGATATCGAGCAGGATGCCCGCTTCTACTTTGTACATAGCTATTATGTCAGCCCCGCCGATGCCAGTTATCTGGCGGGCAGCACCCGGCACGGCCTCAGTTTTGCCGCCGCATTGGCGCATGAGAATATCTTCGCCGCACAGTTCCACCCGGAGAAGAGCCAGCACGTGGGGCTGCAACTTTATGCCAATTTCCTTAAATGGGACGGCAACAGTTAATATTGCACTACGGTATTGCGACGCAACACCGAGAGAATTATTTACCACCGTCGCGTAGCGAAAACCGCGACCGCTCAATGAGGAAGTGAACGATGTTGTTGATCCCCGCCATTGACCTGAAGGATGGCAAGTGTGTACGTCTTCGCCAGGGCCGCATGGAAGATGAGACCGTCTTCTCTGATGACCCGGTCGCCATGGCCGCACAGTGGGTGGAGGCCGGTGCGCGTCGCCTGCATCTGGTCGATCTCAATGGTGCCTTCGAGGGTAAGCCGATGAACGGTGATGTGGTACGTGCCATCGCCGAGGCCTTTCCCGAGCTGCCGATCCAGATCGGTGGTGGCATCCGCGATGAAGAGACAGTGCAGAGCTATCTCGATGCCGGGGTGCAGTATGTGATCATCGGCACCAAGGCGGTCAATGCCCCGCACTTTGTCAACGACCTCTGCATGGAGTTTCCCGGCCATATTATCGTGGGTCTTGATGCGAAGGACGGCAAGGTGGCAATCGATGGCTGGTCCAAGCTCTCCAAGCATGACGTCATCGACATGGCGAAACATTTTGAAGAGGATGGCGTCGAGGCGATCATCTATACCGATATCGGGCGCGATGGCATGATGAACGGCGTAAATGTTGAGGCTACGGTGAAACTGGCACAGGCGATCAGCATCCCGGTGATCGCCTCCGGCGGCATCACCAATATGGATGATGTGAAGGCACTGTGTGCGGTGGCCGGTGAGGGGATCACCGGGGCGATTACCGGGCGTGCCATCTATGAAGGTACGCTCGATTTTGCAGAGGGTCAGGCACTGGCTGACAAGCTCTGCCCCGACGCGCCGATGACGTTCTAACCATGGCACTGGCAAAACGCATCATCCCCTGCCTGGATGTCGATAACGGCCGCGTCGTTAAGGGCGTGCAGTTTGTCGAAATACGCGATGCGGGCGACCCGGTAGAGATCGCCCGCCGTTATGACGAGCAGGGTGCCGATGAGATCACCTTTCTCGATATCACCGCCTCATCCGATGACCGTGAGACCATGGTGCATGTGGTCGAGCAGGTCGCTTCCCAGGTCTTTATCCCGCTTACCGTTGGTGGCGGTATTCGTAAGGTCGAGGATATTCGGCGCATGCTGAACGCCGGGGCAGACAAGGTGGGGATTAATACCGCCGCCGTGTTCAACCCGGAGTTTGTCAAAGAGGCCGCAGAGAAGTTCGGCTCGCAGTGCATCGTCGTTGCCATCGATGCCAAAAAAGTGAGCGCTGAGGGCGAAGAGAACCGGTGGGAGATCTTCACCCACGGCGGCCGCAAGCCGACCGGCATTGATGCAGTTGAGTGGGCGAAGAAGATGGTCGACTATGGCGCGGGGGAAATCCTGCTGACCAGTATGGATCGCGATGGCACCAAGATCGGTTTTGACCTTGAGCTGACCCGCGCTATCTCCGATGCGGTACACGTACCGGTGATCGCCTCCGGCGGCGTCGGCACCCTCGACCATCTGGTCGCTGGTGTCACCGAAGGCCACGCCGAGGCGGTGCTCGCTGCCAGTATTTTCCACTTTGGTGAATACACCATTGAACAGGCGAAGCAGCGCATGGCCGATGCGGGGATTGAGGTTCGCCTGTGAGCGAAGAGCAGCTGGCACTACTCGAAATGGTGGGTGTTACACCGGCCCAACTTGAGTTGTTACAGACCTTCCTCGGGATCTTTTTTGTGCTCACGCTGTTCGCCCTGGTGCTTACGCCACTGCTAGCAAGGCGCAAACACCTTAATGCGGGATTCTGGACACTGATGGTGTTACTGTTCGGCCCCTTTGCACTATTGGCCGTTCTGTTTGTCCCGGCAAAACCGCCGCTATCGGAGCCACAGCCATGAGCAAAAGCTGGCTCGATGAAATTAAGTGGGGCGACGACGGTCTGGTGCCGGTGATCGCCCAGGAGGAGAGCGGCAAGGTGGTGATGTTCGCCTTCA
This sequence comes from Thiohalomonadaceae bacterium, assembly GCA_041554195.1. GTDB lineage: Bacteria > Pseudomonadota > Gammaproteobacteria > Thiohalomonadales > Thiohalomonadaceae > JAPHSX01. Next base: position 44,664 of record JBFFMJ010000005.1, read on the forward strand.
TGAATCGCGAGTCGCTGGCGCTGACCGCCGACAAGGGCGAGGCGGTCTACTTCTCGCGCTCACGCAACAAGCTGTGGCACAAGGGCGAAGAGTCGGGCCATGTGCAGCGGGTAAAGTCGATACGCACCGACTGTGATAAAGATGTCGTCCTGCTTACTATTGAACAGGTGGGCGGCATTGCCTGTCACACGGGGCGTCACAGCTGTTTTTATCATCAACTTGAAGGCGAGTCGTGGCAGTCGGTAGAGCCGGTGCTTAAAGACCCCAGGGCGATCTACAAAAAATGAGCGATACACTGAATCAACTGGCGGCGGTACTCGAAGAGCGAAAGTCTGCCGCGCCGGACAGCTCCTATGTGGCCAAGCTCTATAGCAAGGGCCTTGATGCGATCCTGAAAAAGGTCGGCGAGGAGGCCACCGAGACGGTGATGGCGGCGAAGGATGGCGAGGCCGACAAGATCATCTACGAGGTCGCCGACCTCTGGTTTCATACCCTGGTGCTGCTCAAACATATGGATCTGGAACCGCAACAGGTACTCGACGAGCTGGAGCGCCGTTTCGGTCTTTCCGGTCTTGAGGAAAAAGCCAACAGGAAAGAGTCATGAGCGACTGTCTGTTCTGTAAGATCGCCGCCGGTGAGATCCCCGGTGATATCGTCTACCAGGACGACAAGATGGTGGTGTTCAAAGACATTGCCCCCAAGGCAGAGGTACACCTGCTGGCGATCCCGCGTGAACATATCGAGAGCCTTAATGGTCTGACTGAAGATCATGATCTGCTCATCGCTCACATGATGCGTCAACTGCCAAGGTTGGCCAGCGAGCAGGGACTGGATAGTGGTTATCGTACTATCATCAATACCGGGCCGGGCGGCGGCCAGGTGGTGTTTCACCTACATATTCATCTGCTTGGCGGCACAGGTCTGCCGGGCTTTCAGTAATTTTAGAGGAGTAATACGTAATGGGTTTTAGTATCTGGCAACTGTTGATCGTTCTGGCCATTATCGTGCTGCTGTTCGGTACCAAGAAGTTGAAGAATATTGGTGGCGATCTCGGTGGTGCAGTAAAGGGCTTTAAGAACGCCGTTAATGAGGGTGAGAGCGAGAAGTCGGCCTCCATTGAGAAGAAAGAGCAGGGCGAAGTCATCGAGGGTGAATCAACCCAGGAAAAGGACAAGGTTTAATCGCGTCCACTCCCCACGGAAGTATATAGATGTTTGATATCGGTTTCTGGGAGCTGAGCATTATTGGCGTGGTAGCGCTAATCGTGATTGGCCCCGAACGTCTCCCCTCGGTAGCGCGTACCGCCGGACTCTGGTTCGGGCGCATGCGTCGTTTCGTCTCGACGGTGAAGGCCGATATCGACCAGCAGCTCAAGGCCGATGAATTGCAGAAGATCATGAAGCAACAGGCGGATAGTGCCGGCCTGCATGAGATCCTGGAGGAGACCAAAGAGGCCGTCGAGTCTCTCAATCAACCGGCCGACTATCTGGTGAAAAGTGAGAGCAAGCCGCAGGCCGATGCCGGTTCTGATAGCAGTGCCATAACCGACTCCGGCGAGAAAAAGCAGCAGCACGATGACAACAAATCCTGACTCCAGCGTTCAGCCCGATGCCGAGGCCCCACTGGTTTCGCACCTGATTGAGATGCGGGACCGCCTGTTGCGTGTAGTAATTGCGGTACTGCTGATTTTTTGCGGCATCTTTTACTTCGCCAACGACTTCTACAACATCGTTGCCACCCCGCTGCTGGAGTACATGCCAGAAGGCACCAGCATGATCTCGACCAAGCCGGCGGGTACCTTCTTCACGCCGATGAAGCTGGCGCTGGTGCTGTCGATCTTCGCTGCCATGCCCTACATCCTCTATCAGATGTGGGGCTTTGTCGCCCCGGCCCTGTATCGCCATGAGCGTAAGTTGATCCTGCCGCTGCTGGTCTCCAGCTCGCTGCTGTTTTATGCCGGTATGGCCTTTGCCTACTACGTGGTCTTCCCGCTGATGTTCAAGTTCTTTATCGCCGTCGCCCCGGAGGGGGTGGCGGTGATGACTGACATCAGTGAATACCTCGACTTTGTGTTAAAGATCTTCTTCGCCTTCGGTGTCGCCTTTGAGGTGCCAATCGCCACCATTCTGCTGGTGTGGACCGGTATGGCCACGCCAGAGGGTCTGGCCGAGAAGCGCCCCTATATTATCGTCGGAGCCTTTGTCATCGGCATGTTGCTGACCCCGCCCGATGTGATCTCACAAACCCTGCTGGCACTGCCGATGTGGGTGCTGTTCGAGCTCGGCTTGTGGTCTTCACGTTATTTCCTCAAGGCGCGAGACGAAGAGCATGAAGAGGAAGACGAACTAAATAGCGACGAGGCGATGGAGGCGGAGCTGGATCGTTATGAAGAGGAAGAGGCCGCCCTCACTCCGAGCAAGACCGATGAGGAGCACGGTCCCTAGCTAAAAGTTCCGCCGCACCCACCTCTGCTATGCTTGTTTAATGGACGGGGGATGCGGTGTCAATTCAATCACTTCTATTACTGTTGTTACTGTGTGCCACCACGGCCAGCGGTGCGCCTAGCCCCTTACGCGATCACTACTCCCCCTACCTTGCGATGCACGCCGATGATGCGGTGCAGTGGCGGCTATGGGGCGAAGAGGTGCTGGCGCAGGCAGAGCGCGAGCAGAAGATTATCTTTGTCTCCAGTGGTTACTTCGCCTGTCACTGGTGTCACGTGATGCAGCGTGAGAGCTTTCAGCATGAACTGATCGCCAGCCTGCTAAATAATAGTTTTATCCCGGTCAAGCTGGATCGCGAACTCAACCCCGAACTCGATGCCCACCTTATCGACTTTGTAGAGAAGTCGCGCGGAGTGGCCGGTTGGCCGTTGAATGTCTTTCTCACTCCGCAGGGGCACCCATTGATTGGCAGCGGTTATCTGCCCGCCGAGGAATTTCTTGCCCTGATTAAGCGGCTGCAGGTGCGCTGGGAGAATGAGGGTGAGGGACTGAGTCGAATGGCCGCTGAGGCAGCAGCCACTTCATCACAGCAGCTACCGGTCGTCCCCACACTGTCCCGTCAAAATATGGTAACGGTGCTGTCGCAGCGATTACTGGATGAACTGTTTGTCGAGGCCGATTTGCTGGACGGCGGGATCGGTGAGGGGGCGAAATTTCCCAATGTGCCTTTACTGCAGGCGTTGATGTCGCTACGCGCTGATGATGAACTGGATGAGTTCATTCAACTGACTCTGTCACAGATGGCAGATAATGGCCTGCGTGATCATATCGGAGGCGGCTTCTTTCGCTATACCGTCGATCCCGGATGGCAGCAGCCCCATTTTGAGAAGATGCTTTACGACAATGCCCAGCTCGCCACCCTCTATTTTGATGCCGCACAGCGCTACAAGAGTGATAAGTGGCGTCGCCTCGGCGTAGAGACGCTGGATGCGGTGCTGGATGAGTTTGCCCACCCGGATGGTGGTTATCTCTCCAGCCTCTCGGCACTCGATGATCAGGGCGTTGAGGGGGGGTACTACCTGTGGCGTCGAGAGCAGATCGAGGGGCTGCTGCCGATTGCCGAGAGACGCCTGTTTAGCCGTGCCTGGCGATTACAGGGGAGTGACGGGTGGGCCGGTGAACTGCCTATAACCGCGATGGATGCTCAGGGACTGGCCATGGCCCTGCGGATGTCTGTTGAAGAGGCGCAGCAGTGGCAGACGAAGATCCGCGCTACCCTGTGGCAATATCGGGCCAAGCGCTCACTGCCTCGTGATAAAAAGCGCCTTGCCGCCTGGAACGGTCTGCTGCTCTCGGCACTGGCACGAGGTGTTGAGGGCGCTGGTGAGCCGTCGGCACGCTATCGCCAGCTCGGTGAGGCGTTACGACAATATCTCTCCTCATTATGGGACGGTGAACAGTTGTGGCGGCTGCGCGGGGCTGAGGGTGAGGGGCTGGTGGTGGCGACGCTGGGGGATTACGCCTATGTGGCGCAGGGGCTGCTCGACTGGGCTGAGGCGCTGAACGATACCAGGGCAAAACGTCTGGCGGTACGTCTCACCGGTGAGGCCTTCTATCGTTTCTTCCGTAAGGGGAGTTGGCAGGCCGGGGTAGAGGCCACCTCACTGCCGCCGTCGCGTCGCCTGTTGCCGGATGATGCACTGCCCTCGCCAGCGGCGGTGGTGGCAAGTTTGGGACGGCGCTTTGGTGATAGCTCGCCGCTGATCCCGCAGCAGATCACCTCGATACTGTTCGCTGATCCACAGGGGCTGCTACAGAGTCCGCTGGATTATCCCGGCTATATTGCCGAGATTCAGCAGCTGGAGGGGCGGGCGAGTCGGCTTAGCCTCGAATGATGCGGTAGAGCAGCGGGATCAACAACAGCGTCACCAGCAGTGACATGCTCAAGCCGTAGATCAGGGTGACCGCCAGCGGTTGCAGCATCTCCGCCCCCTCCCCCCAGCCGAGGGCCAGTGGCAACATGCCGCAGACGGTGGTCAGGGTGGTCATCAGGATCGGCCGCAGCCTGAGCCGCGCCCCCTCCAGCACCGCCTCATCCAGCGCCATCCCGGCGTTGCGCGCCAGGTCGAAATACTCGACCAGGATAATGGCGTTGTTGACCACGATCCCGGCCAGCATGATCATCCCTAGCCATACCGGCATCGATAGCGGCAGCTCGTTGATGGTCAAACCGAGTCCGACACCGACAGCGGCAAACGGCACCCCCAGCATGATCACCAGCGGGTTGCGCAGCGACTCGTACTGCACCGCCATCACCACGAACACCAGGAACAGCGCCAGGCCAAGCAGCAGCTGGCTATTGCGTTTACCCCGTTGCAGGGTCTCGTGCTCGCCGCCGTCATAGAGGGTGTAACCGGCGGGCAATTCAAAGCTGTCGGTACGTTGGCGTAACGCCTGATAGACCTCACCGAAGCTTAAATCGCCACTGAGTGAGGCACTCACCTCGACGATGCGGCGCTGGCGGTCACGGCGGATCTCCGCCGGGGCGGCTATCAGTGTGACCTTTGCCACCTCCCCGAGGCGAAGCGATGGCCCCTTGCCGCTACGCAGGATCAACTGCTCCAGCGCCGAGGGGCTGTTGGCCTCATAGTAGGGAAGGCGCAGGCGGATATCGTAGGCGCGATCCCCCTCCAGGTAATCGCTAATGGCCTCTCCCGAGAGCGCCAGACGCAGCGCCCGGCCGATATCCTGGGCATCGATCCCCAGGGCCGCGGTGCGTTGTCGGTCGATGCGGATGCTCAGTTCCTGGCGCACCTCCTCGGCAGAGTGCTGTAAATTGCGCAGCCCCGGCGTACCGTGCAGCTGGTCAACAAGTTTGTCCCCCAGTTGTTGCAGTACCGTAAGGTCCGGTCCCTGCAGGCGCAGGCTGATATCGTCGTCACCGCCACCCATGCGGATCCCGCGTATGCCGCGTGTGCTCATGCGTACCTTGAGACCGACGATCTCCTCTGCGGCGATACGTTTCTGCATGCGGGCGATCCACTCATCGCTGCTCAGGCTGCGTTGCTCGCGTGGTGTGAGTTGTACCGTTATCGAGCTGCTGTTGGCACTCTCCCGCTCGGTGCGGCCAAAGATAAAGCCACCCACCAGACTGAACACGCTCCTGACCTCCGGCTGCGCCTGCAGCAACTGCTCAATGCGGTAGACATAGCCGTCCATCTCACTGAGCGGGGTGCCCGGTTCGGTGGAGAGGCGGATAGCGATCTCGCCACTATCCATGGCGGGGAGGAAGGTCTCGCGGGCCGAGCTGAACTGCACCACGCTAAGGTAGAGGCCACTCAGCAACGAGACCACAAGAACAAGTTGCGCCAGACGAAAGCGCAGCAGCTGTGCCAGCAGCGCGCTATAGCCGTGCTGTAGCCACCGGATCAGGTGATCCATGGCACGGCTGAGCGGCGTCGGGCCACCGAGCTTCAGCTGCACCGCCCAGGCAGGCACCAGGGTCAGGGCCACCACCATCGAGGCGAGGATCGCCGCCGAAATGGTGAAGATAAGCTCGCGAAACAGCAGGCCGATCAGCCCGCCGATAAAGAGGAAGGGGAGGATCGCCGCCAGATTGGTGGTGGTGGCCGCGACGATGGCGCTATTGATCTCGCGTGCCGCCTCGGCCCCCGCCTCGGCCCGTGCCTCCCCCGCCTTTTGATGGCGCTGGATGTTCTCCAGCATCACGATGGTGTTATCCACCAGCATCCCCACACCCAGTGCCAGCCCGCCCAGGGTCATGATGTTAAAGGTGAGCCCCCCCAGCCCCATCATGGCAAAGGTGACCATTACCGCCAGCGGGATGGCGCTGCCGATAATCAGGGTGCGGCGCAGGTCACCGAGAAACAGGAACACCACCAGCATCGCCAGGGCAGTGCCGCTGAGGGCCGTCAGGGTGGCATTGTTGAGCGCGTTGCGCACATAGATCGACTGGTCGGAGACCGTGCGAATGGTGATACCCTCCGGGATCAACTGCTCTTGCCGCAACTCGTCAAAACGCTGTTTTACCGCATCGACCACCTCGACGGTGTTGGCGCTCGGTTGCTTCTGAATCGAGATCTTGACCCCGGGAGTACCGTCGAGCCGCACCTTGATGCGCTCATCGCTGTGGCCGTCGCTAATGCGCGCTAGCTCCTCCAGCGCCACCGTGCCGCCAGTGGGGAGGGTAACGGGAAAACGCCGGATCTCCTCAATGCTTTCAAAGCGCGACGAGGTGCGACTGTTAAGTTCGCGCTGGCTGGTGGTCAGTCGCCCGGCCGGCAGCTCCTGGTTGGCGCGGCGCAAGGTCTCGATAAGTGCATCCAGCTTGATGCCGAGCGCCGCCAGGCGTTGCTGATCCGGCTCGATGAGGATCTCGCGTATCACCCCGCCGCCGACCTCCACCGCCGCCACCCCGGGCAGGTTGAGAAACTGTTTGGAGAAGTCGTAATCGACCCAGTCGCGCAGCTTGACCGAGGCCATCTGCTCGGCGCTGATGACGAACTCGGCCACCGGGATCTGCGAGGGGTCGCGCTTGTAGATCACCGGAGGCTGGATGGTATCGGGGAGAAAACGTTTGGCGCGATCGAGGCGGGTGCTGGCATCGCGCAGGGCCTGGTCGATGTCGTGGCCGTAGGCAAAGCTGAGGTCGACACTGCTGCTCCCCTCGCTGCTGCGCGACTGTATCGAGGTTGCCCCCTCGGTGATAGCCAGCTGTTCCTCCAGTTGGCGTGTTACGCGGTCCTCCATGATCCCGGCAGGCACACCGGGGTCGAGGATGCGCACCCGCACCTCCGGGTAGATGAGGTGGGGGAGCAGGTCCACCGACAGGCGGGCCATGGCGAAGAGGCCCAGTACCACCGCCGCCAGGGCGATCATGGTGACGCCGATAGGGTGGTGGATAGACCAGGCGGCAAGGCCACCACCGTGCAGTGTCGGGCGCAGGCTCATGGCGTGGTCTTATCGTTCGCCAGCTTTACCGTCGTTCCGTCGCTCAGGCCTAGAAAGCCACGGGTGACGATACGCTCACCGGCATCCAGCCCATCCAGCACCTCCACCCGTTCCGCAAAGTGGAGTCCACTGAGGATGGCGCGACGTGTGATTTTGCTGCCTTCAGTAACGACATAAAGGAATTCACCGCGGCTGTCGCGGCGTAGCGCATTATAGGGCACCAGCAGGCGCTCACTGCGGCGTAGTTGCAGCTGCACTCGGCACAGTTGCCCAGGCTGTGCGGCGGCGGGTGGCGGGCTGAGTATCACCTCAATGGTGCCCTGCCGACTCGCCTCATCGACCATCGGGTGGATGCGTTCAATGGTGCCACGGTGTTGCTGCGGGCCCAGGGCATCAATGGTGAGAGAGACCTCATCTCCGATGTGCAGCCCCGGCAGCACCATCTCAGAGAGCTGCAATTCGGTGGTGAGGCTGGAGACATCGATCAGCGAGAGCAGGTGGCTGAAGCGCGACAGGGTGTCGCCGGGTTCGGCCAGCCGCTCGCTGATGATACCTTCAAAGGGGGCGAGGATACGGGTCTGTTGCAGACTGATACGCAACTCCTCCTCCTCGGCACGGGCCACATCCAGTGCAGTGACGGCGCGGCTCAATTCATCCTCGGCAACCACGCGACTATTTTTCAGGCGCTTTAGACGATTCAAGTCCTGCTCTGCCTGATGGCGCTGGGCCTGACTTTTCTTTAACTTGGCCTGCAGCAGCGTATCGTCCAGTTGGGCCAGCAGTGCACCCTGTGCGACGCGATCGCCCTCATGGTAAGGGAGTTCGAGCAGCTGCCCCTCCTGTTGGAGTGAGAGCTGTACCACGCGTCGGGCACGCAGGGTGCCGTTACGCTGAATACTGCGGGCCACATCGCCACGGCTGGCAACGGCTGTCTCAACAACGACGGCGCGCTGTGCGCGGGGAGATTTGTCCGCGCTGTCGGGGGCCTTATCGCAGGCTGTGAGGCCCGGCAGGAGACAGAACAAAAGGTATAGTCTTTTCATCGGTTATCTTGAGTGTGGCGAGAGAAAAAGTTTACATCATCTTTAATCGCAAGGTATTGCTTCTGTTGTGGATATCGAAAAATGAATATTAGAACGTGGTAATAATTTTCTGTTGCTTGCCATAAGAAAAATAAAGGGGCAATGTGGAGCCATACCAACTTAAGCAATGGATGTGCTAGGAACGTCATCACAAAACCGATTAAAATGAGGGGGCCGTATGCGACTCTATGCACATGCTGTCGTTGCACTGTTATTCCTGTTTAGCACCGCTATTCATGCCGCGGATGATGAAATCGTTTTCTCTACTGCACCAACACACTCTAAAGAGGAGACCGTCAAGCTCTACACGCCACTGATGAGATACCTCTCTGAGGTGACCGGGAAGAAATTTGTACTCAAACCTGCGGCCAATTTTGTTGAATACTCCGTACGTATGCGCCTTGGCAAGTACGACATGCTATTTGATGGTCCCCACCTGACCGGTTGGCGCATGGCCAATCTGGAACATACCCCCATTGTGCGCTTTCCTGGCACCATCCGTATCGTGGTGGCGGCAAAGAAGAATTCAAAATTGACATCAATGGATGACCTTGAGGGGGGATATGCGCGTGTTTGTGCCTTCGCCTCCCCCAACATGTTAACCATGGCCTTCCTCTCTCACTATCCCAATCCGGTGCGCCAGCCCAGCCTGATCCGTACACAGGGCTTTCAGCATCTTATGAGTTGCCTGAAGAGCGACCGTGGACAGGCTGCGGTGTTACGCGACAAGCTGTGGGGCAAGATATCCGATGATGACAAGGCTGAGATGAAGCTGATTGGCCAACCCGAGCGAGGCTACCCGGAGCGTACCTTTAGTGTCAGTTCTAATATTGGCGAGCCGCTGAGAAAGCAGATCGCAGAGGCGATGTTGAGTGAGGAGGGGCAGCAGGTGAGCCAAGCACTGTTGGCTCGCTTTAAGAAGAAGAATTTTATTCCCGCCAGGCCTGAGGAGTATAAGGGGCTGGATCAGCTGCTGCGCCCGGTGTGGGGATTTCATAGCGGATAGTCGCATGAGTATCGTAGTCTTGAAGGCGCACCTTATGGTGCGCTTTTTTTGGCCTGTACTATGCTGAAAATGACTTGTTTGATTGTTATGGAGAGTGTTGATGCGAGTTATTGCCACCTTGTGTGTGATGGCCCTTAGCTATTCAGTGGGCGCCTTTGCCGACTGTTTTGAGGCAGTGCGGGTGGGGGATCCTGGATTCATGGTGATTGAAAAATGCGGTGAGCCACAGCGGCGTGAGTATACAGAGAAGGCCTCGGGGAAAAGGGTGGAACTCCTTCGTGGCAGTGAACAGAGTAGCGTAAGCCCGGTGCAGCCACTCATTATTGAGAAGTGGTATTACAATACCAGTCTGAATGCTGCCACAGTGTTCCATTTGGAAGACCGTGGGGTCACTAAAAAAGAGCGCCTTCTCAGAGAAGAGTAGCTGGCAGCGAGGGGTTTGATAAGACGATAACTTCACAAACTGAAAAGGTTGCTTGTGGACTACCCGCTCCCCTTCTGTTTGATTACCATCGGCATAAGCCGGGTCCTGTCTCCTGTTGACTTGTTCGGTGGTACTGTCAAATTCATAGTATGTAAATCGATCATTAATAGATGGGGTATGTATCCCAGGAGGTATGATGGCTCTGGTAAAACGACTGGTACTGGATATCCTCAAACCGCATCAACCCAATGCGCTGGAATTCAGCCGGCATCTGGCCGCCCAGGGCAATCACCGGGTAAAACTGACGGTGCTGGAGATGGACGACAAAACCGAGACGCTGCAGGTGGAGATCGTGGGCGACGATATCGACTTTGCGCGCCTGCAAGCGGCAATTAGTGATTTTGGTGCCTCGCTGCACAGCATCGATGAGGTTGAGGTGGAGGGAGATGAAGATGAAACATCTCCCACCGGTGGCGAGCCAGCTGACTGAGTAGAGCTCTGATGATCCTAAAAGGAAGGCTCGGGAACCGCCATCTGTGGCTCCAGCTGTTGCACTCACGCGGCATTATGCGTCGTTACTTTGTGGTTAATGGTTTTGACGGGGCGTTGACTATGCTGGGGCTGGTAACGGGCTTTTACCTTAGTGGCAGTAATGAGCTGAATGTGATCATTGGAGCCTGCCTGGGGGCGACCATTGCCCTTGGCATTAGCGGCGTGAGTAGTGCCTACTTAAGTGAAACGGCAGAGCGTCAGCGCTCTCTTGCAGAGCTGGAGGAGGCGATGGTCGCCGATCTCTCGGACAGTGCCCCGGCCAGCGCGGCCAAGGTGGTGCCGTTCATCATCGCACTGATCAATGGTGCCGCGCCCGTTGTGCTTGCCCTGATCATCATTACCCCGCTGTGGCTTTTCCGTGCCGGTGTTGTGCTGCCCTTGGAGCCGCTGCCGATGGCGATCCTTACCGCCTTTCTCTGTATCTTTGCCCTGGGCGTGTTTCTCGGGCGTGTCGGCGGAACCCCGTGGTTCTGGAGCGGCATTAAGTCGTTACTCATCGCTGCCGCGACCGTGTTTATCATCCTGCTGATTGATCATTAACGATGCTGCAGTACGAGCAAGAGAGCGTGACATGGCACCGCCTTGATACAGAGGTGGTGGTCGCCCGTCTGCAGAGCGACCCGGTTGCAGGGCTTGGTGCGGATGAGGCCGCAAGGCGGCTGTCACAGTATGGGGAGAACACCCTGCCCGAGGGGAACCGCCGCTCTCTGCTGCGATTATTTCTCACCCAGTTTGCTGACTTTATGATTATGGTGTTGCTGGCGGCGGCCGTGATCTCGGGCATTATCGGTGAGCCACAGGATGCGGTTGCCATCGTGGTGATCCTGCTGCTTAACGCCATTATCGGTTCGGTGCAGGAGTTCCGGGCCGAGCGCGCGGTAGCGGCGCTACGTGCGATGGCCGCGCCAGAGGCGGCGGTGTTGCGCGGCGGCGAGCGCATCACAGTGAGCGCCAGTGAGCTGGTGCCGGGTGATGTGGTGCTGTTGCAGGCGGGCAATCTGATCTCGGCGGATCTGCGCCTGATTGAGGCGGTGGAGTTGCAGTGTGATGAGTCGGTGCTGACGGGCGAGTCGCATCCGGTGGCGAAGAGTGAGGCGACCTTGAGTGAGGCGGAGTTGCCGCTGGGTGATCGGTGCAACCTGCTGTTCAAGGGCACCATGGTGACCCGGGGGCGTGGACGCGGTGTGGTGGTCGCCACCGGCATGCAGACCGAGCTGGGTAGCATCGCCGGACTGTTATCGCAGGAGAAGGGGGTGAAGACCCCGCTGCAGCAGCGGCTAACCATATTTGGCCGTTACCTTGCGCTGGCGGTGTTGGCGATCTGCGCGGTGGTGTTTGTCTCCGGCCTGCTGCAGGGGCAGCCAGTGGTACTGATGCTGCTTACCTCGGTTAGCCTGGCGGTGGCGGCGATCCCCGAGGCGCTGCCTGCAGTGGTCACGGTTTCGCTGGCCTTTGGTGCGCGCAAACTTATTCGCCGACAGAGCCTGGTGCGCAATCTCCCGGCGGTGGAGACGCTCGGTTCGGTCACCTATATCTGCTCCGATAAGACCGGCACCCTGACGCAAAACCGTATGACCGCGGAGCGGCTGCTGATTGATGGCGAGGAGTATCCGCTACCGGATGCACTGGTCGGGGCGCAAGAGGGGACATGCCACCTACTGGGCCGGGCCCTGGCCCTGAGCAACGATGTGAGTGAGCTCGGCGGGCAGGTTGCCGGTGAACCGACCGAAGTGGCGCTCTATCGTGTTGCCGCCGAGGGGGGCTACCACAAGGCTGCGCTTGAAGCGCATCTGCCGCGTCTGGCAGAACTCCCCTTCGATAGTCGGCGCAAGCTGATGACCACCCTGCATCGCGAGGACGAGGCGGTGATTGCCTATGTGAAAGGGGCTCCGGAAGTGTTGTTGCCGCTGTGCACTGGGCAGCATCGTCTTTCCGGTGTCGGGGCGCTGGATCAAGAGCGTGTATTGACACAGGCCGAGGCTCTGGCCGGGGAGGGTTACCGGGTACTGGCCATTGCGCAACGTCATTTTGACCAGTTGCCAGAGGATCTGGCTTCTGCGGAGCAGGCCCTGACCTTGCTGGGTCTGGTGGCCCTTATCGACCCGCCTCGGCCCGAGGCAAAAGCGGCGGTGGCAGAGTGTTGCGGTGCGGGGATTACTCCGGTGATGATCACCGGCGATCACCCCGGCACGGCCCTGGCCATTGCCTCGCGCCTGGGCATCGTCGGAGACGGCGCGGCGGTACTCACCGGGCCGCAACTACTGCAGCTATCCGATGAGGCGTTTAGTGAGCGGGTGAAGGCGGTCCGTGTCTATGCGCGGGTCAGCCCTGCGCAGAAGATCCGCATCGTCAAGGCGCTGCAGGCGCACGGCGAGTTTGTGGCAATGACCGGTGATGGGGTGAATGATGCGCCGGCTCTGAAGCGTGCGGGTATCGGCATTGCCATGGGGCAGAAGGGCACGGATGTGGCGCGTCAGGCGGCCGACATGGTGCTGCTGGATGATAACTTCGCCACTATCGTCACCGCGGTACGCGAGGGGCGGCGCATTTTCGATAACATTCGCAAATTCATTAAATACACCATGAGTTCCAACTCAGGTGAGATCTGGACCCTGTTTCTTGCCCCTTTTCTTGGCCTGCCGATCCCGCTGTTGCCGATTCATATTTTGTGGATCAATCTGGTGACCGACGGTTTGCCGGGACTGGCCTTTACCGCTGAACCGGGGGAGCGGGGAAATATGCAACGCCCGCCGCGCCCACCCGAAGAGAGCATCTTTGCCCACGGTATGTGGCAGCACATTATCTGGGTAGGCCTGCTGATTGGCGGCCTTTCCATTGCCTCACAGGCGTGGGCGATCACCCGTGGCGTGGAGTACTGGCAGACGATAGTGTTTACGGTGTTAACTCTCTCGCAGTTGTTTCATTCGTTGGCGGTGCGCAGTGAGCGCACCCCCCTGTTTCGGCTGGGACTGACCAGTAATCTGCCGATGTTGGGGGCGGTGTTGCTTACCGTTGGCCTGCAGATGGCGGTGATCTATCATCCGGCGTTGAACCCTATCTTCAAGACCCAGCCGTTGCCGATATATGACCTGGCAGTCTGTTTTGCCCTGTCATCACTGGTGCTGGTCGCGGTAGAGATTGAGAAGGCGCTGGTGCGGCGAGGTAAACTCTACGGTGAGCTGGCAACGAGTCACCTGTAGCGGGATGAAAAGGGATAAAGAGTTATGATGAAAAATTTGCGTTGGCACTATTTTATTAAAGATATCTTGACCTACACGCCACTGCTGAAGATGGTGTTGTGGCTGGTGTCGATGTGGTTGTTGTTCTCCACGGCGATCTACTTCTCTGAGCAGGATGAGGCGGGTAGTCATATCACCTCTCTGGCCACGGCACTCTACTGGGGGGTGGCCGCCTTCTCTACCGCCGGTATTGCCGATACACCGAGAAGCCCGCTTTCGATGTTAATCGGCGGAGTCTGGATCGTGCTGGGATCGGGTATTTTTTTTGGCACTATCGTCGCTACTATCACCACCTATTTCTCCCGTCCGTTGCACCGGCCGGTAAGGCAGATCGTCGATACCATCGAGTACAATCTGGAGCAGCTTGGAGAGCTATCGGTAGAGGAACTGGACCTGCTGAAGAAGACGGTGGATAGTCTGATCCTGCACATGGAGCAACTCAAACAGGCAGAGAACGCAGTGGGGGATTAAGCGGCGGGGTTAGCGCTGCAGCCCCATCAATATTCGGACATGCTCGGTGGCACAGCGCCCCAGTGCCGCCAGCGCGTACCCCCCCTCTAAAAGTGAGACGATGCGCCCGTCGGCGTGACGCGCCGCCAGTTCGACAAGGCGCTCACTTATCCAGGTGTAGTCCCCGTCCTTGAGTTCCAGCCCCGACATCGCATCCTCCTCGTGCGCATCAAAACCGGCGGAGATAAAGATCATCTGCGGCGCAAAGGCCTCTAAGGCCGGAAAAATCTTTTCATTGTAGGCCTGGCGAAACGCCTCACTGCCATCACCGGCATGAAGCGGGGCGTGGACGATGTGCGGGTTGTTTCTGTCGAGTGGTGTGCCGGGGTAAAAGGGGTGCTGAAAGCTGGAGCAGAGGAGCACCCTCTGATCATTAAGGAACATCGTTTCCGTGCCGTTACCGTGGTGTACGTCGAAGTCGATAATCGCCACCCTTTGTAGTCCATGTTGTTCCAGGGCGTGGGCCGCGGCAATCGCGATATTGTTAAAAAGGCAGAAGCCCATGGCGTGTCCCGGTTCGGCGTGATGGCCCGGCGGCCGTACCGCACAGAAGGCGTTTGCGACCTCACCACTGAGCACCAGATCGGTGGCCCTTATTCCCGCCCCTGCCGCATGCAAGGCAGCGTTCAGGGTATATGGATTCATTGCCGTGTCGGGGTCTAGCTGGAGATAGCCCTGTGTGGGGGCTGTTCGCTCCAGCGTCTGCAGATAGTCGGGCTGGTGGACGCGCAGGATCGCCTCGTGCCCGGCGGCTGGCGCCGGGTGGTGGTGAAGCTGCTCAAAATAGCCTGCTGCCGTAAGTTGTTGCGTGATGGCCTGCAGGCGAGCCGGGCACTCCGGATGAGACGAGCCCATCTCGTGCTGTAAAAATAACGGGTGACTAAGGTAGGCGGTCGACATCAGGGCCTGCGACGTAGTTGTTGCTCCAGAGCCTGTAACCGCGAGTTCTCTTGTTGCAGTGCAAGCAGCTGCAGCTGTTTACGATAGAGGGCATCGTAGCGGGCGATGAAGTGGCACTGCTTGCTATAGTCCGCATGGCGCTGGGCAAGCCAATCACGCAGGGGCGGCAGGAGCAGGTCGCCGGGCATATCGATACAGCGGGGGGGGGAGAATGTGGCCTCTGTACCTCGGCTAACGGCATAGATAGTGATGGAGAGATGAATGCTCTTTTTGCCGCGTTTCTCCGGTGGCACGATATGAATGCGCCGGGGAATGGATTTGAGTTCCCGCATAAAACGTTTTGCTCTGGCATCATCTGCCTCCAGAGTCATATCAAGGCTGGCCTCGCCGTACCCCGGTCGGCTGTGAATGGCGGTCTTGCTGGCCAGGATCTTGATGCGATGTTTTTTCGCAAGGGCTTCGATCTGCTGCTCCAGCTCCTCTTCGCCTAATGCCTCCGGCAGCAGGCGGCGCAGCTTATGGTGAAGCCGCTCCGCCTCCGCCAGTTGTCGTTTTATCGCCTCCTCCTCATACATCGCATTTCTTATTTTGCCGGTAAGCGGTGCGATAGCGGCTCTCTGCGAGTTCAGCTCATCCGCTGCGGAGAGATAGCGGAGAAATTGTTGCAGCACAAAACCTGCGGCAGTCAGAACAATAAGCAATATCATGTGCCGAAACTTCATAGGCGGTTATCCGGTGAGTAAAGGACTATAAATAGCATAGCAGTCAAAGCGTTTGATAGAGGCGGTCGGCTAGCCGTTATCGGAATTATCGCAAAGCCTGCCGTGGTGATGCCAGGCGCATCACGCATGGTATCCGTATGCAGGTTGTCGTCACGCAAAGGTATGGATAGACTGAAATTACACACTCTGGCAGGAGCCTATGGCCTTGAATCACGACGGACTTCTTGAAACCCTTACCCTTCTTGGTGCCGCAGTACTTATCGTGCCGCTGTTTCAGTTTCTACGCCTGGGGACGGTGCTCGGCTTTCTTGCCGCGGGTATGTTGATTGGTCCAGGTGGCCTGGCCCTGGTGACCGAGGTCGAAGAGGTGCGCGGCCTGGCGGAGCTGGGGGTGGTGTTCCTGCTCTTTATTATCGGTATCGAGCTTAAGCCTGCACGTCTGTGGCTGATGCGCCGTCAGGTCTTTGGCATGGGCAGCGCCCAGGTGCTGGTAACGGGACTGGTGCTGACACTGGTGCTGATGGCCTTTTCGGTAGAGCCACGGGTGGCGCTGTTGTTGGGCCTTGGTCTGGCCCTCTCCTCTACCGCCTTTGTATTGCAGATCCTCACCGAACGGCACGAGCTTGGTAGCAGCCACGGACGCACGGCCTTTGCCATCCTGCTGCTGCAGGATCTGGCCGTCGTGCCATTTCTCGCGCTGGTGCCGCTGCTGGCGCAGCCGGAGACCTCGCTGGGTGGTGATATCGGCTTGGCGATTGCCGAGGCGGTGGGAATGGTGCTGGCGGTGATTCTGTTCGGTCGTCTGTTATTGCGCCCGGTGCTGCATCAGGTGGCACTGCATGGCAGTCAGGAGATATTCCTCGCTACCGCCCTGTTGCTGGTGCTAGGTACTGCCGTGATCATCGAACAGGCGGGTATGTCGATGGCGATGGGGGCCTTTCTTGCCGGTTTGTTGATTGCCGACTCGGAGTTTCGCCACCAGATCATGGCCGATATCCAGCCGTTTCGTGCAATCCTCCTTGGGCTCTTTTTTATGACGGTGGGGATGACGGTTGACCTGTCGGTACTCATTGCCTCACCGGGTAAAATTATATTGATGCTTGTGGCCCTCATCTCCATCAAGGCTTTGGTGCTATGGGGCGTGGCTCGGCTCTTTGGTGTGGGGCCCGTCGCGGCAAAGCGTAGCGCACTGCTGCTGGCGCAGGGTGGTGAGTTTGCCTTTGTGCTGTTCGGTGCGGCGCTCTATGCCGGGCTGTTTGAGGGGGCGCTCTACCAGGAGGCGCTATTGGTGGTTGCGCTGAGTATGGTGATGACGCCATTTCTAACCATGCGCTCGGCGCAGCAACATGAGATGAGTGAGAGTGAGGCGGAGGATGAGACGCTGGAGGCCGCTGCCGGTGAAGATTCGCCAGAGGTATTGATCGCCGGTTTTGGTCGCATGGGCCTGCGTGTCGCAACCCTGATGCAGCAGGCCGGGGTCTCTTACGTGGCGATTGAGCAGCGTCCATCGCTGGTTTCCAATGGGCGGAAAAAAGGGTACTCGGTCTACTATGGCAATGCGGCCCAACCCGATGTGCTGTCGAGCGCCGGTGTCGCCCACGCCAGGCTGATGGTAGTTGCCATCGATAACCCCGAGTTGGTACAGAACGTTGTCACCGAGGTGCGTCGCCTCTACCCCGCTCTGCTTATCTTCGCCCGCGGCCACAGCCGACACCGCTGCGAGCAGCTAATCGACATAGGAGCCACCGGCGTCGCCTCAGAGAATCTTGAGGCCAGCCTGCAACTCTCACGCTACGCCCTTATTGCCGCCGGGGTAGAGGAGGAGCGGGTAGAGCAGCAGTTAGAAACCTATCGGCAGGAGTATTACAACTACCTCAAACAGCGGGACGGTGAGGAGTAGGAGGTGGTGGAAAGTGTTTGTTTGTTCTGATGATGACTGCGACGTTGCATCATATACGTTAAAAAAAAGCCTTACGAGAATGCGTAAGGCTTTTTTAATTTGGTGGGCCTACTTGGACTCGAACCAAGGACCAAGGGATTATGAGTCCCCTGCTCTAACCAACTGAGCTATAGGCCCGAAAGCGGCGATTATACGGAAAAAATATTTTGTCGTCTCTGCTGAATTGCAGCGGGAATATCTTGCGCATAAAAAAACGGCACCCGAAGGTACCGTTTTTTGTTAGCTTTTCGCAAGCTGTACGCTTACTTGCCCTCTGAATCGAGGAAGCTACGCAGCTGCTCGGAGCGGCTGGGGTGGCGCAGCTTGCGCAGTGCCTTGGCTTCGATCTGACGGATACGCTCGCGGGTAACGTCGAACTGCTTGCCGACCTCCTCCAGGGTGTGGTCGGTGTTCATGTCGATACCGAAGCGCATGCGCAGTACCTTGGATTCGCGGGCGGTAAGTCCTTCCAGCACCTCCTGAGTCGCCTCACTCAAACCTTCAGCGGTAGCAGACTCGACCGGCGAGAGGACGTTGCCATCCTCAATGAAGTCGCCCAGGTGAGAATCTTCATCATCGCCGATGGGGGTCTCCATCGAGATCGGCTCCTTGGCGATCTTCAGCACCTTGCGGATCTTATCCTCCGGCATCTCCATACGCTCGGCCAGCTCCTCCGGGGTCGCCTCGCGGCCCATCTCCTGCAACATCTGACGGGAGATACGGTTGAGCTTGTTGATGGTCTCGATCATGTGTACCGGAATACGGATGGTACGGGCCTGATCTGCGATGGAGCGGGTGATGGCCTGACGGATCCACCAGGTGGCGTAGGTGGAGAACTTGTAGCCGCGACGATATTCGAACTTGTCGACCGCCTTCATCAGGCCGATGTTGCCCTCCTGGATCAGGTCCAGGAACTGCAGGCCACGGTTGGTGTATTTCTTGGCTATGGAGATAACCAGACGCAGGTTGGCCTCGACCATCTCCTTCTTGGCGCGACGCGCCTTGGCCTCACCGATGGACATGCGACGGTTGATGTCCTTGATCTCGGCGATCAACATGCCGCACTCTACCTGCAGTGTGGCCAGCTTGTTCTGCATCCGCAGCACCTCTTCCTGCTGCTCCTTAAGCGCCTTGGCGTAGGGCTTGCTGGACTTGGTGTGTCCCTTGAGCCAGTCGAGATTGGTCTCGTTCTCTGGGAAGCTGGAGATGAACTCCTTACGCGGCATCTTGGCGACGTTGATGCACAGCTCCATGATGCTGCGCTCATGGCTGCGAATACGGGCTACCAGGCCACGCAGACCCTGCACCATGCGCTCAAGAAGCTTGGGTGCGAGGCGGAACTCCATGAAGGCGTCAGTTAGCTCTTCCTGCAGTTTGACGGCCTGTTTGGACTCTTTGCCATGTTTGCTGATGGCGGTGAGGGTGCGCTTGTGCAGCTTCTCCAGTGCCTTAATGCGCTCGCGAACCTCTTCGATATCGAGTCCGGTGTCCTCTTCTACCTCGTCGTCGTCATCGGAATCGGTTTTGGCGGCGGCGGGGGTTACGGGGGCGTCGCTTTCGTTGGGATCGATGAAACCCACGATGACATCGGAGAGGCGTGCCTCTTCGGCCTCAACCTTGGCAAATTCGCCCAGCAGGGAGGCAATGGTTTCGGGATGGCTGGCCAGGGCCGCACGCATCTGGTTCATGCCGTCTTCGATACGTTTGGCAATCTTGATCTCGCCCTCGCGGGTAAGCAGCTCTACCGCGCCCATTTCACGCATGTACATGCGAACCGGGTCGGTGGTGCGGCCGAACTCACTGTCGACCGAGGCCAGTGCCGCGGCGGCCTCTTCGGCGGCATCGTCGTCGGTGCTGACGGCATCGCCACTGATCTTCATGGAGTCAGCGTCGGGAGCAACCTCATGAACACTGATGCCCATGTCGTTGATCATGCTGATGATATCTTCGATTTGATCAGGATCGACAATATCGCTGGGCAGGTGGTCGTTGACCTCGGCATAGGTCAGATAACCCTGCTCTTTACCGCGTGCGATAAGTAGTTTAAGTTGTGATTCCTGTGATTGCTGTATCATCGCTTGGCTTACTCACTACGTTCATGGCCCACAAGGGCGTAGAAAAACTCCACATTATAGACTATCTGCGAGACTCTGCACGCAAAGCTGTGGATAACTTTGGGTTTGCGTTGATATCACTATAGACGGGCATTCTGATAGCGCCATCGTCTGTATGACAAAAGTGTGACAGTCACCGCAATTTTTGTAACAAAGCTTGGTATTCAGTGCGTTCCTGAGCACTAAGCTCGGCAAGGGGCTTTTGTGATAACTCCTGTTGGCGCTGGCGCAACATCTGCTGCTCCAGACCGTGAAGCGCTCCGTGAAATTCCTTTTCCATGTCATCCAGTTCGGCATCGAGCAACAATTCCCGTTGTGCAAGAGTGAAGAGGTGACGCTCTTCTTCGCGACCGCGCCAGTGTTCCAGTAGCGCTGCGGTTGATAGATGGGGACTGGACTGCAGCAGTTCAAGTAATTCGACAAACAGGGCGATGCCAGGCTGCTGCAGGGCGGCGAAGCGTTGTGCATCGCCGGCGGTGGTGGCCAGCTGCGGGTGTTGCAGCAGCAGGGTGATGGCGTGGCGCAGCTGTGAGGGTTGCTGCTTCTGCGCACCGCGGCGTGGTGGTGGCTGGCGACGCGCCGGGCCGGGAGCCGTGCTAGGACCACCCAGGCCGAGCATCTGTGCCAGCTGCTCGGGTGCAATATTGGCCAGCGGGGCGAGACGCTCCAGCAGTTTATGGCGGTAGATCCCCTCGGGCAGTTTGGCCAGCAGTGGGCGGCTCTGCTCCACCAGTCGGGCCTGTCCGTCCATACGCTTGAAGTCGCCCTGTTGCTTGAACTGTTCGATTAGAAACTCATCCAGTGAGGGGGCCGCAGTAAGCTGCTGTTCGAAGGCCTCGCTGCCGATCTGTCGCACCAGGGTGTCGGGGTCTTCACCATCGGGCATGAACATAAAGCGCAGGCGACGACCATCGCGCATATGTGGCAGGGCGATCTCCAGACCGCGCCACGCCGCATCTCGCCCGGCACGGTCACCGTCAAAGCAGAACACCACCTCTTCGGTGGCGCGGAACAGCTGGTCCAGATGATCGGCGGTGACAGCAGTACCGAGGCTGGCGACGGCGTAACGGATGCCGTATTGCGCCAGTGCCACCACATCCATGTAGCCCTCGACCACCATCAGGCGCGGCAGATCGCGCAGCGCCTGGCGTGCCTCATAGAGGCCGTAAAGCTCACGTCCCTTGTGGAAGATCGGGGTCTCGGGGGAGTTGAGGTATTTGGGTTTATCGTCGCCCAGCACCCGTCCGCCAAAACCGATCACCCGCCCGCGACGGTCGCGAATGGGGAACATAATGCGCTCGCGAAAACGGTCATAGCGCTTGCCCCCCTCTTTCTCTACCAGCAGTCCAGCGGTGATTAGCAGTTGCGGGTTCTGGCCGCCCATCGCCTTGAACAGGTTGTCCCAGCCGGGCGGTGCGTAGCCGATGCCAAAGTCGCGGGCCACCTCACCGGATAATCCGCGTCCCTTAAGGTAGGCAATCGCCGGGTTGGTCTCGGGGTGGATACGCAGCTGCTGGGCGTAGAAGTTGGCGGCGCGCTGCATCAGCTCGTAGAGGTCAGGGGCGCTTTTATCCTGCCGTGCGCGGTTTTCCGAAACCTCGCGCGGCACCTCCACCCCAACTGTCTTTGCCAGCTCCTCAATCGCCTCGACAAACTCCATATGGTCGTATTCCATAAGGAAGCCGATGGCGGTGCCGTGGGCACCACAGCCGAAGCAGTGGTAGAACTGTTTGGTTGGGCTGACGGTAAAGGAGGGGGTCTTTTCGTTATGAAACGGACAGCAGGCTTGGTATTCGCGACCCGCCTTTTTAAGCGGCACACGGCCGTCGATAAGCTCGACAATATCGACGCGAGTTAACAGGTCGTCGATGAAGTGCTGTGGGATCTTGCCTGCCATGGCCTTATTTTAGCGGGATCGCTGTGTTGCGGCAGATGAAAATGTTCAGGCGGAAAGGCGCGCCTTAATCTTGCCACTGACCTGGCCCATATCGGCGCGGCCCTGCAGCTTGGGTTTAAGCTGGCCCATTACCTTACCCATATCCTGCATACCTTCGGCACCACTGGCGGCGACGGCTTCATCAATAAGGGTATCGATCTCTTCATCGCTGAGCGCGGCGGGCAGGTAGGCCTGGATGACAGCGATTTCGCTCTCCTCCACGGCTGCCAGCTCTTCGCGCCCGGCATCGCGGTACTGTTTGATGGAGTCGCGACGCTGCTTCACCATCTTATCCAGTACCGCCAGCACCTGGGTATCATCCAGCTCGATACGCTCATCGACCTCACGTTGCTTAATTGCAGCGAGGATCAGACGAACCGTGCCGAGGCGCTCCTTATCTTTGGCGCGCATGGCATCTTTCATGTCAGCGGTAAGCTGATCTCTGAGTGTATCGGCCATTGGAGTCTAGTTCCCGGTGCTCGGAGAGAGCGGCTTAGTAAAGACGCTTGGAGCGGTTCTGCTCGCGGAAGGTCTTCTTCTGCTGGCGCTTAACGGCAGCGGCGGCCTGGCGCTTACGAACGGCGGTGGGCTTCTCGTAGGCCTGACGGCGACGTACTTCAGACAGTACACCGGCTTTTTCACAGCTGCGCTTAAAGCGACGCAGGGCGATATCGAAGGGCTCGTTCTCTTTTACGCGTACAGAAGGCATATGCCTTATTACCTCATTAAAATTCGTTAAATTTACTCCACCCGGATATCCATGGGGGAGGGAACCCGCAATTCTAAATACCCTTGCGGGAAAAAGCAACGATCAGTCAGTTGCCAAATGGGGGCTTCTTCCCTTTGACCTCCCCCCCGCCCACGGGGGAGAATGCGCGCCATGTTGATATTAGGTATAGAAAGCTCCTGCGACGAGACCGGCATTGCCCTCTATGACGGCGAGCGCGGCCTGCTCAGCCACACTCTCTACAGCCAGGTGGCGATGCACGCCGAGTATGGCGGTGTGGTGCCTGAGCTGGCCTCGCGTGATCATGTGCGCCGTGTGCTGCCGCTGCTCAAGCAGGCGATGGCCGAGGCCGGGGTGAGTCGCGATGATATCGACGGTGTCGCCTACACCGCCGGGCCGGGGCTGGTTGGCGCGCTGCTGGTGGGGGCCTCGGTGGGGCGCAGTCTTGCCTGGAGCTGGGGCGTCCCTGCTGTCGGTGTCCACCATATGGAGGGCCACCTGCTGGCCCCGATGCTGGAGGAGACCCCGCCCCCCTTTCCATTCGTCGCGCTGCTGGTCTCCGGCGGGCACACCCTGTTGGTCGAGGTGCAGGGAGTGGGGCAGTACACCATATTAGGTGAGTCGCTGGATGATGCCGCCGGTGAGGCCTTCGACAAGACTGCCAAGATGCTGGGACTCGGCTACCCCGGAGGCCCTGTGCTGGCGAAGCTGGCGGAGCAGGGACGACCCGCTGAGTATAAATTCCCCCGGCCAATGACCGACCGCCCCGGCCTCGACTTCAGCTTTTCCGGCCTCAAGACCTTCTCCCTGACCACCTGGCAGAAGAGCGACCAGAGCGAGCAGACCCAGGCCGATATCGCCTGTGCCTTTCAGGAGGCGGTGGTGGAGACCCTGGCGATTAAGTGCAAACGCGCCCTTAAGCAGACCGGCCTGAAGCGGCTGGTGATCGCGGGCGGAGTGAGTGCTAACCAAGGTTTGCGGGAGCGGCTGGCGGCGATGGGAAAGGAGCTGGGGGCCGAGGTCTACTATCCACGCCCGGAGTTCTGCACCGACAATGGCGCGATGATCGCCTATGCCGGTTATTTAAGGTTAAAGGCCGGGCAGACGGTCGATTTGAGTTTTGGGGCCACGCCGCGCTGGCCTATCGAAGAGCTGCCGCCCCTGTAAGAGCGCCGCCCTCGGCGCGAGCCTCATCTACCCCTTACCCCCAATCTTCCCCTCACTACCGCTGATCAGGTTGCGGATATTGGAGCGGTGTCGCCAGATCAGCAGCACACTCACCACCACTAATAGAGCGATGAACTCCTTCTGCGGCGTCAGCAGCCAGCAGTAGAGCGGTGTCAGCACGGCGGCGATCAGGGCCGAGAGCGATGAGATTTTGAATACCTTGGCCATCACCAGCCAGGTCAGCAGGGCCGCCAGCGCCACCTGCCAGGAGAGCCCCAGAATCACGCCCAGCGCGGTTGCCACCCCTTTGCCGCCCTGAAAGCCGAAGAACACCGGGTAGAGGTGGCCGAGGAAGGCCGCCATCGCGATGAGAGCCAGAGTCTGTGGGTCTACCTTCAGCGCCAGACCGAGTAGCACTGGCAGCAGGCCTTTAAGGAAGTCACCAAATAGCGTTACCGCAGCGGCCTTCTTGCCGCCAAAGCGCAGCACGTTGGTCGCCCCCGGATTCTTCGAGCCCTGGGTGCGCGGATCGGGCAGCCCCATTAGCTTGCAGGTGATAATGGCGGTGGAGAGTGAGCCGAGCAGGTAGGCAAAAACGATCAGGGCGATCTGTAGCGTAGTCATGGTCTGGAATTCGAGTTAATTATAGTGGCAGGGGATTATACGGGGTTCTCATCGCTTGTTCATCGCCCGTGACGCTTGGAGCCGATTTGGTGAGCCGGTATAGTGGCCCCCATATTAACTGGAGCAGTTATGGACATCATCTACCTCAAAGAGCTGAACATCGACACCGTGATCGGTATCTACGACTGGGAGCGGAAGATCAAGCAGACCGTCTGCTTCGACATCGAGATGGCGACCGACATCCGCAAGGCCGCCGCCAGCGATGCCATTGAGGACACCCTCGACTATAAATCAGTCGCCAAGCGGCTGATTCAGTTCGTCGGCGAGAGCCGGTTCCAGCTGGTGGAGACGCTGGCCGAGAGGGTGGCCGAGATCGTGATCAGCGAATTCAAGGTGCCGTGGGTCAAGGTCATCCTCAACAAGAAGGGCGCGGTGCGTCACGCCTCCGGTGTCGGCATCATCATCGAGCGCCGTAGCGACGACTTCGAGGCAAAGTGATGGCGCGGGTCTATCTGAGCATCGGCAGCAACATCGAGCGCGAGGACAATATTCGCGGCGGTGTGGCCGACCTGAAAAGGCGGTTCGGCGAGGTCACCCTCTCCCGTGTCTACGAGAGCGAAGCGGTCGGCTTTGACGGCGATAACTTTTACAATCTGGTCGCCGCCTGCGATACCGAGATGCCGGTAGCACAGGTATCGCAAACGCTGCACGAGATCGAAGCGCAACATGGCCGCACCCGCGAGGGGCCGCGCTTCTCCTCCCGCACCCTCGATATCGACCTGCTCACCTATGACGATCTGGTTATCAACGATAACGGCCTGCAACTGCCGCGTGACGAGATCACCAAAAACGCCTTCGTCCTCTGGCCGCTGGCCGAGATCGCGCCCGATGATCAACACCCGGTATTAAAACAATCCTATGGTGAAATGTGGGAGAGCTTCGACAAGGATAAACAGTCGCTGTGGCCGGTGGAATTTCAGTGGGAGAAATAATCCGCGCCGTTGAACTGGATAAAGACGGCGTCGCCCTGCTGCAACTGCTCAACAGCTATGCCTGCGACCCGATGGGCGGCGGCACCCCTCTGCCTGAAGTAGTAAAACAGAATCTTATCCCGAAATTACAACAGCGTAACGACTACCTCGGTGTGCTTGCCCTGGTCGATGAACAACCCGCCGGCCTCATCAATGCCTTCGAGGGCTTCTCCACCTTTGCCGCCAAACCGTTGATGAATATCCATGACGTGATCGTCGCCAGTGACTATCGCGGTAACGGCCTGGCACAACGGATGATGAGTGAACTGGAATACCTTGCCCGTCAGCGTGGTTGCTGCAAGCTCACCCTTGAAGTTCTGAGTAATAATACCGTGGCCCAGAGCGTCTATCGTAAGTTTGGATTTGGGGCGTATGAGTTAGATCCCGAGGCGCGTCAGGCGCTGTTCTGGCAGAAGCCAATCTAATGTAGAGTAGTCGCAGGAGTAACAGGGAAGGGAAACGAGTGCGACTAATCCGACTATTAAAGAACGACCTGGCACGTGAGTCGGCCGAGTGGGTGGATGAGGGCATCATCTCCACCGCGCAGGCCGAGCAGATCAGCCGGCGCTATGGGGTCGACTACCACCAGATACAGAACCGCTCGCTCGGCTACACCGTGCTGGTGGGGCTGGCCTACCTCTTTATCGGTCTTGCCGTGATCACCCTTATCGGCCACAACTGGGACGAGATCCCCCGCGCCCTGCGCATGGGCGGCCTTATCGCCATAACCCTGGCGGTGCAGGGGCTGGCACTGCGCCGCTACATGGCGGGCAACGAGGGCGGGGCCATCGCCCTGTTCCTGCTGGGCAACATGCTCTACGGCTCCTCCATCATCCTCATCGCGCAAATCTACCACCTGGGCGAACACATGCCCGACGGCATCTACTGGTGGGCGCTGGGTTCGCTGCCCTTCGCCCTGTTGCTGAAAAATCCGTGGCTGATGCTGCAAAGCCTGCTGCTGGCGATGATCTGGTTCATGGTCGAGAGCAGCATGGGCTTCTACCCGCTCAGCTCCCCCCTGTTTATCCTCGCCGCCCTCTACGTGCTGCTGCGCGGCAGGCAGAGCCTGCTGTTGTTCCTGCTCACCGTGGTGTCGATCATCAGCTGGGTGGAGTACAGCATGGCCGAGGTGTGGCGCGAGCAAGGCTACTACGACTTCACCTCCGAGCACCTGGTGCTGGGCGCGGCGCTGTTCATCCTCGCCTACAGCGTCAGCCAGTGGCTGGCACAGCAGTCTTCACACGCCGCCCGCGACTATGGTGCCCTGCTCAGCGTCTGGTGCCTGCGCTTCGCCCTGGTGTTCATGCTGGTGATGAGTTTCGACTGGGGCTGGCAGGAGCTGATCACCGCGCCGTGGGACCACCTTGGGCAGCTGTTGCTCCTGCTGCTGCCGCTGCTCGGCGGCGCACTGCTCGTCGCCTATCACAGCGGCAAACTGCCAACCGCCGCCAGCCTCATCGGCTACCTGCTGCTGATGCTCTTCACGGTGATGGTGCTTGAGAGCAAGGGCGATGCGGTGATACCGCAGGTGCTCGACAACATCGCCCTGATCGGCGTGGGCGGCTGGCTGATCCTCCGCGGCATCCACCAGGGCATCTCGCACTACTTCTTCCTCGGAGTCGCCACCATCCTGCTCACCGCCCTGCTGCGCTACATCGACCTTATCGGCGACTACATCGGCGCCGCCGCCCTGTTCATGCTATTTGCGTTTCTGCTACTGGGCGCCGCCCGCTACTGGAAGCACCAGCACAACCGGGAGGCCGCGAAATGAATAGTAAAATCATCAAGGCACTGCTGGTCGCCATCCTGCTACAGGGGCTGATCCTCATTGGTATGTACGCCAGGGCTTCACTGCCGCTGTGGACCGGCACCGAGATCCGGGTAAAGACCCTGCCGGTCGACCCCCGCTCCCTGTTCCGTGGCAACTACGCACGGCTTAACTACGAGTTCTCCACCATCCCACACGAAAAGTTCATGAGCGATATCCCGCTACGCAACGGCGAAGTGGTTTACGTCACCCTGCAACAGAACGAAAGCGGGCTCTATGAATATGCCGATGTGTTTCTGGGAGAACCGCAGAACGGCATTTTCCTCAGAGGCCGCGTCGAGCAAAGACGCTACGCAGGGGCCAAACAACCGGTACGCATCAAATACGGCATCGAGGCCTACTTCGCCCCCAGGGAAAAGGCGCTGGCACTGGAGAAACAGCTGCGTGATGGCGGCGTGGCGGTGTTGATGGTGGGGGGGGATGGTCGGGCAAGGATTAAGGGGGTTGTGGGGGAGTGATTGGTAGGGTGGATAAGCGGAGTGCATCCACCATGTTGCCCCCTCCGTATTTATTGTGTTGTTAATAAAATGAAGAAACGATACACATTTAGAAGCGAAATATATTTGGGCCTTGCTATTGGCTTGTTGCCACTGGCGATTGCCGCAGTGCTCTATTCGGCTGGTTTTGATTATGCAGCTTATGGTGTTGCTGCCGTTGGCATATTATTTCTTGGTTATCATCATACAATCCGGGTTGATTACATAACTAATGTGGCAACTTATCAAAAGACAGTATATGGGATTCCGCTCTACACAAAGATAAAGGTGAAGGCAGATAGCATCTGTTGTGTTGAGCAGGTTCTGGAGGTGCGGGTTAGATCGAATGAATCAAAGACTAGAGAGAATGTCTATGTCACCTATCTTAGAGGAGCAAAAAAGCTAAAAATAAAAGAGTATGGCAACCTGGAAGTGTCACGACGATTTTCTGAAAGACTGTGCCGACGCATGGGGTTGCCGTTTCATGATCTTACAGAAGGTCCTGTGCGGATCCGAGAACCATCCGAATTGGATATGCCTCTTGGTGAGTTGCTGCGTAAACGAGGTGAAAAGGTGGAATACCCATCTATTCCGATGAGTGAAGATATTCGCATTGATAGAGATTTTGACTCAGCGGTGCTGCAGTTTGCGCCACAACCTTACCGGTGGCATGTCTATGCAGTTGTGGTGATGGTTTTTGTTATCTTCGTTGCTGTGTTCTGGAGCCTTGTGATAAATCATGAAGAAGTTAATAGTGGTGTTTTCTGGCTAATGGTTACAGCCGCATCAGTTTTTTTGTGAAGGCGATTATTTCATCGCATCAACCTGGTTATCTCTATCTGGATAAATCTGGAATAACCGTTAGGAGAATGACATGGAAAAAAATGATGAGTTTCGACGAGATAGAAGAGCTGGCATGTGATGGGAGTGAGGTTACGGTGATTGGTGACAGGGCAAGATTCATGCTGCCATATGACTTTTATGGCGATGTCCTGTCAGATTTTGTTATAAAGCTTATTAAATATCATGCCATGCAGAATACGCGAGCAAATTAATCCGGGTTCGCACCCTATCTTATTGTTTTGACAAAAAGCTCTTTAACGGAGGGTTGGTAAGTTAGGGGAGGAGCGGTCTACCAGGTAATCGTGCTCAGGAGGCTACCTCTAGACTCATTCGTCCTAACTGTTAAGCGAGCGCCCCCCATCCACGGTGAGGATATGGCCGCTGGTGTAGTGGGCATCGCGGGCGAGGAACAGCACTGCGTTGGCGATGTCCTGAGGGCTGCCCTGGCGTTTGAGGAAGGTGCGATCCAGGATTTTCTGTTTGGTGCTGTCGTCCATCTCGTTTTCTGGCCAGAGGATCGCCCCCGGCGCGACGCCGTTGACGCGCACCTCTGGCCCCAGTTCGCAGGCCAGTGACTTGGTCATCATCACCAGACCCGCCTTGGCCATGGAGTAGACCGGGTGTTCCTTCAGCGGCCGTTCGGCGTGGATGTCGACGATATTGACGATGCTGCCGCGCTCCATCTTCAGGTGTGGGGCTGCCGCCTGGGCGAGGAAGAAGGGGGCCTTGAGGTTGCTGCCGATAAGGTCGTCCCACTCGGCCTCGCCTACGCTGCCGACGGGGGTGGGGTAGAAGGTGGAGGCGTTGTTCACTAATAGATCCAGCCGGCCCCAGGCGGCGTGGGCCTGCTCGACGATGCGCGGCAGGGTGGCGAAGTCGTGCAGATCGCCCTGTACCAGTGTCACCGAGTCGGCACGGATGGCGTGCAGTTCACTTTGCAGCGCCTCGGCCCCGGCTGCGGAGTTGCGGTAGTGCAGCACGATATTGGCCCCGGCGGCGTGCAGGGTGCGGGCGGTGGTGGCACCGATGCGGTGGGCACCGCCGGTGATGAGGGCGACGCGGTCGGCAAAACTATGGTTTTCGCTCACTGACTTCTCCATACGGTTCAGGGGTGGCACACTGTGCGACCAATTCTAACGTATGCGGGATCAAAGGTAATGGCGCAATCATCGGGTAGTCGCGGTATTCAGGGGGTAGCGGCCGGAGGGAATGCCGGTGAGCTGCCGCCACCGGATGCCGCGCAGCAGGCCCACAGCGAGCAGCTACAGGCGCACATCCGCGAGGCGATTATTGCCGAGGGGGGGCATATTAATTTCGCCCACTTCATGCAGCTTGCGCTCTATGCCCCCGGCCTCGGTTACTACAGCGCCGGTAGCCGCAAGTTTGGCGAGGGGGGAGATTTTGTCACTGCGCCGGAGGTCTCCTGTCTCTTCTCCCGTGCCCTGGCGCGCCAGTGTCAGGAGGTACTGGCGCGCATCCAGGGCGACATCCTCGAATTTGGCGCCGGTCGCGGGGTAATGGCCGCCGACATTCTCGCCGAGCTGCAGCGCCTTGATTGTCTGCCAGAGCACTATTTCATTTTGGAGATCAGCGCCGACCTGCGCCAGCGTCAGCGCGAGACGATTAATGAGAAGGTGCCCGAGCTGGCCGGGCGGGTGGTATGGCTCGATGCCCTGCCCGAGAGTTTCGAGGGGGTGGTGCTGGGCAACGAGGTGCTCGACGCGATGCCGGTACACCGTTTTCGCATCCATCAGGGCGAGCCGCGCGAGCAGGTGGTGGTGTGGGACGGTGAACGCTTCGCGCTGGATGAGTCGGCGCTCGATGCTGCGCTCTATACGCGCTTAAAGGCATTGCAGGCGGAGTTTGCGCTGGACGAGGGTTACGAGTCAGAGATCAACCTGATGGCCGAGGAGTGGGTAAGCGGTCTCGGCAGCTGGCTTAAGCGCGGCGTCGCGCTGCTGATCGACTACGGCTTTCCCGCCGCCGAGTATTACCATGCGCAACGCAGCGGCGGCACCCTGATGTGCCACTATCGCCACCGCGCCCATGATGATGCCCTTACCCTGATCGGCCTGCAGGACATTACCGCCCATGTGGACTTTACCGCCATCGCCGAGGCAGCGGTGGCGACGGGGCTCTCGGTGCGCGGCTTTGCCAACCAGGCCAATTTCCTTATTGGCTGTGGCCTCACCGAGATCCTGGCGGCGGAGGAGTGCGATACCCGCCACCAGCTAAGCCGCGCCGCCGAGGTGAAGACCCTGACCCTGCCTGCCGAGATGGGGGAGTTGTTTAAGGTGATCGCCCTGACCAAGGGGTGGGAGGGGGGATTGCGCGGTTTTGCACTACGCGATGAGCGCAGTCGGTTGTAGAAGGTTCCTGCATCACTGGGCGGAGAGGGGGGGGGAGAGCTCTCGCCGACGCTGTTGCAGCAGTTGGTTGTAGCTGCGGGCCATCGATTTTTTGTAGGCGCAGTCACCGGTCTGGCCGATGGCGATAAGGCGGGCCTCCAGGTAGGCGATCTCCTCCAGCAGTCGGCTGCGGCTTTGATCACGACCGGCGGTGGCGGTGCTGTAGCTGGCTACCAGCATATTCATGGTTATTCTCCTTATTTCATTTTGTTCACACCGCCACTTTGCCTTTGCCGGGTGAAGCCGGTGTGACGTTTTGATGAATCTTTTGTGACGCTGCCCTCGGCGGGCAAACGCGCTATTATGGCGCCCTGTTACACTGAGAGATTATAGGGAGCGACCATGTCTGAACGACTGCAACAGACCCAGGATATGCTGGCCAAACACCACCGCGACGGTGAGCGTTTTGCCGAGCTGATGAAGCAGACCTTTGCGGATCGTTTTAACGATCACTTCTGGGCCGAGTGGGAGCGGTGGATCGTCCCGGTCTACTCCGAACAGCCGGTGGTGCTGGACCTGGGTACCGGCCCCGGCCTGTTCCTCAAGGCGCTGGCTGATTACCGGCCCGGCATTCGCGCCATCGGCGTGGAGTGTGCCCCCTATATGTTGCAGGCGATGGTGGCGCTGCCGCCGGGCTGCGAGATCCTCACCGAGGATCTGCACGACCCGAAATTACCGCTGGAAGACGACGCGGTCGATGCCATCAACTGCTCGGTGGTGCTGCACGAGATGAACCAGCCGCTGCGTACCCTGCAGGAGGCGCATCGTTGCCTCAAGCCGGGGGGGCGTTTCTATATTCATGACTGGGTGCGGGCGCCGCTTGAGGTTTACATTCGCGCGCAGACCGAGGAGTCGGCGGTGTTTAATCCCGCCACCCCGCTGGCTGAGCTGGAGGATCTCTTTACCCACTTTATTGAGCACAACCGATTTAGCCGCGAGGACCTGATCTATATGCTCAACATGAGCGGTTTTGCGGTGCTGCACAGCACGATTAGTAAAGAGGGGCGTTTCTGCCACATCGTTGCGGAAAAACTCGCGTAATCATTGACGGAAAATAATTAATGGAACTGCTGCAAATTGTATTGCTGGCCCTGCTGCAGGGTTTTACTGAGTTTCTGCCCATCTCCAGTTCGGCGCACCTGATCCTCTTCCCCAAGCTGAGTGGCTTTGCCGATCAGGGGCTGGCCTTCGATGTGGCAGTACATGTAGGTACCCTGGCGGCGGTGGTGTGGTACTTCCGCCGCGACCTCATCATCATGACCCGCGACTGGCTGGCTTCCATTGCGCGACGAGAAAAGGTCGGCGACAGCAACCTGATGTGGGCGGTGGGCTTTGGCACCATCCCGGTGGGGCTGGCCGGCATGCTGTTTAAGGATGTGATCGAAACCTCGTTGCGTGCGCCGCTGGTGATCGCGGTGACCACCGTACTGTTTGGTCTGCTGCTGTGGTGGGCGGACAGCCAGGGCAAACGGGTGCGAAGTGAGCATACTCTCGGCTGGCGCGATGTGGTGGTGATCGGCGTGGCGCAGGCCATCGCCCTCATCCCCGGCACCTCGCGCTCCGGTATAACCATGACCGCCGGCCTGATGATGGGGCTGACCCGTGCCGCTGCCGCACGCTTCTCCTTTCTGTTATCGATACCGGTGATAGTGCTGGCCGGTGGGCTCAACACGCTGGAACTCATTGAGAGTGATGCCTCCGTCGAGTGGGGGGCGCTGTTTCTCGGTATCGTGCTCTCAGCGATCAGTGCTTACCTCTGCATTCACTTTTTCTTAAAATTGCTTGAGCGTATCGGCATGTTCCCCTTCGTGGTCTACCGGCTGTTGCTCGGGGCGGTGCTGTTGGCGATCTATCTATGAGGCACGCGCTGAAGTATTTTCGCCTATGGCTGGTGCTGGGTTGGCTGATCGTCATTGCGGTGATATTCCTTTCACTTATCTCCAAAATTCCGATAAATGTTCCAGTGCAGTTTAGCGACAAAATCGGTCACTTTATCGCCTACGCGGTGTTGATGGGATGGTTTGTGCAACTGTTCCGAAATCGTCGTGTGCTATTGCTTCATGCGGTGTTGCTGGTGGGCATGGGGATTGGTCTGGAGTTTCTGCAGGGCTATACCGGGCGCCACTTTGAGTATGCCGATATGGCGGCCAATACTGGCGGCGTGCTGTTCGGGCTGTTGCTGCTGTTTACCCCGCTGCGCACACTGCTGTTGCGTTTTGAGGGGCGGTTTCTTATCCGCCGTTAGCGAGTCATTAGTAGAGGGATTTTCTATGCGGCGTTTACTCAAAGATCTATGGGCCAACCTGCATCACGGTGTCGCCTTCTCACTTTTTATGCGACGCGGTGTGGGAGACTTTCGCATCGGTATCGACCAACTGTTGATGCTGTTGCTGTTCTTTCTCGGCCTGGATGTGGCGTTCGATTATATTACCCACCAGCCCGCCCCCAGTTTTGATCATCACGCCTTCGCCCACTTCGCGGTGAACCTGCTGCTGTTTACCCTGAGTGCCTATGTTATTTCGCGTCTGTTGCGGCGCAGCGAGGCGCTACTGCCGATCGTGCTGATCTCCTATAGCGCCTCGTTTCTCTTTGCACTGATTAATAATGCCCTGGTGAAATATGCCGGGGCGATCATCACCTTTAGCGACACCCTCTATCTCGTGCTGGTCTACGCCGTTGTGGTGTGGAGTGTTCTGGTGGTGGTGCGCAGCGCCCTGCACGCCTGTGAGGCTCGCCGCCGCGCCGCACTGGTGATCGTGCCGGCTCTGTTTGTGGTGTGGGCGCTTCCGGTATCGACGGGCGAGTGGGAGAAAAGCTTCTGGCATGCCAACTATCCCCCGTCAGAGGATCGCTACGCCGCCTATCGCAAGATGGATGGCGAGGGGCTGTTTTATGCGCAACCGAAAATGGTGGAACAGGCGCTGCAGCAGCTGTCACCGCAGCGCCCCGGCGTGAGCGACCTCTACTTCGTCAGCTTTGGCGGCTACGCGATGCAGGATGTCTTTATGAAGGAGGTGGCCTATGCCCAGCGCACCATGGATGCGCGCTTCGATACTGCGGGCCACTCGCTGGAGCTGGTGAACAATCTGCAGACCCGCGACACGCTGCCGCTGGCCACCGCCAGCAACCTGCGCCTGGTGCTCAACCACCTCGGCGAGCAGATGGCGGGCGAAGAGGATGTGCTGATGCTCTACCTCAGCAGTCATGGCTCGGAGCGGCACGAACTGGCGGTCGACTTCTGGCCGCTGCCGCTCAACGATATCACCCCGCAATCACTGCGACAGATGCTGGATGAGGCGGGGATCAAGTGGCGGGTGATCGTGGTCTCGGCCTGTTACTCCGGCGGCTTTATCGATGCGCTACGCGATGACCACACCCTGGTCGCCACCGCCGCGGCGAAGGATCGCCAGTCCTTCGGTTGCGGTAATGAAAATGATTTCACCTACTACGGCGAGGCGCTGTTTCGTGATGAACTGGGGCGCGGTGTGCCGCTGCTCACCGCCCTGCGACAGGCGCGTGAGGCTATCCATGCACGCGAGCAGCGTGAGGAGCTGGAGCACTCGCTGCCGCAGCTCTATATCGGCCAGCGGATTGAGCAGAAGCTGGGTGAGATAGCGGGGCCGTTGCAGCGGGCCGGTTGCGGTGGCGATGAAAGCGCGACGGCGGCTGTCGAGTGCTGAGGCTTGGCGTTATACTGCGCGGCACCCATATCACCAGAAGCTGAACCGCTATGCTCGAAACCCTTACCCCTATTCAGCTGTTACTGGCCGCCCTGATCATCTTTGGTGCCTACCTGATGCGCGGTATTGCCGGTTTCGGCTCGGGCCTCATCTCGATTCCGCTGCTGGCGCTGATGCTGCCGCTGACCATCGTGGTGCCGATGGTCGGCCTGCTGGACTACATCGCCTCCACCAGCCACGGCGTGAAACATCGCCAGTCGATTCAGTGGCGCGACCTGCTGCCGCTACTGCCCTTCACCTTTGCCGGGGTGCTGACTGCCCTCTATCTATTTAAGACGCTGGAGGGCGAGCTGCTGCGCTCGGCTCTCGGTGGTTTTATCGTGCTCTACGCCTTCTACTCGCTGCTCAGCTCCGGCCCCGGTTTTCTGGGCTCGCGTCTATGGGCGGCGCCAGCGGGTGCCTTTGGCGGGTTGATCGGCACGCTGTTCGGCACCGGTGGTCCCTTCTATGTGATTTACCTGCATCTACGCCAACTCGACAAGACCGCCTTTCGCGCCACCGCCGCGACGATCTTTTTAATTGATGGCAGCAGTCGCATCGTCGGCTATTTCTTCTCCGGCTTTTATCAACTCGACACCATGCTGCTGCTGGCCGCGGCACTGCCGGTCATGGTGGTGGGGATGTATATCGGCGGTCACATTCACACCACCATAAGCCCGCGCACCTTCCAGCAGGCGATAGGGGTGTTGCTGCTGGGTAGCGGGGTGGCGCTGCTATGGCAGTAGGGGGCCAGGAGTGTCCCTGTGGCAGCGGCCAGACCTTAAACCACTGTTGTGGCGTTTATCACAGTGGTGAGGCCGCCCCGACAGCGGAGGCGCTAATGCGTTCGCGTTATAGTGCCTTTGTGTTGAAGCTCAGTGAGTATTTGCGCGACACCTGGCACGCCTCAACTCGGCCACTGAATCTTGATATCAGCAATGACGACACCTCGTGGCTTCGGCTGTTAATCATTGCCACGGACAGCGAGCATGTGGAGTTCGCCGCCTTCTACACGGACGGACAACTGCACGAGAAAAGCCGCTTTGTCAAAGAGCGGGGCAGGTGGTACTACGTGGATGGTGAGATGCTGCCACCGATAGAGGAGAAGACCGGGCGCAACGTCCCCTGTCCCTGTGGCAGTGGTAAAAAATATAAGCGCTGTTGCGGCTAATTTCGGGGCAGAAATGAAAAAGCCCACCGTAAGGTGGGCTTTGCAATAATGGCGGAGCGGACGGGACTCGAACCCGCGACCCCCGGCGTGACAGGCCGGTATTCTAACCAACTGAACTACCGCTCCGCGGCTCCCGGCGCTATGCCGAGAGCGCGCTATTCTAGCGGCTTTTAGTTTGGGGTCAAGGTGTTTTTGTTGTTGATCGGTGCGGCCAGGCCAAAGTGATGGCAACGGCGATGATGGCACCGAGCAGGGCGAGCCCCATATCCTTCTGTGCATCCCAGCTGTCACCCTGCGTGCCGAGGTAGGCGGCACCCAGCTCGGGGCTGACGATCTCCGCTACCAGCATCTCGATCACCTCATAAAATCCGCTAAAGCTGAGTACCAGATTTACCACGATAAAGCCCGACCAGCCACGGCTGCTGCAGGCGAGACGTCGCAATAGTTCATAGAGGGGGTAGGCGCAGAGCAGGCCGTAGGCGAAGTGGACGATGCGGTCGAAGTGGTTGCGCGAAAGCTCAAGCCACTCCATCAGCCAGAAGCCGAAGGGGGTCTCGGCATAAGTGTAGTGGGCACCGGTGAGGTGGAGCGTCATAAACAGGGTGAACAGGGCGTAGCTGAAGTTGGAGAAGGCGAAGCGCTTATAGGTGACGGCGAGCAGGATGCCGTAGATGAAGACCAGCAGGTTCTCCAGCAGCCAGTCGAAGCGGTCAAAGGGATTAAACGCCATCACCACCCAATAGAGCAGCAGCCAGCCGACCATTAGCTGTAGCGGGCGATTGTGGCGAAAGTCGGGGGTGATGCTCTCCATGCTCAGGGCTCGCTATTTTCTTACAAAGGGGCTGTTCGGGTCGCAGAGTTTTTCCAGGCACTCCAGTCACTCCTCTTTGGCGTCGCAGCCGAAGTGTTTGTGCCGGCGGTCCGTTTTGCCTTGTGGCTCTGCTCGTGCTTCCAGCGGCGATGATCGGTCATTATCTTCACTACCTCTCCCACATCATCGGTGAGGGTGATGAAATCAAAATCGCTCTCGGCGATGCTGCCCGCGGTGAACTTGCTGATGATACGGAACATGCGCCACGACTCATCGCCCTTGAGGTCTTCAATCATTATTTCCCCCGCCTTTTCGCTGTTGTTCCTTGTTACTTATAAAACTAGCACGAAACAGGGGGGTTATGCCTCAACGTCCTGCCAGCCGAAGGCCTCGAACAGCCGGGTAAATTCTGACGGTAACGGCGCCTCGATAGTGAGCATTTCACCCTCAGGGTGAGGCAGTGTCAGCCGATGGGCGTGCAGTAGCAGGCGCTGGCAGTCGAACTGTTCGCGAAACAGCCGGTTGTGCCGCCCTTCGCCGTGGCTGGTGTCGCCGATCAGCGGGTGGAAGATGTGGTGAAAGTGTTTGCGAATTTGGCGCATCCGTCCGGTGACTGGCATCACCCGCACCAGTGAGTAGCGGCTGGTGTTGTAACGACCGACAGGGATCGGCAGCTCTACCATGGCGAGTCGCTGGTAATCGGTGACCGCCTGCTGCTCCGGCTTGTGCGGCTCCTCACGCAGTGCATAGTCGATGTGACCACTTTCATCTGTATAGCCGCGCACGATGGCCAGGTACTCCTTGGTGACTTCGCGTTGCTCAAACACGCCGCACATGGCGCGCGCCGCCTCGCTGCAGAGGGCGAACAGGATCACCCCGGAGGTAGGGCGATCCAGACGGTGAATCGGGTAGACGCGCTGACCGATCTGATCGCGCAGGGTCTGCAGCAGAAACACCTCATCCTCCTCGGCGATCCAGCTGCGATGCACCAGCATCCCTGCCGGTTTATCGACCGCAACATAGTGGTCGTCACGATAGAGAATAGTGAGTGGCGATGGCGCGCTGCTGTCGGAAGGTGACATGGGAGGTGGAGGGAATGGTTGTCGGTTATCTGGTGACGACCACGCGATTACGTCCTTCGGATTTGGCGCGGTAGAGTGCCTTGTCGGCCCTGGTGATTAGCTCATCAGCGGTGGTCTCCAACTCTGGAATGATGGAGGCAACGCCAATACTGAGGGTGATGTGATCGGCCACTTCGGAGCGTTCGTGCTGAATCTCCAGGTTGCTAGTGGCGATGAGTAACGCTTCGGCGACGAGGCGGGCATTCTCTACCTCGGTGTCGGGCAGCAGGATGGCAAACTCTTCACCGCCCAGCCGGGCCGCCACGTCGGTATCTCGTCGCGCCATGGTGGCGATGCACTGGGCAACCTGGTACAGGGCATCATCACCGGCATGGTGGCCATAGTGGTCATTAAAGGGCTTGAAATAATCGATGTCGATGTAGAGCATGGTCAGCGGGGTGGTGAGGCGCCGGGCATGGCTTAATTCGTGTTCCAGGCACTGGTCGAAATAGCGACGATTGGGGATACCGGTCAGCCCGTCCATCGTCGACAGCCGCTCCAGCTCGCGGATGTCATCACGGATGCGTTGCAACATATCGTTAAAGGTTTTACCCAGGGTGTGTATCTCTGCCAGTCCACCGGGCTTGATGGTGGTATCAAGTTGCCCCTGACTGTACGCCCCGATGCCGAGCATCAGCTCGTGCAGTGGCCTGAACAGGCCGAGACGCAGCAGCCACAGCGCCGCCAGCAGGATGGAGAAGATGAGGGCGAGGAAACCGATCACGGTGAGCCACTGGGTCTGCAGCATATCCTGGTTGAACTTGTCGATATCCTCCAGGCCGATCATGCGGTAGGCGGGTTGCCCATCATCACCATAGAGGGTGTACTCAATCGGCAGCATCATCTTGTGTTGCGCATCCATTTGCGGCGGTGTGTAAGACTCATCGGGGGTTAGGATAGTCACCGGCATGCTGGTTATTTTACTCACACTCTCCAGGGTGAAGTAGGGATTAAATATCACCTCAAGGTAGCCGGAAATATGCAGACCGCCGATGGGCAGCAGTACCGAGTAATGCGCTCCGCGATCGGATACCCATAGTCCACCTACCGCCTTCAGGCGTTCGGCACCGTTGCGTTTCGCGGCGATGGCATGGAGGTGGGGAGGCATATCCTGACCGTGCCCCTGAACGCCCCGGCTGCTCTGATATAGAAATTTCAGGTTGAGGTCATAAACACGCAGCTTCATTAGCTCCACATCGGTGACACCGACAAAGCCCGTGATGAAAGGGTCATCAAGAATTTTGACTATCGCCTCGGAATCGCCGTCGCGCAGTTCGCGCGCCAGGCTGTTAGTGGCGTTAAGTGATGCCCCCAGGTTGATGGCGTGGCGCTGCAGGTCTCGCAGTACCTCCTGGCTGGCCACTTCGATGATGCGTGACAGGCTGGTGACCTGGGAATCTATCGCCGCCTGGCGAAAGAAGTTGCCTGCCAGGGTGGAGAGCAGGATAAAGCTCAGTCCGATTAGCGTGACACCGATAATGGTGCTGGAGCGTAGAGTAAGGCGTTTCAAGTGGTTTTCCTATTTTGAAACCGGCAGCTGTTTCTCGCGCCACTCAACCCAGCCACCACGGAACCAGTAGACCTTACTGTAACCCCAGGAGAGTGCCTTGTTGGCGGCATTGGTGCTGCGCATGCAGCGCTCGCCGTTGCAGTAGAAGAGGACCGGAGTTGCTTTACTCAGAATATGCTGTGCCAGCGCCTCTTCGCTCATGGCGGTGTCGAGCTGGCTGATAGCATTTTCGATATGCCCCTTGGAGTACTCTTCCTGCTTGCGGGCATCGATGATCACCAGCTCGGGTTGATTGAGGATGAGGTCGATGACCTGTTCGGCAGAGAGGTTGGTGGCACCGTCGATATGTTCGGGTGCGGTCGGTTTTTCTGCCTGGACAGAGACGGCAAACAACAGCAGTAGTAGTGGTACTAGAAACCTTTTCATGACGTATTCCCCGTACTTGTCTGGCACTTAATAGCGGCCTATTAGATTTTATGCACTCTCCAAGATTCCGTGGGATGACTGGAAAATGTGATAGTTGTCACAGACTGTCACTCAGAAGGGAGTGTGTCTATAAGGGTTTATCCTATATTGTGTATAAAAATCAATATATTAGGTTCCACTTATAAATAAGGGCCTTTCAGTCGTTAAAAGTTCTGCCCAAACATATGACCCACGGCACTACTGAGCGCCTCACTTCGTTGCGGTGAGCGTAGCTGGCCTAGCAGCAACGGGCGCATGCCAGGGATGGTGAGCAGATCTCCCATCACCTGGGCGAAAGCGTCAAGGCCGAGGCTATTATGCGCCAAGGCCTCGACGAAGCGCTGTGCCGGCACTTCATCCTTGAGCACTTCCCAGTTACGTGCGGCGATGGCGGCCAGTACATGGATGTCATGACCATGCTCGCTGTCGAGGGCGCTGGTGACCGCCTGTGCCGCCAGCCCCTTGCCGCTCAGGGCAAAGGCACGCAGTAGGGTGGTAATTACATTCAGGTCTGCCTCCTCAGCTTTTAGTTCACTCTGCAGCCGCGCCAGCAGTGCCTCGGCCAGTGCCGTGGAGATGGCCTCGTTCTCGAGAAAACCGCACAGGGCGATAAGCGCCGGTGGCGGTAGCTGCGGCAGCGCCTTGAGGGTAATCGCCTCGTTGTCGTCTTCATCGAGGCGGGCGGCGATGTCGGCAAAACCCTGCAGGCCGACGAAGGCCCACTGATCGTAGCCCGGTTTACCGTCCAGATAGTCACGGGCGTGGTCATAAAAGCGGCTGGGCGGTTGGCTCAGCACCTTCAGGGCCTTGGCGTGAACCCCCGCCATCATGCTCTCTTTGGGTTTAAAGCCAAAGGGGCTCTCGGACATGGCATCGGTAAACTCGCCACCCTCGCGTGCCGCCGCTATATTGCTGCCCAGGGTCTCCAGCAGACCGTGCAGAAAACTGTCGCGGGCCGAGGTGACCAGCTTACCGGTCTCATCCAGTGGCAGTTTGAGAAACCAGATGAACTGCTCGGCCTTTGCCTGCTGATTCCAGCCGAGGATCCCCAGCCACGCCTGCTGTTGTAGCGGGTAGGGGTAGGGGAGCTCACCGTTTTCAACGCGGCTGAAGGTCTCGCTGTCGAGCTTACGGATACCGCGGCCAAGGTCGAACACCCGGTAACGGGTATGGCTCTGGTGAAAAAAATCGCAAAGTGTCTGTGGAATTTGCATGATTACTATTCAGGGTAAGAGGCCCCGGAGGCAGAGTGCCACCGGGGGTGTTGCGGTGAAAGGTGCGGGGGGGGTGGGGATTAGTCCTCGCCGTTGTTGCGCTCCTTGCGCTCGGCACCTTCGTTAACGCGCAGCTCGCGACCCATAAACTCTTTACCGTCGAGGGCCTTAATCGCCTTGGCGGCGGCATTGCTCTCCATCTCGACAAAGGCAAAACCGCGCGGACGGCGGGTAGCACGGTCCTTCATTATGCGCACCGAGTGCACGATGCCGTACTTGGCGAACAGCTCGTTAAGGGCATCGGGTGAGGCCTTGAAGGCGAGGTTGCCGACAAACACGGTTTTCTTCTCGCCAGAGTCGACGGTGGCACCACCACCAAACGAGACGGC
Source organism: Thiohalomonadaceae bacterium (assembly GCA_041554195.1). Classification (GTDB taxonomy): domain Bacteria; phylum Pseudomonadota; class Gammaproteobacteria; order Thiohalomonadales; family Thiohalomonadaceae; genus JAPHSX01. The sequence goes on from JBFFMJ010000005.1 coordinate 86,007, forward strand.
AGAGAGCATGCCACCCAGGAATACGCCCGCGGCGAGGGTCAGGGTGAAAAGTTTGGTGATTTCGGTTTCGCCAAGCCCCAGTGAGGGAAACAGAAAGTAGCCGATAAGGGCCAGCAAGACAGCGAGAACAACGGATTTAACTAGGTTTGCAAAAGAGGGAAAGCTCATTAATAAATTACCTTATGGGTCTGTATCGATTATTTCAGTCAAAGTCGGAATCGTGTGGCGAAAACGGGAGGAAATTGCGTAAAACCACCGCTGCCAGGATGAAAGCCGCGGACATTCTACCGTATCCGGCGGCCAAGCTGTAGTCAGTGGCGTGATTCGGCCTGTTACGTTGGGTTTGCGGCATAAACCCCTTATTATTGTCCTACCCAATTATAGGTGGAGAGAGTCCCTTGTTACTGAATGTCTCGATAGATGAGCGTACTTACCATATAGAGCCCCCACCAGGGATGGTGGTGGAGGCGGAAGATTTTTTCGCCAAAATGGATGCGGATATGGATAACGGTTGGCAGATGAGCCGCCAGTGGGTCGAGTCGCCGGATCGTTTTCAACGCTGTCAGATCGCCGCCGACAAATTGATGACGGCGCACAATGACGGAAACGACATCCTGGTGAAGTTGATGGCCGCCTACATACTCAACCGTCTTCCCGGTATCGTTGGAGTACGGGTTAATACCGAGGGGGAGATGACGGAGACCGAGCTGGTGATGGGGACTGTTGAGGGCGCAGGACAGTGACCCAGCCGCTGCTAATGAGCGTGGTGGAGCTGGGCGGCTACCCCGACTTTACCGCACTCTATCAGCGCCTCGGTTACCGGGTCGAGACCATTAACTCCGGCCGCAAGGCCAATAGTGCACTCAAAAAGCAGCGCCCCGCCGTGGTGGTTACCGAGTTTAATTTTCAACACTCGTTTCGTGATCGCACCAGTAACCTCGAATCGCTCCTCGCGGTCGAACAACATAATGCAGGGGTGAAGATCATCGTCTTTTACGATCGCGAAGTGCAGCCGCAACTGGAGCAGCTACGTAGCCGCTTTCCTGGGTTTGTCGCGTTGAGTTATCCGATTGAAGAGGCGGCATTGGCGGTGGCGCTGAGTGAGTAGGCTGGGTATGGTTGCCCAGCCTACGGTCAAACCCCCTCTTATGACGAACAGCTGATCTCCAGCTCGTTACTCCACTCCGGCGGCGCGGCGGCGTAGTGCTCATTCTCCGGCTGCTCGTCGAAGGGGTGCTGTAACAATTTATGTAGCCGTTCGATCTCGCTGTAGTCGCCTTTTTCTGCCTGTTCTATCGCCTGCTGAGCGAGATAATTCCGCAGGATGTATTTGGGGTTGGCCTGTTTCATCTGTTCCCCGCGCGCCTGGCGTTGCGACCCCTCGGCCTGCAGCCGGTCGCGGTAGCGGCCTGCCCAGCTGTCGAAGCCGTTGCGATCAAGGAATTGATCGCGTAACGGGTTCCTCTCTTCGCCCTCATTAAAGTCGCAAAGGGCGCGGAAAAACAGGGTGTAGTCAATGCGGTTGTTGGCGAGCAGTTTCAGCAGGTCGTCTATCAGTGCCTTGTCACCATCGCGGCTCTCTTTTAGTCCGAGTTTGTTGAGCATCCCCCGGTGGTAGTGTTGTTGCAGTCGCGGGTTGTACTCTTCGAGGATGGCATTGGCGGTTGCCGCTGCCTTTTCGGGCTCACCATCTAGGATCGGCAACAGGGCTTGACCGAGCTTGCTCAGGTTCCAGCCGCCGATGGCGGGTTGCTGGTCGAAGGCGTAGCGCCCATAGGGGTCGGAGTGGTTGCAGATGTAGCCGGGCTCGTAGTTGTCGAGAAAGCCGAAGGGGCCGTAGTCGAGGGTGAGGCCGAGCACCGACATGTTGTCGGTATTCATCACGCCGTGGGCGAAACCGACCAGCTGCCACTGTGCGATCATCTCGGCGGTGCGCAGGGTGATCTGGCGGAACAGTTCCAGGTATTTCGTTTCGTGATCAAGGAGCTCGGGATAGTGGTGTTCAATCACATAGTCGGCAAGTTGCTTGATCGGCTCGACCTCGCGGCGGTAGTAGAAGAGCTCGAAGGAGCCGAAGCGCACGTGGCTGGGAGCCATGCGCAGCAGCATCGCACCGGTTTCAATCTGTTCGCGGTAGACCTCCTCTTCGCTGCCGGTCATCAGCAGGGCGCGGGTGGTGGGGATACCGAGGCCGTGCATCGCCTCGCTGCAGAGGTATTCGCGAATAGTGGAGCGCAGCACGGCGCGCCCGTCACCGCGACGCGAGTAGGGGGTGATGCCCGCCCCTTTGAGTTGCAATTCCCAGCGTTCGCCCGCCTCGTTGGTGACTTCGCCCAGCAGGATGGCGCGGCCATCGCCGAGCTGTGGTGTGAGGTGACCGAACTGGTGGCCCGCGTAGATCGCGGCCAGTGGCTCGTAACCGGGCAGGGTTTTATCACCGTTAAAGAGGGCATGGAGGTCATCGCGCTGCGCCTCGTCCGGGTGGAGGTCTAGCAGTTCAGCCGCCTGCTGGTTGTAGACGGCCAGATGGGCCTTCTGTAGCGGGGTGACCTCCAGCCGCTGGTAGAACCTGTCGGGCAGGCGGGCGAAGCTGTTGCTGAACTGTAGCTCTTCAAATCGTTTCATGCCTTTACCATGGCGCTCCTGGTTAACGCATTCAACCATAAAGAAAAAAGGCCTTTCCGTTGCCGGAAAGGCCTTTTTCTATTTCAGCACCTGAGCCTTAGTAGCCGGGCATCGGGTAGGGCATGTTGTTCGGCCCGTAGTACCAGCCACCAGGGCCATAGAAGCCGGAGCCCTGAGGGTATCCTTGAGGAGGGTAATAACCCTGAGGGTAGCCGCCATATGGCTGCGGCGGCATAGCTTGTGGGTTGGGAGCCTGTTGCGGTGCAGGAACGCCAGCCATATTGGGAGCGGTTTGCGGTGGCATTGCCGGGGCGTCGCCGAAGCCCATGCCATTACCCATACCCATACCGTCCCTCATGGTATTGGCCATGCTGTTTCCGATGCCGTTGCCCATGTTATTCATCGGAGACATGGGTTGCATCGGTCGCATCTGCGGTGGCGTAGCGGTTGGGGCGGCAGCGGCCTGCTCTTCGGTGCCTTGCGACTCATCCTTCGGTGTCTTGGCCGCATCACGGATGAAGGAGAAGGCGTAGAGGACGATGACGATGGAGATCAGTACCTGCCACCAGATGCCCTTGGGCGGAGGAGTGTAGCGCGGGCGAGTGGGGGCGGCGGCCTTGGTGGCGCTGCTGGCTGTGGCGCTAGCGGCAGCGGCTGCTACGGCAGGCGTGCTCTCCTTTGTTTCAGGCGCGGTGGCCGTGGCTTTTTTAGCTGGGGCCTTTTTCTTGGGAGCGGCTTTTTTCTTAGGTGCAGCCTTCTTCTTCGGTGCGGCTTTCTTGGTGACGCCGCCACTTAGTTCGGCGGGTTTGGGTTCACCCACAGGGGTGTTTTCGGTGTTGTTTTCCTCATCAGCCATGACGGGACTCCATTATTAGGTGATTAAAAGGTGTGGTAGTTTTTAAAAATTGTAACTAACGACATTAGCTTACGCTTATAGACTTTGTAAAGTTATGGTTTTACGCTTCTGCTAACTGCCGAGAAACTCGGTACCCATTCCAGCTTTCGCGGTGCGCACCACCCATCCGCGCTTGAATATCATGGGGACGGGGATACGGGCAAAATTTCTCTGTTCCCCCCCCATAATGGGTTCCTGTGCGAATCGTTGTTATTTTATGGTGGTTTGACCTTAACTTACCCCGACCGGGTGAAATTGCAAGCGATCACCCTTGCTCGGTGAGTTGTTGCAGCATCTGCGGGTCCATGTCGAAACCGTTTTCCCAGCCGGGGTTGATGGTCAACCCGTGACCGCTGCCCAGCTTCTCCAGGATCCATGTGAACTCGGCCAGCAGGCCGCCGCTGTAACCGGGGTGCTCCTGCAGGAAGGCCTTGCCGCGCTCGGGGCTGGTGAACAATACAACAACGGAGTTCTGCTCTTCATCCTCCAGGGTGAGGGGGTGGGCGGTGTGCGAGGTTTGCAGGTTCTGCACCCCGGACTGCTGCTCAAGAATGGGCATGAACAGCTCCGATTTCATCAGCTCGGCCATGAACTGCTCGCCATCGATACGACCCTCCTGGGCGGCGACCAGCTGTTTTTCAATCTCATTCATCGGGGTAAATTGTTCACTCATTGCAGTATCCGTAGACGTGTTTGTTGGGGGTAGGAGGGTGATGGTGTAGCGATTTGCCGTGGAGGTCAAGCCGCCTTAGTTGGCGCTGATGGGGGCGGAGGCGATCAGCGCCTCTTTCTGCGCTGCGCTCAGGCGTTTGATCTGTGCCTCGCGCCGTTGCGCCTCGGAACGGTTGGCCGCCGCTTCCTGATAGGTCAGTTTTACCGGGCGACGGGCTTTAGTATATTTTGCTCCGCGTGGGCTGTGGTTGTGCTCGTGCAGGCGACGCACACAGTCAGTGCTGACCCCGGTGTAGAGGCTGTTGTCGGCGCAGCGCAGGATGTAGATGTACCAGTTGGTGGCGGTCATTTCAGTCTCTAACGGCTTGAACACTTGTGTGAGTTGCTCAATATTAGGCGGATTATCTTTGGCAAAGGCAAGCGATGTCGGTAATTGTCATCGGGGAGATGATGGATGTGGATTTTTTCAAGTAAGGGGAATGATAATTACGTGCTCGATGAGGGGGGACGTGGTTCCCGGGTACATGGCCGGTCTGAACAACGAGACCGTTGCCGCTCACCCGCTCACCCGCTTGCCCGTTTTGGCAGGGCGCAATCCGGTGGTATTTAAATAGTTGTCCAGATATCCCCGGCATAAATTGATACCGTTGCAACGTGCTCTGCTGGAGAATCTGTCGGGGGTGAGAGTGCATATGCGCAAGCCCCGGACTGATGATGTACCCTTCATTTTCTCCTATGCTGCCAACCCCCTTGCCAGCCGGTTTATGGGGTGGTCCACCCACCGAGATATGGAGGAAAGTCACGCCTATATTAAGTCCTGCATAGAGGACTGGCGAGGTGAGGAGACACTCTCCTGGGTTATTGAGTGCGATGACGCGGTTGTTGGGATGATTGCCGTGCGGTTAAAAGGGCGCAATGCGGGTGTTGGTTATGCTCTGGCCCCGACGGCGTGGGGCCGTGGGTATGCCACCGAGGCGCTTGATGTGATTAGCGATGCACTGTTTCGCCACAGCCCGGTGAGTGCTATCTGGGCGCTCTGTGTGGTGGAGAACCCCGCCTCGGCGCGGGTGCTGGAGAAGTGTGGTTATCAGCGCGAAAAGTTAATTCCGAACTATTTCCCTTGCCCTAATCTGGATGGTGATAAGCATGATGTGTGGCGCTATGTACGCTATCGTCCCCCTTCGGTATAGTCCCCCGCAATTCTAAATTGCATTGCTGGAGTCTGTTGTGGGTGATAAAGAACGCCGGGCCGCCTTTCGCAAAGAGGCGCAGGGGCTGGACGGGGTAGACCTCGCTGTCTATGAGGCCTTTGGTCGCGACCCGCTGGAGCCGGTGATCGGGCAGGGCGACCCGAATGTGCCGGTGGCCTTCTTCGGTCGGGATCCGGGGCGTGATGAGGTGCAGCACCAAATGCCCTTTATCGGGGCTGGCGGACAGAAGGTGCGCACTACCATCTACAAATACCTCTACAAAAAAGAGATGCCCGATTTCGAGGCCTCGGTCGAGGTGGGTAAACGCTTCTTCTGGGCCAACACCGTGCCCTATAAACCGCTCGGCAATAAGGCGTGGTCGATGAAGGTGAAGAAGCGCTTTCAGCCGCTGATCGCCGATCTACTGGTGAAGGGCTGGAATGGCAGCGATATCATCACCCTGGGGCGCGAGGCCTTTCTCTGGTTTGCCATCAACCAGCCGCGCGAGGTGAAGCAGCAGCTGGAGAGCTTCTGGGCGCGGGAGGACCGCTTTGAGAAGGCGATTGCGGTGACGGTGACGGCGCTTGATGGCTCACAGCGCGAGCTGCGTCTGCACCCGTTGCCGCACCCCTCACCCTTGAATGCCACCTGGTATAAACGCTTTCCGGATCTGCTGGCGGCAAAGCTGCAAAGGTTGAAGGTGCACAAATAAAAACGCCCTCAGGCCAGTCTGGCGTGAGGGCGTTTAGCGTGAGGGTTTCTTGGCTAGCGGGTGCCGAAGACGACGATAGTCTTGCCCTTGGCGGTGATCAGGTTCTGCTCCTCCAGCAGCTTGAGCACCCGTCCCGCCATTTCACGAGAGCAGCCGACGATGCGTCCCAGCTCCTGGCGGGTGATCTTGATCTGCATGCCGTCGGGGTGGGTGATGGCCTCGGGACTATTCGCCAGGTCCAGCAGGGTGCGGGCAATACGACCGGTGACATCAAGGAAGGCCAGATCGCTCACCTTGCGGCTGGTTTTGCGCAGGCGGGTCGCCATCTGGGTGGCGAGGTGGAACAGAATATCGGAGTCCTTCTCCGCCAGTTGGTGGAAACGGTTGTAGCTGATCTCCGCCACTTCACACTCACCGCGGGCACGTACCCAGGCACTACGGCCCTGAGTCTCGTCGAATAGCCCCATCTCGCCGAAGAAGTCGCCGTGGTTAAGGTAGGCCAGTACAATCTCGTGGCCGTTATCATCCTCAATCAGCACGGTGACCGAGCCGTCGATGATGTAATAGAGCACATCTGACTTGTCGCCGGCGCAGATAATGGTGCTCTTGGCCGGGTAGCGGCGGCGGTGGCAGTGCTCTAAAAAGCGCTCGACCGCCGGATTGGTGGTAGGTGGCAATATGGCCGCCATAACAGTTTCCATTTTGTCGTTATTAATAGGTATGGTATACCAGCCATCTCCTCGATAGGCAAGCCGGGGCGGCAGACAAGCAGATAGATAGTGATCGCAAAGAGGCAATTATGAAGGCAAGAATTAAGTGGGTGGAAGAGGCGACCTTTTTAGGTGAGGCGGGTAGCGGGCATGCGGTCGTGATGGACGGTCCGCCCGATATGGGGGGGCGTAACCTGGGGGTGCGGCCGATGGAGATGTTGCTGCTGGGCATGGGCGGTTGCACCAATTTTGATGTGGTGCATATCCTGAAAAAGCAGCGCCAGGACGTGACCGACTGTGTCGCCGAGCTTGAGGCGGAGCGCGCCGACAGCGAGCCCAAGGTATTTACCAAAATACATGTCCATTTCGTCGTGAAGGGTAATAATCTTAACGAGAACAAGGTCGCCAAGGCGGTTGAGCTGTCGGCGGAGAAGTACTGTTCTGCCTCGATCATGCTGGGCAACGCCGGGGTGGCGATTAGCCACGACTTTGAGATCGTTGCAGAGTAGCGGGTGAAGTGGGGGATATTTTCATCCCCTTTTGGCTGGAAATGTGGATAATACGCGGAAATCTCCCGCCGGTTGTCCGCTTCCGGTATAACATCGGGTCCAATGGTGGGCCGCTTTCTATGCTGAGGTGACTATCGTTGGTTAAGAGCAAAAAGTTGAAACTGCACGGGTTTAACAACCTCACCAAGACCCTGAGCTTTAACATTTACGATATTTGCTATACGCAGAGCGAGGCGCAGCGTCAGGAATACATCGAGTATATCGATGAGGAGTACAACGCCGAGCGGCTGACCAACATCCTCTCCGATGTCTCCGACATTATCGGTGCCAATATTCTCAATATCGCCCATCAGGATTACGACCCGCAGGGGGCCAGCGTCACCATCCTCATCTCTGAGGAGCCCATCGTTGCCGAGCAGCTCTCCAACACCGAGGCACCGGGGCCGCTGCCTGATGCACTGCCAGACATTACGTCTGAATCGGTGGTCGGTCACCTCGACAAGAGCCACCTCACCGTGCACACCTATCCTGAGACCCACCCCCACGAGGGGATCGCCACCTTCCGTGCCGATATTGATGTCTCCACCTGCGGCCGCATCTCGCCACTGAAGGCGCTTAACTACCTGATTCACAGCTTTGAGTCGGACATTGTTATTGCCGACTATCGGGTGCGCGGCTTTACCCGCGATGTGCGCGGCAAGAAGCACTATATCGATCACAAGATTAACTCGATTCAGAACTTTATCGCCCGTGACACTATGGAGCGTTACGAGATGATCGATGTGAATGTCTATCAGGAGAACATCTTCCACACCAAGATGATGCTAAAGGACCTGGATCTGGATACCTACCTCTTCGGTATGGACGCGGCGGATTTGACCCCCACCGAGACGAAGAAAGTCCGGCGCATGGTTGAGCAGGAGATTCGTGAGATCTTCTATGGGCGGAACATGACGAAGATGCGTTGAGTTGTGTCATCGCACAATAAAAAACGGGGCCATCAGGCCCCGTTTTTTTTACAAAGCACAACGCTAAAGCCAGTAGGCGGTCTTTGTCATTACCTTGGAGGTAAGCTGCATTAGCCCCTTAATGGGAGCAGGAAAATCGGCCCCACCGGCGGCCTGTGCCACATCGGCATGGCGGGCCTCGTCGTCCCACATCTGCTTGAGTACGGCGCGGGTTTTTTTGTCGTGTTCAGGTAGCTGCTCGATGTGTTCGTCCAGGTGTTTGCAGACCTGATGCTCAGTTTCCACCACAAAGCCGAGGCTCCATTTGTCGCCAGCCAGACCGGCCAGCGCACCGATGGTGACCGAGCCGGCATACCACAGCGGGTTAAGCAGGCTGACGTGGGTGCCCATCTCCTTGCAGCGGCGCTCACACCACTCCAGGTGGTCGTTCTCCTCGAGTGCCGCACGCTCCATCTTCTCGCGTACCTTGGGTAATTTGGCGGTGAGCGCCTGCCCCTGATAGAGCCCCTGGGCAGAGACCTCACCGGCGTGATTGATGCGCATCAGCCGCCCGGCCAGCTCGCGCTCGGCCTCGCTTAGCTCCGCCTCGGGGATATCCGCAGCCGGGTTGGGGCGCTCGGTCAGCACCGGTTTTCCCGCCACCGTACGCAACGCGGTGTCGAGGTTGATGACCAGTTTATCGAGTGGGGAATAGTTTCTCATGGGGGCTAACGATACCTGCTGCCTTAAGGCGGGACAAGCCTCAGGGCAGGGCGCGCACTAACAGCCGTAGTGGGTGTAGCAGCTCTACCTTCATGCCGCGCTGTTGCAGACCCTGTTGCAGGTGCAGCGCACAGCCGAGGTTGTTGCTGAGTAGCAGCGATGCCTCGCTGTCGCCGATAAGGTCGAGTTTGCGTTTGCCGAGTGCCCCGGCATTGGCGGCCTGGGTTAGCTGGTAACTGCCGGCGGCACCGCAGCAGAGATGATTTTCCGCCAGCGATTCACACTGAAGTTGCGGGATACGCGCCAGCAGTCTGGCCACAGCATCGGGTTTCTGTAACACGTTGCGCTGGCTGCACGGCAGGTGTAGCAGGGCCTTCTGTGGCAGCGGGCGGAGTTGCACGGTTTCGGGCCAGTCGCTATCGGCAAGGAAATCGCAGATCTCATAAAACGGTGTGGCGCTCGCACCGTAAAGCTCCGGGTATTCACCAAGGTGGGCGGCACAGCCGCTGGCGGTGCTGACTACGGCATCGAGTTTGAGTCCGTCGAACAGGGTGATATTTTTTCTCGCCAGTTCACCGGCCTTTTGCGGCTCGCCATTGTGTTGGTGCAATGAGCCACAGCAGCCCTGTGCGTCAGGTACGTGTACCTCATAACCCAGCCGGGTTAGCAGTGTGATGGCGGCACGGTGTACCTCGCCCTCCAGTAGCGAGCCGATACAGCCGGTGAACAGTCCGATGCGTCCACGCTGTTCACCCTGTGGCGGAGTATGCGAGGCCAGCCTGTGGGGGGGCGGGATCGCGGGTAGTTGTGCTTCATGTTGTTCCAGCCCCAGCATCTTGAGCACTCCGCCTCCGCGCAGTAGCGCCTGAACCCCGCTCTGCTGGTAGCCGCGCAACAGTTTGCCGCTACGTTGCAGTTTCTTAGTGTCCTCGACTTGGGTTAGCAGACGTTGCAGGGGCATAGTGGCAGGCTCGCCCTGAGCGCGCAGCAGGCCACGGGTGGCATCGATCAACTGACCATATTGTACTTTTGAGGGGCACATTTTTTCGCAGGCGCGGCACACCAGGCAGCTGTCGAGGTGGCCCTGTAGCGCCGTGCTCGGCTCCAGCCGGCCACTGGCCAGTGCCTGCATCAGGGCGATACGACCACGAGGCGACTCAGTCTCGCTGTGGTGCAGCTGGTAGGTGGGGCAGTGGGGCAGGCAGAGTCCGCACATCACACAGCGGTCGGCGGCGGCAAGGATATGGGCGTTGGTGTTCAAAGTGGCCTTTGCTGGTGGTTGGCGTGTGGAGCTATTATTCTAGCGAAATACTGGCCACTGACCTACTCCAATTAAATCTTATGAGCTTTTATCAATATCACGTCTTTTTCTGTATCAATCAGCGCGAGGATGGTGGCCGTTGCTGCCAGGACTTCAATACCGAGGCGATGCGTACCTACGCCAAGAGGCGCTGCAAGGAGCTGGGCATCCATCAGCCGGGCAAGGTGCGTATCAATAGTGCCGGTTGTCTCAACCGCTGTAGCATGGGGCCGGTGATCGTGGTCTACCCTGAGGAGGTCTGGTACACCTTTGTCGACAGGGCCGATATTGATGAGATCATTGAAGAACATCTGGTTCACGGTCGCCCCGTGAAGCGCCTGCGTATCTAGAGTCGGGAGCGGATGATGAGTGCTGTAGTGCAGGCTACCGACCTGACCAAGCGTTATGGCGAGCAGTGCGTGGTCGATGGTATCGAGCTCAATGTGGCAGCCGGTGAGTGTTTCGGCCTGCTTGGCCCTAACGGTGCGGGCAAGACCACCACCCTGCGCATGCTGTTGGGTATGACGCCGCCCGACGGCGGCAGCCTCACCGTACTCGACTACCCGATCCCCGCCCAGGCGCGGCAGATGCGCCACCTGCTGGGTGTGGTACCGCAGCAGGACAACCTCGACCCGGACTTCACTGTGGTGGAGAACTTGCGCACCCACGCCAGTTACTTTGGGCTTCATGGCAAGGAGCTGGAGCTGCGTATTGAGGGGCTGTTGGACTTTGCCTCACTACAGCAGAAGGCCGATGCGCGTATCGATACCCTCTCCGGTGGTATGAAGCGTCGCCTAGCGATGGCCCGGGCGCTGGTTAATGACCCCAGGCTAGTGATCCTCGATGAGCCGACCACCGGTCTGGACCCCCAGGCGCGTCAGCTTATCTGGCAGCGCCTGCGCGCCCTGCTTGGCGAGGGGCGCACCCTGATCCTGACCACCCACTATATGGATGAGGCGCAACGGCTGTGTGATCGCCTGGCGATCATGGACCGTGGAAAAATCCTCGATATGGGCAGCCCCGCAGAGCTCATTCTCCGTCACATCGAACCCCACGTGGTCGAGGTGCATGGCAATGGTGTCGAGGCCTGGCTGGCGCAGCAGAGTGGCGAGAGTTTGATGCGAAGCGAGATGATCGGTGAGACCCTCTTCTGTTACACCGCCAGTGAGCGGGCGCTGGTCGATAGTCTCTGTGCCTTCGGTGGACTGCAATACCTAAGCCGCCACGCCACGCTGGAAGATGTCTTTTTGAAACTTACCGGCAGGGATCTACGCGAATGAGCGGTTTGATTCGGGCCTTTATCGCCATGCGCTGGTTTGCAGTGTGGCGGCGTAACGCACGGGTGTGGCGCAAACTGGCCGGTCCGGCACTGCTTGGCAATATCGGTGAGCCGCTGCTCTACCTGCTGGCGCTGGGTTATGGCCTGGGGGCGTTGGTGGGCAAGGTGGAGGGGATGGACTATCTCACCTTCCTGGCCTCCGGTTTTGTCTGCGCCAGCGTGATGAACACCGCCAGTTTTGAGGGGATCTACTCCGCCTATACCCGTATGGCGGTACAGGAGACCTGGACGGCGATGCTGCATACCCCACTTGATGTGAATGACATCCTCATCGGTGAGGCGCTGTGGGCCGCAAGCAAGGCGCTGCTGAGTGCCATCTTCATCCTTATCGTTGCCGCCTTTCTTGGCGCGGTAGAGGGCTGGCTGGTGATCGCGGTGTTGCCGGTGGCGTTGCTCAGCGGCGTGACCTTCGTGGCGATGGCTCTGGTGGTGACAGCGGTGTCACGCAGCTATGACTTCTTTCTCTATTACTTCACCCTGGTGCTCACTCCGATGCTGCTCTTTAGCGGTGTCTTCTTTCCCCTAAATGGGATGCCAGGTTGGCTGCAGCAGGGGGCGCAACTGCTACCATTGACTCATGCCATCGCCATGGTGCGCCCACTGATGACCGGGACGGTTCCCCACGATATTCTGCTGCATACAGCGGTATTGTTGGGCTACACCCTGCTGGCGCTGCTACTGGCGGGCCGTTTAATTCATCGCCGACTTTATCGCTGAGCAGGGGCTAAAAAATATTTCTGACACAATGTTGACATTAATTAGAAGTTTGCTATATTAGAAAACGCTGATGCAGCGGAACGATTCCGCTCTCAGCAGACTCCTCCATCCTCCTTTGGTGGATACTTTGTAGGCGCGGCACCTCCCCCCTTTCGTCGCGCCTTTTCTTTTCTTCCCGTATAATTCCTGGCAACGTTACTGCAATGCAGATTTACGACTAATATATAAGCCGGTGTTAGTGAAAATATAATTTTCCTCACGCTTCCCCTTGTATGTTGCGGCGCCATTCTGTATTATTCCGCCTCTTTTTTGCGAGAAACCCCGCTCGATTTGGAGTGATTTTTGAGATGATTGGGACAAAGACATTTAGTGCAAAACCTGAGACAGTCAAACGTGACTGGTTCGTGGTTGATGCCGCCGATAAGACGCTGGGCCGCCTGGCTACCGAGATTGCGAGCCGTCTGCGTGGCAAGCACAAGCCGGAGTACACACCACACGTGGACACCGGTGACTACATCGTTGTTATTAATGCCGAGAAGATCCGTGTAAGCGGTAACAAGGTTAAAGACAAGATGTATTACACTCACACGGGTTACCCGGGTGGCCTTAAGTCGATCAACTTCGATAAGTTGATCCAGAAAGATGCCCCGCAGGTACTGGAGCGCGCCATTAAGGGCATGCTACCGAAGAACCCGCTAGGTCGTGCCATGTACCGCAAGCTTAAAGTTTACGCCGGTGCAGAGCACAATCACGCAGCCCAGCAGCCCCAGGCGCTGGAAATCTAAAGGTACGGACAGACCATGGCAGAGACACACAATATTTGCACCGGCCGTCGTAAGAGCTCAGCGGCCCGTGTCTATCTGGTAGCCGGAAACGGCCAGATCACCATCAACAAGCGCAGCATCGAAAACTACTTCGGTCGTGAGACCGCGCGCATGGTAGTGCGTCAGCCTCTTGAGGCCGTCGACATGCTGGACAAGTTCGATGTCAACATCACCGTTAAAGGTGGTGGCAACACCGGTCAGGCAGGCGCGATTCGTCACGCCATTGCCCGTGCCCTGGTGGCACAGGACGAAGGCCTGCGCAGCGCCATGCGTACCGGCGGCTTCCTCACCCGCGATGCCCGTAAGGTTGAGCGTAAGAAGGTCGGTCTGCACAAGGCGCGTAAGCGTCCGCAATACTCCAAGCGTTAATTCGCTGATTATTGCAGTAAAGCCGAAGAGGCCCGCGACAGCGGGCCTTTTTTCGTTGCGGCAAGATTTCACCGCAACGTAGGCTGGGCAGCGATGCCTCGCCTACGGAGGCTATGTCACCGTAGAATAATATAATAACGTTAATTATCATGTGGTTATAATTGGTTGTTGTCTTGTTATATGAGGGTGTAAAGATTACTTATTGATATTGCGGATTGTTGTTTTATTGCAACAATGTATGGCTTTGTTGTTTTTGTTGTAAAAAAAGGCTTGCAATGCCTTTTCTGGGGCGCTAGAGTGACCGCGCTTACTTATAAAGCACAATTAATTGCAATTGATTGATATTTAAAAACACACTTTCATTAGGAGAACGTGATAATGAACAAAAACGTAATCGCACTGGCTGTTGCCGCCGCTATGGCTGCTCCCCTGGCCGCTCAGGCTGAAGTTAAGGTTTCTGGTGGTCTGCAGGCCCAGCTGGTAAACATTACCGGCGATGCCGTCAGCCCTGACGGCTGGTACGCCACCGACGGTGGTGAGTACACCAGCGAAAATGGCGGTAGCTACGGTTTCCTGAAATTCGCTGCTTCTGAAGATCTGGGCAACGGCATGAAGGCAATGGCTGTCTACAACATGTCTGTTAACGTTGGCGATGCCGATGGCAAGGGCGACAACGGTGGCCCTGGCGGTCGTGAAGCCTATGTCGGTCTGTCTGGCGGTTTTGGTACCGTTCTGGCTGGTACCCTGAGCACCCCCTACAAATCATCTACCGTTAAGTGGGACCCCTTCCTCGCTACCTTCGCCCAGGCGCGTGGTAACGGCGGTCTGTCTGGTCTGCACAACAGCTACGTTGGTAACGCTGTAGCCTATGCGAACAAGTTCGGTATGGCTAAGGTTGTTGCCGCTGTTGTTCTTGACGAGACCGACAACAGTGCTTCTCAGGGTGACACCACCACTGCACAGCACGCCAAGTCACTGTCTGTAAACATGCCTGTTGGTCCTGTTGAGGTTGCTCTGGGTTACATTGATCTGACCGACTTCGCTGGTGGTGCAGATTCTGCTACTGCTCTGAAGATTGGTGTTAAATACACTGCCGGTGCTATCACCGTTTCTGCTCAGAACGAGAACCTGGACACCGGTCTTGGTGATGAGAGCTACACCCTGCTGAGCGGTTCTTACGCTATGGGTGCCAACACCGTATCTCTGAGCTACGGTGTTAACAGCCCAGACGCTGGTGACGACAACACCTACACCGCTATCGGTGTGAAGCACGCCTTCAGCAAGACTGTAGCTGCTACCGCTGCTTACCGTATGTCTGACGACGGTTCTGCTGGCGATGCTGATGAGTCCGCAATGGGCGTTGGCCTGCGCGTAGCTTTCTAATCGATTCCTTAATCGTTTAGTGCTAGAGAGACGGGACCTTCGGGTCCCGTTTTTCGTTTTACCCCCTGAATCTTCTAGTAGTTTAATAGGCTTCAACGCCTTTCCCTCACCGTGCTACACTATGCGACCTTTTCGCATCACGACACACGGCCCCCGATGAGCAACAACACTCCGGTCCGCATTCGCGAGATCCCTTACAATTACACCTCTTTTTCCGATCGCGAGATCGTGATCCGTTTCCTTGGCGAGGAGATGTGGCAGGTGCTCAATACCCTGCGTGGCGAACGTGTCACCGGGCGATCCGCGCGCATGCTGTTTGAGGTGCTGGGGGATATGTGGGTGATTATCCGCAACCCCTTCATCCAGGATGACCTGATTGAGAATCTGAAGCGCTGGGAGTCGCTGGTGCATGCGCTGCACCATCGCCTGGATCAGATCGAGCAGCGTGCCGAGAAGAATCCCCAGGCCTTGCAACTGGCCGCGGCCAGTCGTCAGGCGGTAGTGAAGTTCGAGCGTTGGTTGCCCTGTGTGAAGGACAAACGCCGCGAGGCGGCGCAACGGCTCTCCAGGATCACCCGCAAGGACAATATTCAGTTTGATGGTCTGGCCCGTGTTAGCCACGTCACCGATGCCTCGGACTGGCGGGTGGAATACCCCTTTGTGGTGGTGACCCCGGAGTCCGAGGCAGAGGTGGCCGAGGTGGTGCGTGCCTGTATCGAACTGGAGCTGACCATTATCCCCCGCGGTGGTGGCACCGGTTATACCGGTGGTGCGGTGCCGCTGGATGCCGACAGCGTGGTGATTAACACCGAAAAGCTGGAGCAGATGGAGGCGGTGCAACCGCGCCGCCTGCCGGGTGTCGAGCAGGAGGTGGCGACGATTAAGGTTGGTGTCGGCGTGGTGACGCGCCGTGTCTCGGAGCAGGCCGAGGCGGCGGGCCATGTCTTCGCCGTCGACCCCACCTCGCAGGATGCCTCCTGTATCGGTGGCAATATCGCGATGAATGCCGGTGGCAAGAAGGCGGTGATGTGGGGCACCACGCTGGATAATCTGGTCTCCTGGCGCATGGTGATGCCGGATGGCGAGTGGCTGGAGGTGGAACGGCTTAACCATAATCTCGGCAAGATTCATGAGGTGGCGCAGGCCGAGTTTCGTGTCAGCCGCTTTGGTCTGGATGGCACCACGCTACAGGGCGAGCCTGAGCTTCTGCAGATCCCCGGTGAGCACCTGCGCAAGCGCGGCCTTGGTAAGGATGTGACCAATAAATTCCTCGGTGGTCTGCCCGGTATCCAGAAAGAGGGGTGCGACGGCATCATCACCTCGGCGGTGTTTATCCTGCATCGCATGCCCAAGTTTATGCGCACCGTCTGTATGGAATTTTTTGGCAGTGAGTTGCGCCGCTCGGTACCCGCCATCATCGAGACCAAGGATTATATCGATGCGCTGGATGGGGTGATGCTCTCCGGTCTGGAGCACCTGGATGACCGCTATATCAAGGCGGTCAACTACAGCACCAAGGCCCCGCGTGCCGATCTGCCGAAGATGGTGCTACTGGCCGATATCGCCGGTGATGATGAGGACCAGGTGGCGGAGGCCGCCTCGGTGGTGGTGCGCATGGCCAATGCCCGCGGTGCAGAGGGTTTTGTTGCGACTAGCCCCGAGGCACGCCACCGTTTCTGGGCCGACCGTGCCCGCACCGCTGCCATTGCCGCACACACTAACGCCTTTAAGATCAATGAAGATGTGGTGATCCCGCTCGAAAGGCTGGCCGATTACAGTGAAGGGGTCGAGCGCATTAATATCGAGCAGTCGATACAGAACAAGCTACAGATGATAGGGCGGGTGGCGGACTACCTGAAGGGCGAGCTACCCGAACGCCGTGGTGACCCGGACTACGAGGAGAGCGCGGAGAACACCGCTATCATTAGCGCCAAGCGCGAGGCGGCCCTGAGCTTTCTGGCGCAGACGGCGTCGCGCTGGGGTGCCCTGCTTGAGGGGCTGGATCATCCAGCCGATGAGCATCTCGAAGAGCTTGGAGAGGGTGCGCGTCAGCAGATTCAAACCGGCGATAAGGTGTTTACTCTCTTTCTGCGCAATGACCTACGCCTCTCTTATCGTGATGAGGTGGAGAAGCCGTTAAAGGAGATCTTCTCCGGTCGTGAGCTGGAGGGGGTACGTGGCCAGTTCGATGCGATCCACGCCGAGCTGCGTCCGCGCCGTCTCTTCGTCGCCACCCACATGCACGCCGGCGACGGTAATGTGCACACCAACATCCCGGTTCACTCCAACGATTACGCCATGCTGCACGAGGCCGAGCGGGTGGTCGAGCGCATCATGGGGCTGGCCGAATCGCTCGGCGGGGTGATCTCCGGCGAGCACGGTATCGGCATCACCAAGATGCAGTTCCTCGCCCCTGATGTGGTGGAGGCATTTACCGCTTATAAGCAGAAGGTGGATCCGGCACAGCGCTTTAATCGCGGCAAGCTACTGGCAGGCTCGGGCCTGGCCAACGCCTACACCCCCTCGCTACGCCTGTTGCAGCAGGAGGCCTTGATCCTTGAGGCAAGTGAGCTGGGCGAGCTGAATGACATGGTCAAGGACTGTCTGCGCTGCGGCAAGTGCAAACCGGTCTGTACCACCCATGTGCCACGGGCCAATCTGCTCTATTCGCCACGAAACAAGATCCTCGCCACCGGCCTTATCGTCGAGGCCTTCCTCTACGAGGAGCAGACCCGTCGCGGCATCTCAGTACGCCATTTTGATGAGATGAACGATGTGGCCGATCACTGTACCGTCTGCCACCGTTGCGTGAAGCCCTGTCCGGTAAACATCGATTTTGGTGATGTCTCGGTACGGATGCGTAATGTGTTGAGCCTGCACGGGCAGAAGCGTTCGCGCATTGGTACGCGTATGGCGATGACCTTCCTCAATATCACCGATCCTTCCACGATTAAGTTAATGCGCAAGGCGATGATACAGTGGGGTTACGCCGGACAGCGCCTGGGTCACAAGCTGGCCAAGCGCATGGGGCTGTTACGTGATAAACGCCGCCCCAAAGGGACCACCGGTAAGATGCACATTAAGGAGCAGGTGATCAATTTTGTGAAGCGACCACTGCCCAGCGGACTGCCGAGCCAGACCACCCGCGCGATGCTGGGGCTGGAAGATGACAAGGTGATCCCTATCCTGCGCAACCCGGTGGGCAACCCCGACGAGCAGGACGCCGTCTTCTACTTCCCCGGTTGCGGCTCCGAGCGCCTGTTTAGCGAGGTCGGGCTGGCTACGCTGGCGATGCTCTATAAGAGCGGTGCACAGACGGTGCTGCCCCCCGGTTATCTCTGTTGCGGTTATCCGCAAAGTGCCGGTGGCGATGAGGTAAAGGGTAAGCGTATCTCCACCGACAATCAGGTGCTGTTCCATCGCGTTGCCAACACCCTGAACTACATGGATATCAAGACCGTGATCGTCTCTTGCGGTACCTGCATGGATCAGCTACTGAAATATCAGTTCGAGGCGATCTTCCCCGGCTGCCGATTGCTCGATATTCACGAGTATTTGATGGAGAAGGGGATGAAGCTCGATGGCGTGGAGGGGCAGCAATACCTCTATCACGACCCCTGCCATAGCCCGATGAAGCGCCACAATCCGCTAAAAGTCGCCACGACACTGATGGGACAGGATGTAGCGCTGTCGGATCGCTGTTGTGGCGAGGCGGGCACCTTTGCCGTCTCCCGCCCCGATATCGCTACCCAGGTGCGTTTTCGCAAGGAGGAGGAGCTGCGTAAGGGGATCGCCGCGCTGGGCGGAGAGGGGCAACAGACAAAAGTACTCACCTCCTGTCCCGCCTGTCAGCAGGGGCTGTCGCGTTACAGTAACTCAACAGGTATCGAAACCGACTAT
This sequence comes from Thiohalomonadaceae bacterium, assembly GCA_041554195.1. Lineage (GTDB taxonomy): Bacteria > Pseudomonadota > Gammaproteobacteria > Thiohalomonadales > Thiohalomonadaceae > JAPHSX01. Next base: position 104,822 of record JBFFMJ010000005.1, read on the forward strand.
ATCGTGGTGGAGATGGCGCGCCATCTGCACGGTGAGCAGTGGCAGGTGGACTTCATCGATGAGGTTAAACAGGGCGGTATCGAGCGGGTGTTGCTGTAGCTGATGATCAATTTCGACTGCCGATGCGGGCCGAGGGGAGAGCCGCCGCTGTTGCCGATATCGGGGTGAAGTTCGCAAATGCTGTCGAGAATGTGACTCGACTGACGTGTTGTCTCACGCAGTAGGGGCCGCACCTCGCAGAAAGTGGGAGGGGTAGTGCACCCGGTTTTGCGGTGTCGGTGCCATCCCCCCCCTCCCGGTGCGATAACGGTTACAGGGTGGTGACACCCGACTCGCTGCCTACAAGTACCACATCGGCAGGACGTAGCGCGAACAGGCCGTTGGTGACCACACCGGTGATATTGTTGAGCTGCTGCTCAAAGGCTACCGGGTCGGCGATCTGCAGGCCGTGTACATCCAGAATGACGTTGCCGTTATCGGTGACAAAACCCTCACGGTAGACCGGCTCGCCACCCAGCTTTACCAGCTCGCGAGCCACATAGCTACGGGCCATCGGGATCACCTCGACTGGCAGCGGGAAGGCACCGAGTACCTTTACCACCTTGGTGGAATCAACGATGCAGACAAACTTCTTCGCCACCGCGGCGACGATCTTCTCGCGGGTTAGCGCACCACCGCCGCCCTTCACCAGATGGGCTTGATCATTGGTCTCGTCGGCCCCGTCGATGTAGACCGACATCTCGTCGACCGAGTTGAGGTCGAGCACCTCAATGCCATGGCCGCGCAGGCGATCCGCGCTCGCCTCGGAGCTGGCGACGGTGCCGCTAATGGTGTCCTTGATCTCCGCCAGCGCATCGATAAAGAAGTTGGCGGTCGAGCCGGTGCCGATACCGATGATGGTATTGGGTACTACGTGTTCCAGTGCAGCGCGGGCCACCGCCTGCTTCATTTCGTCCTGAGTCATGCCCATGGGAGTTGTATCCTCTGTTTTTCTCTTAAATACGATAGCGTGATTCTAACAGTTTGCAGCCCATTGATGCGATATTGTCGTAAACGTATTGAAGTGGCTTGTAACTTTTTATAGACCTGCTTAATGTATGCTCATGCTGAATGACTATCTGAAAAGAATCCTTACCGCCCGTGTCTACGACGTGGCGATCGAAACCCCGCTGGAGGTGGCACCGGCCCTCTCCACTCGCCTGCGTAACAAGGTGTGGCTAAAGCGTGAAGACCTGCAACCGGTCTTCTCCTTTAAGCTGCGCGGGGCTCATAACAAGATGGCCAGCCTCACGCCGGTAGAACGCAATCGCGGCGTTTGTGCCGCCTCGGCCGGTAACCATGCGCAGGGGGTGGCGATGTCGGCACGGCGTCTGGGTATCAACGCCACTATCGTCATGCCCAAGACCACGCCAGAGATTAAGGTGCATGCGGTGGCTGCTCGCGGGGCGCGGGTAGAGCTGGCGGGCAATACCTATGACGACGCCTATCAGCACGCGCGCAAGCTTGCCGAAGAGAAGGGGCTTACCTTCGTCCACCCCTACGATGATAAGGTGGTGATCGCTGGCCAGGGGACGGTGGCGATGGAGCTGATGCGTCAGCATCCTGAGCCGGAGCAGCTGGAGGCCGTCTTTGTGCCGGTCGGTGGCGGTGGTCTCATCGCGGGGGTGGCCGCCTACATTAAGGCGCTCTACCCAAAGGTGAAGGTGATCGGTGTCGAGCCCGATGATGCGCCCTGTTTTCATGCTGCCCTGGCGGCGGGTGAGCGGGTGGTGCTGGAGCAGGTCGGAATCTTTGCCGACGGTGTGGCGGTCAAACAGGTGGGCGAGGAGCCCTGGCGCGTGGCGAAGGAGTTGGTCGATGAGGTGATCCTTGTCTCCACCGATGAGATCTGCGCGGCGATTAAGGATATCTTTGAGGACACCCGCTCTATCGCCGAACCGGCAGGTGCCCTGGGCATTGCCGGTCTGAAGAAATACATCGAGCGCGAGCAGGTGGAGGACAAATTCTTCGTTGCCATCGACTCCGGTGCCAACATGAATTTTGACCGTCTGCGCCATGTCGCCGAGCGTGCCGAGCTGGGCGAACTGCGCGAAGGGCTGTTCGCCGTCACCATCCCCGAAAAGCCGGGCAGTTTTCTCAGCTTCTGCGAGACCCTGGGCTCACGCAACATTACTGAGTTTAACTACCGCTACGCTGAGAGTGCCGAGGCCCACATTTTCGTTGGTGTGCAATTGAGCGGGGGGCAGCAACAGAAGGACCTGTTACTAAGTGAACTGGCCGACAAAGGGCTACCGGTGCAGGATCTTAGCGACAACGAAATGGCCAAGTTGCATCTGCGCTACATGGTTGGTGGTCGCGCCAATCCCAAAGATGAGCGGTTGTTGCGCTTTGAATTTCCTGAGCGCCCCGGTGCCCTGTTGCGTTTTTTAAACCGCCTCGGCGGACGCTGGAACATTAGTCTGTTCCACTATCGCAACCACGGTGCCGCCTACGGGCGTGTGTTGTGCGGTATCCAGGTTCCGGATGGCGATTTGCAGGCCTTTCACACCTTCCTTGAACAGCTCGGTTATCGCTGGTGGGAGGAGGATGACAATCCTGCCTACGGCAAATTCCTGCGCGACTAGGCATTTTCCGGCGTGACCATTGATGAAGCCCTGCGCGGGGCCTCCTCCCAGTTACTTGATTCTGACTCCGCGCGCCTTGATGCACAGCTGCTGCTCTGCTCTGTACTGGGGCAGACCCGCGCCTACCTTTTTACCTGGCCCGACAAAGCATTGAGTGATGAGCAGCAACGGCAGTTTGAAGCCCTGCTCGAAAGACGCAAGGCCGGTGAGCCGGTGGCGCATATTCTGGGTGAGCGGGGTTTCTGGTCGCTGGATTTGAAGGTGACGGCAGATACCCTGATCCCCCGCCCTGAGACGGAGTTGCTGGTGGAGGCGGCACTTGAGCGCCTGCCGAGGACACCCTGTCGGGTAGCGGACCTTGGAACCGGAAGCGGTGCGATCGCGCTGGCGATTGCCTCGGAGTGTCCCGCCTGTGAGGTAGTGGCGGTGGAGCGTAGCGAGGCGGCACTGGTGGTGGCGCAGGAGAATGCGCAAAGCCATCATATTGAGAACGTCACCTTCTATCGGGGTAGCTGGTTTGAACCACTGGTGGGGCAGCGTTTTGCCATGATCATTTCCAATCCCCCGTATATCTGCGTCGATGATCCTCATCTGGGTAAGGGGGATGTACGCTTTGAGCCAATTACCGCATTGGCCTCCGGCGTGGATGGATTGGATGATATCCGGCTGATCATCGCCGGAGCGGCTGAACATCTGAATCCCGGAGGTTGGTTGCTGCTGGAACACGGTTATGATCAGGGCGAGGCGGTGTGCGGCCTGCTGCGACAGGGGGGCTTTGACGCCGTTGAGCTGTTAGCCGACCTGCAGGGGCATGGGCGGGTCTCGTTAGGGCGCCTGGCTGGGGCCTGAGCACGGTGCAGATTCGATAATTGTGATGGGGTTTGCTTGCTAATTTCCCTGCCCAGTCTAGGCTGGATGCATGGAGAGAGTCACCAGTGCACTGGTCAAGCATCGCGAAATTCGCTTTTGCCGCCTTCATCCCGATACGCAACAGGCCCACACGGCGAGCCTGATGTTGAGCGATGTGGAGGGGGTGCAGCTGTTACGCCCGCGTGACTCCTACCTGCTCCATATCAGTTACGAAATTACTGCTCTTAACCTCAAGCTTATCGAAGATGTGCTGATCGATCTCGGCTTTCATCTGGATAACAGCCTGATAGTGAAGCTAAAGCGAGCCCTCTACTATTACACTGAGGAGGTGGAGCGCGCCAACCTCGGCATTGATGAGTGCGGCTTTGCCGACCGCCAGGTCTTTATCAACCGCTACCTGAAATTACGCCACGGCTGTCGTGATGAGCGCCCCGAGCACTGGCGCGGTTACCTCTAATCGCCGACTGGGGTAAACTCTCCCCACATTCATTGTTACGGTATGCCCCCTTGGAAGACGAACAACTGCTGCGCTACAGCCGCCAGATCATGCTGCCCAATGTGGATGTGGCCGGGCAGCAGCAGCTGCTCGATAGCCGGGTGCTGGTGATCGGTGCCGGTGGTCTGGGCTCGCCGGTGGCGATGTATCTGGCTGCCGCCGGGGTGGGGCAGCTGGCACTGGTCGATTTTGATGAGGTGGACCTCTCTAATCTACAACGCCAGATCCTCCACGGCAGCCACGACCTGGGGCGTCCCAAGGTAGAGTCGGCACGCGACACCCTGGCGGTGATCAACCCCGAGGTTACGGTCTTGGCGATTAACGCTAAACTGGAGGGCGAGGCGTTGCTGGCCGAGGTTGAGAAGGCCGATGTGGTGGTGGATGCCAGCGACAACTTTGCGACCCGCTTTGCCGTGAATGACGCCTGCGTGGCCGCAAAAAAGCCGCTGGTCTCGGGGGCGGCAATTCGCATGGAGGGGCAGGTCTCGGTGTTCCACAATGAGCGGCCAGAGAGTCCCTGTTACCGCTGCCTCTACCGCGACGAGGGGGAGCTGGCGCAAAGCTGCAGCGAAAACGGTGTGCTGGCCCCGGTGGTCGGTATCATCGGCACCATCCAGGCCACCGAGGTGCTAAAGGTGTTGCTGGGTATCGGCGACACGCTGGATGGGCGTTTACTACTGCTTGATGCCCTTTCGATGGAATGGCGTAGTATGAAATTGCAGAAAGATCCAGCCTGCGGCTGTCACCATTAATTAAGCGCGAGATAAAATAATTATGTCCCAAGTGGCACTTCCCATAAGCCTGGTAAACAAGATTTTGACCCACGCTCAGCACTCACCCGAGAGCGAGGTCTGCGGCCTTATCGCCGCCCGCGATGGGGAGCCTGCGACGCTCTACCCCATCGCCAATGTGGCCGACCTGCCGGAAAAGCTCTTCGCCATGGAGCCGGCGGCGCAGATCGAGGCGATGCGCCAGATGTGCGAGGCGGGCGAGGAGCTGTTCGCCATCTATCACTCCCATCCTCATGCCCCGGCGCAGCCCTCATCGCGAGACCTTGAAGAGGCGGCCTATCCGCAGGCGCTCTACCTTATCGTCTCGCTCAATACCAAGGGGGTGTTGGAGATGCAGGGCTTTCGCCTGCACCAGGGTCAGGTCGACAAGGTTGACCTTGAGGTCGCCTAGCGGGAATTTATTTACTTACACCCGCGGCACAGCGGGTTAGAATCGCCCCCATTATTGAACAACTATTCAGGAGAAGAGCCGTGGCAGAAACAATTGATGAGTTGACCATCTCGTACACCGAAGACGGCATTGAGACCACCAAGGAGCTGGACAAGAAGGTGCTCTCCAAGGGGGCGTGGTCCACCATTATCTACCGTTATCAGACCTGGAACCGCACCAAGGAGGAGTACGGCAAGGATATGTATACCATTCGTCGTTACCAGAAGCGCAATGGTGAGTATCTGCCTAAGTCCAAGTTCAATATCTCCAGCGCGGATCAGGCGAAGGCCATTATTGCTGCCCTGCAGGAGTGGATAGAGGATTGAGTCGGTTCGCGGGCATGTGATCGTGACGACATTTTGTAAAGAAAACGCCCTTTTGTGGGCGTTTTTTCGTTTTAGCAGTCTTTATATAACCAAGTAATGAACTATGCTATTAATGTGGGTGGTCTATCTTTGATTTCAAGAACGCCCTGGCTAAGTAAAGGGGGGCCAAGATGGGACAGCATGTAGGGGTATCGAAGGCGTCACATATGCTGGGTGTGGATCGGCACGATCTACAGCAGATGATACGCAGTGGTGAGTTGAACACCTTCGAGGGAAATCTTGATATAGATGAGCTGCGTCAACACTATCCACTCATGGCGCTGGACGAAGATATCATGATCGAACGGGTCAAACTGATCCGCAGCGCCTCCTTCGGGCGGCGAGTAAGTGAGACCATCCTGCCCGATACTGATGAACTACAGGTCAAGCTGCACAAGCGCGATGTGGCGCTGGGTGTGGCACAGGCAGAGCTGAAGAAGTATCGCGGCTGTATTGAGGAGTTGGCGCAATTGATGGGGGCGCTAAACCGCGAGGCGACACCCGAGCAGAAGCAGATGATTGGGGTAATCAATAGCTGGCTGCTTGATAAGCTGGAGTCCTGAGGTGAGATCACGATGAGCGAGCACCGCATCAAGGTCATGCCCAGCGGACATGAGTTTCACGCGCTGGAGGAGGAGAGCCTGCTGGAGGCTGCGCTGCGCTCCGGGCTGAATATCGATTTCAGTTGTTCCAGTGGCAGTTGCGGTGAGTGTCAGGCGCGACTGTTGGAGGGGCAGCTTAAACACGATTTTCATGACCATCGCTTTAGCGAGGCGGAGAAGGCACAGGGGATGTTTCTCCTCTGTACTGCCCACGCCGCAGGCGACCTGGTGATCGAGGCGGGGGAGGCCCGGACGACTAGTGATATCCCGCGTCAGCAAATTAAGACAAGGGTGAGCAAGCTTCAGGAGGTGAGTGAGCACTTGCGTATCCTGCAACTTCGCACCCCGCGCACCAGCCCTCTACGCTTTCTTGCCGGACAACATGTGGAACTTTCCCTGCCAGGCGTCGGTAGCCTCGATAGCAGCATCGCCAGTTGCCCCTGCAATGGTGCGCAGTTGCAGTTTCATATCCCCTACGATGCGAATAGCCCCTTTGTGGAGCAGCTCTTTTCAGGTCTTCGTCACGGTAGTGAGGTTGTGCTGGATGGCCCCTTTGGTGAGGTGACGCTGGACGATGACTCACCGCGACCGCTGCTCATGGTGGCCCAGGATCATGAGTTCGCCCCGATCAAGAGCCTGATCGAACATGCCATCAATCTAGACCTCGGACAGCGGGTGCGCCTGTTGTGGCTGGCCGCTGAGGAGGGGCATTACATGGAGAACTTCTGTCGCTCCTGGGGCGAGGCGCTGGATGACTATCGCTTCCTGCCACTGGGCTATGATGCGCGGGAGCCCGCCGAAAAGCAGGCGGCCAGTGCGCTGGCTGCAATTGCCAGTGAGGTCACGGCGCTGTGCGATTGGGATGTCTATGCGGCGGGCTCCGCCGAGTTTATTCAGGCTCTGCAAGAGGGCCTGATTCGTGCTGGTGGCGATGCGCAGAGGCTCTTTTTCCCGCGTCGTCGAGCTAGCGGGCGTCAACGGCGTAAGCGCTCCGCCGGTTAACATCTCCCCCCGTTAAGGGGTATATTGTGCAAACGTGCGATGCCTGCACGACTAAAAATAATAGATGAGTACCCGGGGGAGCCATGCTACAGACTATCGATCCGCTTTTTCTCAACTTTATCTACGCCACCATGGGTGGTTGTCTGACCCTCTTCTTTATGTGGATGGGCTGCAAGATCTTTAATCACATCGTCTGCTTCAATATCAGTGAAGAGCTGCGCAAGGGGAATGTTGCGGTCGGACTGATGATTATGGGGATCTTCATTGGTATCGGTGTGGCTATGGGGCTGGTAATAGGGCTTGGTCTGAACTGATGCGACACGGCTGGCTGCCATTGCTGTGGTTATGTTGCGCTGGGCCATTGTGGGCCGCCGGGGAAAAGGGCGTGCTGCCGGTACAGGCCAGCAAGTGGAGTGATGAGTATGATGGCCACTTTCGTAAATACACCAAGCGCTACTTTGGCCCCCACTACGACTGGCACTGGTTTAAATCGCAGGCCATTGTCGAGTCTAACCTCAACCCCACCGTGACGAGCCACCGCGGTGCGGTAGGCCTGATGCAGATCCTTCCCTCCACCTTTGCCGAGATCAAGGAGCTGAATCCCCACTTTGTGAATGTTGAGGAGCCGCGTTGGAACATTGCCGCCGGCATCTATTATGACCGCACCCTCTATCGCAAGTGGACGTTACCCTCGGAGCAGGACAGATTGTATCTCGCCCTGGCCAGTTATAATGCGGGCTTTGGACGCATGCGGCGGGCCTACCGGCGCACGGTCGAGCCGGTGGAGTCGTGGGAGCAGGTAAAGCCGCAGGCCCCGGCCGAGACCCGCGATTATGTGCAGCGAATTCGCACCATGATGGATTCTGAAACCCCTAAACCCCGTAGCCGCCTGCGTGGCGTTGCCAAGCTGTTGCGCGAACGAGGGGCCTCATAACGCGGCTTCAGGGGAGGGGGAGGTGCTCCTTGCCCACCAGACTGTCGTGGATCCAGCCGGTATACGGTTTCCCTTCTATTCCCAGCAGTAGCCAGCGTCCCTTGCGTTTTAGCGGAAGTAGTTTGTGTCCCTGTTGTAGCGTGGTGAGCACCTTGTGTTGCATGCCGGGGCCCCGGCGTACATTGGCCTTTTTGCTGGTGACCGTAGCCGGCGAGGAGATCTCCTCCTCTCGCCCCTCTGCGAGCAGGGTTTGCATTAATTGACGGGCATCCTCGTTCTCCTCAATCATCAGCGTACGCAATAACAGGCGGGCATCTTCGTGCCCGCCAAGGGCTGCCAGGCGGTAATAACGGATGGCCTGTGTCATATCACGGTGTACCTGCCCCTCTCCCAGGCTGTAGAGCATGCCCAGGGCAAAGGTGGCATCGACATGGCCCTGAAGGGAGGCCAGTTCCCACCAGGCGATGGCCTCATCGTCATCAATCGCCAGACCGTAACCGTTGTGATACATCCAGCCAATGCCGTATTGGGCCTCGGCATTGCCAGCCTCGGCGAGCGGTCGCCACAGATAGTAGGCCTCGGCAAAGTTGCCCTGTTGGATGGCCGCGGCGATCTCTTGTGCCAGTGCCTCAGCTGTCTCCCTGGTGTCGCGGCTGGTCAGCTCCTCGTTAATAACGGCCTCGTTGTCGTCAGCATCTTTGGGGTCAGCATGGACCGTTATCGTTACCGCCTCTTCGATTATGTCTGTAGCGGGCGGCGCCGTTTCCGCAACACTTTGCGGGGCTGTATCAATGGGGGCGCTCATCTGTTGTTGAGAATTTTCCTCTACGGCTGGGGGCATTTCTGGCGCTGTGGTGACGGCTGTTGCGACAGGAGCCCTGGCGCTGGGGTTCACGGGCGGTGGCGGCGGGTAGTAGTAGGGCGAGGGGGGATAGCCTGGCCAGTAGGGGGTGGGTGCGGCATGACTTGCCAGCGGGAGCAGTGTAAACAACAAGAGCCTGAATGTATGGGTGGCGATAGTGTTCATGGCATTCTCGAAAAATGCGAAAGGCTAGGTTACTGCAACCACTGTTTAATGGACAGGGTTATCGCCGGTAACGAAAAAGGCCCGTGCAGTCACCTGCACGGGCCTTTTTATTGGAGCTTAGTAAGATAAACTTACTTGTTACGCTGCTCCATCATGGCACGCTGCTGCTCCATGGCCTTCTTTTGCGCTTCCATCATGGCATTGCGCTGAGCTTCCATCTGCTTCTGCATCTCGGCGTAGTACTTCTGCTGCTGCTCCATTTGCGCCTTCATCTGCTCTTCGGTAGGTGCTGCCTGCTGAGGGGCGTAGCCGTAAGCAGGGGCGCCGTAACCGTAAGGAGCGTAGCCGTTGTTGCCATTGAAGCCGTTGTTACCGTTGAAGCCGTTATAGCCATTGTAACCGTTGTAGCCATTACCAGCGCCATTGCCGTAAGCACCGCCGTTACCGCGTGCGTTGCTGGAGCCGCTCATGCTGAAGTCGAAGGCACCGTCGGTGTTACCGTTGCCGTTGCCCCAACCGTTACCGTTGCCATTGCCCCAGCCATTACCGTTACCGTTGTTGTAGCCATTGCCGTTGCCCCAACCATTGTTGTTGAAGGGACCCCACCAGGCGTTAGCGGCGGTAGCGGTGAACAGGGCGGCGGCGGCGAGAATGATTTTTGCTTTCATCGTTTGATACTCCACATTGTGTTTAATTAATTTTTTTTTATAACCTGAAACAGTAAGCAGGAGATACGAATCAAGCATCGCAACACTCCCCCCGTGTTACTGTATTATGAGTTTATTAGTACATTCTAATTTTGTCAACCAATGTACCCTACCTATGTACCCAGAAAAATAGGTGTAAGTTGTGCAACGGCAGGGGATGACTGCTAGACTGCCGCCGTTTTTAATTTTCGATAGTCCTGCGACTAGGCGGGTAAGTGTAGCTGTTTACAGATGAGGAGAGCCTTGTGTTTGATACCAATGAATATTTTGACGGTAAGGTAAAGTCCATCGCCTTCAAGGTCGGCGGTGATGCGGCGACCATCGGTGTGATGGCGGCGGGTGACTATGAGTTTGGCACCAGCCAGCAGGAGACGATGCAGGTGGTTAGCGGCAAGCTAGTCATCCAGCTGCCCGGTGAGAGCGAGTGGCAGAGCTTTGGCCCCGGTGAGCAGTTTATTGTTGAGGCAAACCAGAAGTTTGGTGTGAAGGTGGAGGAGGAGAGCTCCTACCTCTGTATTTATCGTTAGGACTTTGCGGCGATATATTTAGGGAATGGGGCCATGGCCCCATTTTTTACGCATTGTGTTGATGGAACCCTCTTATGCAGAGAGCTGCCTGATGGCCACGGTGCGCAGACGGTGCAGCTCCTCCCCTACAGCCTTACCAGTAAATCCCTTCTCAACCACCTCACGGGCGTTGATTTGCGCGGCGGCATGGTAGGCGCGGCGCATGATCGCCGGTTGCTCGAATACCTTATCCTCAAAGCCGGTGCGTCCCCGCGAGTCGGCCTCGCAGGCGAGCAGGAACTGTTCCAGCCGCTCCGGGCGGCGGAAGGCATCGAGCCGCTCCAGCAGTTTGAGCAGGGTGGCGGGACGTAGCTCGGCGGCACGATGGTAGTTGAGGTGGTCGCGGGTGACATGTACTGCCAGCTCACGATAATCCCTGGGGATACGCAGTCGCTCGCACATCGCCTTCACCAGCGGCACGCCGCGGGCTTCGTGCTCGATGTGCTTCGGCCACTCCTCCTCGGGCGTGGTGCCCTTGCCCAGATCATGCACCAGGGCAGCAAAACGCACGCGGCTGTCGGGGCTTAATCTAGCCGCCTGTTCCAGCACCATCAGGGTGTGGATGCCACTGTCCTCTTCCGGGTGGTGGTGCCGGGGTTGCGGTACGCCGAACAGGGCCTCCAGCTCGGGGAAGATGCGGGCCAGTGCGCCGCAGTTGCGCAGCACCTCAAAGAAGCGTTGTGGAGCGGCCTCACTGAGGGAGCGCTCCAGCTCCTGCCATACCCGTTCGGCGACCAGGGCATCGACCTCGCCACTTGCCACCATCCTCTTCATCAGCGCATGAGTGCCGTGGGCCACATGAAAGCCCCATTTTGCATAACGTGCGGCATAGCGGGCGATACGCAGGATGCGTACCGGGTCTTCGACAAAGGCGTTGGAGACGTGGCGCAGCCGGCCGTTCTCCAGATCCTCTCGTCCATTGAAGGGGTCGATGATGTTGCCGTCGCTATCCTGCGCCATGGCGTTAATGGTGAGGTCACGGCGGACGAGATCCTCCTCCAGCGTCACCTCGGGCGAGGCGTGAAATTCAAAGCCGTGATAGCCGGGACCGGTCTTGCGCTCGGTGCGGGCCAGCGCATACTCCTCCCTGGTCTTTGGGTGGAGGAACACGGGGAAGTCCTTGCCCACCGCTTTATAGCCGAGTGCTTCTATCTGTTGTGGTGTGGCACCTACTACCACCCAGTCGCGATCCTTGGGCTCAATGCCCAATAAGCTATCGCGTACCGCACCGCCAACCAGATAGATCTCCACTCGCTCTTTTCCTCAAATCGCTCTTTCTCAATGGTGGGGATTATAGCGAGTTGTTCCTGAGTGAGGGGTTATAAATCGCCAGGCATAAAAAAGGACACCCGAAGGTGCCCTCTTTTGTTCAGCCGATTAAGGCTTATTTGATGCTTTCGTAGTAATCCATCAGGATTTGAGCGACCTCAGGACGGGAGAACTCTTTGGGCGGCGCGATGCCGTTACCGAGCATCTCGCGAACCTTGGTGCCAGAGAGCAGCACGAAGTCCTCTTTGGTGTGGTTCTCAGCTTCACGCATCATCATTACCTTGTTGAGTTTCTTCGAGTAGGCGGTGTGATCCGCTTCGAAGATCTCAATCTCCATGGCACCGGCAGGCACCTTGTCGTGGAAGATGGTCTGCGCATCGAAGGCACCGTAGTAGTCGCCGACACCGGCGTGGTCACGGCCAACGATGAAGTGGGTGCAGCCCATGTTCTGGCGGAAGTAGGCGTGCAGTACCGCCTCACGGGGACCGGCGTAGAGCATGTCGAAGCCGTAACCGGTAACCATCGCGCTGTTGGGTGGGAAGTAGAGCTCGACCATCTTGCGGATGGCGGCGTCACGAACCGGGGCAGGGATATCGCCGGCCTTCAGCTTGCCCAGCAGCATGTGGATCACCAGGCCGTCACAGCCGAGACGATCCATGGCCATGTGGCACAGCTCTTCGTGGGCCAGGTGCATCGGGTTACGGGTCTGGAAGGCAACGACCTTCTTCCAGCCGCGCTCGGCGATCTCGTTACGGATCTCAACCGCGGTGCGGAAGGTATCGGGGAAGTCATCCTGGAAGTAGCTGAAGTGCAGCACCTGGATGTCACCGGAGATAGCGGTACGGCCCTGGCTGTTGAAGGCGGCCACACCGGGGTGCTCGCCGTCGTCGGTGCCGTAGACCTCCTGGGTCATGGTGGCCATCTGCTCGTCAGAGACGGTCTCGATGGCCGCAACATCCATGATGGCGAGAACGGGGTTACCGTCCATGTTGGGGTCGCGCAGGGCGATACGCTTGGCACCGGCAACGGCGTCGGCGCTCTCTACCAGGCACAGTACCGGTACCGGGAAGAACGAACCATCGGATAGGGTCATTGTGGTAGCGGCGCCCATGGCGTCGGCCACGTTCATGAAGCCCTTCAGCGGGTTGAAGTAACCACCTCCCATCATTACCGCGTTACCGGCGGCCTGTGAGCTGATGGTGACGGAGGGCAGGGTCTCCGCCTCTTTCATCAGCGCGTGGTGCTTTTCGCTGTCGTAGACAAATAGCGGATTGAGTTCATCGGAACCGATTGGCTTGATCATCGACATGACTCCTTCATCTTTAATTAAAAGTGTTTTTATATTCCGGCAAGTCAGACGGGCCGGGACGGTAAATTCTTGGACGAGCCACTATACAACACCCATTTTGAGTGGGGTAATAGGAGGCTTGGATGGGGGTATAAACAAATTCCCGCGATGGGTGAGCGCTTGCAGCTGGGATGTGATTTTGCTCTGATGAGAAGACAGTAACAGGAGAGCGGCGGGATGGAGAATATTATTCAGGTGGATAACCTGAGCTACGAGTACCCCGGCAAGCGTGCCTTGCAGGGGGTGAGTTTTGCCATTCCCAGTGCCAGCGTCACCGCGCTGGTCGGCCCCAATGGCGCGGGCAAGACAACCCTGCTGCGCTGCCTGGCCGCCCTGCAGCCCCCCTATTCGGGCACGGTGCAGGTGGCCGGACGCGATACCGCCGAGTACCCGCGTGAGGTGCATGCGCAGGTGGGCTATCTCTCCGACTTCTTCGGTCTTTATGAGGCGCTGAGCGTGGAGCAGTGCCTGTGGCATGCCGCGGCGATGCACGGTCTGGCTGCCAATAAGGTCAAGGGGACCGCCTCGCGGGTGTTGCAGCGCCTGGGACTCGAAAACTATGCCAGGGTAAAGGCCGGTGCCCTGTCGCGGGGGCTGCGACAGCGTCTGGCGATCGCCCAGGCGATCGTTCATCAATCCCGTGTGGTGCTGCTGGATGAACCCGCCTCTGGCCTCGACCCCGAGGCGCGCGCCTCGCTGGCGGAGTTGATCTGCGAGCTGCGCGATGGCGGCATGACCCTGATCGTCTCCTCCCACATCCTCTCCGAACTGGAGGCCTACTCCACCCACATGATGATCATTAAGGAGGGACGCATGACGGCGCACCGTCTGCTGGGTGATGAGCACCAGCCGGTGCGACGGCTGCGACTGCGTTTTGCCGCGTTGGATGACGGCTTACGTAATCGTCTCGCCGGGCTGCCGGCGATGGCTACTCCCCGCTTTAGCGGTAATGAGGTGAGCTTTGATTTTGGCGGCGGCGATGCTGAGCAGAGCGCGCTGTTATCGCAACTGGTGGGGGAGGGGCTGCCGCTGCTGGAGTTCGCGGTTGACCGGGTGAGTATGGAGCGGGCCTACCTGCAGGATGCGGAGGTGAGCCATGAATCCTGAGTTTAAACGTTACCTCTGGCTGGAGTTGACCGTGGCGCGGCTGGTTGTGATGCCGCTGCTGCTCGGCATGTTGTTTTTTATTATCGTTAAGGCCGATAACGGTGATGCCAGCGGTTACTTTGCCCTGGTGGCTTTTGTCATTCTGGTGGTGGCCTGGGGTGGCAAACTCAGTGCCGACAGCATTATTGATGAGGTGAGCGCACACACCTGGGACAACCAGCGCATGTCCTCACTGCCGCCGTGGCAGATGGTGTGGGGCAAGCTTTTCGGCAGCTCGGTGTTTGCCTGGTACGGCGGCCTGTTCTGTCTGGCGATGTATCTGCTCGGTAACCTTGGGCGGATGCCGCTGTCGCTATTAGTGACGCTGGCCGTAGTAGTGGTGCTAGTGGCAATCACCTTTCAGGCGATGGGACTTATCTCGGGCCTGATGTCGATGCGCGCCAACCAGCGCAACCGCAATATGGGTCTGCTGATCCTGCTGGTGCTGGTGTTTGGTTCACTGATCATGCCGCAGCTCGCCGGGGATGAGATGCACCTCTACAACAGTAGACGCTGGCACGGTCTGGAAATGAGCCAGCTCGATTTTATTTTATACAGTGCTGTAAGCTGGTGCGGCTGGGTGCTGTTCGGTGCTTACCGCATGATGCGGAGCGAAATGCAGTACCGCAACGGCCCGTTCACCTGGCTGCTGTTTCTGCTCTGGATCACGGTCTACTTCAGTGGTCTGGTCGATGGCGACACGGCAACCAGAACCGAGCGGAGCATGCAGCTGGCGGTGATGTTTTCCGGTATTTCGCTGATTGCCTACATCCTCTTATTGAGCGAACGGATGAACCTCATTGAGCTGCGCAAACTGCTCTATCAACGCTCTGAAAAAGATGGTGGGTTTTATCTTGATTTGATTCCACTGTGGCTACTGACACTCGCCTTTGTAGTCATACTTACCTTGGCCGCAGTGGTAATACTCAGCGGCGATCAGAGTCTGATACCGGGCAAGCTGGCCGCACCGATTGCGCTCTGTTTTATCCTGCGCGATGCGGCAGCGACCCTGATGTTGCGGCTCTCACCCACCAACCGGCGTGGCGCGCTGGCAGCCTTAATCTATCTGGCAGTGGTCTATTACATCGCCAATGCGATTATCGATGTGACTGCCAATGGTGGATTTGTCGCAGCCCTGTTTTTGCCAAATCTGAATGGGGATTGGCTAAACGGCCTACTACCCGCACTCATCGGTGCCGTGGCAATGATCACACTGGCAGGCTGGCGACTCTACCGGCCTCTGTTGGCGAGACCGTCAACATAGAAAAGGATAAAAGCCAATGCATCGAATACGATGTGGAGAAAAGTGTGCAACTGTCACATAGTCGCTATCGCAAATAAAAAAGGGCACCCTCAAGGTGCCCTTTTTTGTACTCGGTATCGACCGAACCTAAACCGTCTGGTAGTAGAGATTCTGCGGATGATTCGCCTGGGCGAAAAAGAACCAGCGCTCAAATAACAGACCAACGTACTGAATAATGAAGGCCATCACCAGCACTCCCTTGCTGCCATCCATACCAGCCCACAACAGCAGCAGCGGCAGCGGGAACACCAGTACCAGGAATATCCACTTAATGGACTTGAGGAAGGCGGCGGTCTTGCCGTGGAAGTACTCGCGGGTGTTGAACGAGCCGCCCATCATGCCCATCGCTTTCTGCTGGATGGTGTTGTGGCGCACGCCGATGGCGGTCTGCATGGTCGACTTGTACTTAATGCGACTGTTGCGGAACAGCGAGGCTGCACGGCTGGCCAGACCGAGCAGGGTGATGATCATCGCCCAGCCTGCGTAGAAGCCGACCAGCTCCGGTGCGGCGTAGGCGGCATAGGCGGCAGCCAGGGTGAAGCCCGAGGCGCCGCCGAGCAGGATGTAGTTGCTGACGGTGAGCACACAGGCCCACTCCTGCAGGAACTTCACGCTGGCGTAGATCATCGCGGTGCAGATGAACAGGGCGAACACCACGGCGGTGGTGACACCGCCAAGTACCAGGGTCAGCTGACCGGTGGTCTCGGCGCTACCAAAGATATCCGCATCCCAATCGAAGTAGTGGAACACCAGGTAGAGGAACATCAGACCCATGGTGGCGGGCAGGGCGATAAGCTCCCGTGACAGCCATGAGGTGCGCCAGTTGGTGGCGCCGCGCCAGGCACGGGTGATGAAAAAGCTGGGCTTGCCGAGGTGGAATACCGCGGCGACCAGACCGCCGACCATAAACAGCATGGCTAACAGGGTACCGGTGACGTAAAAGCCACTCTCCTGTGCGGGTAGCAGGTTGACCGCCGAGTAGCTCTGCTCGGTGAACAGTGCCAGGAACAGTCCCTGACCCACCCCGATAAGGGTGGTAAGAAAGATTACAGAAAATGCCGGATGCATCGTAATAACTCCAAATTAAAGTTCGGGGCGGGGGCTGTGTAGCTCCGCGCCCGTGTTCAATTACATCAACCAGTCGTCCAGCGAGATGTTCTTGCTGGTCTCGTGACGGATATCCTCTTTCTTCAGCGGATTATCCACACGTTTCAGCTCATCCTCGTGGATATTGAGACGGGTCTTGCGGCGCGGCAAATAGTGGTTGGAAGGCTTGGTGCCCCACTCGGGCATCAGCTGATAACCGCCGTTCTCGCGAATGGTGACAGAGACTTCAGACTCGGAGTCGTGCACATCGCCGAACAGTCGCGCCGAGGTGGGGCAGGCCAGCACACAGGCGGGCTTGCGGTCAGTCTCGGGCAGCGACTCATCGTAGATGCGATCCACGCAGAGGGTGCACTTCTTCATCACCTTCTGCTGCTCGTCCAGCTCGCGGGCGCCGTAGGGGCAGGACCAGGAGCAGTACTTGCAGCCGATGCATTTGTCGTAGTCCACCAGCACGATGCCGTCTTCCTCGCGCTTGTAGCTGGCGCCGGTAGGGCAGACGGGAACGCACGGGGCGTCCTCGCAGTGCAGGCAGCTCTTCGGGAAGTGCAGCGTCTCGGTGGCCGGGAATTCGCCGATCTCGTAGGTCTGCACACGGTTAAAGAAGGTACCGGTGGGATCCTTGGTGAACGGGTTGTCATCAAACATCGGACCTGCTGAGCCGGAGGTGTTCCATTGCTTACAGGAGGTGACGCAGGCGTGGCAGCCGACGCACACATTCAGGTCGATAACGAGTGCTAACTGGGTCATCAAAATTCTCCCTTACGGGTAAACAGCCCGGCGAAGTAGCTCTGCCACGGGCGACGTTTCGGGGTGCCGGGAAGCGAAGGCATGGTGTCGTACTGCGGGAAGGTCTCCTCCTTCTCGCCAGCCTCTGCCGGGTAGATGCGTACATAGACGTCGTACCAGCCAGCCTGACCGGTAACCGGGTCGGAGTTGGAGATATGCTCGCCCGCCTCGTTGGGCGGCAGTTCTTCGCTAATTACGTGGTTCAGCAGGAAGCCCTGCTTCGACTCATTGGCCTTGCCGTCGAGGTTCCAGGCACCGGAGGCCTTGCCTACCGCGTTCCAGGTCCAGACGGTACCGGGCTCAACCGCCTCGGTGTAACGGCATAGGCAACGCACCTTGCCGTGCATCGACTCGATCCACATCCAGCCACCATCTTCGATCCCGGCTGCCTTGGCGGTCTGCGGGTGGGCGTAGAGGAAGTTGTAGGTGTGGATCTGGCGCAGCCACGCATTCTGGCTGTCCCACGAGTGGTACATCGCCATCGGACGCTGGGTGATCGCGTTAAGCGGGTACTTGTGCTTATCGGTCAGCTGGGCCTCCAGCGGCTCGGAGTAGAAGGGCAGCGGATCGAAGTGAGTCTCGACACGCTTGCGCAGGTGCTCCGGCGGCTGCTTACCCTGGCTCTTGCCCTGGGCGGCGAGGCGGAACTTCTGCAACACCTCGGAGTAGATGTGAATGTTGATGGGCTCGTCATAGCGGGTGAGGCTGTGCTCCTGTGCCCACTGCAGGTAGCCCTGGTTCCAGTTACGCATGTACTGGTAGGACTTGGGCAGATGGTACTGATAGACACAGTTGTTCTTCTCGTACATCTCCCACTGCTTGGGATTGGGCTCGCCCTTCATCTCCTTCTCGCCGCTCTTGCCACGCCAGCCGGCAAGGAAACCGATGCCGGAGCCCGGTGCGGTCTCAAAGTTGGTGACAAAGTCGGGGTA
Source organism: Thiohalomonadaceae bacterium (assembly GCA_041554195.1). Classification (GTDB taxonomy): domain Bacteria; phylum Pseudomonadota; class Gammaproteobacteria; order Thiohalomonadales; family Thiohalomonadaceae; genus JAPHSX01. The sequence continues at coordinate 123,127 of JBFFMJ010000005.1, forward strand.
GTTGCGGTACTTGCGTGAACCGTCGGCATTGACGAACGGGGGCAATTTCAAGCGTGAACCCAGCTCGATCAACACCTCCTGGAACGGCTTGCAGTCGCCCTTGGGCGGTACCACCGGGATCCGTACCGAGTCGACGGGGCCGTCATATTCAGAGATAGGACGGTCCAGCATCGACATCACGTCGTGACGCTCAAGGTAGGTGGTATCGGGCAGAATCAGGTCGGCAAAGGCGGTCATCTCCGACTGGAAGGCGTCGGCGACGACCAGGAACGGGATCTTGTACTCGCCATCCTCACCCTTGTCATTCAGCATCTTGCGCACCTCATCGGTGTTCATGCTGGAGTTCCATGCCATGTTGGCCATGAAGATAAACAGGGTGTCGATGGCGTAGGGGTCCTGGCGCCAGGCGTTGGTGATGGCGTTATGCATCAGGCCGTGAACGGAGAGCGGGTGCTCCCAGGAGAAGCCCTTGTCGATACGGATCGGGTTGCCCTCGTCATCGACGAACAGGTCATCCGGGTCCGCCGGCCAGCCCAGCGGCATACCGTTGAGCGGGGTGTTGGGCTGTACGTCGTCCCAGCTCTTGCCGGTCTTGGGGCAGGGCGGGATCGGACGCGGGAACGGCGCCTTGTGGCGGAAGCCGCCGGGGCGATCGATGGTGCCGAGGATCGACATCAATATAGATAGCGCACGAATGGTCTGGAAGCCGTTGGAGTGGGCGGCCAGACCACGCATCGCGTGGAACGAGACCGGGTTGCCGGTGACGCTCTCGTGCTCCTGATCCCAGACATCGGTCCAGGCGATCGGCAGTTCGATCTTCTCATCGCGCGCGACGATGCCCATCTCGTGGGCCAGACGCTTAATCGTCTCGGTGGGGATGCCGGTAATATCGGCGGCCCACTCGGGGGTGTACTGGTCAACGCGATCCAGCAGCAGCTGGAAGGCGGGCTTGACGGGGGTACCGTCGGCCAGGGTGAACTCACCGAGCAGGCGCGGGTCGGCGCCCCTGGTGCGACAGACTACCGGCTTGTTGGAGTTGCGATCCCACCACAGCTTGTTCTGTGGGTCGAAACAGCCCTCTTCCTCCGGCACCTCGGCGCGTACGAACATGCCGTACTCGCTGGAGGCCTCATCCATGTTCACCAGCTCGGCGGAGTTGGAGTACTGGGTGAGGAAGTCGCGGTCATAGAGGCCGGTCTTAATGATCTCGTGGATAATCGCCAGCAGCAGGGCACCGTCGGTGCCGGGCTTGATGGGGATCCACTCATCGGCGATCGCCGAGTAGCCGGTGCGTACCGGGTTGATGGAGATGAAACGGCCGCCGTTGCGCTTGAACTTCGAGAGCTCGATCTTCATCGGGTTGGAGTGGTGATCTTCGGCGGTGCCGATCATCACAAACAGCTTGGAGCGCTCCAGGTCGGGTCCACCGAACTCCCAGAAGGAGCCGCCGATGGTGTAGATCATCCCCGCGGCCATGTTGACCGAGCAGAAACCGCCGTGTGCGGCGTAGTTGGGGGTACCGAAGTTCTTGGCGAACAGGCCGGTGAGGGCCTGCATCTGGTCACGGCCGGTGAACATTGCGAATTTCTTCGGGTCGGTGGCGCGGATGTGGCCCAGGCGCTCCTCGAGGATGCCGAAGGCCTCATCCCATGAGATCGCCTCATACTGGGCTTCGCCCCGGTCGGTGCCTTCCTTGCGTTTGAGGGGTTGGGTCAGACGGGCAGGGGAGTACTGCTTCATAATGCCCGATGAACCCTTGGCACAGATCACGCCCTTGTTCAGGGGGTGCTCCGGATTGCCCTGTATATAACGCACTTCGCCGTCACGCAGGTGAACGCGGATTCCGCAGCGGCAGGCGCACATATAACAGGTGGTGTTTTTGACCTCGGTTCTACCCTCGGCCAAGACCTTGGCGGTGTCACTCATAAAATTATGCTCTCGAGTTGTTGCTCTGGGGTAATACAAAGGCCGAGGGGGGAGGCTAGTCACAACTAGCCTCCCCCCTCGGCCTGGATATTCCGTGTTACTACTATTGAATATACTAATATAACAATAGTGGTAGACCGTTTCCATATTGAATGGAGAGTACAGCCCTGAAATTCCAGCAATATCTCATAGAAAATTTCTTTGCACCCATAAATAGCAAGCATAACTATACCTTAATATATGACGACAGAATAGTTTAGGAAAGATATCGGGAATTACCTTATAAATCCTAATATAAAGGCTTTCTATGGACACAAAAGATAGTTCTGTTTGGCCTTATAAACGTAAGTGGCTAAGGTAGGCCCTCCAAAAAATCTTTAGGGCCTGACCCTTGGTGCCGGTAGCGTTAGACATAGAGCCGGTTTGGGGACAGGGGAATAATAACCAATAACCCGGTTACACCATCGCCTGGCGGTGGATTTTCGAGTTTTTAACTGCAGTTAAAACCATAAAGGAGCATTAACAATGCCGACATTTGTACGTACCGACAAATGCGATGGCTGCAAGGGTCAAGATCGGACCGCTTGCATGTACATCTGCCCCCATGACCTGATGAAGCTGGACAAGGACGGTTCTGAAACCGGCCATGCCATGAAGTCTTTCAATCAGGAGCCTGAGCAGTGCTGGGAGTGTTACTCCTGCGTTAAGATCTGCCCTCAGCAGGCCATTGAGTGCCGCCACTACGCCGACGTTGTTCCCCTCGGCGGTTCTGTACAGCCTCTGCGCGGTACCGACTCTATCATGTGGACCATCAAGTTCCGCAATGGCACCCTGAAGCGCTTCAAGTTCCCGATTCGTACTACTCCAGAAGGTTCTATCGATCCTTACGCTGGTAAGCCCGAGGCCGACATGGCCAAGATTGAAGAGCCCGGCTTCTTCAACCACAACGAGCAGAACGGCTACCGTGCTGGCGATCCTAGCGAGCTGATCCGCAAGTAAGCGCGTCGATTTAATTTATTAGAGGAATTTAGAAATGGCTGAATTTGGAAATCCAGACGTCATCGAAGAAGAAGTAGACGTCCTTATGATCGGCGGCGGTATGGCTAACTGTGGTGCCGCTTACGAAATCATGCAGTGGGCCAAGGGCACCGACCTGCGCATCAAACTGGTTGATAAAGCCGCTATGGACCGCTCTGGTGCGGTTGCACAGGGTCTGTCTGCTATCAACACCTACATCGGTCCTGAGCAGGATCCGGCTGACTACGCCCGCATGGTCTCCAACGACCTGATGGGTATCACCCGTGATGACCTCGCCTATGACCTCGGCCGTCACGTTGACGAGTCTGTTCACCTGTTCGAAGAGTGGGGTCTGCCCATCTGGAAGACCGACGAGAACGGCGAGCGTTTTGACGGTTCTAAAGGCATGGCTACCCTGAAAGACGGCGGCAAGCCCGTACGTTCCGGTAAGTGGCAGATCATGATCAACGGCGAATCCTACAAGTGGATCGTTGCTGAAGCCGCCAAGAAGGCGATTGGTACCGAGCGCATTCAGGAGCGTGTTTTCATCGTTAAGCTGATTAACGACAAGAACGACCCTAGCCGTGTTGCTGGTGCCATCGGTTTCTCCGTACGTGACCACAAGATCTACGTCTACAAAGCCAAGGCAATCCTGCTGGCCGCTGGTGGTTGTGTAAACATCTTCCGTCCCCGCTCTGTTGGTGAAGGTACTGGTCGTGCCTGGTACCCGGTATGGAACGCAGGTTCTACCTACTCCATGGCTGCTGAGGCCGGCGCTGAGCTGACCCTGATGGAAAACCGCTTCGTACCTACCCGTTTTAAAGACGGTTACGGTCCTGTTGGCGCATGGTTCCTGCTGTTCAAATCACAGGCTACCAACGCTATCGGCGAGACCTACATGACCCGTAACAAGGAGATGCTGGACGACTATCCTCCTTACGGTCAGGCTGCGGTACCGGCTTCTTGCCTGCGTAACCACCTGATGCTCAAAGAGATGAAGGAAGGTCGTGGTCCTATCTGGATGGACACCGTTACCGCTCTGGGTAACCTGCGTGAGACCCTGTCTCCTCGTGAGGTTAAGCACTTGGAAGCTGAAGCGTGGGAAGACTTCCTCGACATGTGTGTTGGCCAGTGTGGTATCTGGGTTGGTGAGAACATCGAGCCTGAGAAGAAGAACTCTGAGCTGATGCCTACCGAGCCCTACCTCCTCGGTTCACACTCCGGTTGTTGCGGAATCTGGACCTCTGGTCCTACCGACGTAGGCGCGCCTACCGAAGAGACCGAAGCCGGTGTTCCTGATCACCTGCCTTCAGGCTGGAACTGGGGCTACCGTGGTATGACCACCGTAAACGGCCTGTTCACCGCAGGTGATGGTGTTGGTGCCTCTGGTCACAAGTTCTCCTCTGGTTCACACGCCGAGGGTCGTATGGCTGCCAAGTCTATGGTTAAGTACTGCCTGGACAACGCTGACTGGAAACCTGAGCTCGACACCTCTGTCGACGAGCTGGTTAAAGAGATCTACCAGCCGGTACGTACTTTCCTTGAGCACAAGGATTACTCTACCGCGATCGACGTTAACCCCAACTACATCACTCCTAAGATGCTGCAGTTCCGTCTGCAGAAGATTATGGATGAGTACGTTGCAGGTGTTGCCACCTACTACACCACCAACGAGCACATGATGAAGGTTGCTGGTGAGAAGCTGGACATGCTGAAGGAAGATGCTGAGAAGATGCGTGCGAAAGACCTGCACGAACTGCTCCGCGCGTGGGAAAACTACCACCGCATCCTGACTGCTGAAGCTCACCTGAAGCACATCGAGTTCCGTCAGGAGTCTCGTTACCCCGGTTTCTACTACCGCGCCGACAAGAACTTCGTCGACGAGGAGAACTGGCACTGCTTCGTTAACTCTATCTACAACAAAGAGACCAAAGAGTGGACCTGCTTCAAGCGCGCTCACGTTGATCTCGTAGATAAGTCCAAGCTGTTCAAGTAAGTTTTACTTAAACACTTAGGCTGTGAAGGGAGCCGGGCATTGCCCGGCTTCTTTTTCTTTAAAGGAAAGTCAGAAGAATTTGCGATTAAACCATTCCAACGGAAGGTGTAATCGGAGAACCTTCACCCTTTTCAGGGTAGAACCCCGCGAGCAGACACTATATGCTTGCGCGTTATTGCGTAATTGAAGAATTTTGAGGTAGTGAGAGATGGCCGATTTTGATATTAAAGATTCCCCCTTTGCCAGCAGTCCGGTAGTGCCGGAGCTGTTTGAAGGTGACAAGGAGTTCACCTTCCGTTGCCATAAAGATATCAAGTGCTTTAACGCCTGCTGTGCCAATATCGATATTTCTTTGACCCCGTACGACATCATCCGGTTGAAGAACCGTCTCAACATGACCTCGGACGAGTTCCTGCTGAAGTACACCTACCCCTATGAGATGGAGAAGGACGGCATGGCCGGGGTGAAGTACAAGCCGGTCGAGGGAGGGATGGCGTGTCAGTTCATGACCGATGAGGGGTGTAGCGTCTATGAAGATCGCCCCACCGCCTGTCGCTACTACCCTATCGGTCTGGTGTCACGCCGTAAGCAGGACGAGTATTTTGATACCAGCGCCTACGCCATAGTTAAAGAGGCACACTGTCTGGGCCACAATGAGGATCGCAAACTCACCATTGACGAGTACCGTGAAGAGCAGGGGCTGGAGGAGTACGATAAGTACGGTCACGGCTGGCGTCAGCTGGTATTAAAGAAGAAGTCTACCGGTGCCACCGTGGGCAAGCCTTCCAAGCGCAGCCTGCAGCTCTACTTCATGGCCTGTTACGATATTGATCGCTTCCGTATCTTCATTAACAGCGAAGGCTTTAAGCAGAGTTTCGAGGTGAGTGCAGAGGATTACGCCACCTATGATAAGGACGATGTGGCACTGCTGGAGTTTAGCTATCGTTTCCTGAAGCAGATCCTGTTTGCCGAGATGAGTATTCCTGTTATCGAAGGGGCACTGGAGGCGCGTGAAACGCGTACCGAAAAGAGCCTTGAGGAGTTGCAGGCAGCTCAGGAGCAGTACAAGGATGACCCGGACTTTGAGCCGGTCGATATTGCCTGAGGCTTATCTTGCAGAAAAAAAATGGCCCGTTAACGGGCCATTTTTTATCGTGGTGATGTGTGATGGATGATAAATATTGTCTCAATGTGATTGGCGTGCTCCACTCCTGTTACCGGGAGAAATTCGGCATCCCGCGCCAGCCAGGTCTGGTCACATCCCAGACGGCAACACTGGAATTGCTACCGCCCTACAATCGTCCCGAGGCGGTGATGGGGCTGGAAGGTTTTTCACATATTTGGGTGAGTTTTATCTTTCACGGCGTAGCGGCAGGTAAGTGGTCACCGATGGTGCGTCCGCCACGTCTGGGCGGTAACGAGAGGGTAGGGGTCTTTGCCAGCCGTTCTACCCATCGCCCCAATCCGCTGGGACTTTCGGTGGTTGAACTGGCGAAGGTTGAGAGCAGCGACAGCGGGGTCACCTTGCATCTCATCGGCGCCGATCTGCTGGATGGTACCCCGGTGGTCGATATCAAGCCCTACATCCCCTATGTGGACAGTATCAGCGAGGCGCGCTCGGGTTTTGCCGATGGGGCCCCTGAGCCGCGTTTATCCGTGAGCTTTAGCGAGCAGGCACAGCAGCGTCTGTTGCAGGAGGCACAGGCTTTGCCGCAGCTACGCCATGTGATCAGTGAGAGCCTTGCCTACGATCCCCGTCCCGCTTACAAGCAGGATGGTGACAGTCGTGGTGGAGTGCGTCTCTACAAGTTCGACGTGCGCTTTGAGATAAGCGGTACAAGTCTGCTGGTCACGGAGATCGTGCCTGTCTCGTGAGGCTGGGATATGATGTGAAAAAAGGGGATAGTTTGAAATGGGGCTAAGTGAAGTGATGAAGCGTCGACTGCTGATAGCGGTGAGCCTGCTTATTATCTGCGGTAGTGCGACCGCCGAGGTGGTGAAGGAGACGGTGATCTTTCTACAGGAGGACGGTCGCCACTACTTCTCCTACACTACGGCACGCACCGACTGGCCTAGCTATGATCTCTACCTGAAAAAAGAGCGGCAGCTGGATGACTTCCTCTACATCTATCCCAACGATTTTAAGTGGGATCAGAGCGGCGATAATGCCTCGAATATTCTTCGTTTTACCCAATCCGATTACGCGCTGATCCAGCCCGGAAGCTGGAGCGGTGAGGTCAAACAGGACAACAAAGGCATTTACCGCTTTAGTAGTGACGATGGTGTCAAACGTAGTGACGGCCACTATGGCTACTGGACTAAACCGGGACAGTTCGACCAGTTTGTCTATGTTTGGGTGATCCCCGCCAACTTTGAGATCGTCTCCTATAAGGCGAATAGAAAAGGGGAGTGGGTACAGCGCCACAACACCCTCGCCTTTTATGGTAAAGCGGTGAACGACCTGATCTTCGATATTGCCTACCGCCCGCGCTCTCACGCCACGTTTGCGGCGGTGCAGGAGTCGCTGCAGGAGCAGGGCGGAGATGTGCAGCTGGAACAACAGCAATCGGGGGTGCGCGTCACGCTGGCCGAGACCCTGCTCTTTCCGGTAGGGAGCAGTGAACTCTCCAAGGGCGGTAAAAGGGTGCTGGCGCGCATTGCACGTGGCCTGAAAAAGCGTCCCGGTGTGTCACTGATTGTGAGCGGTCATAGTGACGACATGCCGATCAAAAGCCGTCTCAAAAAGACCTTCCTCACCAACTGGGAACTCTCTTCGGCCCGCGCGCTGGCGGTGATACATGAGATGATGAAAAATGGTTTTGAGGGTGAGCGGTTACAGGCCCAGGCCTTCGGTCCGTATCGTCCGCGTGCCAGCAACAAGACGGCAAAGGGACGGGCAAAAAACCGTCGTATAGAGCTGGAGATTGTGGAGTCTGAGAAGCTCGGTTAGGCCTGTGCATAGAGTTGGAGAGGGCGACGGAGTGAACTCATTGCGTACTTATGGGTCTCTATATTCGACAATAAACTTCGCTTGGTATAATCAGTTAGGATAAACAATGCGCCTCCTTTTCTCATTTCTCATGCTGCTCACACTGAGTGCCAATGCGGCGCTTCCGACTCACGACTCTCAGGGCCAGGCGGTACCGTCTCTGGCGCCGATGCTCGATAAAACCATCCCCTCGGTAGTAAATATATTTACCCGCACACGGGTGGCGGTAGAGCAGAGCCCCTTGCTCTCCGATCCCTTCTTTCGTCGTTTCTTCAGTCTGCCCGAGGCGGCACCACGCGAACGCGTGGAACAGAGTCTTGGTTCAGGCGTGGTGGTCGATGGCAAGCACGGTTATGTGATCACCAACCACCATGTGATCGACAAGGCCGATGAGATTGCGGTGAACCTGCATGACGGTACTACCCTTAAGGCGACACTGGTCGGCTCTGATCCCGAGACCGATATCGCCGTACTCAAGGTTGAGAGCGGCGAGCTTGCGGCGTTACCGATGAGTGATTCGGATAGCTTGCGTGTCGGTGATTTTGTGGTGGCTATCGGGAATCCGTTCGGCCTGGGACAGACTGTGACCTCCGGCATCGTCTCGGCACTGGGGCGCTCCGGTTTGGGGATTGAGGGGTATGAGGATTTTATTCAAACCGACGCCTCAATCAATCCCGGTAACTCCGGTGGCGCGCTGGTCAATCTGCGCGGTGAGCTGGTGGGCATTAACACCGCTATCCTCTCCAAGAGTGGCGGCAATGTCGGTATCGGTTTTGCCATTCCGATCAATATGGTCGGTGAGATCATGGCGCAACTGATTGAGCACGGTGAGATACGCCGTGGCTCGATGGGGGCCCAGGCTCAGGATTTGACTCCGGAGCTGGCCGCGGCCTTTGACATTAAGCTACAGCAGGGGGCGGTGGTGACGCAGGTCAGTCGTGGTTCACCCGCCGACAAGGCGGGCATGCAGACCGGTGATGTGATCACCCACATTAATGATCGCCCGATTCGGGATGCCTCCGATGTGCGCAATCGTATCGGCCTGCTGCGTATTGGTGAAAAGGTGGTGCTGCGTATCCTGCGTAATGGTGAGTCGAAGAGCCTGCACGCGCTGATTGAAGAGCCGGAGGTGGTGATCATTGAAGGTGAGAAGCTTCACCCTCGCCTCAGTGGTGCAGCTCTTGCGAATGTCTCTGAAGAGACGGTGCGTGGTCGTATTGAGGGGGTGATTGTCGCCGAGGTCATCGCCGGAAGCCCGGCGATGCGTTCCGGGTTACGCAAGGGGGATCTGATCGCCCAGGTCAATCGCCTTGAGATACATAATCTTGAGGAGATGCGAGCCGCGGTAGACGCCGATGGGGCGTTACTGCTGAATATTCAGCGCCGCGGTGGGGCGCTGTATCTTATCCTGAAGTAGGGAAAGTCAGCCACGAAGATTTAAGGGCTGCCCTGAATTTTCTGTGGCTACCAGTGATACCCCATGATTAATCCGGCATGGCCACCACCGCCGGAGTAGTCACCGGCGTCCAGTGCGACATCCGCGGCCGTGATGCGAATATCAAAGCCGATATTAAAGGCGTCAAGTTCCCACTTAATGCCACCGTTAATCCAGATACCGCTGCCCTTACCCTCATCATGTCTGAGCTGGCTGGAACCGATTTTCCAGTCAGTCTCCAACGAGACCAGCGCAAGGCCACCGCCAAAATAGGGGCGCATGTTGGTGTCGAGGTCAAAATAGTGGCGTACCCCAAGGTCCAGCTCGCGTGTCTCCACCTCCTCCTCCACATAGACAAACCTCATCGGGACGAAATCATAGGCCCAGCCGGAAAACGTACCTCGTGATCGCATCATATCGATGACGATATTGACCGGCCAGTCAGTGCGACCAAAGTCGAGCAAGATACCGACCTCACCGTGTGAAGTGGCAAGCCAGTCCCGATCATCCAGCCCCTTGGAACCCAGCAACAGGTTGACGTTGCCACTCCATTCACCTTCGGCATGAGCGGTGCTGTTAAATAACAGGGGAAGGGTCAGCAGCAGGGAAAGAAACAGTGCCCTCATAACGTACTCCAAGAATGAATAGCGTAAATTCAGTGTAGTTAAAGAGATAGTTCACGGCAGGGCAATGGGCAAGCAACAGGCAAAAAAAAGGCGGCCAGGGGCCGCCGTCATGATATGCGTGTGCAGGGTTATTGGGGATTTTGATCGATCAGCCAGCCTTGCTCTGAGCGCACAAAGTAGACCCACTCTTTTTTGTGCAGGGTATCGCCCTTTTTGAAATTACCATAGCTCAGGCCAAGCGCCGTAGCCGCCATGCCGGCGCTGAAGATGCTGCCGCTCTTTGCCTGTAGCCGTTCGGTCGCATCTTTAAGGTCGACCAGAAAGCGCAGGTCGTACTCCACCTCGGCTTCGTAACGATTGTCATCACGGGAGATCCCGTTGACCTTTTTGATATTGACCACCTCGAAGATGGCACTGCCGTGCTGCTGTAATAGTTGGGCTGTAACTTGCTGGGCGATCAGTTCATCGCTGGGCTTCATGCTGCAGGCGGTTAGTAGAACCGCTATTATTAAAACTGCAAATTTCTTCATCTCGCTCCCGCCTTAGTAATATGAGATTTTCGATTGTGGTTTGCGAATTTTAGCATGTGCAGGCATGCAAGGTGCGCCCCCCTAGTAGCTGAGCCGAGCGTGTGAATATTGGCGCGAAGCAGGGGCCTGGTCGCCCCCCCCCTGTTGGTTAATGGAGTTGTTGCGGCGCGCTATTGCAGGCACTGTCGCGCAGCCAGCCGGTGACCGCCTCGTCGGAGAGGGGGCGACTGATGTGGTAGCCCTGGGCCATGTCGCAGCCGCTTGCCAGCAGGCGCTGCCAGCTGGCAAGGCTGTCGACGCCTTCGGCGACGACCTTCATCCCAAGCTGGTGCCCGAGGCGCGTAATACTATCGACGAAGAGCATGTCGTGTTCGCCACGTCCCTCCTCCATGACGAAGGATTTGTCAATCTTGATGGTATTGACCGGTAGCTGTTTGAGCCGCTCCAGTGAGGAGTAACCGATACCGAAATCGTCGATGGCGACAGCGACGCCCAGTTCGCAGAGGCGCTGCAGGATCTCAACGCTACGCTGCTGATCAGCGAAAGCGGCCGTTTCGGTGATCTCAAGTTCGATAAATTCAGCCGGGATCTGCCACGCCTCCAGTAGCTGTGACAGGTAGGTAGGCAGTGAGGCATCTTCAAGGTCAAGACCTGAGAGGTTGACGGCGATGGGCACCAGCAGCCCCTGTTGTTGCCAGTGGCCACACTGGCGCAATACCGCATTGAGCACCCAGCGCGTAATGATCGGGATCAGGCCATTGCGTTCGGCCAGTGGAATAAAGAGCTCAGGTGAGAGCAGCCCCTTGTCGGCGTGATGCCAGCGTAACAGTGCCTCCAGCCCCCTTACCTCGCCAGTTCGTACATCAACCTTGGGTTGATAGAAAACCGTCAGTGCCTCACTGCGCAGGGCGTGGTGCAACTCGTTGTTAGAGACGAGCTCATTCAGTGCAAGGTGTTGAGCCCCGCCGCCGATATGGTTAACACCGGAACAGGTGTTGTCACTCATTCTCAGACGTTGCATCAGGCTGTCGCATTGGCGAATCGCGGTGTGGTACTGCACCGCATTACTGAGGGGGAGCAGCAGGTTGTCGGCATGTTCTGCCAGCATCCGCTGTTCCTCGGCACTGAACGGTGTGCTACGCAGAAAGTAGAGTTCGCCCAGCTGCGCCATGGAATGGGTTACGCAGTTGCTGGCATGGTCTGCGGTGGGACGGGAGACTACCTCAAACAGGCCGAGCTCGGGGTGGCGAAAATGCATCTCAGTAAAGTCGACGCAAAGCGAGACCCAGTCGGCAAAGCCGTCGAGCAGGGGGCCGATCTCCAGCAGAGAATGAAGTCGAAGGGACGGCTCATCTATCGTTATGAAAGACGCTATTAAAGGCTTTGTATCGATTTGATGCCCCATTGCTCTTCTCCTTTCAATGTTGTTCTTAAGAGTAAAGCCAGTTTCGTACCAGTGATGAATTTCTATACATAACAGAAGGATACAATACATTGTTAATGTTAAATCACATATTGTCAAGCAATTGACGCATGCAAGTCATTGTTTCCTTACAATTTTTAGGGGTGTGAGTCGGGCACCGCTCGAGGCTAAAAAACCATGCATCCAGTAGGTTACTTTATGCCCGTTTTGCTGCTCACTGCAGTGGTGCAGCATCACTGCTCTAAGGTAAGCTACGGCCACTCAAAAAATAGACATATAGGAAAAACAATCGTGGCAATGAAGAACAGCAGCACCGAATACGGTACCTTCTCCAAGGCTCTGCACTGGCTGATGGCCGCAATTATTCTGACGCTGATTGGTGTTGGGATCTACATGGCCGACCTGCCCAAGGAGAGCGCAGAGCAGAAACAGTACGCCTTCCAGTTCTATGGTCTGCACAAGTCCTTTGGCGTAGTGGTGCTAGTGCTGCTTATCGTACGCCTCGCCTGGATCCGCATCTCTCCCGCCCCGGCACTGCCCGCGGTGTTTGAGTCCAAGGAGAAGATGATGGTCAAGATGCTGCAGGGCTTTCTCTATATTCTGATGATTCTTGTACCCGTTAGCGGTTACCTGATGTCCAATGCCGGTGGGTTCCCGATTAACTTCTTCGGCCTTGGCGAGCTGCCAGCCCTTATCGGCAAGAGCAAGGAGATGGGCGGCATTGCACACGAAGCTCATGAGATCATGGGTCTGGCGATGCTGGTGCTAATCGTGCTGCATGCGGCCGGTGTGGTGAAGCATCGCCTTAAGGATAAGGGCGGCGAGAGCGATATCCTCAAGAGGATGATGTAATTACTCAAGGAGGTTAGTGCGGTGGAAGAAGTCTCGATAAGCCCGATGGAGCAACTCTCCAAGTTGCTGGAACCGTTGCTCGATTTTTTTGGTGAACACATGGCGGTGCGGGCCATTGCCGTGCTGTTGCTGGCATGGCTTGCCGCACTGGTCATCGACCGCATTATTATGCGTCTGTTAAAGCAGTTGAGTAGCCGCACCAGCAGTCGTCTAGATGACCAGATCCTGGCCTTCCTCAGCCAGCCCCTGTTTCAGAGTATTATGTTGCTGGGGCTGGCCGCGGCCATCACCATTCTCAAACCGGCAGAGCGGGTGGAGACTATCACCTTCTCGCTGATGCAGAGTTATGCGGTACTGTTGTGGTCACTGTTCCTGGCTCGTCTTGCCCGTTTGCTATTACGCAAGATGGCAGAGAGCCCGGTGCGTTTTGCCGTGGTGCGCAATCAGACCCTGCCGCTGTTTGAGAATATTGCACTGCTGTTGATCGTTGGCCTGGCGATCTACCTGCTGTTTACCGCCTGGCACATCGACATGACCGCCTGGCTCGCCTCGGCAGGTATTATCGGTATCGCCGTCGGTTTTGCCGCTAAGGACACGCTGGCCAACCTCTTCTCCGGAGTCTTCATCCTCGCCGACACCCCGTACAAGATCGGTGACTACATCGTGCTCGACAGTGGTGAGCGGGGTGAGGTGACACACATCGGAATTCGCAGTACCCGTATTCTCACCCGCGATGATGTCGAGGTGACCATTCCCAACAACATTATGGGTAACACCAAGATCCTCAACGAGTCGGGTGGGCCGCATACCAAGTACCGTATTCGTATCAAGGTTGGAGTGGCCTACGGCTCTGACGTGGATGCGGTGCGCGCCCTGTTGATGGAGGTCGCTGCCGCCGAGGTGGCAATTTGTGATGACCCGGAACCGCGGGTACGCTTTCGCAATTTTGGAAATTCCAGTCTCGATTTTGAACTGCTGGGCTGGATTGAAGAGCCCTCGCTACGCGGGCGTGTGATCGATGCGCTACTCACCGCGACTTATAAACGCTTTATGAGCGAGGGCATAGAGATCCCCTACAGCAAGCAGGATGTGTACATAAAGGAGATGCCGAAGTCATCAAAATAACGGCAAACGTTTAGCCGGAATGGCAGGGAATTAATGAAGAAAAAAGGTGTAGCATTCGGGGGAGTGATGTTTGTCCTGCTGCCAGTCATGCTTCAGGCGGGTCAACTCGATAGCTTTGAAGAAGAGGCGACGGAAGATAAGCGTCATCGCCGCTCTCAGTACGAGCAGCGTAGTTCGGCATATGAATCGGATCACGATGGCGATTGTTCTCATAACGATAACCGCGCAGGACTTCACATCTGTTACTGGATCTAACCGGTTCTATATTTGACGGGATGATTGCAAGTGGCTCGGCTTTTAGTGCCTTACGCATGGAGGCGACAACCAAAACAGGGCGTCGCAATCCCTACCGGCGTAGCAAGGGGGAGCCGATGTTGCCTATTGTACGATTTGACCTGCAACATCAGACTACCGATAGCGGCCTCTATGCTAATGATGTACGGATGGAGTTTGGTTACGGTCCGCTGGGTGTACAGGGGCGCTATACCCGGTTTATTGAAGAGCTAGCACAGGACAGTTTGGACTACGCTCAGTTCCACGTTCTGCTACGCCTCTCTTATACACAGGGGATTGGATTGAATCTGGGGGCGGGTGTCGCGAGCCTTGATGGTAATGACTACACCACCGGATCCTCATTTACTGCACCGATGTTTTTACACCTGACGCCCAATATCGGTTTTGAGTTTCGCCCCACCGTGTCGTTTTTTAATGGCAATGCCGTGACTGAAAGCGACAGTATGTTGATGCTGACACATAACTCAACCTCCCTCAGCCTTGGTTATCGTTCACTTGAAAGTGCTAGCCAGCAGATCAGCGGGCCCTATATGGGACTATCATTGCGTTACTAGGCTCGAGCTTATTGCGGTTTGACATGAAAGCGGCGATACCCCCAGATAAGCCCCGGTAGGGCCAGTAGCAGCAGGACGAGATCCAGATAGCGCAGGGTGAATTTTTCTGCCCAGCTGATGCGGCTCTCGGCGATGCCGTGGCCTGCCGCCTGCATTCGTTTTACCCAGCCATAACGTTCTTCATCCACCAGCACTTTATTCCATACGGTATCGTTAACGCGGCGGTGATCCGAGAGTAGCAACAGGGCGCCGGCATTCTGATGCATGATGATCGCCGCCTCGTTATTGGGGGCCTCGTGAATGGCGGCACCGTCCTGTCGGATCTCGACGAACAGGTGGTGCGAGGCGTAGAGGCTGGTGTTGAGTGGGCCGAAGGCTGCTGCGGGCACAAGAGTGCTGAGGCTATGCATCAGCATAAACAAAAGTCCCGCCACAGCTCCTCCCTTAAGGCTCTTGAGCAGACGCGTCGGCACGGCGTTAATGCGCATCGACCGCCATAGCAGGCCACTACTAAGTAGCGCCAATGCGAGCGTAATGAACCAGTAACGCCACAACATGGTGCCCGGATTGAGGAGCAGCAGTGCTAGTGCCTTGTGGTCGGCGAGCAGGTAGCGCAGATAATGTAGATGAAAAAAACTCAGGGTGGCGATAATTACCAGCAGATAGCCGATCATCTCGATACTTTGTTGCACCCCTAAGGGGGTGAACGGTCGAAGTTTTAATTGTTCCAGCAGGTTGTCGTGCTGTTGCCAGTGACAGCGGTAAAGGGCGATACGCTCGCGTTTTCCCTTGGGGGTGAATCCCCCCTTTTTATTTCGTTTAAACTGTGTCTTGTCCAGCCGCCGCGCCAGACGTCCGGAGATCAGAATCTCATCGGCCTCCGCCTCGTTGACGATGCGTGCCGCCACATTCACCACATCACCATAGACATCGTTAGTCTCAACGATGGCCTCGCCCAGGTGCAGCCCGACGCGTACGTGAATAGAAAACTCGCGCTCCTCATCACGCACCTGTTGCAGCGCCTGTTGTATGGCGATAGCCGCATTGAGTGCATCCTCTGGCCGATTAAACATCGCCATTACCGCATCGCCAATGGTCTTGATTATCCTGCCGTGAAACTGACGCACGATGGGAAGCAGGATACGGTTGTGGCGGTCCACCATCAGACGTCCCTTGATGTTGCCGCGATTGCCCCAGTAGCGTGTAGACGCTTCGATATCGGTAAAAAGTATCGTCACCTCACGTTGTGACTGGTGGATCTGGCTGGTGAGGCTTTTGATCAGTGTGGATTGTAGCTTGACGGGCATCGGCTTCCTCGTGGCCTCGGTATGGTGGTAGGGCTGAAGCTGGGCGTGCTGCTCTTAACCTTAACAGAGTTTCATATTGTGTGTGCTGCCGGGCGCTGTCATGGAAAGTCATGCTCATTTCGCCTATAGTGGTTCGCCTGACAGCATAGTACATGGTGACGCTATCCCCCCCCCTTATCACGGTCGCGCCATTATTCATGCGCATGCAATGGAGAGATGAATGATCTACGACCGTGCCGATTGGCACTATCAGGGTGACTACCCTAATGACCTTCCGCCGCAGAATGGTGGCACCCATATCGGACTTTTTTTCGCCTGGTTGATCAATCACCAGATGGAGAGTGAGTCACTGGCGATGGCCTATTCCCCTGAACTCGATGCGATACGGGCGCGCCTGCTGACGGGGCGTGAGTTTGTTGCCAGCCAGCGTAATGGTGAACTGACATCGTCTGATTTAAGTGACAGCGGTAATGACTTTGCGCGCGACTATTTCGGCTCTGACCGTTATTTTCAGGACTACGCCGATACGCTGGTTGGGGCGTTGCCATCGCTCTATCATGTTGACGATAGCTGGGCTAATTATGATCTGATGGCGGCGTGTATCGATGCCCGTTATGCCGTGTGGCTAGAGGAGCACCGCTCCCCCTGGTGGCGGTTCTGGTAAGGCCGCTAGTTTTAGCGCGTTATTTTTCGGTAAATATCGGCCACCTTTTGCGGTAACTCCTCCACCCGTTCCACCAGCGTATAGGCCGCCGCGCCATACATATGTGGCAGGTAGTCGCGGGCCGTCTCATCGATGGTGATGCAGTAGGGGTGGATGCCGCTGCGCCGTGCCTCGACGAGGGCACGGCGTGTATCTTCAATACCGTAATCCCCCTTATAGTCGGCGTAGTCGTCGGGCTTACCATCAGAGAGGGTGATCAGCAGTCGCGTCTTCGCCTCGCTCTCGTTGAGTATCTTGCTTAAATGACGGATCGGCGCACCCATGCGGGTATAGTCCTGTGCCTCTATGCCGCTGATGCGGGCGCGGGTCTCATCATCGTAGTGATCGGCAAAACGCTTAATGGTGTAGATCTCGCAACGTTTGCGACCGACGCCGGAAAAACCGTAAATGGCGTAGCGATCTCCCAGTGACTCCAGCGCCTCACAGAGTAATACTAGTGACTCCTTTTCCGCCTCGTTGATCCACCCCTTGGTGGAGCCGCTCATATCGACCATAAACAGTACTGCGATATTGCGATCCGAGCGGTGCATGCGGGTGAAGAGTCGCGATGACATTTCACGGCCATCCTTTGAGTCGGCCAGTGCCTCGACCAGCGCATCAAGATCCACCTCATCACCATCGGCCTGACGTTTAAGTAGTTTGTCCTCGTCGCGCATCGCCTCAAAACTGCGGCGTAGCTGTTTGATCAGGCTGTGATATTTGATGCGGGTGTTGTCGACGAAACTGTCGTGCATGGGCTGAATGTTTGTCTCGCGTACCGCACACCAGTTTTTGCGGTAGTGCTGTCGGCCGTGATCCCACTCATCGTAGAGAAAGGCCCCCTCCTCATGATAGGTGCCGAGCCACACCGCATCGGGGTCTTCTTCGATCTCGTTGAGCAGTTTGGGGTCATAGTCCCCGGCCCCGGCGGGCACCAGATAGTCGGGGGGCAGTTCACCGAAGTCGAGCAGGATGGAGCTGAGCAGCTGGCGCATATTCTCCGGTGGGGTCAGCGGTTTACCGTCGAGCTGAATCTCGACCGTGAAACCCTCTGGCTGGGATTCGTCCTCTTTTTGTAGCTGTTCGGGTTGCGGTGCACCTCCTTGCTTCGTCTCCTGATCATTGGCCGGTAACAGCTCATTCAGTGCCACCTTAAAGCGCGCCTTCTCCCGTTCGATGCGCTTGGCCATGGTTGCGGTCACTTGGCTGGCGTTCAGTGAGAATTGATAGGGCGGTGAGACCAGGGGAGTGAGGTGTGGGGTGTCGGCAAGCAGCGCCAGGGAGTCCGCGGCGCAAGCCTTTGGCTGAAAAAGTATTTGTGTGATCTCACGCCACGGTGACACTGTTTCGAGTGGCAGGGAGGCCTCCTTGAATTGCACCAGCTGTCGATAAAGTCCCGGCAGCTCTCTGGCAATGTGCTGTTCCAGTCGCAGCCGTTCGAAGCAGTTGAATAGCGCCAGCTCACTGGGCGTACATTGCTGCAGGTGGTCAAGGTCGAGGCGAAAACCGCCAAAGCGGGTCTGCGCCCACAGCAGCGCTATCATCACCTTATAAAGCTGGTAGTTTTTTTCACGGTCATCAAAGGTAAGTAGCACCGCCGGCAGGTAGAGTGTTTCGCTGTCACACCAAACGGCGTCATCACCTTCTGGCGCGGCTTCGATCTCAAGCTTGCGTCCCGAGAGACCGTGTACAAAGTGGCGCAGCACCGACTGGTGCTCCTCCAGTCGCACACCGAACGCCTTCTCGCGCCGGTAGTGGCGAAATTGCTCGACATCGCGCACCAGCGCCATCGCCGGTAATAGCCCAGAGCGGTCATAGGCGTCCATCGCATGCAGCGCCCAGGATTCGATGAGTGGCGCATCCAGTTGTTCCATCTGCACCAGCACACGGGTGGTGAATTCATAGGCGAGCGGGATCTGGGTGGAGGCGATGCGGCGTGTCCAGTCGAGCATCAGGCGGCAGGAGTCCGTATCGCGCGCGAGCAGGCTGTCGGCCAGCGAGCTGGTATCGAAGAAGGTGTACTCCACCTCCAGCCACTCATCGAGCTGGGCGATAATCTCGCTTCTATTGGGCATGAGCTACTTAGAACAGTGAGGCGGAGAGTTCGTTAATTGCTGTGAGCATCTCCGGATCATCGGTCAGCGCCTGGGCGATGGCGCTGTGGCAGGCATCAACGGCGGAGACCTCAGAGGCGATCAGCTTGGCGGCATGAACTAATAACCGTGTCGATGCCCCCTCCTCAAGGCCGCTGCCCTTGAGGTTGCGGGTCATGGCGGCGAACTTCACCAGCTTGCTCGCCATCTCAGCCCCGACGCCGCTCTCCTTCTGCACGATCTGCTGTTCTAGGCTAGCCTCGGGGTAGTCGAACTCCAGCGCGACGAAGCGCTGTCGGGTGCTCTGCTTGAGATCCTTGAGTACGCTCTGGTAGCCGGGGTTGTAGGAGATGGCGAGACAGAATTCGGGGCTGGCGCGCAGTAGCTCGCCGCGTTTTTCCATCGGCAGCACGCGCCGGTCGTCGGCCAGCGGGTGGATCACCACCATGGTGTCCTTGCGTGCCTCGACGATCTCATCGAGATAGCAGATCGCCCCAGCCCGCACCGCCGCGGCCAGCGGGCCATCGACCCAGGAGGTCTCCCCACCCTTAATAAGGTATCGCCCCACCAGATCGGAGGCAGTGAGGTCGTCGTGACAGGAGACGGTGACCAGCGGGCGTTGCAGTCGCCACGCCATGTACTCCATAAAACGGCTCTTGCCGCAACCGGTCGGCCCCTTGATCAGCACAGGCAGACCGTTCTGGTAGGCGGCCTCGAAGATCGCGATCTCCTGGCCGGTGGCTTCATAGTAGGGTTCTGAGGTGATGTAATTCTCCTCAGTTTGCAGGGGGCTTGCTTGCACAGTGTCACCTTTGTTCTATAAACAATAATTCCTGAGGAAAAAACTTAACTTTTATCCGTGGTGATGGCAAATAATTGCTCATAACAAAAACATATAAACATTCTATTTGCGCATTGGAAAATTCGATGCGGGATCTGGTGGGCTTTCTCACTCAGAGCGGGTATCGTGTGCCCTCTAATTTTTATATTAGCGCGCATTCCGCAGTAAAAAGGTGCGAAATAGGCCCGATTATCGCGGAACTCGAGCATGAATTTCATAATGATAAGGTTGACCTTGATGGAGGTAATCAATGTCTGAGGTAGTCGCAACCAACGAGACCATAATGGTCGTAGGTGGCGGTATCAGTGGTCTTACCGCAGCGCTGGAAGCAGCTGAGTGCGGTAAGCAGGTTCTGCTGATCGAAAAAGCCCCCACCGTCGGTGGCCGTGTAGGCCAAATGTATAAGTATTTCCCGAAGCTCTGCTTCCCCACCTGCGGACTGGAGATCCAGTACCGTCGACTGAAGGCGAACAAAAATATTCGCCTGATGACGATGACCGAGGTGAGCGGTGTCAGTGGCGAGGCGGGTAATTACTCCGTCGACCTTAAGGTTGCCCCGCGCTACGTCAACGAGAACTGCACCGCCTGTGGCGATTGCGGTAACGCGGTCGAAGCCGAGGTGGACAGTGCCCACAACTACGGCATGATGAAGAAAAAGGCGGCCTACCTGCCCCATAATATGGCCTACCCGCAGCGCTATGTTATCGACCCCAGCATCATCGGTACCGCCGATGCCGACAAGGCGAAAGAGGCCTGTAAGGTCGGTGCGGTTGACCTCGAGATGCAGGAGGAGAACCTCTCCGTCACCGTTGGCGCCATCATCTGGTCTACCGGCTGGAAGCCCTACGATGCGGCGAAGATTCAGCCCTACGGCTATGACCGCTATGACAATGTCATCAGCAACGTCGAGTTTGAGCGCATGATGGACCCGATGGGCCCGACCGGCGGCAAGATTCAACGTGCCGACGGCTCCACCCCCAGCAACATCGCCTTCATCCAGTGTGCCGGTTCGCGTGACCGTAACCACCTCAAGCACTGCTCGCGCGTCTGCTGCATGGCCTCACTGAAGCAGACCACCTACGTGGCCGAGCAGTTGGGTGATGCCTGCAAGTCGACCATCTACTATATCGACATTCGCGCCATCGACCGTATCGACGACTTCCACCAGAAGGTGAAGCAGGACCCCAACGTCAGCTTCATCAAGTCCAAGGTGGCCAACGTGACTTCCGGTGCCGACGGTAACGTGACCCTTAACGGTGTTGATACCGAGGGTTACAACCGTTACGCCAACGAACATGACCTGGTGGTGCTGGCCACCGGTATGGAATCCACTGTTCCGGCTGGTGTCCTCCCTGAGGGCACGGTGATCAACGAGCACGGCTTCATCGATGCCGATGAGTCCAATGGCGGCATCTTCGGTGCCGGCTGCTCGTCCGATGCGCTGGACGTTAACCGTGCAGCACAGAGTGCTACCGCGGCGGCGCTTCGCGCCATCCAGGTAGTCAATCAGGTTGCAGGAACGGAGGGTTAAGACGTGGCTGACATGAAGATTGGAGCTTATATCTGTAAGGGTTGCGGCATCGAGGATCGTCTCGATGTGGATCAGCTCACCATGACCGCTACCCGCGACGGTAAGGCGGCCATCGGTAAGGATCACGAAATGCTATGTAACGCCGAGGGCGTTAAGATGATCCAGGACGATATCGACAACGAGGGCGTGAATCGCGTCGTCGTCGTCGGTTGTTCGCGTCGTGCCAAGACCGAGGCCTTCAGCTTTGAGGGGGTACACATTTCCCGCGTTAACCTGCGTGAGGGTGTTATCTGGGTTCGCCCCGATACCGACGAGGCGCGCGAGACCACTCAGGAGATGGCCGACGACTACGTGCGTATGGGCTGTGCCGAGTCGAAGTACTCCAAGCCACCGGAGTCTTCCGGTGAACAGAGTCTGACTCGTGCGCTGATGGTGGTTGGTGGTGGTGTAGCGGGTTTGACCGCTGCCATCGAAGGTGCCAAGACCGGTTACGCCATTAACCTGATTGAGGCGGGCGACGCCCTGGGCGGTGCCGCTGCTCAGGAGTACAAGTCAGTCCCCACCAGGAATGGTCTGCAGGGTCCGGTGGAGAACACTGTTGGCGCGCTGGTTGACGCGGTTAACGCCCACGACAAGATCACCGTCCATCTTAATACCACTGTTACCAAGACCAGTGGTGCGCCGGGTCGCTTTAGTGCCGAGCTCTCCGATGGCAGCAGCATTACCTTCGGTGCCATCGTGCAGGCCACCGGTGCCAAGGCCTACGATATGAACCTGCTGCCGGAGTTCTCTCCAGGCAATGCCGATGTCATGGACCAGGCCCAGTTCGAGGCGATGGTTAAGGCCAACGACGGTGCCATCAAAAAGGCCGACGGCTCTGATGCCAATAACGTGGTCTTCGTGCAGTGTGCCGGTCAGCGCAGCGAGAAGGAGGGTCACCTCCCTTACTGCTCCGGCCACTGCTGTACGACTTCTATTAAGCAGGCCCACTATGTGAAGGCCGCCGGTGGCGATGCCACCGTCATCTTCGATGACCTGCGTACCCCTGGTGCCACCGGTGAGGACTTCTACCGCTCGGCCCAGGAGGCAGGTGTTACCTTCTCCAAGGGTGAGGTAAGCGCGGTGAGCGACTCCCTTGAGGTGAGCTACAACGACAAGATCCTGGCGGAAGATACCAGCATCCAGGCCGACATCGTGGTGCTGGCTACCGGTCAGATCCCCAACTCCGGTCCCAACCCCTACCTGGCTATTGAACGGGGTCAGGCGAAGGAAGATGGTGACGATGAACTGGTTGCCAAGCTGGATGCCGAGCTTGAGGTTCAACCGCAGCCGATCCTCAACCTTGACTACCGTCAGGGCACCGATCTGCCGCACCTGAAGCACGGCTTTAACGACAGCCATTTCATCTGCTTCCCCTACGAGACCCGTCGTACCGGCATCTATGCCGCCGGTCCGGTGCGTCGTCCGATGGACGACCAGCAGGCGATCGAGGATGCCACTGGCGCTACGCTGAAGGCGATTCAGGCGTGTGAGAACTCGGCCCTGGGCCGTGCTGCACACCCCCGCTCCGGCGACCTGTCGTTCCCCAGCTTCCGCAAGGATGGCTGTACCCAGTGTAAGCGCTGCACCGTGGAGTGCCCCTTCGGCGCCATCGACGAGGACGAGCAGGGCTACCCGCAGTACAACGAGGGCCGCTGCCGTCGTTGTGGTACCTGTATGGGTGCCTGCCCGGTGCGCGTTATCTCCTTCGAGAACTACTCCATCGACTCCGTCGGCCAGCAGCTTAAGGCCGTTGATATCCCGGATGAGTTCGACGAGAAGCCGCGTATTCTGGTACTGGCCTGTGAGAACGACGCCTACCCGGCTCTCGATATGTCCGCGATGAACCGTACCGAGCACAGCTCTTTTGCCCGTGTCATCCCGGTTCGCTGCCTTGGTTCGGTTAACGTTATCTGGATCACCGATGCCCTTAACAGCGGCTACGACGGTATCATCCTGCTGGGTTGCCAGAAGGGTGACAACTATCAGTGCCACTTTGTTAAAGGCTCCGAGATGGCTCATATCCGTATGAGCAAGGTCGACGAAACCCTGACTACCCTCAACCTCGAAAAAGAGCGCGTAGGGACCTACGAAGTGTCCATCACCGATGTCGATAGAATTCCCCAGATCATTAATGATATGGAGAAGACCATTAGCGAGATCGGCATGAGCCCATTCAAGTTCTAAGGAGACATCACCATGAGTAACATGAATCAGGCGATGGCCGAAAAATATCGCAGCAACTTCCTCAAAGAGGTCGAGGCTAACGTTGAGGAAGGCCACTGGGTCAAGATGTGTATGCAGTGCGGCGTCTGCTCGGGCTCCTGTCCGATGCAGAACCACTGGGAGCATCCGCCACAGGAGCTGTTTATGATGATTCGCGCCAACAAGCGCGAAGAGGTCCTGAGCAGCAACTCCATGTGGATGTGTACCTCCTGCTACAACTGTATCGCCCGCTGTCCGCGTGGCGTACAGATCACCCACATCATGCACGGCCTGGCCACCTACGCGAAGCGTTTGGGCCTGGTGCCGAAGAATCAGCAGACCGCCATGTTTGCCCAGAAGATGTGGGACAACCTGACCAAGAAGGGCCGTACCAACGAGCTGAAGCTGGGTCTCTCGCTTTACTTCATGAACGGCATCGGCGAAGGCATCAAGAAGGCCCTCTCGATGAAGGATGTCGGCCTTGGCATGATGAAGACCGGCCGCCTCTCCCCGATGGAGATGCTCGGCGGTCATGGCATCAAGGACACTTCAGGTTTACAGAAGATGCTGGCCAAGGCGCAAGAGATTGAAACCAAGCACATCGAAGGCTACAAAGGCTGAGGAATAAGACAATGGCAAAGTACGAATTTTCCTATTACCCCGGCTGTTCTTCGCAATCGAAGGCCTCGGCCGACAACTACATGAAGGCCAATAAGGTCGTCTGTGAAGAGCTGGATATTCAGCTCAACGAGATCCCCGACTGGAACTGCTGTTCCGCCTCTATCGGCTACGCCGGTGGTGGTGAGCTGCCGCGTCTCTCACTGAGTGCGCGTAACATCGCCCTGTCGCAGCAGGCGCATGGACAGCAGGATATCGTTAGCCCCTGTGCCGCCTGCTGGCTTGCCACCCGCGAGACCAAAGAGCGCATCGAAGAGCATCCCCGTATCCGTGATGGCATCGGTGAGGCTCTCGGTGAGATCGGTCTGAAGATCGAAGGCGAAATGCCCAAGGCGCGCCACATGGTTGAGGTCCTCGTTGAGGATGTCGGCTATGAGGAGATCAAGTCCAAGGTGGTCAAGCCGCTGGAAGGTCTGAAGATCGCAGGCTACGTCGGCTGTCAGACCAACCGTCCCTTCGGCATTGATGGCGAGTCACACGAAAACCCCATGTACCTCGACAAGATGGTACAGGCACTCGGTGGTGAGGCGGTCGACAAGTATGAGAAGAAGGCCTCATGCTGCGGCGGCGCACTGATGTTCTCCGAGCCCGAGAAGTCACAGGGCCTGGTCAAGGACATCATCGAAGCGGCCTACGACGGCGGTGCCGACATGATCGTCACCCCCTGCCCGGTCTGCCAGATGAACGTGGAGGTCTACCAGGGTCACATCAACAAGACCTACGGCACCAAGTTTAACATTCCAGTGGTTTACTACTCCAACCTGATGGCTGTCGCCTTCGGTAAGAGTGCTAAAGAAGCCGCGCTGAATGGGCAGATGATCCGTGCCAAACAGCTGGAAGATATTGCTAATAAGTAATTAATTGTAAGAGCAATAAAAACTTCGAGCCCCGCTTTATGCGGGGCTTTTTTATGGAAATAAGCCTGGGCTACCAATAAAACCAAGAGGGAATTACATATGACCAAATTAGAAATTATCGCTGATTTTTAGGAGCATATGGCCGGGGTGGAGCAGCAACAAAAAAGGGCGACTATTAGTCGCCCTTTTTTATATTGAGGACCGATAAGTTACATATCAAAGCCGGCCTTTTTGTAATACTCCATCGCCTTGGCTTCATCCTTCTCTACGCCGTAGCCATCCTGGTACATCATGCCCATGGTGGTAAGGGAGCCCTGCATACCCTGGGCGGCGGCCTTTTCAAACCATTCGATCGCTTTACTGGCGTCTTTCTCTACCCCTTCGCCTTCGAGGAACATCACGGCGTAGCCGTGTTGTGCCAGGCCGTGGCCAGCCTCGGCTGCGGCCCTCATGTATTTGACCGCTTCGGGCATATTGGGGGTGCCGATAAGGCCACCCTGCTGCATGATGGCGACGCGGTATTGCGCCTCAATGTTGCCCTGATCGGCCAGCGGGGAGAGCAGTTGCATGGCGGTGGCGAAGTGTTTGCCTTCAAAGGCGGCGATGCCGCTGCTAAGAGCCATATCGTCGTTGTGGGAATCACTCATGGGGAACCTCAAAAATAGTTGTGTCGGTGTGGACGAACGGTACTGTTCGCCTCATAGCAAGTCAAATGGGTACGGTGACGGGTTTTTTAAAGGTCTAGGCTAGCCTGTCAGGCTGCTGGTGAGCTGGTTGTTGTCATTAGCTTCGAAACAGACGCTAGGATTGGGTCGGCAGCCCGCATCTTACGCTGTAGAATGTGCTGGAGCCTGTCCGGATAGAGACGGCGGTTGCGTGGTGCCATCATATTTCTTTAGAGATAATGACGCCTATTTTGTTATGGTTCATGAAAGGCTCTATTTAGTGAAAACGGGGTATCTGACAACATGAAGGCGATGATACTGGCGGCGGGGCGGGGTGAGCGTATGCGACCGCTTACTGACCATACGCCAAAGCCGCTGTTGATGGTCGGCGGCAAGCGTCTCATTGAGTACCATCTGGAGGCCCTGGCTACTGCCGGGTTTCACGATGTGGTGATTAACCATGCCCACCTCGGCGCACAGATCGAACAGCTTCTGGGGGACGGGGGGCGCTACGGAGTGAGGATTCACTACTCAGCGGAAGCTGGGGCACTGGAGACCGGTGGCGGTATCTTTAATGCCCTGCCGCTACTGGGGGACGCCCCCTTTGTGGTGGTGAATGGCGATGTCTGGTGCGACTACCCCTTTTCCCGCCTGCGCAAGATAGAGACGCAAGCAGCCCATCTGGTGCTGGTGCCCAATCCTCCGCAACATCCTGCGGGGGATTTTTGGCTACACGATGCTCTGGTAAGCGATGAGGGGGAGGGGGAACGGCTTACCTTCTCCGGCATCGGGCTCTACCACCCCTCGCTGTTCGACGGTTGTGAGGCAGGGGCATTCCCGCTGGCCCCGCTGCTGCGCCGGGCGATGGCGCGGGGTCTGGTGAGTGGTGAGCAGTTTACGGGCCAGTGGTTCGATATCGGCACCCCCGAGCGCTTACAACAGCTCGATGAAAAACTGTGTGCGAGAGGTGTGGCCTGATGGGACAGGAGATTAATGCCAGCCACTTTCACAAGGAAGACTTCGATCGCTTCTCCCGGCGCTTGAGCGAGGAGAGCGCGCTGCTGCAACGGCTGTTTGATGAGCAGGCCCTCTCCTCGGGGCACGGTAGCGGCGGCTTCGAGCTGGAGGCGTGGCTGGTGGACGGGGCGGGCGCACCGGCACCGATTAATGAGCGCTATCTGGCGCTGCTGGGGGACGAGGCGCTGTTCAGCCCCGAGCTCTCCCAGTTCAACATTGAGCTTAACTCCACACCACTACAGGTGGAGGGCGATGCCCTGTCGCGTATGCAGCACGAGTTGCAGGGTAACTGGGATTACTGCCGTAGCGTGGCACAACAGCTGGATGCGGATCTGGTGATGGTGGGCATCTTGCCGACGGTGCGCGATGAGATGCTGACTCTGGCGCATATGTCGGATATGGAGCGTTACCGTGCCCTCAACGAGCAGGTGCTGCGGCTGCGTCAGGGCAAACCGTTAAGCCTCGATATCCACGGCCTGCAGCACCTGCGCACCGAGCACCGCGATGTGATGCTGGAGGCGGCCACCACCTCATTCCAGATCCACCTGCAGGTCGATCAGTCGCGCGCGGTGCGCTACTACAATGCGATGCAGCTCCTCTCCGCACCAATGGTGGCGCTCTGTGCCAACTCGCCGCTGCTGTTCGGCAAGCGGCTGTGGCAGGAGACGCGCATCCCGCTGTTTGAGCAGGCGGTGGCCGTCGGCGGCATCGCCGGTGCCGCCTTCGGGCCGATGAAGCGGGTCTCCTTCGGCACCGGTTATGCCCGCCACTCGCTGATGGAGACCTTTGTCGAGAACCGTGACCACTTCCCGCTGTTGCTGCCGGTAGACCTCGGTGAGGAGACCGCACAGCTCAACCATCTGCGCCTGCACAACGGCACCATCTGGCGCTGGAACCGCCCGTTAATCGGCTTTGATGCGGACGGCACGCCGCACCTGCGCATCGAGCACCGGGTGATCCCCTCCGGGCCGACGGTGCTCGACACCATCGCCAATAGCGCCTTCTTCTTTGGTCTGGTACACAGCCTGGCCGAGCAGGAAGAGCCACCGGAGCAGCACCTTGATTTTTCCGCGGCCCGCGACAATTTTTATCAGGCGGCGCGACTGGGGATGGCCGCCCCGGTAGACTGGATAGATGGCAGCCATGGACGCATGGTTGAGTTGCTGCGCGCCCTGTTGCCGCGAGCGCGTGAGGGACTGGAACGCCAGGGCTGTAGCCGTGCCGATATCGAGCTTTATCTCGGTGTGATTGAGGCGCGGCTGCATAACGGCCAGACCGGTGCGGTCTGGCAGCTTGGCTGGCTGGATCGCCACGGCGAGGAGTTGGCGGCACTGGTGGCCGCCTATCGCACACAACAGGATAGTGGCGAGCCCGTGCATCGCTGGAATTTATAGCTTTGAAAGAGAATGTCATGCTGACAGAACTGAATGCCATGCCTGAGGGGCTGCTGGAGTTACCTGCAACCAGGTTGTACGAGCGACTTGATGGGCCAACCCTGATCCATCTGTCGGGGCGCAACCCCGAGCCGCTATTCGTTTCGGTGCTGCTACACGGCAACGAGGATACCGGCTGGGAGGCGGTGCGTCAGCTGCTGACAAAATACGATGGGCGCGAGTTGCCCCGTGCCCTGTCACTGTTTATCGGTAACATTTCAGCGGCGAAGAAGGGGGTGCGCCGTCATGCGGGACAGCTTGACTACAACCGCATCTGGGTGGGTAACGGCAATGCCGAGCATCAGATGGCGCAGCAGATCATCGAGACGATGCGCCAGCGCCGGGTCTTTGCCAGTATCGATATTCACAACAATACCGGCCTTAATCCGCACTACGCCTGTATTAATGTTCAGGACCACCGTTTTTTACATCTGGCGATCCTCTTCAGCCGTACCGTGGTCTATTTCATCAGCCCCGATGCGGTGCAGTCGATGGCCTTTAGCAAACTCTGTCCGGCGGTGACGGTGGAGTGCGGCAAGGTGGGACAGCAGCACTCCACCGAGCACGCCTTGCAGTTTGTGGAGGCGGCGCTGCATCTGGATCACTTCCCCGCGCATCCAGTATCGCCGCAGGACTACGACCTGTTTCACACCGTTGCCACGGTCAAGGTGCCCGAGTCGGTGAGCTTCGGTTTTGAGCCGCAGCGCGGTGACCTTGCTTTCTCCCCCGATCTCGATCACCTCAATTTTCGTGAATTGCCCGGTGGCACCCTGCTGGCGCAACTGCATAGCGAGGCGGCACGGCTTGAGGCCTGGGATGAGGCAGGGGCGGATGTGAGTACACGCTTTTTTATTAACGACAACGGCTGCCTGAAGACCCGCCTGCCGGTGATGCCCTCGATGCTAACCCTGAATGAAGAGGTGATCCGCCAGGACTGCCTGTGCTATCTGATGGAGCGTCTGCCAGCGATTGCCTGAAGTATCTTGTTGAATTTGAGAGACAAATTGGTTTGTATATAAAATGAGTGCTGCTCTGTGAGCGGTTTCACACTTTGCAATAGCCGAGCTCATGCCGCGGGTTTTTGAACACTTCATCACAGAAAAATACAGTGCTACCGCCCATGATTAGCACAAGCAAAGCGCTTCATGCGGAGCCGACAGGGGGAGAATAAGATGAACAAGCCATATGTAGTGATTTTTACCGGGGAGCTCGTTCTCGGTGCGGATATCGGTACGGTAAAGAGCAATCTTGTACTCTCCACCGGTATCTCCAATGCCAAGGCGGACCAACTTTTTGCGCGCGGTGAAGTGGTTCTTAAGCACTATGCCACCACTGCTGAGGCAGAGCGACTGGCCGACAAGTTCTATCAGGCCGGGGCCATTTGCGATATTCGCGACAGCCGCCTCACCTCAAAGAATCCTGGCGCAGAGGTCGGTGGTCAGAGTTCACTGGTGCGCATGCTGCGACATGTTACCGGCGGTCGCCGTGTTAACAGCACTTCCAAGCAGAAGCGGGCCTGATTTGCCCCCGCGGCGGATTCTTCCCCCTGCCGCGTTTTCTTTTCCCCTCTTTTTCTCCCTTTTTCTTTACTGTTTTACCGGTTTAACCATGGCGGCTGAGCGTTTGGCCCTGTCGCGACACTCCTCAATATCCTCCCCGTAGGCCAGTGCCACCCCCATGCGACGTCGCGTGAAGGACTCGGGCTTGCCGAACAGGCGCAGCTCGGTGTCGGGCACCCGCATCGCCTCATCCACCCCCTCAAAGGCGATCCCGCTCTCCTCCATGCCACCATAGATCACGGCGCTGGCCCCGGCGTTACGCAGGGTGGTGGAGACCGGCAGGCCGAGGATGGCGCGGGCGTGCAGCGCAAATTCGTTCTGCCACTGGGTCGCCATGGTCACCATACCGGTGTCGTGGGGGCGCGGTGAGACCTCGCTGAACCACACCTCGTCGCCCCTGATGAACAGCTCTACCCCGAACAGGCCGCGCCCGCCAAGGCTGGAGGTGACCTTCTCGGCGATCTGCCGTGAGCGCTCCAGCGCCAGCGCGGACATCGGCTGTGGCTGCCAGCTCTCCACATAGTCGCCCTTTTCCTGGAGGTGACCGATGGGGTCGCAGAAGTGGGTGGTTACGTCGCCGTGCTCATCCAGCGCACGTACCGTGAGCAGGGTGATTTCGTAGTCGAATTCCACCATCTGCTCGACGATCACCCGCCCTTGATCGACACGGCTGCCCGACTTGGCATGGCCCCAGGCGCTGTCGAGATCCTCCGGCCCGTTGAGGGTCGACTGCCCCTTGCCCGAGGAGGACATCACCGGCTTGATGATGCAGGGGTAGCCGATACCGGCGTTAATCGCCGCCTCGACCTCATCGCGCGATTCGGCAAAGGCGTATTGGGAGGTGGCGACCCCTAGCTCCTCGGCGGCGAGGCGACGAATCCCCTCGCGATTCATCGTCAGCTGGGTGGCGCGGGCGGTGGGGATCACGGTGGCCAGGCCATCGGCCTCGATGCGTGCCAGCTCGTCGGTGGCGATCGCCTCGATCTCCGGCACGATGAGGGCGGGGCGTTCCTGCTCGACTAGTGCCCGCAGTTGTTGGGCATCGGCCATATTGATCACGTGGTGACGGTGCGCCACCTGATGACCGGGGGCGTTGTCGTAGCGGTCGACGGCGATCACCTCCACCCCCAGGCGTTGCAGGGCGATGATCACCTCCTTGCCCAGTTCGCCGCTGCCGAGCAGCATGACGCGGGTGGCGGAGGGCGAGAGCGGGGTGCCGAGCTTCATGGTGGTGTCTCCTTTTAATAGCTGCGGGCATTGTACGAAGAGGGGTGGGGTGGATAAAAGCATTTTGTGAGAAGTGTGTGATCCTTTTGTGAGGATTGGTACCTATGCTTGAGTTGTGATCCAGCTATTGGGAGGCAAGGAGATGTTGCTACGTTCACTTAATGCACAGTTGCGTGCAGCGATGCTGCTGCTGTTTGTGGCCTCGGCGGGCAGTGTTGGGTTTACCCTCTATGAGCTGGATCTGCGCAAACACGACTATGTGATCCTCAACCTCACCGGCCAGCTGCGTGCCATCGCACAGAACATGGTGGGGCATAGCCTTCGCTATAGTGAGAGGACGGATGGTCGTGCCTTTGCCGAGACCATCGCCGAGCAGGATGGGAGGTATGAGCGCATCGTTAGCTCCCTCTCCAACCGCCTGCTGGAACCTGAACTGACCGGGCGCAGTGACCCGTTGCGCTGCTCGTGGGATGAACAGTCTATCGCCCAGCTCAATCTTACGGCGCAAACCTGGCGTGAGTTTCGTCAGGGGATGGATGCGGAGCGGGCCTCCGGGGGGAGCCGTGCGATGGCGGAGTACATCCTTGAGAATGAGGCGCACTTGGTCACCGTATCGAAGAATCTCAGCAACGCCTTTCAGGTAATGATGGAGGGTAAGATGGGGCTGATTGCCCTGTTTAATAAAATAGCCCTCGGTGCATTCCTGCTGATTATCGTGGCGCTGCTGAGCCTCTTTACCCTCACCTTCACACACCCGTTGCGTACCACCTTGGCGGGGATCAAGCGCATCACGCAGGGCGACTTTGGCTATCAACTCACCTCGTGGGGTGACAATGAGATAGGTCAGATCGCTAGTGCCTTTAACGGTCTCTCCAGTCGTCTGCATGCCCTGTTTCGCCTGACCGATCAGATTAATCGGGCCGACTCGCTCGACCAGAGTCTGCACTTTGTGTTTGACGAGTTTCGCGCCCTGTTGCCACTGGAGTGGATCGGCATGTTGTCGCTGGATGCCTCGGCAGAGCAGTTTGTGCTGGAGCGCCAGTACACAGCGGGTGATTCGGCGCTGGACGAAGGGGAGGGCTTTGCTGCACTTGGCTCGCTGCTGGCCCAGGCGCTTGATGGGGCCAAACCGTTGCACATCGATGACCTGGAAAAGGTGGCGGCGGAAAACCCGCAGGCACCGTTTGCGGCCCGTCTCTGTCGTGAGGGCTACCGATCCGCGCTGTTCTACCCGCTGGGGGGAGAGGGGCAGTGGTCGGCGCTGCTCGCTTTTGCAGCGAAGGAATGTGGTGCCTACAACCGCGATCATCTGGAGTTGCTGGGTAACATCGCGGCTCAGGTGAGCCGTAGTTTCGAGAAGACGGTAGTCACCGAAAACCTGGTGATCTCTGCCATTACCGGTCTGGCCTCACTGGCGGAAAGTCGCGATCCGGAAACCGGCGATCACCTGCTGCGTATGGCACGTTACTCGGCCATTGTCGCTGAGGAGTTGGGGCGTGACGGGCCGTATGCCGAGTTGATAAGCAGTGATACGGTGAGAGACATTCTGCGTTTTGCACCGATGCATGATATCGGCAAGGTGGGGATTGAGGATCGTATTCTGCTCAAGCCGGGAAGACTTGATGCGGATGAGCGCCGCGAGATGGAGCAACATCCGCAGATCGGGGCCGAGGTGTTGCGCCGCTGTGAGTTGCAGATGAACGCGGTGGGTCACACGGTCTTTCGTTACGGTATTGAGATCGCTGAAAGTCACCATGAAAAATACGATGGTAGCGGCTACCCACATGGTCTTAAAGGCGAGGCGATCCCACTCTCGGCACGCATTGTTGCCGCCGCTGATGTCTTTGATGCCCTCACCTCCAAACGCCCCTACAAAGAGGCGTGGCCGGTGGAGCACGCCCTTGCTGTGATGCAGGAGGAGGCCGGTGCACACTTTGACCCGCTGGTGGTGGGTGCGCTGCACCAGTCCTTGCCACGCATCATGGCGGTGTACGATAAACACAAACATGTGTAACGCCTTTGTGCCAACCCCGGGGTAGGCGTGAATACCACAAAAAACAAGGGAGTTAGGGCGACACCACGACGCCGCGCCATTTCCTATGAGTATGCTTAGCGCGGCGTAACCGATCTTGATGGTGTTCTACGGCTAGAATTCCCTCTTGTTGCCTCGCCCCGTGCGGGGTTCTTTTTACTGCCGTTTACCTGCATTCACACCCGTTATAAAGTGATCGAAACAATGGAGGATTCAGCATGAGCATTTTGCGTTACAGTTTTGTTCTGGCCTTTTTGACCCTGCTACCAGGGCTGGTCGCCGCCGAGGCGATGGTGCTGGTGCAGGGCTATTTAGGTGAAGATGACCCATGGCGCCGCAGCGGTGTGGCATCGGCCATCGTGCGCGCAGGCTGGCAGGATGGCGGTCATCTGATAGATGGTCCCGAGGGGGTTCGACGTTACGGCCCAGCGAGTAAGGCCGCTAAAAGTTTCTATACAGTGGCTCTACCCACCGAGGCCCCGCTGCTGGTGCAGGCTCGCTACCTGGAACGCTACATGGCCTATCTGCAGGTGCGCCATGAGGGCGAGTCGCTCACTCTGGTCGGCCACTCCGCCGGTGGCGTCGTAGCCCGACTCTTCATGGTACAGCACCCCAAGGTGCGTATTAGTGCCCTCATTACCATCGCCTCGCCACACCTGGGAACCGGCACCGCCGAGGCGGGCTTGATGGCAGGCCAGAGCCCGCTCGGTTGGGTGGCCCCGCTTCTGGGGGCACAGAGTATCAACCGATCTCAGGGGCTTTATCATGACCTCTCCCGCGAGAACCCTGGAAACCTCCTTTTCTGGCTTAACCGCCAGCCCCACCCCAAGTCACGTTATATGGCGGTGGTGCATAAGGATGGCGGCTTCTTGGGCGTGGGTGAGTTGATCGTGCCGGAGTGGAGTCAGAATATGAATAATGTCGCCGCCCTGCGCGGCACGGTGGTCACCGTACCGGTCTCGGGCGAGCACCAGCTCAACCCTGCCGATGGGATGTTGCTGATGGACTTGCTGCATCGCCTGCAAACTTCCTGAGGGCAGGTCAGATGAAAAAGGTTACTCTCAAGCGGCCTGAAATATACCCTCTCTGAATCTCGGCCAGGCTGATGCTCTGGTTGTGTTATCAAAGCCGGTTGCCGCGGCGGTTGGTTTTTCATTATTCCACACCCATATCGGGAGTGGATTTCTACCGTCCGGAGCCAATCCAGATAAACCCTATTGATCCTGCGGGTGGGTCGGCGTAATATATCCTGACTTTATTCGTAGGTTGTTTGTTTACTTAATCAAGGAGATTCACCGTGGGCGTACTAGTTGGCCGCGAGGCACCCGATTTTACCGCTAATGCTGTACTGGGCAATGGCGAGATTGTTCCTAACTTCAACCTGAAAGAAAGCATCAAAGGCAAGTATGCCGTGCTCTTCTTCTACCCGCTGGACTTTACCTTCGTCTGTCCTTCCGAGCTGATCGCCTTCGATCACCGCCTGGAGGAGTTCCAGAAGCGTAACGTTGAGGTGATTGGTGTCTCTATCGACTCCCACTACACCCACAACGCATGGCGCAACACCGCCATCAACGACGGTGGTATCGGCCAGGTCAAGTACCCGCTGGTGGCCGATATTAACCACGGTATCTGCCAGGCCTACGATGTTGAGCATCCGGCTGCCGGCGTTGCCTTCCGTGCCTCTTTCCTTATTGACACCGCCGGCAACGTCCGCCATCAGGTGGTTAACGACCTGCCGCTGGGCCGTAACATCGACGAGATGCTGCGCATGATCGATGCCCTGCAGTTCACCGAAGAGCACGGCGAAGTGTGTCCTGCCGGCTGGAACAAGGGTGATACCGGTATGAAGGCGACCCCTGATGGTGTGGCGGCGTACCTGGCGGATAACGCCGACAAGTTGTAAGTCTCGACTTACCGCAAACAAAAAAGGCCGGACACTTCAGGGTGTCCGGCCTTTTTTTGTCTGTCGCTTTGCAGCGAAGATTTGGTAGGTAACTATATTCTTAATAACTAATCATTTTACTCTGACTTGCAAGGTGGCACGCCTCAGGATAGATTGAACTGCGTCACTAATTACAACAAATCAACAGCGGCTGATGGCCTGTAATGATTCTACCGGGGGGGAATGAATCATGTTAGAAAAGAGTAAGGAGTGCGCTAGCTCTATTAACTGTCGTTTTCGTTTTGCAATGCGTCTTACGGTTGTCTTGACCTTAATCGGTATTAGTCTTGCCTGGTATCTCCATTAAGCGTTTCATCTCGCATTAAATCTCGATAGAATGAAAGTATCTTTTCTGCTGTCTGAAAACGTACTCATGGTGCGGCTAATTCAGACGCTTACTGGAGGACTTCCCCCATGATTGGCGAACATCACGACCTGCTACACGAACTCCCCGAATACAAGGACAAGATCCACGAAATGAAGGTGAGCAACGCCCACTTCGCCAAGCTGTTTGATCAGTATCATGAGGTGGATCACGAGGTGCGCCGCATCGAGCAGGGCATCGAAACCCCCGCTGATGAGTACACCGAAGAGGTGAAGAAAAAGCGTCTGGCGCTGAAAGATGAGCTGTTTCAGATGCTCCAGGCGGCCTGATTTAGCCTGTCTGCCGTAAAAAAGGGGGATGCCGTGAAGGCATCCCCCTTTTTTGTTGCCTGCGGATGGCTATGAGTGCAGCGTGTGGCGTTGCAGAATGGCGTGGGTAAAGGCGGGGCGCAGGTAGTAGCCGCGCGGGTGGGTGGTGATCGCCTCACCATCGGCCCCGACACTGGTGCAGGTCACCCTGGAGTTGGCCGCCTTGGGGCGGATCTGTAACACCGTGCCCACGCGTGCGGTGATCGACTCCAGCTCCCCCATGCGGATCATGTCGCCCAGTTCCTCCCAGTCGGTGCGTAACGCCTCCGCCTCATGCTCACTGGGGCTCCACAGTAGAGGTGTGCCGATGCGCCGTTGAGCTAGCGGGATGGCGGGCTCCGCCTCCACCGGTAGCCACAGCACGCGCGACAGCTTGCGACAGATCCAGCTCACCTCCCAGCTCGCCTCCATCCCCTCATTTAAGGGCACGGTGCAGACGTAGGTCGATTCGCGCGGTTTACCGTTGTGGTCGATGGGCAGGGTCTTCATCTCCACGCCGATGGCGCGAAAATCGGGTTCAGGCAGTGACTCGGCATCGGCCCCCAGCGCCAGTTCCAGCAGCTGCCCCACCCACCCTTTATGGCGACGCAGATTCTCCGGTACCGCCACACCGCAGTCGAAGGCGATCTCCGCCAGGCTGCGCCCTGCCAGGGCGAGGGCACGCTGCATCAATTCCGCTTCGCTGCTGGGCGGGATAGGTTTGGAAAGGGGCATTGCTAATAGGCCACGTGGTTTCGCGTTGGGTGGTCTGAATAATAACAGGCAGCCTCAGTGGTTAGCCACCGAGCAGACAGGGGCGAGGGGCTGGGGCAAGCTTATGTCCTTGCTAGGCAACCCCTTGAAGCGTAGCGTTAAGGGCACAACAATAAACAGAGTAACTAACCCTAAGCGTGGAGATGATATGAAGCAGCCCCTTGACAGTAAGGCCATGGAACAACTCTTTAGTGAGGCGCGTAGCTATAACCGCTGGCAGGATGAGGGCGTGAGTGAGGTCTTATTGCATCAGCTCTATGAGCTGATGAAGTGGGGGCCAACGGCCGCCAACAGCTGCCCGGCACGCATCGTCTTTGTGAAGAGTGATGAGGCGAAACAGCGACTCAAGCCCTGTCTTGCCGAAGGGAATGTGGAGAAATCGATGACTGCCCCGGTGGTGGCGATCATCGGCATGGACATGGAATTCTACGACAAGCTGCCAAAGCTCTTCCCCCATACCGATGCCCGCTCCTGGTTCGCTGGTAAGCCGGAGAAGATTCAGGAAAACGCGATGCGCAACAGCTCGCTGCAGGCCGCCTATCTGATGTTGGCGGCACGCAGCCTGGGACTGGACTGTGGGCCGATGTCCGGCTTTGACTACCCGGCGCTTGAGGCGGCGTTCTTCCCTGACGGCAAGGTGAAGGCCAACTTCATTTGTGCCCTGGGTTACGGCAGTGAAGAGAAGCTGCATGCCAGAGGCCCGCGTCTTGATTTTGATGAGGCTTGTCGTATCGACTAGGAGCTGTGTTAAGCTCAAACTGTTAATTATTTAGGGAAAATATTCGGGGGAATAATGAAAAAACTAAGCGCCTTACTGCTGTTCATGTGGCTGCCCCTGGTGGCGCAGGCTGTTAACTATTATCCACCGCAGGAGACCTCGGGTCTGGAGGAACCTGCCAGGGTATTACGTGCCGGGGTAGAGGCCCTGACCGGTTACCTTGGAAACAATCAGGGCGTGCCCCCGGAGCAGCTGCGCGCCTTTCTGGAGCAGGAGATCGTCCCCTATTTTGACTTCAACCGCATGGCCTTCTGGGCCGCCGGTTCGGTGAACCGCCAGCTTAATCCCGAGCAGCGCCACAAGCTTACCGCCATGCTCAAAGAGCGCTTTTTGCAGGCGATGGCCGAGCAGTTGAGCGGTTACAAGCACAGTCGTATTCAATACCTGCGTCCGCGTGGCAATCCACGGCGTGGCAATGTGACCTTGGGAGTGCGGGTGTTTGGTGCGGAGAGCTATCCGGTTCAGATCGACTTCAAGCTTTATCGCGGCAAGAACGGATGGAAGGTTTACGATGTGGTGGCCAACGGCGTCAGTGCCGTAAACCACTACCGTAACGAGTTCTCACAGCTGGTGGGGCGTTATGGGGTACAGGGCTTTCTCGCCGGCCTGGCGAGGTAAGTAAGCGCCTACCTGCCGTTGCAGCGGCTACAGCCTTGCGTAATGCAGGTGCGCACCAGAAAGATACCTACTGCGGCAACCGACATCAGGCCGCTAATCGTCAACATGTCAAAGTAAAACATTATCGTCACCTCATCAGTTAGGGGGAGTGTCGTGATGACAGTACGCATTAGATAATAATTAAATGCTAATGCGCAATAGGGGTTTGCCCTACATGTGACGGGTGATTGTCATAGTTTGTGACCTGGATCAAGGTTTGGGGGGGATTGGGGGCGGACCGTCCGCCATGAAGGGTATTTGAGGTGTCGCAATGACAGCAACCGCACTGGCCTGTCGCGTCAGCGACACAAACAAATCACCCCCTCACCCAATGCCCCGATTTTCCCCCTTCCTTCTCCATCAATCGCACGCCCCCCATGGTCATCCCTTTATCCACCGCCTTGCACATATCGTAGATGGTCAGCAGGGTGATCTGCACGGCGGTCAGTGCCTCCATCTCGACGCCGGTCTGACCGCTGGTCTGTACGGTGGCGACACAATGAACGGCATTTTCATCCTCTAGCGGTTTGAGGTCGATATTGACCCTGGTCAGTGCCAGCGGGTGGCAGAGGGGAATCAGATCCGAGGCGCGTTTGGCGGCCATGATGCCGGCGATGCGGGCGACTCCCAGTACATCGCCCTTTTTTGCCTCGCCCTTGAGGATCAGCTCCAGCGTGGCGGGGAGCATCTCGATGCGTCCCTCGGCGATGGCGGTGCGTTGGGTGATGCTCTTGCTGCCGACGTCGACCATATGGGCCTCGCCTGCCTGGTTGAAGTGGGTGAGCTCACTCATCGTTCTGGGGTTCCGTGATTGGTGGATAATGGCATTCATGATAGGCTGGTGCGATACGGTGCGCAAACCGATTTGCGAGGATAACGGCATGACAGTAAAGGTAAAATTTTTCGCCAGTCTGAAGGAGCAGATGGGCTGTGACGGTGCCACAGTGGAGATTGGCGAGGTGGCCACGGCGGCTGATGTGTGGCTGCAGGCCTCGGGCGGCAAGGCGCTGCCCCCGAATGTGCTGGTTGCGGTGAACATGGAGTACACGGACCAGAACCAGGCGGTAAAGAGTGGAGATGAGGTCGCCTTCTTTCCCCCGGTCACTGGCGGCTAGTCGTGAAGATCGCCGTTGATACCGCCCCCTTCTCACCCTGGGAGGCGCTGGGTGAGTATGAACGTGAGGTGGTGCAGCCTTCTTTCCCTGGCAAATACGGCGCCGCAGCCACCTTTGTTGGCACGATGCGCGATTTCAACGACGGCGATGCGGTGCAGGGGATGACGCTGGAACACTACCCGGGGATGACCGAGAAGCAGCTGGAGCTGATTGTCGCGGAGGCCTTTGAGAAATGGTCGCTGCTCGATGCACTATTATTACATCGTGTGGGGGCGCTGAAACCGCAGGAGCCTATCGTGCTGGTGGCGGTCTGGTCCGCTCATCGCAAGGATGCCTTTGAGGCATGCCGTTTCCTCATGGAGGCCCTTAAGTCCCGCGCCCCATTCTGGAAGAAAGAACAGCTCGACACCGGCCACCGCTGGGTGGAGAAAAATACCGAGGGCTACTGAGCCCCAGTGACGAAACATAGAGGTAAAGCATGAGCCATCTTAGCAATGAACAACTCTCCCGGTTAACCAAGCAGGTCGATGATGAGCGTAGCCGCCTGCGTCAGGATATCCGCAACGAGCTGACCCGCTCAGATGACGAGCAGTACGCCGCCCTGGCCGGCCAGGTACACGACTCGGGTGACGAGTCGGTGGCCGACCTGCTGAGCGATGTCAACACCGCCATCATCAGCCACTCAATCAAGGAGCTGCGCGAGATCGAGGCGGCGCAGGAGCGCTTGCGCGAGGGGACGTACGGCCGCTGCGAGGAGTGCGGTGAGGCTATTCCCTTCGAACGGCTGCAGGCCTATCCTGCGGCGCGTCTCTGTATCGCCGATCAGGAGCGCTATGAGGCTGCCCATCCTGACGAGCAGCACTCGGAACTGTAGCGCCTTCTCCCCTCAGGGCTTGGGCATCTCCCGAATTTCAAACTCCATCGTCTCCAGATCGCCGATGATATAGCTCGCCTTGGGGCCGATGCCTGCCACCGTTCCGGGGTTGAGCATCAGGCACTTTCCCTTTTTGATATCCGTTATTTCGGTGATCGCTGGCTGGTGGTCGTGACCACAGCAGACGATATCCCAGTCACCGGTCAGCGCCATCGCCTCGGCATAGTGGGGGTAGTGGACGATGAAGATGCGCTTGCCGCCCAGTTCCAGCCCGGCATCCTGGCCGTGGTAGTGGATCACCGAGTTGGGTTCCTGCGCCAGCATGAACATGGCGTAGGTATCGCCCATGTTATTGCCGTGGATCACGTGTACTGGCAGACCAAGTTGTTGAAGCGGGCGCAGTGCAGTGGGGGCGCACACATCACCGCAGTGCAGCACCGCCTCGGCCCCCCACTCCTTCGCCTCACCTACTGCCTGGGCCAGCATGTTGCGGTTATCGTGACTGTCTGAAACGATGCAGATCTTCATAATTCGACCTTAAAGCAAAAGGGGAAAGTGCTGCCACTTTCCCCTTTTATCAAATGTTGTGTGGCTTAGAAGTTGGGCTTTTCCGGTGCATCCTTGTACATCTGCACACTCTCCATGATCTCCTGCTTCGCCTCGTCGATATCGGCCCAACCACCGACA
Source organism: Thiohalomonadaceae bacterium (assembly GCA_041554195.1). Classification (GTDB taxonomy): domain Bacteria; phylum Pseudomonadota; class Gammaproteobacteria; order Thiohalomonadales; family Thiohalomonadaceae; genus JAPHSX01. The sequence goes on from JBFFMJ010000005.1 coordinate 163,580, forward strand.
CGCACCCACTTGCCTTCGTCCAGATCCTTGTAGTGCTCGAAGAAGTGGGAGATACGCGCCAGTACCTCTTCCGCCACATCATCAATGTTGATGACCTTGCGGTAAGACTTGCAGAGCTTGGCAATGGGCACAGCCAAGATCTTGGCATCGTCGCCGGATTCGTCGGTCATCTTCAGCACACCTACGGGGCGGCACTGGATCACCGAGCCCGGGATCAGCGGATAGGGGGTCAGCACCAGCACATCGACCGGATCGCCATCTTTGGAGAGGGTGTGCGGCACATAGCCGTAGTTGCAGGGGTAGTGCATCGCGGTCGACATGAAGCGGTCGACGAACATCGCACCGGTCTCCTTGTCCAGCTCGTACTTGACCGGATCGGAGTGGGCCGGGATCTCGATGATCACGTTGATCTCATTCGGGACATCTTTACCAGAGCTGACGCGGTCAAGGTTCATGAGTGACTTCCTGTATTAAATGACAGACAAAGAAAAAGGCCGGTCATTATAACCGGCCTTTTGTCTTGAGGTCATCCTGACCTTCTGTGTGCCTTTTAGAGCAGCGGCACAATCATCAGCGCCACGATGTTGATGATCTTGATCAGCGGGTTGATCGCAGGACCTGCGGTGTCCTTGTAGGGGTCGCCTACGGTGTCACCGGTTACCGCTGCCTTGTGGGCATCGGAACCCTTGCCGCCGAAATTACCATCCTCGATATACTTCTTGGCGTTATCCCAGGCACCACCACCGGTGGTCATGGAGATAGCGACGAAGATGCCGGTGATGATGGTACCGATCAGCAGGCCACCGAGGGCCTCTACGCCGAGGAACACACCCACCAGAATCGGTACCAGGATAGGCAGCAGTGAGGGGATGATCATCTCTTTGATCGCCGCCTTGGTCAGCATATCGACCGCACGACTGTAGTCGGGCTTCTCGCTGTAATCCATGATGCCGGGCTTCTCTTTGAACTGGCGACGTACCTCGTTAACGATACCGCCAGCGGCACGACCTACCGCTTCCATCGACATCGCGCCGAACAGGTAGGGCACCAGACCACCAATAAACAGGCCGATAATGACCATGTGGTTGGATAGGTCGAACGAGGCGTCAACCCCATTGGCCGTCAGGGTGTGGGTGTAGTCGGCAAACAGTACCAGCGCGGCCAGACCGGCAGAGCCGATGGCGTAGCCCTTGGTAACCGCCTTGGTGGTGTTGCCTACCGCATCAAGCGGGTCGGTGATGTTGCGGATCTTCTCATCCAGCTCGGCCATCTCGGCGATACCACCGGCGTTGTCGGTGATAGGTCCGTAGGCGTCGAGGGCAACGATGATGCCGGTCATCGAGAGCATGGCGGTGGCGGCGATAGCGATACCGTAGAGACCGGCCAGGTCGTGGGCACCCCAGATAGCGGCACAGACGGCGAGAACCGGGGCGGCGGTCGATTTCATCGACACACCCAGACCGGCGATCACGTTGGTACCGTCACCGGTGGTGGAGGCCTCGGCGATGTGACGTACCGGCTTGAACTCGGTCGCGGTGTAGTACTCGGTGATCACAACCATCGCGGCGGTAAGTACCAGACCAATCATTGCCGAGCCGAACAGTGCCATGGTGGTGTTGGCAACACCGTCAATGACAACATCACCCATGAAAATATCGGTAACGAAGTAGAAGGCGATGGCGGCGAGACCGCCGGCGACGGCGAGGCCACGGTAGAGGGCGTTCATGATCTTGCCGCCCTCACGCGCCTTCACAAAGAAGGTACCGATGATGGAGGCGATGATGGAGACACCACCCAGGACCAGCGGGTAGAGTGCCGCAGCATCGCCCACTTCACTCAGCAGCAGACCACCGAGCAGCATGGTGGCGACCACGGTGACCGCATAGGTCTCGAACAGGTCAGCGGCCATACCGGCACAGTCACCCACGTTGTCACCGACGTTATCGGCGATAACGGCGGGATTGCGTGGGTCATCCTCAGGGATTCCGGCCTCAACCTTGCCGACGATGTCAGCACCGACATCTGCACCCTTGGTGAAGATACCGCCACCAAGACGGGCGAAGATGGAGATAAGGGAGCCACCGAAGGCCAGACCGATCAGCGGATGGAGAGGGTCTTCGACACCCATGCCAACCAGTGCCGCGTAGTAACCGGCCACACCAATAAGACCGAGGCCCACTACCAGCATGCCGGTGATGGCACCACCGCGGAAGGCGACCTGCATCGCCGCATTGAGGCCGTTGTTGGCGGCCTCAGCGGTGCGTACGTTGGCCGCGACAGAGATGTTCATGCCGATGTAACCGGCGGCCCCGGAGAGTACTGCACCGATGGCAAAGCCTACGGCGGTATACATGTCGAGGAAGATAGCGATGAGCACCAGCAGTACCACACCGACGATGCCGATGGTGGTGTACTGACGGTTGAGGTAGGCCCTGGCCCCCTCCTGGATGGCGGAGGCGATCTCCACCATACGCTCGTTGCCGGTGGGCAGTTTCATGATCCAGCTGCGCGATACCCAGCCGTAGGCTATGGCGGCAAAGCCGCATAGTAATGCAAAGATTAAACCGGTACTCATTGGATACTTCCTCCCAGTTACAATTTATGGTTAGTAACGATTCAGCATATTCACCTTTTATTCCATTACGGCGTTATTTCCGTACTCGAATGGTTACATAAGATTTCTATGCTCACACCTTACGTGCGGAACTGCCTTGATCTGAAACAAAATCTAAACATGCTGAATCGTTACTTATGGTTTTTCTTAACGTTATGGATTTTTTGAAAGCACAAAAAAGGGGAGCAACAAGCTCCCCTCTCTATTTCGTTACAGCTCGAAGTCATCTCCAAGCTTTTTCGGCACACCCACCAGCTTCAGTGTGGTGTATTGAGGCATACCGTTTTTATACTTCGGCGAATCCTCGCCTTTAATCAGTGGCTCCAGGTAGGCCCGGCACTTAGGGGTGATACCAAAGCCGTCTTTGCTGATGAAGCTCTTTGGCATCATCTTCTCGACGTTGGCGACCTTGGAGAGCGGTGCCTCACCGACCTTCCATTTATAAGGCTTGTCGGAGGTACGCACCACGGTAGGCATGACCGAGTTCTTGCCCTTCACCGCCAGCTCAACCGCGGCCTTACCCATGGCATAGGCCTGGTCCACATCGTTCTTGGAGGCGACGTGGCGACCGGCGCGTTGCAGGTAGTCGGCAACGGCCCAGTGGTATTTCAGACCGAGGTCGTCGCGAATCATGCCGGCAACTACGGGGGCAACACCACCGAGCTGGGTATGACCGAAGTTGTCCTTCAGACCCTGGTCGGCGAGGAACTTGCCATCAGCGGTGGCAACACCCTCAGAGACGACAACGGAGCAGTAACCGTACTGCTTCACCTTGGCATCAACGGCGGCCATGAACTTCTCGCGGTCGAAGGGGATTTCGGGGAACAGGATAATGACCGGGATGTCGTGGTCTTCATCGGCAGCCAGGGCGCCGGCCGCGGCGATCCAGCCGGCGTGACGACCCATTACCTCGAGGACGAATACCTTGGTAGAGGTGGCGCACATGGAGCGCACATCGAAGCTCGCCTCACGGGTGGCGACGGCGATGTACTTGGCAACCGAACCGAAGCCGGGGCAGTTGTCGGTGATCGGCAGGTCGTTATCCACGGTCTTCGGCACATGAATCGCCTGAATCGGGTAGCCCATCTTCTTGGATAGCTGTGAGACCTTGAAGCAGGTGTCAGCGGAGTCGCCGCCACCATTATAGAAGAAGTAGCCGATGTCGTGCGCCTTGAACACTTCGATCAGGCGCTCATATTCGCGCTTGTTCGCTTCCAGGCTCTTCAGCTTGAAGCGGCAGGAACCGAAGGCGCCCGAGGGGGTGTACTTGAGGTTGGCGATGTCGCCCTTGGACTCCTTGCTGGTATCGACCAGGTCTTCCAGCAGGGCACCGATAATGCCGTTGCGACCGGCGTAGACCTTACCGATCTTGTCCTTGTGCTTACGTGCGGTCTCGATGACACCGGCGGCGGATGAGTTGATCACGGCGGTAACACCACCGGACTGCGCGTAGAACGCGTTCATCTTCTTGGGGGCAGCCTTCTTAGGAGCTGCCTTCTTCACCGCCCGCTTGGCGGGTGCCTTCTTGACAACCTTTTTGGTGGTCGCTTTTTTCTTTGTAGCCATAAACTCCGTCTCCCAGATGGTTATTGCGGGTTATTTTTAAATTAACTGTTATTGATCGGCTTTATCCTGCTCTGCCGATTCCTGTAAATGGTGGTCGGCCTGTACCTGTAGCAGGGTGATTACACACTCGGTCAGATCCGTATAGCTCTCAACACCGGTTCCGTATTGTTGGTGAACTCGATAGAAAAACTGGCTGCGGTATTGCCCCTCGGCAGTCTTAACAATGAGCAAATTGGCACCATCATCCTGCCAGTAGACGGCAGGGCAGGGGATAAGCTCAGTGGAGTGCGGGTTGAGACGCATCTCAATGTCCACCAGTTCTAGCTCTACCTCTCGGTGGTAGCGCTGCTTGAGGGTGTCCTGGATAACCCACATTTCGTTTTTGTTGAATTCAGGTATGGTTGCCATGGTGACTCGCGTTGTTGTTTCGGAGAGGCGCAGCTTACCGTTTTAAGCCCCGTTTGTCCGTGCCTTGCAAATCCCTTGCATTTGACTTGACCATAAAAGTGGGATTAGCTTAAACCCTTGCTGAAGGTAACGGTAATGCAATTTGCCTATACCATCATGCAAAAAATTTAATAACAAACAAATATTGAAAGTGTAAAACGGAAGGGACTGAGGGGGAGCAATGAGAATCGTGCTGTTGGGTGCGCCGGGAGCGGGTAAGAATACACAGGCCGCGCTGCTTGCTGAGAAGTTCTGCATCCCCAATATCTCCAGTGGCGAGCTGATGCGCCAGGCGGTACAGGCCGGCACGCCGGAGGGGCAGGAAGCCAGGGCGGCGCTGGAGGTTGGTATGGGTGTGGGTGACGAGCTGATGCTCTCCATCATCAAGCAACGCCTGCAGCAGGAAGATGTGCAAAAGGGCTTTATCCTGCAGGGCTTCCCGCGCAATATTCCCCAAGCCGAGGCGCTCGATATTATGTTGTTCAGTATGGGCCAGCCCATCGATGCGGCGCTGCTGCTTGATATTGACCTCGATAATCTGATGGAACGCCTGACCGGGCGGCGTACCTGCCGTTCCTGCGGCGAGAGTTTTAATGTCTTTACCGCCCCCCCTAAGCTTGATGATCGCTGCGATGAGTGTGGTGGCGTGTTGCGCCATCGTGCCGACGATCGTGAGGTGACGGTTGAAAATAAGTTGCGGGCCTATGAAGCTTTGACTCTGCCGTTAGTTGATTATTTTGGTCGTCAGAACAAACTCTATACGGTGGCCGGTAAGGAGGCGATTGAAACGGTCTTCACCACGCTCGTTGCAGTGCTGGATGGCGTTGAGCCGGGGCAGCATAAACCCCTGGCCCCTCTCGATGCGGAGACAAAACCTGCAGAAGAGCCTGCTGTTGAGGCAGAGCTGGAGGTTGCTTTAGCCACGGCAGAAACGGCTGAGATCCCAGTAGAGAAGGCCCCAGCCAAGAAAACTCCAGCCAAGAAAACTCCAGCCAAGAAAACTCCAGCCAAGAAAACTCCAGCCAAGAAAACTCCAGCCAAGAAGGCCCCAGCCAAGAAAACTCCAGCCAAGAAGGCCCCAGCGAAGAAGGCCCCAGCGAAGAAGGCCCCAGCGAAGAAAACTCCAGCGAAGAAAACTCCAGCGAAGAAAACTCCAGCGAAGAAAACTCCAGCGAAGAAAACTCCAGCGAAGAAAACTCCAGCGAAGAAAACTCCAGCGAAGAAAACTCCAGCGAAGAAAACTTCAGCGAAGAAAACTCCAGCGAAGAAAACTCCAGCGAAGAAGGCCCCAGCCAAGAAGGTCCCCGCAAAGAAGGTCCCCGCAAAGAAGGTCCCCGCAAAGAAGGCCCCCACAAAGAAAAAAAACAGTAGTTAAGAAAAAATCTGCAAAGAAGCGCTAAGGCGCGGATTGCATTAAAAAAACACCTAAGGGGCTACTCTCTGTTAGGTGTTTTTTTTTTGCCTTTTAATGGTGTTTTGGGCCCTTCTGTCTCTGCCTTTTACCGACCGTGTAAGACAAAAACCGAAGAAAATTCAAGACGATAGCGGACGGTCACCACCGCTGCTACCCACTACACTGTGCCTCCACAGGTGGTTTTGACGGGCGGATTGAAAATTCACTTTTCGGACCTATACAGAAACAACGGCTGTGCTACTTTTTGTAAATGTCAGTACGGCATAACCCTGTTTACGGAGGCTGTTATGGTAAAAAAACATTCCGGTGTTATCCCCGCCCTTATACTCCTGGCGGCAATGTTGGCGGTGCTGGCGGATCCGGCCTCAGCGGCGAGTCTGCTTTTCTAGTTAACCACTGACGATGCGCGGCCAGCGTGGATGCACGGCCTCCGGCATTTCCGGGTTAATGGTCACCACATAGACTCGCTGCTCGTTCCCCTGGCGTGCAACCAGCCCCTGTACCCACTGCCCCGAGGTAAGTTCAAACCAGTGGCTCTTCCCCTCGATATCCTTCTCCATAAATCCCTGTAGTTGCAACCGCACTGGCCGCGGTTGCCAGCGACTCCATACCCCGGTACGAATGGACTCCAGCCGTGCCCAGCCGCCCAGTGGCAATTGGCCTGATTCATCTCGCCGTCGTCCCCATACCACCATCGCGGTGTCGCCACGGCGTGTCATCACCGGTAACCGGGCATGCGGGTTGGGAAAGTAGCAGCGGCACTCCTGCTCTTCACTCATATAGGCGACCCCCCCACACATATCAGACGGTGCGGCGGTGCCCGGTCGGCTTCCACGCCGGGGCGATCACATCGGGCATTTCGCCGCGATTAATGAGGCGGGCCGGGGCAAGGGTCAGGTCGCCGAAGCGCTGATTAATCGCGTCCATGGCGCGGTTGCTTCCCTCGTTAGCCAAGGGGTGTAGAGTGGCGAAGAGATCTCCCTGCAGTTGCGCCGGGCGTGGGTCGAGGGCGGTGACCTGTACCTGATAGATCGGCTCGCCGTGCCAGCGCTGTGCCACAACCTGACGACAGAGGGTAAAGATGGCTCGCCCGTCATTGGTTGGCAGGGGCAGTTGCCGCTTCTCGCCGATCCACCCCTCTTCGCTCTTCAGGGCGATGAGCAGGCGTTGCGCCTCCATGTCGTAGCGACGCAGTCGTGCTCCGACCTTTTCGCTCATGTGCTGCAGAAAGGTTAGCAGCACCTCGCGATCACAGGTGGCCGGGGGCAGCACCTTACCGTGGCCAATCGACTTGGGTGGGGGGACATCGGGGTGCAGTCCATCGGGGTCCAGCCCCTGACACATCAGCCAGATGCGCCGCCCCAGATTGCCAAAGCGGGCGGCGAGTACGCTAATGGGCAGCTGCTGCATTTGGCCGCAGGTCGCTACCCCGTGTTCGGCAAGAAAGCCCCCGATCCCTTTGGCGATACCGCATAACGCGGTTGTTGGTAGCCTGGCCAGGCGACGGCGCGCCTCCCACGGCGGGATCACGGTCAGGCCGTTGGGTTTTTGCAGTTTGGCGGCGAATTTAGCGGTGGTCTTGTCGCCACTAACCCCGACCGAACAGTGTAGCCCCGAGACCTCGAAGACCTTCTGTTTCGCCAGCCAGGCGATGCGTGCAGGGGTGCCGTGCAGGCGCTGGCAGCGGGTGACGTCGAGAAAGGCCTCATCGACGGAGAAGACCTCCATGTCGGGGCAGATCGAGTGTAGTCCCGCCATGATCTCGGTGGATAGGGCCGCGTAGACCTTGGGGCGGGTCGGGCGCTGCACCAGCTGCGGGCAGAGCTGGCGTGCCTCTTTCAGGCGCATGCCGGTTTTAATACCGAAGGCACGTGCCTCGTAGGAACTGGTGATAATGGTGCTGCCCTGGCTACCGTTGGTTACCGCGATGGGGCGGCCGCGCAACTCCGAAAAGTCGCGTTGCTCAACGCTGGCGAAAAAGGCATTCATGTCGACCAGGATAATGGCACGCGGCCAGTAGACCGGGCAGCTGAGATGGGGGAGGGGTTCCATACAGGGCTTAGCGGTAGCGGCGCATCTGGCCTGCTAACGTCTCAACAGGGCGCACGGCGGCGATCTCCTGCAGTAGCGGTGTACGGCCGTGGCGGGCGATGACGTCGCGGCTACAACGACAGGTATCGTGTTGGCGTTCAGATAGCATTGAATGTTCTCCATGTGTTCTCTTTAGAATAGAGAACTTATTGAGAACATACAACCGCGATTGTCGATCATTCTTCCACGCTGCTGAGCAGGTATAGAATTAGCGGCAATGCTTGTAAACTAATCGATTGCATCCATTAAAATAACTACCCACTAAAAAACTCTGGAAAGATACTCCTCATGGCTCATAAGCATCAACAGAACCCCGATCACCCGTTCATGTTGTCGCGACTCTGGCGTTTCCCCCTGATTCTGGGGGCGCTATTTGGCTTTCTCCTGTCTGCAGTCGTCGTCCAGTTGAGTGCTGGTGAGCGAGAGCGGGACTTCATGGTGGCCGCCGAGGGGGCGGGGATCGATTTCAGGGAGCACCTGGCTGAAGGGGAGGGGGTCATTAACAACATCGTGTTGTTGTTCAATGCCTCCAGCCACGTCACGGAGAGTGAGTTCCGCCTTTTCATCAATTCCCAGTTCAACACCCATCTTGATATTAAGTCGGTCTATTTTCTGGCTGACAAGGGGGGAGATAACCGTTACGCCAGAGAGGCGGCAGCCGTGTCGCAGACGGTGGTGATTCCCGGTGAGGTGGGTGGGTCTCCCTTGGCCCAACTTTATAGCGTAGGGCATCCCAATAATGCTTTTTCTAAGCTGGGCTGGGAGGCCTGGAACGAGGCGCGTACGGTGCAGGCCATTGGTGCGGCTATTGCCCAGGGTGGGATCACCATGGGCGGGGTGATGGCACTGGATGATGGTTCCATCGCCTTTAGCCAATACCGGGCCGTCTATAACGATGGGGGGCGGGGGGAATTGCTGGGGGTGATCGCGGTGCTGTTCCGCCCTGCCGATGTGGTGAAACATATTGCACAGGACTATCGGGTGAATGTTGCGGTCAGCGTTGCCGGGCAGATGACCGGTGTTGCGGTGTGTTGCCGTGAAGTGGGAGAAAAACTGCTGCCGACATTTGTCGTGGATGATGGCTTCGATTACCGCGGCATGCCGTTTCAGTTGCGTTTTTCCAAGGGACTGGGCTGGGGTGATGTCTATATGAAGGTGGCGGTGCTGGCCTTTGTTATCGGTGCCCTGCTGGTGATGGTGATGCGTCGCCTGCGTATGGCCAATATGGCGCGCACCCAAATGTTGTTGGAGCGTAACCGGACGATTAAACGCCAGGTGGAGGAGCAGACACGGGCACTTCGTGTGGCGAATACCGAACTGGTGCAGCAGAAGGCGGCACTGGATGAGCACGCCATTGTCAGTATTGCCGACCCCTCGGGCAACATTACCTATGTGAACGAAAAGTTTTGCGAAATCAGTGGGTATCACAGTGATGAGCTGGTGGGCAGAAACCACCGTATTGTTAAGTCTGATCGCCACCCCAGTGAATTTTATGATGAGATGTGGAACACCATTACACAGGGCAAGGTGTGGCACGGTGAGGTATGCAACCGCAGCAAGCAGGGTGATGAGTACTGGGTTAACTCCACGATAGTCCCCTTCCTTGATGAGCGTGGCCTGCCTTACCAGTATGTTTCTATCCGCACCGATATTACCGCACTCAAGGCGGCGAAGCTGGCCATGGTTGAGCACGATTCTTAATACCGTGCCCGCGCTGGTTTGGTATAAGGATCGTAAGAGCAATATTGCCAACCAGGCGGCAGCGGCACTGGCCGGGCTAAGCCCGGAGGAGATGGCCGGACGACCGGACTCCGACTTCTTCCCGGCAGAGGCGGTGGCGCGTTATCGTGAAGATGACCTGCTCGTGCTGCAGAGCGAAGCGCCGTTATTTGATCGGCGCGAGAGTCTGGGTAGCTTAGATAAGCCGCACCACTTCCGTGTCGACAGGGTGCCTTACCGTAGTGAAGCCGGTGATGTTATTGGTCTTATTGTTATGGCCAGTGATATTACCCGACAGGAGGAGGTTGAGTAGGCTCTACTATTAAATGAGGAGCGCCAGCGCCGTCGCCAGAATTTTGTCAATATCGGTACCTGGGATTGGAATATTGAACCCTACTGGTCGGGTGGGACCGCCCTGGTTAGGGCCTCTGAGCCGGCAGCGAAGGAGAGTGGTGAGCACAACATCGAACACTGCACTATTAGCGCAGATGGCAGCATGCGCTGGGTTTATGGAGAGGCCGGCACCATTTTGAATAGTGCCGGTGAAGTGGTGCGTATGGTGGGCCCGGTGCAGGATATTACTGATCGAATAGGTGCGCAAAGCTAGGCGGCGTTGCCCGATAACCTTGGGCAGAACACCAACGTTACCGCCCAGAAGCTTCTAATCTTCTTTCTTGTGGTCGGGGCGCGTGCAGCGCTCCAGCCACATGTCCACCTTGCCCCAGAACCACTCCTGTAGATGTCGGTACCAGGAGCGCTGCATCCAGATGGCGAGACTAATCTCGTGACTTTGTGAAAAGTCGTGACGGAACAGTTCCCTTGCCTGTTCGACAACCTCTCCGCCTAACACCTCCTGATTGGCCTCCATATTCCAGCGTAGATTCCAGCGGTCGATATTGCTTGAGCCGATAGAGAGCCAGTCGTCACATAGCAACATCTTGGCGTGCAAAAAGCGTGGCTGGAATTCAAAGATACGCACACCGTTGAGTAATAAGCGGCTATAAAAGCGGCGTCCCGCATGACGTACTGAGGGGTGGTCGGTGTGAGGGCCGGGGAGCAGTAGTCGCACATCCACCCCGCGGTGGGCCGCCTGGCGCAGCAGACGGCGGATCTTCCATGAAGGGAGGAAGTAGGCGGTGGCGATCCACACACGCTTCTCGGCACCACGAATGCGATTGATCAGTGAGCGTTTGATCTCCATGCGGCGGGGGGCGTTAAGACTGACTCGCCCCGGTAGCTCGCCAACAGCGGCGAGTGTTGCCGCCTCAAGGGCGAGTTGCGGTGAACCCCACAGGTTCCAGCTGTGGGCAAAGAGTCGCTGCCAGTCGGCCACCACCGGGCCGCGCACCGACAGCATCACCTCGTGCCAGCCGTGCTGCGAGGGCGACTGAGTGTCAAACTTGTCGGTAATACCGGCACCGCCGGTAAAGGCGATCTGCTGATCTACTACCAGTACTTTTCGATGGTCACGAAACAGATTGCGGCGCAGGGTGCCGTAGTGCATCGGGTTGTAAAAGGCGAGGTGGATACCGTCGTGCCGCAGGCGTTCGCGGTCACGTATGTGCAGGCCGCGCGCACCGAAGTCATCGAGCAGGATATAGAGCTGCACCCCGCGTCTGGCGGCGGCAACAAAGGCATCGATAAAGCGGCTGGCGACCGTGCCCGATTCAAACAGGTAGATGTCGAGCAGGATCCGCTGACGGGCCTCGGCGATGGCCTGCAACATGGCCGGAAAAAATTGCTCGCCATCGATCAGCAGTTGATAACGGTTGCCCTCGCGCCAGGGGTAACGTCCATCCTGAGTCGGGGCTAATGCCATTGCAAAGGTTCTGTTACTGCCCTGATGAGGATTGGATGGTCAGCTGGCCGTTGAGTATCGTCAGGCTCAACTCACCCTGTAACAGCGCGAGCAGGCTGTTACCGGCAACGGTGGCACGCCAGCCATGCAGCAGCGGGATATCACGCTCACCCATGATCAGCTTTTCCAGGTCGCGCCGTCCCGCCACCGCCACGGGGCTGATCGCCTGGGCGCGGCAGCGCTCACGCAATAGCGCCATCAGCACATCGACCAGCGAGTCCTGCGCGGCGGGCAGCCGCGGCCCCTGCTTTACCTCGGGCCACTGCTCTTTTGGTACCTCTTTTCCGGCATTAATGGCCTCCAGCAGTGTCTTGCCGTGGCGTTTAATGGTGCCCTCTTCCAGGCCGCGAATACGCTGCATGCCGCCGTTGTTCTGCGGCATGTGGCGTGCCAGGTCGAGCAGGATCTCATCCTTCAGGATCCAGCGACGCGGACGATCACTCTGTTGTGCCTGCACCTCACGCCACGCCGCCAGCTGCTGCAACACAGCCAGCTGCACCCCGCGCAGGCGGTTGGCCCCCTTGAGGCGCTGCCACGCCAGTTCGGGCGGATTGCGGTAGCGGGCCGGGTCGGTCATATCGGCAAAGTCTTCCGCCAGCCACGCCTCGCGCCCCAGTTCACGTAGCTGTGCCTGCTGGCTGAGGTAGACATCACGCAGGTAGCGCACATCATCGGCGGCGTAGGCCAGCTGGGCCTCATCCAGGGGGCGTGCGCACCAGTCGGCGCGGGAGTGGCCCTTCTCCAGCTCGACCCCCAGCACCTCCTTGACCAGTGCGCCGTAGCCTATCTGCTCGCCCTGTCCCAGCAGGGTGGCGGCGATCTGGGTATCGAAGATCGGGCCCGGCAGCGCATCGCACATCTCGAAGAAGATCTCAAGATCCTGATGGGCGGCGTGCAACACGGTGGTGATTGCCGGGTCGTAGAGCACATCCAGTAGCGGGGCGAGCGAGGGCAGCGCCAGCGGGTCGATGCAGGCGACCACCTCGGGGTTGGCCACCTGTAGCAGGCAGAGGCGCGGGCGGTAGGTCTTCTCGCGCAGGAATTCGGTATCAAGGGTGAGCCAGTCGTGGCGGCGCAATTGTGCGCACAGGCTCTCTAATGCCTCGGGGGTCTCGATGTACAGTGCGGTCTCGTTCATGGTCTCGATTCTTTTAAACAGTGGCTTCAGTATAGCGTTTATCCCATTGTTTTATTGTCGTTTTTGGCGGCCAGACGGTATCATTCACGCTTCATCATAAGGGGATACACCAGAGAATCATGGAGGCCTTGCTTCACGCCTTTTGGCGCATTCTGCTGCTGCGCACCGGTCCGCAGAGCATACCGGCCTCCGCCGCCCTGATGTGGCTGGCCCTGCTGCTGCACTTTATCGTCGGCACCCTGCACGCGCAGTTTGTGATGCCGCTGCCGCTGGCCCTGTTCTACGGGCTGGTGGGGACTTTGACTATGGTGGTGGTGGTTCACGGGCTGTTACTGCTGTTCCAGAAGCATGCGCGTTATGCACAGAGCCTGACCGCGCTGGCCGGTTGTGAGGCGTTGCTGGGTCTGCTGTTGTTGCCGCTGAGCCTGCTCTACTATCTGGGCAATGGTGGCGAGGAGATGCTCGCGCTGCTGGCGATCCTCTCGCTGCTGGTGGTTGGCTGGAACGTGGCGCTGGCCGCGCATATCTTTCGACACGCCCTCTCGGTCTCGACCGCGCTGGGCTTTCTCTACAGCGTCGTCTACATCATTATCGCCTTCACCTTTGGCGACATGGTGAGCGCGGCAGGGGTAACGGGATGAAGATTCATATTCTGGGGATTTGTGGCACCTTCATGGGCGGCATGGCACTGCTGGCCCGCGCCCAGGGCCATGAGGTCAGCGGACAGGATGCGGGGGTCTACCCGCCGATGAGCACCCAGCTGGCCGAGCAGGGGATCGCCTTGCACGAGGGTTACGAGCCTGAGGCGATCCCCGCGGATGTCGATGTGGTGGTGATCGGCAACGCCCTCTCTCGCGGCAATGCGGCGGTGGAGTTTGTGCTCAATCGCGGCCTGCCCTATACCTCCGGCGCACAGTGGCTCAGCGATAATTTCCTCCAGGGCAAATGGGTGCTGGCGGTGGCCGGCACCCACGGCAAGACCACCACCGCCTCGATGCTCGCCTGGATTCTGGAGTACGCCGGGATGAGCCCCGGTTTCCTCATCGGCGGTATCCCGCAGAATTTTGGTCTCTCCGCCCGTGCCGGTGAGACGCCGTTCTTCGTGGTCGAGGCCGATGAGTACGACACCGCCTTCTTCGACAAGCGTTCCAAGTTTGTCCACTACCGCCCGCGCACCCTGGTGCTGAATAACCTAGAATTTGATCACGCCGACATCTTCGACGACCTCGCGGCGATTCAAAAACAGTTCCACCATCTGGTGCGCACCGTGCCGGGGCAGGGGCTGCTCCTCTCGCCACAAAACGATGCCAATCTTGATGCCGTACTGGAGCAGGGCTGCTGGACACCACTAGAAAGGATCGGCGGCGATAACGGCTGGTCCGCCCGCAACGGCAGCGCCGATGGCAGTGTCTTCGATGTCTATTTCGATAATGAACAACAGGGCCGCGTCGAGTGGGAGCTACTCGGCCAGCACAACGTCAATAACGCCCTAGCCGCTATCGGCGCGGCACGCCACAGCGGCGTACCGGCAGCGCAGGCGATCAACGCCCTGTGTGAATTTAAAAACGTAAAGCGTCGCATGGAGCTGTGCGGCGAGGTCAACGGCATCCGCCTCTACGACGACTTCGCCCACCACCCCACCGCCATCGCCACCACCCTCGCAGGCCTGAGAAATAAAGTCGGTAACGCGCGCATCATCGCCGTACTCGAACCGCGCTCCAACACCATGCGCATGGGAGTACATAAAGAGACCTTGCTGCCATCACTTGAGGGGGCAGATAAGGTCTTTATCTATACCCCGTCTGACCTTGGCTGGAACCTGCCGGAGAATGCCCCGGCGTCCGTCACCACCTGCGATGAGTTTGAGCTGCTGGTAAAGTCGGTACTGGCCGAGGTGAAGCCGGGCGATCACCTGCTGGTGATGAGTAATGGTGGGTTTAACGGGATTCATGGGAAGTTGCTGGCAGGGTTGAGCTTGTAACCGCATGTTCATAATGGCTATAGTGGCCTCACACAGGGACGTGTTGACCTTCTGAAATACTTCCCACAATGATTACATACAGGCGGAACGCTCGTTTTTCCGCGGATTTTGTGGAGTAGTGGGCGACGCCTCCGTTTTACGCAGAATTGACGGGGTATCGGGATGAACGCCTGCTACTTTATGTTGGATTGAATACACACAAAAAGGACTCACAATGATTATTGGTAATCCCGAGTTGCACGAAGAAGCATTATCTTCCTTGCTGAGAATACAAAGTTTTGATACTCATGAATTATCAAGAGAAAACGTTCTAGGAACATCGCTGAACTTCAAAGATGCCATCTCAGCAATTAGTTGATCTATATACTAGACTTTCAACAAAAGCACTTGATGACTTTCCAGATGCACAACTGACTATGATAAAAAATCATGCTGATGCGCATTATAAACTTTTCTCGCAAGTACTGGACTTTAGTCCTCAGCAACAAAATCCGCATGATGTTAGGCAGGCATTTATTGAGCAAATTATCGCGGCCTACCCCGTGGCATTTCACCAGCTACATCCTTATATTTCGTACTCTCTACACAGATCAGCAGATTTCCAGCGCCTTGATACTGATGCTAGAGCAACCCTGCAAAGCATAGAAGATAAAGCACAAAAAATTACTGATACCCTATCTGGTCATGAGTCAGAAGCTCAAAGGGTATTAGAAGAAATACGTAATGTTGCGGCAGAGGAATGCGTTACACAACAAGCTGCACATTTTAGGGCTGAGTCAGCACTCCATGAGGCCGAGGCAGAGAACTGGAGAAAGAAAACCATTAACCTTTCATGGGGATTAGGCATCTATGCTGTAGTGACATTGTTCTTGCACAAGATTCCATTTCTCGCACCAGCAAACACGTATGACACCGTTCAGTTGGCTATCAGCAAGATGCTAATATTTGCTGTAATAGCATATATCCTATTTCTTTCGGCACGAAACTTTTTGAACCACAAGCACAATGCAATATTAAATAAGCATAGACAAAATGCATTAATGACACACAAAGCGCTAATAGAGGCAAGTGGTGATTCGGGAGTGAGGGAAGCTGTAATACTTCAAGCTGCTAGTTGTATTTTTTCACCACAAGCCACGGGTTATGCTGGGTCAAATGGAACTGGCGAATCCAGTTCACCAAAATCAATGGTCGAAATATTATCCAAGCCAATAGCGGCAGCTATAAATCAATCTAACAAGCGACTGTGGCGTCAACCCCTCTCAAAATAATCAGTAAGCCCACTCAACTTTGTCCCTCACCATAGCGTTTAGCATGGTAATAAACTTTCTCATACAGGCGGTCAATGCAACTTTCTTATGCTTACCCTGGGCAACGAGGCGAGTATAGAATTCTTTGATCACAGGATTGCACTGCGTTGCACTCAGTGTTGCCATGTAAAGTGTTGTTCGCACGCCAGCTCTGCCTCCCTGTATTCGACGTTTTCCCCGCAGCCTGCCACTGTCTCTATTAATTGGGGCAACGCCGGTCAGCGAAGCGGCCTGCTTGTTATTAAGTGTTCCAAGTTCAGGCATATCAGCCAGTAAAGTGTATGCCAGAGTCTCACCCACACCAGGTGCCGTCATCAGGAGCGCCTTTCGCTCGGCCCACTCGGCCTGTTCTGAAACGTGCTTATCCAGTTGCTTTTCCAGACGTGCGATCTCGGTATCGAAGACTTTAATTATTCGCTTGCATGAGCGTTCAATGCTTTTACCCATGATTTTGGTACGATTCAATTCCTGGGTACGCATCTGCATAACCTGTCGACGCCGACTTAGCAGGTCTTTGATTGCAATCAGGTTTTTACTCTTTCTTGGTGTTGGCCTGGGCTTCACGATAGCCGCATATTGGGCGATCACAGCGGAGTCTATCTTGTCTGTTTTGGCCAGCTGTTCGATGGCACCGGCATAACGGCGAACCGATAATGGCTTGAGAATACAGACCGGTATCCCTTTCTCAAAGGCTGCCTCAGCGATGGCCCACTCGTACCGCCCTGTCGCTTCTACTACGAGGCGTTCAACCTGATAGTGGGCGAGACGTTTCAGAATACGTTTAATCCCGTCAGCACTATTGTCATCCTGCCAGTGGAGCTGCTTTTCATGAATACAGACATCGAGTGATTGCTTGCCAACATCGATACCAACATTCACGACCGTTTTACTCTTATTAAGGTTTGTCATTAGGACTCTTCCTTGCTAAATTCGAGCTTGAAGCTCATTCGACTGTTCGAGTTAGTAAATCGGGTCGGTTCAGCGCCCCCGCTTGTTAACGGACTTTTAAGACCGCTAGCTCATCGGGCTGCTGAACCGGTAACTTGTTGGGACAGGTTACGAGCTTCATCTAATCATAATGCAGAGGGATTTGGCTATTCATCGCTTAATTGAACCATACAATAGCTTAAGCCGCCTCCGCGGCACATTTTTTGTGATGTGTAGCACAAAAACAAGCACCGCTCCAGCGGTCGATTTAGCTTAATCGTTATATGTGAATGTGTTCAAAGGTACTTCTAGAATAGAATGGAGAAGATTTAAATGGATTTAAAAAAAACTGTTTTTGGCGATACTCGTTGGCGGCACAGGGATGTGGGTAATTGCAGGTGTTTGGCATAACCTGATAATGCCAAGTCTATAAGAAGGCGTTCATGCATCACATGACGGCATAGGGCTCCTACTTGTTTCATATTATATATTGTCATTGTTCATGTCATACCTCTACACAGCAATGCATGAAAATGAAAACAATATTATGAAGGGTGTGAAAATTGGTGTGATTGTTGGTGTTCTACGGGTATTTCCACACGGTCTAGCTATGGCTGGTGCTCATGGAGATTCACTGCTCTATGTGTTTAAAAATTCAGCTTGGCATATCTTTGAGCAGGGGGCTGGAGGGGGGGGGTATTGGCTTTGTTTACTGCAAAACAAGGAATCGATTCAAAACTTCAGAATATTAACCTGATGCAAACACATAATAATCAGTTCAAGCCGGTCCACCACCTCCGCGGCACATATTTTGTGCAAAAGCACACAAAATATCAACTACTCCAGCGGTGGGTTTAGCTCTTCGTTAGACGCCATGAAATATTTACTGATCTTTATATCGTTAATTACTTTTAATGCCTTTGCAGGAGATGACTGTGTTTTTGACGAATCTTCATATGTAGAGTTCATAAAAGAGTACGAGTTAAAGCATAAGGACTCAAGGGTTGAGAGTGATGGCAAAACACTAATAGTTGAAAGAAATAATGAAAAAATAGTGGTTGGTGGTGGAGGATGTGTGCATTTAGGAATTAGTATTGATTTAAAATCCAGCAACACATATACCGAAGAGGAATTTTTAGAGAAAACGTTAATGTTAACCAGGGAGTTTGGGGGTTGGCTAATCAATGAGGGTGTATTAGAAGATTCAATTAAGAATCGTAAATTTCAAATAATCGACGACGTCTATTACGTTGAGGTAGATGTTATGACGGTGTTTAGTGCGTCTTACACCAGTAACGGTGACGTAAATATAGAGTTTTATATAAACTAAAATGCATCTAAAGACCTGACCACAATATTTTTCTACCTCCCCCCCAACCCCAACTCCTGATACAAACTCTTAACCATCACCTCAAACCGCTCCAGTTGCTGCTGCACCTCTTTGCTCTCTTCCGGCGTCAGTGCCTTGTAGCCCCGGAGCAGGGGCCAGCCGTAACCCCATCGGTAGTTCATGACGGAGACGGGGGAGCCGCCGACGCGCACCCCGGCCAGCATCAGTTGCGCGATCTTCGGCTCTCCGGTCTGGGCGACACACTGTTGCAGGGCCTGGTCGGCCTCCAGTCGCTGTTGTTCGGTGCCGCCTTTCCAGTAGGCGAGGTCGTGGCGTATGCAGCAGTGCACCCAGAGCGATTGATGTTCCAGGGTGCCATCGGGAAACAGGCTGCAACCGTCGGTGGTAAAGGGGGCGAGTCCTTCGGCGCTGGCGGCTGAGGTGAAGAGCAGTAAGAGAAATAGCGGGTGATATTTTTTCATAGTATGGGGAGTGGTGGTTATTCTCGGTGCGTATTATTTCACCTCATCCTACGCTGCGGCCAGGCGCCTGGAAAGAGGTTCCCTCTTTTGATATAGGTCAACGCGGTTGCGGCGCGTGATGCTAGCCTGAGGCGCTATCAATATCATCCAAAACGGAGCTGATAATGAAAAAAGGTGTTTTGATCGCTGCGCTGTTGCTATCGCTGGCAGCGAATGTCGGACTGGTTTATACGTTTATATTGAGTGGCACTACCGCGCAGGTGGCGGATCAGCGCACGGCGATTCTGCTGGAGGATAGTGAGCGGGAGCTGGTGTTGGGTGAGATGCGGATGTTTCTCGGGGTGACGCAACGTATTACCGCGGGGATTAATGCGGAGGATATGAAAGCGGTGACCGAGGCGGCGCGCAGTGTCGGCAGGGCGGCAGCGCAGGGGGTACCCGGTACACTGATGGGTAAATTGCCGGTAGAGTTCAAGAAGCTCGGTATGGCCACCCACAGTGGATTTGATCAAATCGCGATGGATGCTGAGTCTCTGGGGGATCCGGCCCATGCACTGGAGCAGTTGAGTGGCCTGTTGAATAACTGTGTCGCTTGTCATGCGGCGTACCAGATCCGCCCTGCCGCTGTGCCGCAATAAATTTATGCGGTGACTTGATCAGGCGCACCTTTGTGCGCCCTTTCTCATTATGCCCTCTGCTGGCTTGAATTCCCGCCTCTATCTGCCGTAGTCTGCCATCAATAAAGAATAAAAATGCAGGGACTGTTGTGATGGATAAGCTTGTGGAACCGGCGGGCGAGCTGTTGTTGGAACTTGAAGAGCTCTATTTGCGTGGGCGTTATCTCGATGCCTACGAGTGTGCGGCACCGCTGGGGCCATTGGCACAGTGGCGGGGAGTGGGGCCGCGTATTCTCGCCGCCAAGCTGGCGCGTGTGCTGGGTAATTCGCGGCTTTCGGATATCCTGCTCTATCTTGCCTGGCGTGAACACCGCGACTCGCCTCGTGCCTTTGCCTATTACTCGCGCAACCACTTCTCCCGTAACGGTCTGTTAAAGACGCTAAGCTTGCTTGAGCGTTACCCCCAATTTGTTGAGGGCGATAATATCGCTGCCGAGATGCAGTCTTATCGCGCCTTTCTCTACGGTTTTTATCGTGACTTTACCCGTGCCGATGCCTTGATGGCGGAGGCCCTGGCGGCGGCACCGGACGACCCCTGGAACCGTGTCGAGCACGCTCACCTGCTGGAGATGGAGGACGACTACGATGCGGCCCTGGCGGCTGTCGATCAGGCCTTGGCGATAGTGCCTAACTACCGTGCGGCGGTGCAGAGCAAGGCGCATTTGTTACAACTGTGCGGCAAGGAGGAGGAGGCGCTGGCGCTGTTGCAGCAGGCATCGACCGCGCTACAGAGTGAGGGGGTGGTAGCGCAGCTACTCGCCCATCATCAGGAGCAGGAGGACTTGCCGCAGATAGCGGCAAGCCTGGCGCAGATTGAGTCGTTAACGCCACTTAAGTCGAAGGATTATGAGAAGTGGCTGGCGGCCAATCGTTGTAACTATCATTACCTGTGCGGGGAGATCGAGGAGGCGATCACTCAGGCGGAGTTGAACGGTAGCCCCTATTTTAAAAAGTTGGCCGAGGAGCTGGGGCGCTCCGGCGGCAAGGGGGAACGCAAACGCCTGCGGGTGGAGTTTGTGCGCCAACGCCACATGACCTGTGGCCCCGCTACCCTCTCTGCGCTGAGTAACTATTTTGGTAAGCCGGTGGCGCAACAGGCGATCATCGACTCCATCTGGTATGGCGGCACCCGTGATTATGACGAGCGCAAGTGGGCCATTGAAAATGGTTGGCATGTGCTTGAGTTCAGTCTTGACTGGGAGAGTGCGCGTGCCCTGATCGATGCCGGGATCCCCTGTGCCCTGGCCACGCAGGAGGCCGACAGTGCTCACCTGCAGGCACTTACCGGTTATGATGAACAGATGGGGGCGCTGTTTATTCGCGACCCCTTCAGTCAATACGAGCAGGAGTTTTTGCAGCAACCGTTCTTTGAAAAATACTCCCCCTTCGGGCCGCGTGCGATGGTGATGGTGCCTGCGGAGCGGGCAGCAACCCTACATTCACTAAAGCTGCCTGAGCATAAGCTGTGGGATGCCCTGTTCACGATTCGCGACAGCCTTAAACAACACCAGCGTGATGCGGCGGGAGATGAGTTTGTCCGCGTCTTTGGCGCTTCTCCGCAGAGCGATCTGGCCTGTCAGGCACGACGCGAGCTGGGGTGGTATGACAACAATATGGAGGAGGTTGCTGCGGTTGACCGCCTGCAGTTCGAGCGCTACCCCAACAATGATCGCATCAAGCTCAACCAGCTATATTCACTTAACCGCATTGGTCACCGCGAGGCCTATCAAGGGCTATTGCAACAGGAGGGCGAAAAAGAGCAGGCCCACCTCAGTCTGGTAAGCCTCTACGCCGAGGCGCTGAGTGACGATGGTCGTCAGCAGCAGCGTGCCGAGTCGCTGCTGGGGGATGTGGTCAAGCGTGCCCCCAAACTTGCCTCCGCCTACCAGAGTTACGGTTATCTGTTGTGGCAGCAGCGCCGTTACGCCGAGGCGGAGAAGCTCTACCGTATCGCCGCCAGTCTGGACGAGGCCGACGAGGGATTTGCCCTCGACTACTATCGGCTGGCACGACTGAACCGGCACGGCGATGAGGTGGTGGCGTGGCTGCAACAACGCTTTGAGCGAAATGCCA
This sequence comes from Thiohalomonadaceae bacterium, assembly GCA_041554195.1. Classification (GTDB taxonomy): domain Bacteria; phylum Pseudomonadota; class Gammaproteobacteria; order Thiohalomonadales; family Thiohalomonadaceae; genus JAPHSX01. Next base: position 185,207 of record JBFFMJ010000005.1, read on the forward strand.
GCAAGTCACCCTATCCGGCGATAACACTCTATCGCGCCTACGAGTTGCAGAACCGCCAGCACCAGGGGCTGGCCCTGCTAGAGCGGGCAGTAGCGGCGCGTCCCGATGACGGTGAGCTGCTGCTGTTCGCCAGCAATGCGCAGCTTGATAACGGAAACAGTGAGCAGGCGCAGCAGTTACTGGCGCAGGCCGAGCCACTGGTGAGCCCCGGCCAGTGGTTATTTACCTCGGCACGACACGCGGCGCAGCAGCGTCGGCACCAGCGGGCGTTGCAGCAGTTTAATGCACTGGTGCAGAGCGAGCCGTTGAACTACCGCGCGCACGAAGAGCTGGTGTGGCTGCACCGCGAGCTCAACGGTGAGGCGCGTGCGATCGCCCATATGCGCGAGCTGTGCCGACGCTTCCCCGATAACCTGCGACTGCACGAGCAGCTGATCGAGCTGCTAGAGCAGGAGCAACCCGCAGAGGCCGAGCTGGAGTTAAAGCGATTGCTGCAACGCCACCCCGCTAATGCCTATGCCCAGCGCCAGCTGGCCGACCTGTTGATACAGGCCGACCGCTACGATGAGGCATGGCAGGCACTGCAAACGGCGCGTGAACTTGATGCCGATGCACCGGGGCTGCACAACATCTGTGGCGATCTCTACGCGCGGCGAGGCGAGCGCGAGCAGGCGATGATCAGTTATCGTGAGACCCTGCGGGTGAGTGCCGATAATGAGTATGCGATTCATGCGCTGATGGGTCTGTGCCACTCCAGTGCGGAGAAACAGGAGCAGCTCGCCTACCTGTTACAGCAGCTCATGGCGCAGACAACCAGTGGCGCCGGGCTGCTCAGTTATCAGCTTGAGGCGCACAATATTCTTCCTGCCGAGCCGTTACTGGAGACCTTGCGCGAGGCACACAAGCTGCGCCCCGACCTGTGGCAAAGCTGGTCCACCCTGATCGGCGAGCTACGCGATAACACGCAACTGGAAGAGGCGCGGGCACTGGCCGAAGAGGCGGTGCAACGCTTCCCCCTGTTACCGCGTACCCACCTTGATTTGGCACACGTTTACAAGCGGCAGAATGACATTGCCGGACAGCGCGAGACATTGCAGCAGGCCCTGCGTATCAATCCGCACTGGGATCGGGCATTGATGGAGCTGGCCGATAATTACGAGCGCAGTGGCGACTACCCGCAGGAGCTGAAGATGTTGCAGGATGCCGCCATCGCAAATCCCTCCAGCGCGCAAGTCCAGGGCTATCTGGCCGATGCCTTATGGCGTCGTGGTGAGCAGGAGTCAGCACTGATCGCCATTCGCAATGCACTGGAACTATCGCCCGGTTATGACTGGGCGTGGGGAAGGTTGCGAGGCTGGTCTGAACACATGGAAGAGGAGTGGTTGTTGGAGCAGACCGCACGGGCGGTGGTGGAGCGCAAGCCGGGCCTGCCGCAATCCTGGTACTACCTGGCAGAGAGTTTATGGCCGTTGGATGAAAAGCTGGAGGCACTGAACCAGGCGATCAGCCGTAACCCTAATTATCTGCCGGCCTATGAGCAGAAGGCGGAGCTACTGGTACAGCATCAACGCTTTAGCGAGGCGCGACAGGTGATCGCCGATTATGACCGTGGTGATGGCATCCCGGTGGCCTTGCGCAGCTACGGCCCGTGGATGGACTATCGGCGGGGTGAGGTGGATAGGGCGATCATCGACCTCAAGGCAATGATGGAGGGTGAGCCCGCCTACTATAGCGGCTGGAGTATGCTCGCCTCCTGGTGTGAGGATAATGAACGCCCCGGTGATGCTCTTATCGCCTGTCAGCGCATGGTGTCGCTACGCCCCGATGATGGCGATGCACGGGTACGCCTGGCTGATGCCTTGTTGCAGAACAATAAACCTGAGGAGGCGAAGCAGGCATTGCAGCAGGCTCTGCTGGTTTTACCGCAACATGAGAGTGCCGGTATTAAACTGTTTGACCTGCAACTGGAGGATGATGAACTGGAGGACGCGCAGGCAACACTGCAACATCTCTATCTGCATCTGGCACCGGAGCTAGAGGCCTACGTGATCACCCGTGAACTTAAACTGGCCTGCAAGCGTGGCGAGCAGGACAGGGCGCTGGAATTGTTTCATCGCCTTAGCCGCAGCAGCAAGGAGAATAGCTGGTTTTTTCACACCGCCTATGAGGCCTTTAGCCTGGCCGGTTGGGAGCCGGAACTGGAGCGCGCCAGCGATGAGATCGTGCAGGATCTCAAGGGCATCAATCCCGCCTTCGCCTCAGTGTGGGCCGCACGTCAGCATGAGGGTAGTGAGAAGGAGTGGAAGCTTAGCAATCGCTCTATTGGCCGACTGCTGAACATGGGCAAGGCGGGTCACCGGGTGGTGGAGGACTACCTGAGTTATATCTATCGCATCGGCAGTATATGGCGGCTGGACCGGTTGCTTAAACGTTATCGGATGCCGCTACGAGAGGATATCGACAGCCTGATTAATGTGGCCTATATCTATGCGGCGCAGGGACGTTATCGTGAGAACGTGGCGTGGATGCACGGTTGGCGTGAGATGAAGGGGCTGCCTGCCTGGGCGCTCAACAACTACGCCATCAGCCTGCGGGAAATGGGCCTGTGGGAGCAGCACTACGAGGTGTTGCAACAGATCATGCCACAACTCACCGAGGCGCTGGCAACGCCGGTACGGCTGTGGCTATCGCTGGAGTTGTGGCTGCGCGGAGAGACGCAGACGCTTAACGATCAGTTCGCCCTGATAGAGGCGGAGGGGCTGACGGGCGATGACTACTACGCCTATCAATTACTCCTGGCGTTGCTTGAATTCGACAGCACCGCAGAGCTGCCGTCGCAACAGCGATTCGGGCGTGTGATCATTATTCTGCGAGAGGGGCATCGCGGCTTTCATGGTCTTATCAACAACATGATGTTGTGGCGCATCCAGCACCGGGTATTGTGGCAACTGGCACAACGTATGGCAGAGATGCCGGGCGCACTCTACTACTGGTGGCGCATGATGAACTGGACGAAATTTTTCCTTTAACGAGAAGTTATTTGCGGGAGCCGATGGGACTCCTACCACTTAGGTGGTAGCTGTATACCACATTGTATGTAAGCTTTTTATTAACTTGTCGCCCGCGGTTTTCATCCCTATATTAGATTTATATGAACTCCTCACTTAAAGACGCCTTCGGGCGCAGCATCGACTACATCCGTCTTTCGGTCACCGACCGTTGCGACCTGCGTTGCTTCTACTGCATGCCCGAGGGCTTCAAGGATTTTGAGACTCCCGACCACTGGCTCAGCTTTGATGAGATCGAGCGGGTGATCGCCGCCTTTGGTCGCCTCGGGGTGAGGCGCGTGCGCATCACCGGTGGCGAGCCGCTGGTGCGCAAGGGGGTCAGTGAGCTGACCGGCCGACTGGGACAACTCCCCGGTATTGATGACCTCTCCCTTAGCTCCAATGCCGTACAGTTGGCAAAGCACGCCAGGGCCTTGCGCGAGGGCGGGGTGCAGCGGCTGAATGTTAGCCTTGATACCCTTAATGCCGAGCGCTTCGCCAAGATCACCGGCGGCGGTAAGCTGCAAAAGGTGATTGACGGGTTGATGGCTGCCAAGGCCGAGGGCTTCTCCCCCATTAAGATCAATATGGTGGCGATGAAGGGGGTGAATGATGATGAGTTCGAGGCGATGTTTGAGTTCTGCCTGGAGCACGGTTTCACCCTGCGCTTTATCGAGACCATGCCGATGGGGGATACCGGGCGCTCTGCGCTGGGGCAGTACCTTAGCCTGCAAGAGGTGAAGGCGCAGCTGACCCGGCGCTACGATTTAGTGCCTGCGGTGATGGATGGCGGTGGTCCGGCCCGTTATATGAAGGTCGCCAACGGCGAGATGAGGATCGGTTTTATTACGCCGATGTCGCAGCACTTCTGCGAGACCTGTAACCGGGTGCGTCTCTCGGTGGATGGCACCCTCTATATGTGTCTGGGGCAGGAGCATAATTACCCCTTACGTGATCTGCTGCGCGCCGGTATAAGTGACGAGGAGCTGGAGCAGCACATTATGCGCGCCATTAACATCAAGCCCGAGCGCCATGAGTTTTCTGAAAAGCCGGAGCAGTCGATTCGTTTCATGTCGATGACTGGCGGTTAGTCTTTACCCCTTCTTCTGTGGCGGCAGCCTCCGTACATACTCATACATCACAATAGAGGCGGCGACGCTGACATTCAGGCTCTCCATGCGACCGAACTGCGGTATATGCATGCAGCGAACCGCGGGATAGTTGTCGCGCTCAAAGCTGATCCCCCTCTCCTCATGACCAAAGATAAAGGCGCTCTTTGCGGGTAATTCTGCCGCTGAGAGGGGGGCACCACACTCCGGCTCCAGGGTGAAGAGGGTATAGCCCTGCTCATTGAGCGCCCGGTAGCAGTCGTCAAAGTTTTCATGAAAGCGTGCCGGCACATTTTTAAATGAGCCCTTGGCCGGGGCCGGGTCGAAGGGGCCGATACCGATGAGGTGAACCTCATGCACGCCGAAGGCCTCGGCACTGCGAAAGATCTTCGGCACATTAAAGCCTGACTTGAGGTGATCCAGTACCACGATGAAGGGGTGTTCCCCCGGCTCGGCCAGCAGGTTGCGGCGGCGGTGTTTTTCGTAACGCTTTAGCGCCTGCTGGCGCTCGCGGCGCAACTCCTCGCGACACTTTCGACTAACCATAAAGGTTGTCTCCCTTTCTACATATTGAAACCAGCGCGCAGTCTACCCCATCACTTACCACTTGACCGCACCAGGCCCGCTTTTTATGGTGACAGTAATTCATAGTGGAGCTGTGACTGTGGGAAAACGTGATCACTTGGCGCAGATTACCGAGATGTTGCAGCAGCACCGTTGGGCGGCACTGGCGACGGTGGATGCAGGGGGGCTGCCTGCCGCCTCAATGGTGGCCTATGCGGTGGACTTGCCGCGGGGCTGTCTCTACCTGCATCTTAGCGGCCTCGCCGCCCATAGCAAAGAGATCCTTAGGCAGGAGGCAGTGGCGTTGGTGTTGAGTGAGTGCGACACGGGCCGTGGTGACCCGCAGCAGCTGGCACGGCTAAGCCTGCGTGCACGCGGTGCGCCTATTGCCCGCGATGCGGCAGATTATGAGTCGGCAAAACAGTGTTACCTGCAGCAACTGCCTGATGCCGAACAGCTGTTCGGCTTTGGCGATTTTATGTTGTTCTGTCTGGTGATCGAGAGTGCCCGTTTTGTCGGTGGATTCGGCCAGGCACACAGCTATAGCGGTGAAGAGATTCGACAGTTACTGGCCAGGAGCCAGTGAGCGGTTTGCGTTATCACAGGGGCCTGTGCGTTTCCCCTTGATGCGGAAGTTCATTAACTGCGGTGTATTGTGGGGGTTGAGAATTTGCAGGTGAACATCACCATGGGCCTCTCCCTGTCGATAGTGGATACGTCCCATCCCCTGAACCATCTCCCAGTCGTCTGAACAGTTAAGCATCCAGGTATAGGTGCGCCCGAAACGCCCCTGCAGTTGTGTCTGACAGTTGTTGCCGGGACGAGAGATATTGGGGAAAGGGGTTGTTGTATCCAGGCACTGTTTAACGGTGTAACCGGGGAAGGTTTGCGGGATGCCGATAAGGTCGTAGCTGACCTCAAATTCCCAGTTGCCGTGTGCGAAGGGCTGCGCCAGCGTTGCCCCGCTGAATAAGGCGATATGAGTAAGGACAAAAAATGACGTAAACCGTACCATTAACAATTCTCCCCGCAGTTACTGTTAGTCCATTATGTCGTTGTAGTTATTTTATGTTGTTGTTTAGTAAATTTAGCACATCCCTCTGCTATCACATAGGCACGGTAGTGCCTTCGTCTGTGGTGTGGGGGCGGGCAGGTTAAAAGCTGGCGCTGGTGGTCAGGGTGAGGGTGGTGTTGTCGTCGTGCAGCGCGCGCGCGTAGTCCATACGCAGGGTGAGATTGACAAAGGCCTGTACCCGCCAGCGCAGGCCGACACCAACACCCACTGCCAGGTCACCCAGGTCGACATCAAGGGGGGATTCCCACGCATTGCCCACATCGGTAAAGAGTACGCCGCGCAGTTGACGATAGCCGCTGAGGTGGTGGTGGTACTCGGCGTTGAGGATCATTACCGCGTCCCCCTCGGCGTAACCGTTTTTATAGCCGCGTAGCAGTGTCGAGCTGCCGATGGAGTAGGTTGGGGAATCGAAGGCCCGACCATTGGCAAGCCCCAGCCGAAGTTGAGTGTTAATGTTGGCATCCACCGCCCTCAGGGGCAGGTAGCGGCGGTAGTAGAGCCAGTGTCGGGTGAAGGTGTAGTCAGAGCCGAGCGACGGCTGGGCAATGGAGAGGCTATAGCCATAACGGGTTCCGGCACGATGATATTGGTGTTCCTCCACCTGGTTATAATTGATGCCGGCATTCACGGCGAGCGACTGGCTGTTATCGTAGGCGAGGCCACTGCCGGTCTGTTGACTATAGCTTTTCTCTACGGCACCCAGGCCTGCGCCTACGGTCCATCCCTGACTGATCCAGTTGGGATTAACCCAGCGTGAGAGGAAGAAACCGCCGCTGCTGACATCCTGGTGATAGTTACCGGTAGTGATGTTGTTCTCATCGACTTCGATGACCTCCTCGCTGATGCGCTTGGCATTAAGGGAGAGCTGGAATGGCGTGTCGATCAGGCGGGGGATGGCGTAGGTGAGTTCCATCTGGCGTTTTGATGGCACCGTGCCATCGATCAACTGCTCATTTTCATAGGTGAGCTTGAGTCGCTGGTTGAGCCCCAGCACATTGTCGTGGCGCAGCTCCATTCCGTAGCTGTAATTTCCCTCCTCCTGATTGCCGTTGAGTAGTGGAATGGGGAGCAGGTAGTAACGCTCCTCCAGCGTAAAGATAAGGCGGCGATTTGCGCCATCCTCCTCCACCCGGCTGGCGACCGACTTGAACAGGCCAAGGTTCATCATTGCCTGACGTGACTTCTCAACCCGTTTGATATCGAGCTCATCGCCCTCTTTTAGCAACAACTCCTGACGCAAGACCTTTTCACGGGTGACCTTGTTGCCCTCAAAGCGAACCTCGCTAATCGGTATGGCATACAGCGGGGCGGACACTAGCGTGAACCACAGCAGGGCAAGAAGCAGTGGCGTGATGGCGAAGAGAGGGTGTTGGGTAGAGCGACGCATTATACGATCAACATACGCAAGGCCAGTCCCAACAGCAACAGGGCAAACAGCTGCTTTAAGACGGCGGTGGGCAGGCTGTGGGCCAGCCGTGCCCCCAGCGGTGCCAGTAACACGCTGGCGGCGGCAACCCCCAGTAGTGCGGGCCAGTAGAGGTAGCCGCTGCTCCAGGCGGGTAACTGTTCATTATTCCAGCCGCTGATCATAAAGCCCGCGGTGCCGGCCACGGCAATCGGCAGACCGCAGGCTGCCGAGGTGGCGATGGCGCGTTGCATGGTGACGTTGCACCACAACAGAAACGGCACGGTGAGGGTACCGCCTCCCACGCCGACCAGGGCCGATAGCGAACCGATTACCGCCCCGGCACCACTCATCCCCCAGCGACCCGGTAGCCCGCGGTGTGGGGCGGGTTTCAGGCTGAGTGCCATCTGCAGGGCAACGACCAGTTCGAATATGCCAAACAGGTAGCGTAGCGAAAGGGTGGGCAGCCAGCGCGCCACGAGCGCGCCGCAGAGCGCCCCCACTAGTATTCCCGGTGCCAGCGAGCCCAGCGCCGACCACGCCACCGCGCCACGACGGTGGTGGGCATAAACCGAAGAGAGCGAGGTGAAGATAATGGTCGCCAGTGAGGTGCCCACCGCCAGGTGCATGATCACCTCATTGGCCACGCCCTGCGCGGCGAAACTGAGTGCCAGTACCGGCACGATGATGAGGCCACCACCGACTCCCAGCAGCCCCGCTAGCACTCCGGCAAAGGCCCCGGTGGCCAGATAGATTAACCACTCCATGCGATGGCCCCTTTACCCGATCCAGTGCCACAATTGGAACAGGATAAACAGCACGGAGAAGAGAAATCCGCACAACGGCAGCCAGCGGGGAATATTGGGCACCTCCTCGGGTTGTGGCTCACGCCCCTTGATGCGCCACAGGGAAAGATTGACCAGGGCAAAGACCGACAGGGTAATTAGGCTGGAGAGTTTGGCCAGGGTCACCAGCGGCAACCACAGCGCCAGTACCAGCACCATCGAGGTCATCAGGGTCGTGGTATTTAGCGGCGTGCGGGTGGCGGCGTTGACCTCGGCCAGCCAGCTTGGCAGCCACCCCTGCCTTGCCATGCCATAGAGTACCCGGCTGGCCATAATGATCTGTATGAGGACGCCATTGATCACCGCGGCCAGGCCGATGGCACTGATAAACAGCGGGGCCTCGCCACTGGCGTGTTGATAGACCTGCGCCAGTGGTGCGCCGCTCTGCGAAAGTGTTTGTGGCGGCAGCTCCAGTACCGCTACCAGTGCCACCAGCATGTAGAGCAGGGTGGCGCACAGCAGCGAGAGCAGTACCGCGCGGGGCAGGTCACGCTGCGGTCGCTTCACCTCCTCGGCCACATTGACGATATCCTCAAAGCCGATAAAGGCATAAAAGGCGAGGAAGGCACCGGCGATAAGGCCGATAGTGGTTACCCCTTCAGCACCAGGAAGAAGCTCCGGCAGGCGCTGCGGCAGTTGTGCCAGGTTGTCTCCCGCAACCCAGACCACGAGTAGCAGACCGCCGATCTCAATGACCGTGGTGACCGCCGCGACCCAGGCCGACTCGGCGATCCCCCACATCGCCAGGGCTCCGAGGGTCAGCACCAGCAGGGTGATGATCTGCCACCCCTCCCACGGCAGGAAGACCTGGAAGTAGCCGACGAAACCGCTTACTAGGGTTGCCCCCGAGACCAGACCGATGAGCACCAGCATCACGCCAACTAGGCGCGACAGGTTGCGCACGGAAAAGGCGTGCCAGATATAGACCGCCTCGCCAGCACTCAGTGGATAACGTGCCGATAGCTCGGCATAGGAGAGGGCGGAGAAGGTGGCAAGCAGGGCCGCGATGAGGAAGGAGAAGGGGGTACCCATCCCGGCATTGCCCGCCACCTCGCCGATCAGCACATAGATCCCTGCCCCCAATATGGTGCCTAGTCCATAGAAGGTGAGCAGGGGCAGTGTGAAGGCGCGTTTGAGGCTGGTCCGCTGTTGTTGTTCTTCCATAATTTAAGTCTATAGTCGCCAGTCGTTGCTCGCTAGCGGCTTATCTCCATAGGTCGACCACTATCCCCTGCTCGCGCATATGGTCGGCCCTGTCCTGTACGAAGCGCTGGAATTCGGGCTGGGTCCTGTAGGCATTGGTTGCGACGTATTCCAGTACCGACTGGGTATGGAAGGGGCGCAGGTAGGCTTCGGCGCGGAATATTTCGCGTCCTTTGTCATCGATGAAGAGCATGCTGGGGGCGTACTGAATCCCCAGCTCTTTGACCCACTGGTTAGTCGGGAGCTGACGTCCGTCGGGTGTCGTTAACGGCTGTTTTGACCAGATATCCAGCAGCACGACATCAAACTGTTTTAATAATTTATTGCTCTCAGGACGGCGCAGGGCCTCGCCGTGCATCTCATCGCAGGCGGCGCAGTCGTGTTGCTCGAACAGTACCAGCAGTGGTCTATCGCCTGCCTTGCGTTGCAGCGCATAGGGTGGCGGTAAATAGTCTTTGCCGATGTGTAATTTGCCGCGGGCCTTTTGCGGATTGCGCGCTGCCAGGTAGTCGGCGAAGCGCTCCTTGCCCTCACGTTTTTCGATCACGTAATCCAGTGCGGTGCTGAATTTATGCGGCGGGTAGTAGCCGTTGGTGCGCAGGGCCAGCTCGCCGCTCTCGTCGAGAAACAGCAGGGTGGGGGTGAACTGCACCTTAAGGTCGACGGCGAACTGTTTTTCGCTGACCTCGTTGCCGGCCAGGTCGGTCACGGTGGCATCGCCCCACATATTGATGGCGACCACATCAAAGTGCTGACGTGTCTTCTGTTCGATATCGCGCTGCGCAAAGTTGGTGTTCACCAGCTTCTCGCAGTAGGGGCAGCCGTCCTGATAGAAATAGAGGACCACCCGCTTGCCCGCTTCGCTCGCCTCGGCCACATCGTCGCGCAGGTCGAGAAATGAGCTTTTAAACCAGGCGGGTTTATCCACATGACCGGGGTTCACCAGACCGGCGTCCAGCGCCCCCTCCTGTGCAGCCCAGAGTGAGAAGGGTGCGAACAACAGTGGCAGCAGGAGGGTTGGAATAAGCGATTTCATTTTCATGGCTGTTAACGAATCCAGATGGTCTTGGCGTTGACGAACTCACGAATGCCGAGCAGTGACAGTTCGCGACCGTAACCGGAGTTCTTGATACCGCCGAAGGGCAGGCGCGGGTCGGACTTGACCATGCCGTTGACAAAGGCGCAGCCCGATTGCAGCTGGCGTGCCGCCGCCTCGCCACGGCTCGTGTCGGCGGTCCAGATGCTGCCGCCGAGGCCAAAGGGGGAGTCGTTGGCGATGCGCAGGGCATCGGCCTCATCACAGGCACGAATGATGATGGCGACCGGGCCGAATAGCTCCTCGGTATAGGCCCGTTGCCCCGGCTCCACCTTGTCGAGAAGCGTCGCCGCGTAGTAGGCCCCGTCGCGCTTAAGCGGGTAGCCACCGGTGACCACCACAGCCCCCTGTTCTGCGCTCTCGGCTACCTGCTGATGCAGCTCCTCGCGCAGATCCTCGCGGGCCATGGGGGCAAGGCTGGTGCCGGGGTCGTTGGGATCGCCGGCCATCAGCCCCTCCACCTCGGCGCAAAAACGGGCAACGAACTCATTGGCGATGGCAGCGACCACAATAAAACGCTTGGCGGCGATGCAGCTCTGACCGCAGTTAAGAAAGCGTGAGGCGATGCCTTGAGCGACGGCCAGGTCGAGGTCAGCATCCTCCAGTACGATGAACGGGTCGGAGCCGCCCAGCTCCAGTACCGAGGGCTTGAGTACTTCACCGGCGGTGGCGGCCACCTTGCGCCCGGCGGGTTCGGATCCGGTGAGGGTGACGGCGTGAATGCGTGCATCGCGAATCACCCCCTCGACCTGCGCGGCGCTGATCATCAGGGTACGAAACACCCCCTCGGGGAAGCCGGCCTCGCGGAATATTGACTCAATCGCCAGGGCGCACTGGGGTACGTTGGAGGCGTGTTTCAGCAGCCCGGTGTTGCCCGCCATCAGGGTGGGGGCGGCGAAGCGGAACACCTGCCAGAAGGGGAAGTTCCACGGCATCACCGCCAGCACCGTGCCCAGCGGCTGATAGGCGATAAGGCTACGTGCGGCGTCCGACTCGATTTCATCATCGGCGAGAAAGGCGGGGGCCTGCTCGGCGTAGTAGTCGCAGACCCAGGCACACTTCTCTACCTCGGCCTTCGCCTCCTTTAACAGCTTGCCCATCTCCAGGGTGATCAGGCCAGCAAGTTCCTCGCCCCGTGTGCGCAAAACCTCGGCGGCACGGTGCATCAGCTCACTGCGCTCCAGCATGCTGGTGCCCTGCCACCTCGCGGTGGTGGCGGCGCTCTGCGCCAGTGCCGCCTCCAGTTGCTCCTCGTCCCATACGGGATACTCCTCAATCAGTTCGCCGCTGGCCGGGTTGAGGCTGGTGAATGCCATTATTCTTCTCCTGAGCTTTCTATCGAATATAAGCAAGTATACAAGTGCGATTCCACCCTGCACGGGAAGTTGCGAGGAATATGCCAGGGATTTCCCAAGTTGCCGGTCACAGGCTATGCTAATCGCTTACTTAATGATTTTTGGAACCCCTGCTTAACGTTCCCGTTAGCCGTAATGCCTATGACCAATAACAGCATCTCCCTCGCCATTACCGGTGCCTCCGGCGCACAGTATGGGTTGCGCCTGTTGGAGTGCCTGTTGCAGGTTCGTCAGCCGGTCTATCTGATGGTCTCGCAGGCGGCACAAGTGGTGCTGGCGACCGAGACCGAGCTGCAGATGCCGGGTCGCCCCGAGGCGATGCAGACCTTTTTGAGCGAACATTTTCGGGCCGAAACGGGCCAGTTGCAGGTGTTCGGGCGAGAGCAGTGGATGGCTCCGGTGGCCAGCGGTTCCAACGCACCGCGGGCGATGGTGGTCTGCCCCTGTTCCAGCGGGTCGCTCTCGGCCATCGCCAGCGGGGCCAGCAACAATCTTATTGAGCGTGCCGCCGATGTAATGCTCAAGGAACGTCGTCAGTTGATTCTGGTGCCGCGTGAGATGCCGCTCTCGGCGATCCACCTGGAGCACATGCATAAACTGGCGCTAATGGGGGTGACCATTATGCCCGCCAGCCCCGGCTTTTATCACCGTCCACAGTCGGTGGAGGAGATGGTTGATTTTGTGGTGGCGCGTATCCTGGATCACCTGGGGGTGGAGCACGCACTGCTCCGTCGCTGGGGGGAGGGCGAGGAGTGAGTCGGCTGACCATTCCCATCTTCCCCGTCCACTCGGTACTCTTCCCCGGCGGCCCGTTGGTGCTGCGCATCTTTGAACCCCGTTATCTCGATATGATCAGCCGCTGCCTTAAAGAGGAGAGCGGCTTTGGTGTCTGCCTGATTAAAGAGGGCTCTGAGGTGGGGGATGCGGCGCAGGTCTATCCGGTTGGCACTCTGGGGCAGATCACCTACTGGCACAAGCGCCCCGACGGTCTGCTGGGCGTTACGCTACGTGGCGAGCAGCGCTTTCATATCGTGGAGCAGCGGGTGGAGGCCAACCAATTACTGGTGGCCGAGGTGGAGTTGCTAGCCAACGACCCGCCGCAGACCACTACCGAGGCGCATCAGGGGTTGGTGGCAATGCTTAAACGCATCCTCGGCGAGCTGGAACACCCCTATACCAATCTGCCCAAACAGTATGACGATGCCGGCTGGGTCAGCGCCCGTCTGGTGGAGTTGTTACCGCTGGAGTACCGCTATAAACAGCGCCTGTTGCAGGAGAATGATCCGCTACGCCGCCTTGATGTATTGCTGCAGATGATGGTGCGTAAAGATGAGTCGTAAGAGTAGTACTTTGTACGCTATTATTTGAATTAATATGAAGCCCCCCTTGTTGTTAAATATACTGAGGAGAAGTGTGATGTCACTGAAAGATAGGTTGAAGCGTTTTATCTCCCTGCTGCTGACCGCGGCGATGATTGGTGGCCAGGCGATGCCGTTGCAGGCGGCGATGATTGGTACCGACACCCTGTTGCAGCAGGAGCAGACGCAGTTTGATCGTCGGCAGCTGGTGCAGATGCTGGAGCGTGGCGATGTACAGCAGCAGCTGGTGGCGATGGGAGTGGATGTGGCCGATGCCAAAATGCGTGTGGCGCAGATGACCGACAGTGAGGTGCAGCAGCTAAACTCGCAGTTGGGTCAACTGCCTGCCGGTGGTGATGCATTGGGTATCGTGGTGCTGATCTTCCTGATCTTTGTGATCACCGATGTGATCGGGGCCACCGATATCTTCCCCTTCATCCACCCGGTGAAGTAATCGGTTTTGATGTTGTGTTGCGCTAACCACGCCCGCCTTCTGGCGGGCGTGTTGTTTTTACTGTTGTTATCCGGCTGTAGCCATACCCTGCCGCGTGGTGACCTGCCCGCAGAACTGCCGCAGCGGATAGAGCTGACCGACACCCCCTTCTTTGCCCAGCAGCGTTATCAGTGCGGCCCCGCCGCGCTGGCGATGGCGCTGGGGCAGCGCGGCGAGGCGGTGAGCCCGGATCAGCTGGTGAACAAGGTCTACCTGCCCGAGCGCCAGGGCAGTGTCGCCCCGGAGATGGTCGCCACTGCCCGCAGCTACGGCATGGTGGTCTATGAGCTTCCCACTACACTGGAAGCCCTGCTGCATGAGGTGGCTGCCGGCAACCCGGTGCTGGTGTTACAGAATCTCGGCTTGAGCTGGCTGCCGAAGTGGCACTATGCGGTGGTGGTGGGCTACGAGCTGGAGGGCCAGCAGCTTATCCTGCGCTCCGGTCTCACCGAGCGCCATCAAGTCTCACTGGCGCTGTTTGACCGTACCTGGCAGCGCGGCAAACGTTGGGGCATTACAGTGCTCAGGCCAGGCCAACTGCCCGCCAGCGGCGATCACTTCCGTTACCTCAAGGCGGCCTACGCGCTGGAGCAGACCGGGCAGAATGCGGCGGCGCTGCTGGCCTACCAGAGTGGCAGCGAGCACTGGCCGGGTGAGCCTGTGGTCTGGCTGGCGCTGGCCAATCTGCACTATCGCCTGGGCCACTTCCCGGAGGCGGAGCAGACCCTGCGTTCGGCCCTCACCCATCATCCTGAATCAGCCCCGCTGTGGAATAACCTTGCCTATGCACTGGCCGGGCAGGGGTGTCGCGAGTCGGCCTTTGCCGCGGTGGCCTGTGCGATTCGTCTGGCACCGGGGGAGGTCGGTTATCGGCAGAGCAAGGAAGAGTTCACCAATATGGCGGGTCGCAGCAGCGGCTCCTGTGCTCCGGTTCGCTGCCCGGTTATTCCGTTGCCCTGAGTGAGAGACGCAGTAGCGTCGGCAGCGTTGTGGCGTGACGGTTGATCGCTGGTAGCGACGCCAGCTGCCGCTCAAACAGGGCGAGCGCCTGGTCAAAGTTGAGCTGGGTGCGCGGTACGCTGAGTCCGCCACGGGTCACCGCCTTCAGCTCGCTGATATTTCCCAGCCACAGGGACTGTGCGCCCTCGCCGATGCGATAGTGGCTGCGCCACAGTCGTAGCGCCAGCATCCTCCCCTCAACCTCGCGGCTCAGCAGCAGCTCGTGATAACGCCCGTCGTGTACCTGCGGCAGCACCGGCATCTGCGCCAGTGGCGTGTTGGGGTTAAGCCACACCAGCCAGCTCAGCGCATCGACCGTGGGGGGGGATTGCCAGCCCGCCCCCGCCAGCACCCCTTGCAGTTCGAGCCGCGACCCTGCGTACTGCAGGTTGAGGGGGTAGTGCTGGCTGCCGCGCAGATCGGCACGATAGGCGGGCAGTGGCACGCTGCCATCCAGCCACTGCTGTTGTGAGATGACGATACTCTCCTCGGCATAGGCGTAGCGCTGCAGGTCCTTATCGAACTGTTGTGGCGCATGCCAGGCCATGGTGAGTGTGACTGCCACCACCGCCAGCAGCGATAGCCTCAGCGGTGCCACCCGCTCTGTCGGGTGGTTGCGATAACCGATCCCGAGCAGTGCCACCCAGGCGAGACCCAGGGTCAGTACGCCGAGTAGTGAGCCGAGATCCTGGGCACCGAGATAGAGGCGGGCGAAGGCGATAGTGAGAATGAGTGCGACGACCAGAGCGTGGACCCACCAGCGGTGGCGCAGCGGCAGTTCTCGCGTGATCAGCACCGCAAGAAAGCCGAAGCAGGCGATGGCCATGAGCAGCAGATCATCGCCGCCGGCATGCAGGGTGAGGTCGGTAGCGTGTATCTCCCCCCCCAGGGCGAATAGCGCCCCCCCCAGCAGTGCACCGAAACCGATGGCGGCAAGCCAGTGAATGGCCGCCCGCCTCAGGCCGTGGCGTAGCAGCCATGCCAGCACGACCACGCAGAGGGTGAGCAGCACCTCGATATCGCCCAGCTGGTTGAAGAGGATCATCAGCCCGTCCACCGCCGGGGTGCGCAGGTTCTGCATGGTGTGGTGGATGCTGTAATCGAGTCCGCTAAGCATGCCGTCGCCCCCACTCAGGGTGTCGATGGTCATACCAAACAGCAGTGCCGCGACGAGCAGCACCAGCGCCATCAGGGTCAGGCCGCGTGCCTCGGGCTGGTTGGGGTCGAGCAGTGAGGCGGGAATGCGCCCTGCCACCGGGTGCAGGCGCGACCACCACAATACCCGTTGCATTAGCGGGTAGGCGTAGTGGTGCAGCCGGTTAAAGCCGAGCCTGGAGAGCCACAGCACCAGCACCAGCACCGCAAGCATCGAGCCGACCATCACCGCCAGCCGCGAGGCCACCTCGGCGGCCAGTCCCAGCGAGGCGGTGAAGATCATGCCGGGCAGCACATAGACCGGTGCCCACAAAATACCGGAGATCACATTGAACAGCAGAAAGCGGCGGGTCGGCATCTCCAGCATTCCGGCAACGGCGGGGATCACCGGACGAATTGGTCCGATAAAGCGCCCGAAGAGGATGCTCTTGCCGCCGTGGCGATAGAAAAACTGGGTGGCGTTGGCGATAAGTTCCGGGTGCTTGCGTAGCGGCCACATCGTTTTTAGCTGCATGTGGTAGTGGCGCCCCAGCCAGAAACTCACCGCGTCACCGCTGATCGCCCCCAGCGCCGCCCACATCAGGGTCGGCCACAGCGGCAGCACGTCGGTGCCGACCAGTGCGCCGATGCCAAACATCATCGCCGCACCGGGCAGGATCAACCCCACCAGTGCCAGTGATTCGAAAAAGGCGATCAGAAAGACCCCCAACCCGCCCCAGGCCGGGTTGGCATTAATCCAGGCGAAGATCTCGTTAAGGCTTTCCATCTTTTTATTCTACACCGGGATAGCGCTGGAGACGGCGCGATATAACCTTATATTTAGTCTGCCTATGGTGCTTTTGGGGGTATTTGTAGGGACATGGTATGGAGGACTTGTAGGTGTTTGTCTGATTCGGTCGTGATGCCATTGATTCTCGCGGAGAAAACGCCTATCCCTATACCTAGTTGATACGCACCAGAGGAAGCGGCTTATGGATATGCTGGAATTTCACACCGAAGATATGCCGATGTATGAAGAGATGGGGACCCGTTACGTGGTAGTCGCCCACTACGGCAGCTGGCGTGATGGTGAAGCAACCAGTAACCCTAATCAGATCCCTGAACTCAAGCGCGAACTGCGTAAACGGTTTATGAATCGTTATGCGGGCATGGCCGCCGCTGCCTGATGGTACAGAATGCGAACCCTCTTAGCCGCCTCGCAGGGCGGCTTTTTTTATGCCTGAGGGTTGGCTAGTTGTTTGGCAATTGCCACTGGGTGGTAATGCTGATGCCTTACAGTGTCGCCAACACCCTGCCCGCCGCAGCGATGGTGTTGTCGATATCCTCATCGGTGTGTGCGCTGGAGACGAAGCCCGCCTCGAACGCGGAGGGTGCGAGGTAGATGCCTTCCTCCAGCATGCCGTGGAAGAATTTCTTGAAACGCTCGCCGTCGCACTTCTCTACCGCCTGACCGTAGGAGGTGATGGTCTCCTCGGCGGTGAAGAAGAGGCCGAACATGCCGCCGACATGGTTTTCGCTCATCGGCACGCCCGCCTTTTTCGCCTCGGCCATGATGCCGTTGACCAGTCGCTCGACCTTGGCGGCGATCCCCGCGTAGAAGCCGGGCTCTTCGACCAGCTTCATCGTGGCCAGACCGGCGGCCATCGCTACCGGGTTACCGGAGAGGGTGCCGGCCTGGTAGACCGGGCCGAGGGGGGAGAGTTTTTCCATGATCTCACGCTTGCCGCCAAAGGCACCGACCGGCATGCCGCCGCCGACCACCTTGCCGAGGGTGGTCATGTCGGGCTTGACGCCGTAGTGGCCCTGGGCACCGCCGAGGGAGACGCGAAAACCGGTCATTACCTCATCGAAGATCAGCACGGTGCCGTGGGCATCGCACACTTCACGCAGTGCCTCGAGGAAGCCGGGCACGGGTGGGATGCAGTTCATGTTGCCCGCTACCGGCTCGACGATGATGCAGGCGATCTCTGAGCCAATTTCCGCAAAGGCCCTCTTTACCCCCTCAATGTCGTTATAGGCGAGGGTGACGGTGTGCTCGGCCAGCGCCGCCGGTACGCCGGGGGAGCTGGGCTCGCCGAAGGTGAGCATGCCGGAGCCGGCCTTCACCAGCAGCGAGTCGGAGTGGCCGTGGTAGCAGCCCTCGAATTTGACGATCTTGTCGCGCCCGGTGTAACCGCGGGCCAGGCGGATGGCGCTCATCGTCGCCTCGGTGCCGGAGCTGACCATGCGAACCATATCCATCGAAGGGACCAGCTCGACCAGCTTGTCAGCCATCACGGTCTCGATCACGGTGGGGGCACCGAAGCTCAGGCCATTGGCAGCGGTCTCCTGCACGGCCTTGATCACCTCGGGGTGGGCGTGTCCGGCCACCATCGGTCCCCAGGAGGCAACATAATCGATGAATTTCTCGCCGGTCTCGGCAAAGGTGTAGGCCCCCTCGGCACGCTTGAAGAAGATCGGGTCACCGCCGACACCCTTGAAGGCGCGTACCGGCGAGTTGACTCCACCGGGGATGTGTTTCTGGGCGGCTTCGAAGAGTTCGTGTGCATTGGGCATGATGCGGTTTCCTGTCTTATTCGGTTATTCAAATAGTTGGGCAATCTTTTCGGCGGCGCTTTTAATATCGGCCTGACCGAATACCTCGGTGATCACGGCGAGCATGTCTGCTCCCGCCTCTACCAGTTGGTGGCCATTGTCGGCGGTGATGCCGCCGATGGCAACCACCGGAATGGTCAGTTTCTGTTTCGCCTCCTGCAGTAAGGCAAGCTCGGCCTTTACCGCATCGGGCTTGACCCGTGAGGGGAAGAAGCTGCCGAAGGCGACATAGTCGGCCCCGGCCTTTTCCGCCGCGATGGCGCAGTCGATATCGTTGTAGCAGGAGACGCCGATAATGGCGCGCGGGCCGAGTTTGGCGCGGGCATCGCTGATGTCGGCGTCGTTCTTGCCCAGGTGTACCCCGGCGGCCATCACCTGAGCGGCCAGCTCCACATCATCATTAATGATCAGCGGTACGCCGAGCGGACGACACATATTGTTCAGGTCGCTCGCCTCCCACTGGCGTTGCCCGGCATCGCCGCCCTTGTTGCGGTACTGGATCATCTGCGCCCCGCCCTGAATCGCAAAGGCGACCGCCTCGACCAGCTGTTCGGAGGAGAGCAGTTTGCTGTCGGTGATGGCGTAGAGGCCATGTGTGAGTTGTGCCATGAGTTACAGTTCCTGATCTTGATTCGATTCTTCGTCATCGCGTGCCCAGAACAGGCGGTTGGGGTGGTGTTGCCCCATGCCAATGCGATAACCGTTATTCAGTGCCTCCCAGGTGTACTCCTGAGCCTCGTGGATCGCGGTGAAGGGTTCCAGGCCCTGTGCCAGCAACCCGGCAATGGCGGAGGCGAGGGTGCAGCCCGAGCCGTGGTAGCTGTGGGGCAGACGCCCCCAGGAGAAGGTGTCGAGATGACGGCGGTTGCCGTAGAGGTGGTTATCGACGGTCTCGGTACTCTCGTGGGTGCCGGTGATCAGCAGCAGCTCACAGCCATCGTTCAACAGCTCTTGCGCGCAGGCCTCCAGGGTGTCGGCCTCGTGGGCCAGCGCCCGTGCCTCCTCGCTATTGGGGGTAAGCACTGTGACCAGCGGGAACAGCAGCTCGCGCATCGCCACTTGCATCTCATCGCTGCTGAGGCGCGAACCGCCCCCCGCGCGCAGGATCGGGTCCATTACTACCGGGATCTCGGGGTAATCCTTGAGCAGGGTGTGGATCGCCTCGATATTCTCCAGCGTGGCGAGCAGGCCGATCTTGATCGCCGCCACCGGCATATCCTCCAGCACCGCGCGGGCCTGTTCGATCACCACGGTGGAGTCGACGGGATCGAGGCGCATCACATTCTGCGTATCCTGCACCGTCAGCGCCGTGATCACCGGCGCGGCCTGACAGCCCATGCTGGCAATCGCCTCGATATCAGCCATGATTCCGGCCCCGCCGCTGGGGTCGTTACCGGCGAAGACGAGGACGATGTTGGGATGTTGTTGTGGCATGTTCTTCTTCTCTACAAGGTGCCCGCCTGGCGGGCGATAAAGGCGGTCTTGGCGGATAATTCGAGTGAACAACTCCACTTGTAGGCAAGGTTGATGTTCTTCGCCTGAGCATAAACGCCATGGCCCCGCACCACCATGATCGGATAGTCGGCCAGCACCTCGGCGACCCGCTCCGGCGCCTGCTCGATGTATTTGTCGTAAGGGATGGTGATCACCGGTACGCGGGGGAAGTAGAGCTGCCCCTCGAAGTCGGGGGGGAGAAAGTCCTCACCGCTCATCGTCAGCGCCACGGTGTAAGGGCCGTGGCTGTGGAGCACTGCACGGGCCTCGGGATTGCTGTGGTAGACCAACCGGTGCAACGGCGCATCCAGCGAGGCCCCTTCAACGGGCTTGCCGCCAAGTTCGCAGCGCAGCAGCTGGTCGGCACTGAGGGTGTCGGCACAGCAGCCGCTGGGGGTGACCCAGAAGTCATCATCCACCCGCACCGAGGCGTTGCCGCTGTGCGAGTCGTTGTTGCCGTGCTGGCGCAGCCACTGGTAGTGGCGAGTGAGGTCTTCGCGTGGGTCCATAATTATTCTGAGTCTCTAGATTTAGAAGGGTTTTACGACGACCAAAATCGTCACCGCCATCAATATCAGCACCGGCGCCTCGTTAAAGAAACGGTAGAACTTGTGGCTGCGGGTATTTTTATCTGCGGCAAAGACCTTCACCAGATGACCGCAGTAGAGGTGGTAGCTGATGAGCAGTGTGACCAGCGCCAGCTTGGCGTGCATCCAGCCGCCACTAAACCCGTAACCCAACCACAGCCAGGTGCCGAGTATCAGGGCGAGGATCGCCAGTGGTGCCATGAAGCGGTAGAGCTTGTGCTCCATTAGTTTGAGCCGTTCGATTTCGGAGCTTTCGGTCGCCATCGCATGGTTGACGAAGAGGCGCGGCAGGTAGAACAGGCCGGCGAACCAGGAGACGACGAAGATAATGTGAAAGGCCTTGATCCAGAGCATGGTTCAGGCCTTGTTACCGTTGAGCATGGCGATGATGCGGTTATGCAGCGCCTTCATGTCCATCTCACCGAGTTTGTATTGCACGATGCGCCCTTGGGGGTCGATGAGGAAGGTGCTGGGGGTGAGGGAGATACCGCCGAAGGCGCGGGCGGCGCTGCCGTCTTTATCGATGGCGATGGGGTAGGGCACCTGTTTTTGCGCCACCATAGTGCGCACCTGATCCTCCGGGTCGTATTCCATGGCGATACCGATGATCTCCAGGCCGCGGGGGCCGAGCTCTTTATACAGTTCGATCAGGTGCGGCATCTCCTTAATGCAGCCGGGGCAGGTGGTGGCCCAGAAAGTGACCACTAGCGGCTTGCCCTGTAGGGCGGCGAGGTTTATGGATTGCCCCTGCAGGGTGGTGACACTGATCGCCGGGGCCTGTTTGACGCCGCTGGGGGTGAGCCACAGGTAGCCGAGCAGGGCGGCGATGGCGAGGAGGAAGGTACTGCTGATGAGGGTCTGTTTTTTCATGGTCTACCGGGTTGCGTTGGTGGTTAATTACTGGCCATTGTAGAGATAGTTGGCCTCAATATCCTGTCGGCTAAGGATACCGAAGATCGTTGGCTGGCGGGTAAGGGTATCACGCACTACGCAGAGTGCCTCGGACTGGCTCGACTGTAAAAGCTCCCACCCCTCCTGTAGCGTGGCCTGGTAGGCGATGGCGGTGACCTGTAGGCGTTTGGCGGGGATCTCCTGGAGATCAAGCACCGCTTCATCCCCTTCACGCTCCTCCATATGGCGGGCCAGATCACCGGCCAACATGAGCTCCTGTGGCATCTTCTCATCACTCTCCCTGATGAGTATCCATTGCGGTTTCTGTTGCAGCAGCGATTTGACCTGCTCGGTGTTGAGCTTGTGATTAGTAATGACGAAGCTGCGGTTCATCACCCCGTAGACCGACAGGCGGCGTAGCGACTGGGCGATTGGATCGTTGCGGTAGTCGAGGCCGCGGGCGCGCAGTAGCTCCAGGAAGATCGGGCCGCGCTTGAACAGCTCGCTGCTGGTCATGGTGGCAGCGATCACGGCGAGCATCCCCGGTAGCAGCAGGTTGGGGTTGGCGGTTAGCTCCAGCATGGCGATGAGGGCGGCCAGCGGGGCTTGCAGGGTGGCCCCCATCATCGCCGCCATGCCGATCATGGCATAGAGGCCGGGGGTGCTGGCAGTCTCGGGAAAAAAGTGTCCAGCCACCATACCCAGCGCCCCGCCAGCGCTTGCCCCCACCACCATGGTGGGGCCGATCAGACCGCCGGGGAGCCCCAGTCCGAGGCAGGCGGTGGTGGCGAGGAGCTTGATCAGGGCGATGGCGATAAAGGCAGTAAGCGCATACTCACCCAGCAGAGCGGTGTTTACGGTGTCGTAGCCGACCCCCATGATCTCCGGCACAAACAGGGCACAGATCCCGGCTATGAACCCCGCGCTGCCCATGCGCAGCCAGATCGGCCAGCGGGTAAGGCTGGCGGTGAAAAAGAGCATCAGGCGGATGAACAGCGCACCGAGTACCCCGATGGCGATGCCGCTGAGTAGCACAAAGGGGAGCTCGCCCATCGAGGCCAGCTGCAGTGTGGGCACGTCGAAGGCGGGGGCCGAGCCGTAGATGAGGCGCATAAACACGGTGCCACTGACCGCAGCGAGGATCACCGGGGTGAAGCTGATGATGGTGTACTCCATTATCACCACCTCCATGGCGAAGATCACCCCGGCCAGCGGGGTGTTAAAGGAGGCCCCGATGGCGGCGGCAACGCCACAGGCGACGAGGATGCGTGCTGAGTTGTGGGGCAGTTTGAACCACTGCCCGAGAAGGCTGCCGTTGACCGCGCCAAGGTGGACGCTGGGTCCCTCGCGTCCCACTGAGTTGCCGCTGGCGATGGCGAAAAAGGCACCGATGAACTGCGCCACGGCATTTTGCCAGGGGAGTTGACCCTGATGATAGGTGAGGCGCTCCATCACATGCACCACCCCCACCTGGGTATGTTCACGGCTAATGAGGTGGAAGATGATACCTAGCAACAGGGCCCCACCCAGCGGCAGAAAGAAGCGCCAGAGCCCACTCAGGGCCTCGAAGTTTTCGCTATTGCCACCGGGGAGTAGATGTTCCTGCACCCCCTCAATAGCAAAGCGGAACAGAATGATCACCAGACCGGCCAGCAGCCCTGTGAGGATGCCGAGCAGGGAGAGTTGTGGCAGTGCCTCGGCACGGGCGAGGCGTTGGCGTAGACGGTCGAGCAATGTCGTTTTCCTGATGGTAAAGTCGGCATATTATGCCAGAGCGGCCCCCTGTTACCGAATATTGCACCCTCAGCCCCTTTTTCTTTTGTCCTAGCTCTCTTATGATGCACTTCATATGTTACACATTGAGAAGCGCAGGGAATCATGATTAAGGTAGGTATTGTCGGCGGAACCGGTTACACCGGGGTTGAACTGTTACGGCTTCTGGCCGCCCACCCACAGGTCGAGTTAAAGGTGATCACCTCGCGCTCTGAGGCGGGTATGCCGGTGGCTGATATGTTCCCCAATCTGCGTGGTCATGTGGATATCGCCTTTAGTGTGCCGGATATCGAGCAGTTGGCCGAGTGTGATGTGGTCTTTTACGCCACCCCTCATGGGGTGGCGATGAAGGGGGCGGGCGAGCTGCTGGAGCGCGGCGTGCGGGTGATCGACCTGGGTGCCGACTTCCGCATTAAGGATATTCCGCTGTGGGAGCAGTGGTACGGCATGAAGCACACCACCCCCGAGCTGGTTGCGGAGGCGGTCTATGGCCTGCCGGAAAATAACCGTGAGGCGATAACGGGCGCTCGGTTGATTGCCTGTCCTGGTTGTTATCCCACCGCGAGCCAGCTCGGTTTGCTGCCACTTATTGAAAATGGCCTGGTCGATACCTCGCGTCTTATCGCCGATACCAAATCGGGGGTGAGCGGTGCCGGACGCAAGGCGAGTGTCGGCACACTGTTGTGTGAGACCAGCGAGAGTATGAAGGCCTACGCGGTGGCGGGCCATCGTCACCAGCCGGAGATCAGCGAACGGCTCTCCGAGGTGGCAGGGCATCCGGTCGGCCTCACCTTTGTGCCGCACCTGACACCGATGATTCGTGGCATCCACGCCACCCTCTATGCCACCCTTAAGGGCGAGCCGGGTGACCTGCAGGCGCTTTATGAGGCGCGTTATAAGGATGAGTACTTCGTTGATGTGATGCCCGCCGGGTCTCACCCTGAGACCCGCTCGGTGAAGGGGGCAAACCACTGTCGCATCGCCATTCACCGTCCGGGGGGGGGCGATACAGTGGTGATCCTCTCGGTGATCGACAACCTGGTGAAGGGGGCTTCGGGTCAGGCGGTGCAAAATATGAATGTGATGTTTGGTCTGGAAGAGAAGTGCGGCCTTGAGCAGATCGCCCTGCTGCCATGAGTCATCTGATCGTCAAGCAGCGCTCGTTCTGGCACTCACGCCTCGGCATCACTGTGGTTGTGTTGTTTTTACTGCTCTTGATTGCGGGCATCTTTGAGTTTGGGCGTTATCGCGGGGGTTACGATAGCCTGGCGGCATCGGATGCCTACTCCGCCCTGCATCAACAGATTGCTGAACTGGAACAACATCACCGCACCCTGCGTGAGCAGAACGCGGTGCTGGAGCGTAGTGGGCAGATTGAACGTCAGGCCTATAAGCAGTTAGAAGGGGCGGTGACCGGACTGCAGGATGAGATTCTGGAGCTAAAGGAGGAGCTGGCCTTTTATCGCGGTATTATCTCGCCCAATGATGCCACTAAAGGCTTGATCATACAGGACTTTGAGCTTAGTCAGGGGGCGCTGCCACGTCACTATAAGTACAAAGTGGTGTTAACCCAGGTGTTGAATAATGGTACTGTGGCGCGGGGTAACCTGCGCTTTGAGGTGGAGGGGGTGCAGAAGGGGGAGCGGAAGCGTTATACCCTGGAGCAGATGAGCGACAGCAAGGAGAAAAGTGATCCTGCGTTCCGCTTTAAATATTTCCAGATCCTGGAGGCCGAATTTATCTTGCCCGAGGGATTTGAGCCGATTAAAGTCAATCTTATCGTTAAGCCAAAGAGCAAGGCACACAAGAAGCTGACCCAGGCATTTGACTGGGTAGTTGGAGAGAAGGGTTAATAATGTTTGGAAATAAGAGTAAATCGTCACCCAAGGGCACCAAGATCGATACCCTGATTGGACAAAATTCCGAGCTGCAGGGGGACATTCACTTCAGTGGTGGCCTGCATGTGGATGGCACCATTAAGGGCAATGTCTTCGCCGATGCCGACAGCGGTTCGGTGCTCAGCCTGAGTGAACGTGGTCATATTGAAGGTGAGGTGCGGGTGCCCAATATCGTTCTTAACGGTAGCGTTAAGGGGGATGTACATGCATCAGAGCATATTGAGCTGGCAGAGAAGGCTCGCGTTGTCGGTAATGTTTACTACAAGTTTATTGAGATGGTGCGCGGCGCTGAGGTAAACGGCAGCCTGGTACATAAAGAGGATGGTTTTCAGCCGGCCCCCAAGGTTGAGCTGCTGAGCGCCAGTGGTGAAGATTCTTGACTAAATGACTTGGATATGGTGAATTAGGCCCTAAGTTAGTCTCTATACCGATTTTGGAGAAGTGTGATGAGTGATGAAGAGAGCCCCTTGGTCTTTACCGATAGCGCCGCCGATAAGGTAAAGGCGCTAATCGTGGAGGAGGGTAACGACAACCTGAAGCTGCGCGTTTATGTGACTGGCGGTGGCTGTTCCGGTTTTCAGTATGGATTTACCTTTGATGAGGCAGTGAATGACGGCGATACTTCGGTAGAGAAGAACGGCGTGACCCTGCTGATCGACCCGATGAGCTACCAGTACATGGTGGGCGCGGAGATCGACTACAAAGAAGATCTGGAGGGTGCACAGTTTGTAATTCGTAACCCCAACGCCACTACCACCTGCGGTTGTGGTTCCTCCTTCTCGCCGTAGTTTTCGCTGCTGTTGCGAGATGTGTACTAGGCCCGGACGGGAGATCGTCCGGGCCTAGTAGTTTTAGGCCTTGAAGAAGTGTGGTTTCGCCTCTATACCCAAGTAACAGGCTAGACTATTCGCTGGCTTGACGTATCTATTAATCGACATGAGGGACTCATTCGCATGAGCGACTACCTGCCCGGCCTTGAGGGCGTTCCTGCCACTCGTTCCAATATCTCTTACATCAATGGTGAGGAGGGGATTCTCGCCTATCGTGGGTACCCGATAGAGCAGTTGGCTGAGCACAGCTCTTTTGAGGAGACCACCCTGCTGCTGCTGGATGGCAAGCTGCCGACGGCCTCGGAACTGGCCGATTTCGATGCTCACCTGCGGCGTAATCGTCGGGTGAAGTACAACATACGCGAAATCATGAAGAAGCTTCCGGCAACCGGTCACCCGATGGAGATGCTGCAGACCGCGGTGGCGAGTCTGGGCATGTTCTATCCGGGTAATGCGTGCCTTACCGGTTCTGATTTGTGTGAGGATCTCAACTACATTCACAACATGACGGTGAAGATCATCGCCCGTATTCCGGTTATTGTCGCGATGTGGGAGCACATCCGTAAGGGCTATGATCCCATCGAGCCGCGCACCGATATGACCACCGCGGAGAACTTCCTCTACATGCTTAAGGGTAAGGAGCCTGAACCCCTGCATGCGAAGATCATGGATAGCTGCTTTGTCCTGCACGCTGAACATACCATCAATGCCTCAACCTTTGCGGCTCTGGTCACCGGCTCTACTCTTGCCAGCCCCTATGGGGTGATCGCGGCGGCTATTGGCACCCTCTCCGGGCCGTTGCACGGTGGTGCCAATGAGAAGGTGGTCGATATGCTGCAGCAGATTGGTCGGCCGGAGAAGGCGAAGGCGTGGTTTGAGCAGCAGATGGCGGATAAGGCGAAGATATGGGGCTTTGGTCATCGCGAATATTCAGTGAAAGATCCGCGTGCCACGATTTTGCAAAAACATCTGGAGAAGCTCGCAGAACAGCATGGTATGGCCGACTCACAGCTTTACGAGACGGCGGTGGCACTGGAGGAAATCGCCAATGAACGCTTGGGGCCACGCGGTATCTACCCTAATGTCGATTACTATTCCGGTATTCTTTACAACGAACTGGGTATTCGTACCGACCAGTTTACCCCGATCTTCGCCATCTCCCGCTCAGCGGGCTGGTTGGCTCACTGGCGTGAGCAGCTTGCCGATAACCGCATTTTCCGCCCGACACAGGTGTATATAGGTGAGCCGGTACGGGACTACGTGCAGGTAGAAAGACGCTAAAATTTGGGCGCATAAAATAATAAAGGGGAGCTGTGCTCCCCTTTTTTTCGCCAGGTTGAGAGGAGGAACTAGTGAGGCGCAGGATAGATGCCACCTAAAATGACCGCCTCACGGGCACCGGTCACCGCTGGCAGGTTGCCGGGCAGCGCGAGCAGTGTCTGGCGGGCCAGCCAGGCAAAGGCCATGGCCTCAACCCACAGTGGATCAACGCCTAGTGTGGTTGTGGTGGTAACAAGGCAGCTATCGAGGTAGGCGTTGATGCGCTCCATCAAATAGCCGTTGCGGGCACCCCCACCACAGACATAGATCTCTTCGGTGTCGGGGGCAAATTGCCGTATCGCATCGGTGATGGTTGCGGCGGTGAGCTCGCACAGGGTGGCCTGTATATCCTGCGTACTCTGCCCGCCACTTAGCTGTTTTTCCAGCCATTGCAGATTGTAGCGCTCTCTTCCGGTCGATTTAGGCGGTGATATGGAGAAGTAAGGATCAGCTAGTAACTGGCTGAGCAGCTCAGCATCAACTCTGCCACTACGCCCCCAATCACCATTGGCATCGTAGAGCTGGCCTTGATAGAGCTGGATCCAGGCATCCATTAGCATGTTACCGGGACCTGTGTCGAAACCAATAACCGCCTGTGAGCTATCGGTGGGGAGAATACTAATGTTGGCGATGCCACCGATGTTAAGGATCACGCGATTTTTCTCGCTACTGCGAAACAGTGCCTGATGGAAGGCCGGTACTAAGGGGGCCCCCTGTCCACCTGCACTCATATCTCGGCGACGGAAGTCCGCTACGGTGGTAATACCGCTGAGCTGGGCGATGGTGTTGGGGTCGCCTATTTGTACGGTATAGGGGACGAGTGCATGCGGGGCGTGGCGCACGGTTTGACCGTGGCTGCCAATAGCCTGAATGTCGTTGGCAGTGAGCCCGGCCTTTTCCAGCAGTTGCAGGCAGGCCTCGGCACTGAGCCTACCGAGACGCACATCAAGCTGGGCCTGACGGTCTAACTCGTTGTCGCCGGGTTGGGCGAGGGCAAGGATCTCACGGCGTAAGGCCGTATCCAGCTGGTGGCTGTGAGTGGCGATAAGTTTAGGGGGGGAGGAGGCGAAGTCGACCAGTGCGCCATCCAGTGCGTCCATGCTCGTTCCGCTCATGAGTCCGATAAAATAGTCAGCCATGGCGGAGTAGAACGGCTACCGGTTACTGTATGTTGGCGGCGACCTGCACGCGCTTGAATAAGTCCAGCTGCGCTAGGAGTTGCTGTGATTGTTGCAGAAATGCATTCTTATATTGACTGGGAATGGGCGCGGCATCGGGGAATTTGACGGTGAGCGGGTTGCGATGCGTACCGTTGACACGGAACTCGTAGTGCAGGTGGGGACCGGTGGCCAGGCCGCTCTTGCCGACATAACCAATGGTTTGTCCCTGTTTAACGCGACTGCCATTACTCACCCCTTTGCGATATTTCGACATGTGGGCGTAAAGGGTGGTGTATTTGCCACCATGTTGCAGGATCACGGTGCGACCATAACCGCCCTTTGTGCCGCGGAAAATGACCTTGCCGTCGCCAGCGGCCTTAATTGGTGTGCCGGTGCTTGCAGCGTAGTCGACACCGCGGTGTGGACGTTTCTTGCCCAATACCGGGTGGTTGCGCTCACGCTGGAAGGTGGAAGAGATGCGGCGAAAATCGACCGGACTCCGCAGGAAGGCCTTGCGCATACTCTTGCCATCGGCCGAGTAGTACTGGCTATTGCCCTTGGGGTCGGTGAATAACACGGCGCGATAGTTTTCACCGCGATTGGTGAAGTCGGCAGCGAGAATATTGCCATCACGCAGCTTCTCACCGTCAAGGTAGTGCTCTTCGAACAACAGAGAGAAGGTGTCGCCAGCACGGATATCGAGGGCGAAATCCACATCCCAGCCGAAGATGTTGACCAGTTCCATGATCAGGTTGTCCGAGAGCCCGGCCTCCTGACCCGCCTGGAAGAGTGAGCTGCTGATTTCACCGGTGGCGTGGGTAAGGCGGATTTCTACCGGCTTCTCATGAAGCTGGCCGACGAAGTCATCACCTTCACGGCTAATGAGGAAGCTCTTGGTTGCGCTGAGCTGGTACTGCATGGCCTGAAGTTGACCGTCGGCAATCTGAAACTGGACAGTCTGCTTGGGGCGTAAGCGGCGCAGGTAATGTTCGTCTTTATCCGCCGCTAGTACAGTATGCAGCTGTTGTGGGCTAAGGTTCAGGCGATCAAAGATGAGTGACATATTGTCGCCATCTTTGACGGTTACCTGTTGCCAAGGCGTTTCATTCCCACTGCTGGCGACAAAGGGCGCTGGGTTGCTATGACTCTCGCCAGACGGGTTCCGTGGGAGGCTGAGTAGTTCGTGAAGTCTGTTTTCAACGCTTACCGATTCATTGGCCGATTGCGTGATCTGACGGTTGGCCTCGGCCTGATGACTGGGGAGAAACAGGCTTACCAGCCCTAAAACGACAGAGCTGATCGCCAGTAGATGGAGGTGATGACGCTGGATACGCGGCCTCTTTCCCTCACCCTGGTGTGAGACCGACTTACAGTCTCTGTTTAAGTAATTGTTGTAATTCACGGAATTCACTCAGATTTTTTCAAATAAAATAGCGCTACTCTGGCGCCAGGTCAATGATTGTAGTCACATTCTGCAGTGAATGGCTAGCCTGTGGTAATCTACGCCGGTTTTTTACCTGTCTGGAGAGAGTGATGGCAACGGTTGACGAGGCGCTTGCGCTGATCAAACGCGGTAGCGAAGAGATACTGGTTGAAGAGGAGCTGATCACCAAGCTTAAAGAGGGGCGTCCGCTACGTATCAAGGCCGGTTTCGACCCGACGGCCCCAGATCTTCACCTTGGTCACACTGTACTTATTAATAAGCTACGCCAGTTTCAGGAGTTGGGCCATGAGGTGTTATTCCTTATAGGTGATTTCACCGCGATGATTGGTGACCCCACCGGAAAGAGTGCGACCCGCCCGCCGCTGACCCGTGATGATGTGATCGAGAATGCCCAAACCTATGAGCATCAGATTTTTAAGATCCTAGATCGAGAGAAGACCACCGTACTCTTCAACTCCAGCTGGATGAATGCGATGGACTCGGCAGAACTGATCCAGCTGGCCTCACGGCACACCGTGGCCCGCATGCTGGAGCGCGATGACTTCTCCAAGCGTTACTCGGGGGGACAAGCCATTGCCATTCATGAGTTCCTCTATCCCCTGATTCAGGGCTACGACTCGGTGGCGATGAAGGCCGACGTCGAGCTGGGGGGTACGGATCAGAAGTTCAACCTGCTGGTTGGACGTCAATTGCAGGAGTCCTTTGGCCAAAAGCCGCAGACCGTGCTCACCATGCCGATCCTGGAGGGGCTGGACGGGGTACAGAAGATGTCGAAGTCGTTGAATAACTATATAGGTATCAACGATGCCCCGGATGAGCAGTTCGGTAAGCTGATGTCGATCTCCGATGATTTGATGTGGCGCTACTTTGAACTGCTCAGTTTCCGTCCCATGATAGAGATTGATGGCTTCAGGCAAGAGATAGAGGGGGGAACTAATCCTCGCGACATAAAATTCCTCCTTGGCGAGGAGTTAGTCGACCGTTTCCATGGTGAAGGTGAGGGGGCCAAGGCCCGCGAGAACTTTATTGCTCGCTTCCAGAAGGGAGCAATGCCCGATGAGATGCCGGAGCTTACCCTCGACAGCGGTGGTGAGGGGATGGCAATCGCCACCCTCCTTAGTCAGGCAGAACTGGTAAAAAGCACCTCTGAGGCGATGCGCATGGTGCAGCAGGGGGCCGTGCGTATTGATGGCGACAGGGTTAGTGATAAGAAGTTGGAAATTTCTGCCAATAGCACCCATGTTTATCAGGTGGGCAAGCGACGCTTTGCTAGAGTTAGCCTGACCTAGTCTTTTGTCTCGTAAGTAATTGATTAAATAGTGCTTATTAATTTTTCTTATCAATTGTGAAAATTTGTCTTGCACCGCCGAATTCGGTGCGTATAATGCGCAGCTTCTTCGGCGGTAAAGCCCGCCAAGAACGGCACGGACTAGCCACTTTTAGTAGTAGATTCGATAAGAATTTGCTGCTGATTTGAAGAGAGATTTCAGGTCATAACGACTTCGAATTAATCTTTAAATAAGTTGTTGACAACGGATTGAATGTCGGTAGAATACCGGCCTCCTTGCTGAGAAGCTTGGAACGCTCTTTAACAATTTGGCTAGATAATTTGTGTGGGTGCTCCGTCGTGTTTTTGGTTGCAAAAACTCGATGAAGTACAAAGAACTTAAGTTTTAGGTTCAATCACTTCGTC
>JBFFMJ010000006.1:0-199520 GCA_041554195.1 Thiohalomonadaceae bacterium
ATTTCTTGGCTTGAGAGTTTCAAATGACCAGCGAATAAGTTTGAGCGATACTCAGATGAGTGAGGCCTATGACAGGTTGGTTACTCAGATAGCAGAGCATGGACATGGCTGGTAAATTCGTGGGGATCCCTCAGGGTCAGACCCCTTTACTTCACTCCCCGCTGTTCGATAGGTAGGGTGGATAAACGTAGCGCATCCACCAATCATCTCTATGGTGGTGGATGCGTTATCACTTATCCACCCTACGACTGTTGTTCATATGTATAGGTACACACACACCATAGAAAAGCACCGTCGGCACACCCGCATGCCGCTTCTCAAAAACCTGGGCAGATAATCCCCCTCCCCCCCACACACACCATACCCCTCCAAACCCCATGGAATTCCCTCTCCCCACAAACACTCCCCCGGCTCGCCCAGCAACGAAATGAGTGAGAACTGATAGCGGTTTTTCGCTACAATAGCTGCCCTGTTTTCACTTTAACCTCGTGGTGTGTAGTGCTGTATGAGCGATGAGTCCCAACAATTGGTAAACGCTGTTATTGATGGCAAGGCGATTCAGGCCCCGCCTACGCTGTCGGTGATTCAGGCGCTGTGGCATGCGGGTTATCCGCGGGTGAAGGGTGTCGGCTGCCTGGAGGGGGTCTGCGGCTCGTGCCGGGTGCTGGTGCGCCGCAACGATGACAACGGGGTTAACATCGAGCTGGGCTGCCAGACGCTGGTGGAGGAAGGGATGCAGGTGATGTTCCTGGTCTTCCCCAACCCGACCCATCACCACTACCGCCTCTCGCATATCAAGAACTCGTGGGACCTGCACTCGCAGTTTCACCGCATCTTCCCCGAGGCGGCCAACTGCCGCCACTGTGGCGGCTGCACCAAGGGCTGCCCCAAGGGGATCGATGTGGAGAAGGGGGTGGCGCTGGCCAGCGATGGCCGCTTTAAGGAGGCCGGTGAGCTCTTCGTTGAGTGCATTATGTGCAACATCTGCATGACCGGCTGCGCCGAGGAGATCGCTCCCAACCATGTGGGCCTGTTCGCGCGCCGCGTTACTGCCTACTTCCACTCCCGCCCCTCCAACCTGATCAATCGCCTGGAGCAGATTCGCAAGGGTGAGCTGACCATTGAGACGACGGAGGATAGCGACCATGAGTAACTCCCCCGTTAGCTACGAGGCGGCGATGGCCGCCTACCGGCTGGAGGCCGAGCGCCCGCTCACCGAGCAGCACGATGATAAGGAGGCGCTGCTGCGCGCCTACCACCCGGACTATCGCGCCGATACCATGACCGCCCTTAAGGTCGGCCCCAACAGCGGCGAGCAGTGTCACCGCCAGCTGGCCGATGTGTTGCAGGCCGACGCCCGCATTGACGAGGCGGATCTGGCCGGTGCCAGCGTGGTCGAGACCGATGTGCTGGTGATTGGCGGCGGCGGTGCCGGTTGCGCTGCGGCCCTGGTGGCCGCGGTGAAGGGGGCCAAGGTGCTGCTCGCCACCAAGCTGCGCCTTGGCGACAGCAACACGGTGATGGCCGAGGGGGGGATTCAGGCCTCTATCGACAAGGAGGATACGCCGCAGATGCACTACGACGATACCCTCAAGGCGGGGCATCAGAGTGCTGACAAAAAGCTGGTGTCGCAGATGGTGATGGACGGCCCCGATGTGATCCGCTGGATGATTCAGCAGGGGATGCAGTTCGACACCGATGAGTTTGGCGACCTGCTGACCCGCCGCGCCGGTGGCACCTCGGCCAACCGCGTCTGCTACTACCGCGACTATACCGGGCTGGAGATGATGCGGGTGCTGCGCGAGGCGGTACAGAACTCCGATGCCGAGGTGTGGGAGTACAGCCCGGTGGTGGAGCTGATGATCAACGAGTCGGGCCACTGTGCCGGGGCGGTGATCTCCAACCTTAAGGATTGCAGTTATGTGCAGATCATCGCCAAGAGCGTGATCATCGCCACCGGCGGCATTGGCCGCATGCACCTTAACGGCTTCCCCACCTCCAACCACTTCGGTGCCACTGGTGACGGCCTGGTGCTGGCCTACCGGCTGGGGGCCAAACTGCGCGACCTCGACTCCTTCCAGTACCACCCCACGGGGCTGGCCCACCCGCACCACCTTGCCGGCACCCTTATTACAGAAGGCGTGCGCTCCGCCGGCACCTACCTGTTAAATGGCAAGGGCGAGCGTTTTGTCGATGAGCTGAAACCGCGTGATGTGGTGGCCGCGGCGATCCTCAAGGAGTGCGCCGAGGGGCGCGGCATCCAGACCAGCGACGGCTCGCAGGGGGTGTGGCTCGATACCCCCGGGCTGGAGCTTCGCAATCCCGGCATCCTCCAACAGCGCTTCCCCAAGCTGCTGCACCTGGGCCACAAGGCGGGCATCGACCCGCACACCTCACCGCTGCTGATCTACCCCACCCTGCACTACCAGAACGGTGGCGTGGTGATCGACGAGCACGGTGAGACCACCGTACCCGGACTCTACTGCGTGGGTGAGGCGAGCGGCGGCATTCACGGCAAGAACCGCATCATGGGCAACGCGCTGCTGGAGATCATCAGCTTTGGCCGTCGCGCCG
Source organism: Thiohalomonadaceae bacterium (assembly GCA_041554195.1). Lineage (GTDB taxonomy): Bacteria > Pseudomonadota > Gammaproteobacteria > Thiohalomonadales > Thiohalomonadaceae > JAPHSX01. The sequence continues at coordinate 2,575 of JBFFMJ010000006.1, forward strand.
GCCGCCACGCCGCCGAGCGTCGCCACAGCAAGGGGCACAAGCGGGTATCGATTGATCACCTCAGTCGCCTGCGCCGCGAGCTGACCATCTCGGACATGCCGATGGAACAGAAGAGTCCGATGCTGTTCCCCGACTGCGCCAAATTTGATACCGACGTCGACTACGAAGGTCTGCGTCGCAACCAAGATAAATAGGGTTTCACCTGATGAGCCAACTCAATCAAGTCCTGTTCCACGAAAATAGCCGCGTTGGTGCCGACCTTGCCGCATGGCAGGCCACTATCGGCGGTCAGGGACTGACCCGGGCACTGCAGGAGCCGGAGGCGATCATCCCGCTGATTGAAGCGGCGGGGCTACGTGGCCTTGGCGGCAGCGGCTTCCCCACCTATAAAAAGTGGCAGTACGTCGCCGCCCAGCCTAATGACCAGGACAAGTACCTTATCTGCAACGGCAACGAGGATGAGCCCGGTACTTTTAAGGATCGCATCCTGCTACAGGAGGCGCCGCATCAGGTGATCGAGGGGGCCTGCATCACCGCGCTGGCCTGCGGCATCAACCGCATCGTCTTCTACATCAACCCTGAGCAGACCGAGTCGCTTGCCGCGATGCAGACCGCTGTTGCCCAATGGTGTGATTCGGATTGGTTCGACAAGCTGGAGCAGGCCCTGGGCAAGCCGCTGGAGATCCGCGTCATGCCAAGCTCCGGCCACTACATCGGTGGTGAGGAGACGGCGGCGATTGAGAGCGTCGAGGGGCACTTCCCCTTCCCCCGCGGCAAGCCCCCCTTCCCTGCTGTGTCCGGCGTCTACGGCAAGCCGACCCTGATCAACAACATGGAGACCCTCTCCAACGTCTCGCACATCGTGCGCAACGGTGCCGAGTGGTTCCGTGCGCTCGGCCTGGGTGAGGCCACCGGCACCAAGATCTACTGCCTGTCCGGCGATGTGCTCTACCCCGGCGCCTACGAGCTGCCGATGGGCACCCCGCTCTCCACGCTGATTTACAACTACGGCGGCGGCATGCTGCTGGAGAAAGAGCTGAAGGCGGTCTTCACCGGCGGCCCCTCCAACACCATTCTCACCCCCAAGGACCTCGATGTGCCGCTCGACTACGAAAACGTGGCGGCGCGTGACTCCAGCCTCGGCACCGGGGCGATGATTGTGATCTCCGAGGGCACCGGCATCGTCAAGCGGGTGGCCGAGTACGTTAACTTCTTCGCCCACTCCTCCTGCGGCCAGTGCCCCTCGTGCAAGAACGGCACCTTCTACGCCGCGCAACTGCTCACCCGCATCGACACCGGCAAGGGGAGTCGTGCCGACCTGCACGCGCTGATGAACCTCTGCAACATGCTGCCGGGCAGTGGTCGTTGTCACATGCTGGATGGGGCGATGAAGGTACTGCAAAGCTCGATGCACCACTTTATGGATGAGTATGAGCAGGCGGTGAATCGATAAAATCCTGCGCCGCCCGATCATTCACCTGCCCATCTAAAGCGGGCAGAGTACCGCCTTTATCCCCCTAAGCTCCCCCTCCTTAAACGCCAACCAGCCGCCCTGCACGCTTCTCCGCTTTAGCTATACTTACGCTGCCGATTTGGCGTTTTGTATGATTCTGAAGTATGGAGCGCATAATGATCTCCTCACACGCTTTCTGTGCAAATTTCCGCCTTGTCGTTTTGATTAGCGTCCTTCTGCCGATGGTTGTCGCATGTAGTGGCGGGGGCGGCGGCTCAAACAGTGCGCAACGCAACCCGCTGGACAGTCTGCCCTACACAGGGCTGACCACAGCGGCAGTCATTGATAGCGCCGATATCGAGGAGTTCATCCTGCTCGCCTATTTCGGGCCTGCCCCGCTGCGAAATTTAACCACCGATCCCCAGGCCAATCCGCAGGGAAGCTCACCTGCCCCCCTCGCTGGCACCCAGCTCACATTCACCGTCTATGGGGCGTGCGGCGGCTCCGCCCTCTACGATCTATCGCTTAACGATAACACCGGTGAGGTAGACGGCAGCGTCCTCTACGAGGGATTCAATGACTGCCAGAGTACCTCCTCAGGGACCATTCATATCAGCGGTCTGGTGGATCTGCAGAGCGGCGATTTTCAGCGCATGACTATGTCATTCGAGCTGCTGGCATTCGATGACATGGCGCTCGGCCAGCTGGTGATGAGCGGCACCATCGGGGTCGTATATCAGGGGGCAAGCGAGAGTTATACCATCAACCTGCGGGTGCGCGATGAGCTGAGCGGCAAAGTCTTTTGGATGGAGGGCTATAAGAGCACCCTCACCACCCTTTACGATGGCTCAGCCACATACCAGGCAGAGACTATCAGCGCCGGACGCTTCTACGACCCCGACCGGGGTTACATCGACGTCTCCACTGAGACACCCATTCATCACTATGAGACGGAACTGTGGCCCAGCAGTGGCAGTTTCATGGCAGAGGGGGCACAGGCCGCGTCGGCAAGACTGAACTTCATCTCCCCGGTGCTCTACCGTGTGGAGGCTGATACCGACGGTGACGGCGTCTACGAGTACGACGGTGGTCGTAAGCACTACCCGGGAGCCAACACCCTGCCCGTGGCGGATGCCGGTGCCGATGCTCTGGGTAATGTCGGCTGCAGTGTCACCCTTGATGGTTCCAACAGCTCGGATGCCGATCTCGATACGCTGCAATACAGCTGGGCAATTGAACTTGCTCCGGCTAGTAGTGTGTCACAGCTCACCGCGGCCAATACCGCAACGCCAGGTTTCACTCCTGATCAGAAGGGGGATTACCGCTTCGCCCTTACCCTCTTCGACGGCTTTGATACGGTAGTCGATACGGTTAATCTCACCGCCTACGGTGATCTCTTCTGTCTCGCCGCGGCGACCGTCACACCCTACGGACAGATTGGTCAGTATGAGGCTGGCGTGGCAATAGGCGATGTAACATCGGATAGCCGAGCAGACGTCCTTGCCCTGACTCAGGCATCGGAGCTCTATCTGTTTACCCAAAACAGCGCCGGCAGCCTTAACACACCGCTAAGCCATGCGGTGGTCAACTGGCGGGACGTGGCCGTCGGCGATATCAATGGGGATGGTAAAAACGATGCGGTGGTCACCACCGACGCGGGTGTCGGGGTGCTCAGGCAGCAGAACAGTGTCGGAGGTTTGGAAGCACTTGTGGAAACCCCCTTCACTCCTGCACTTGCGACAGCCTATACCTACTCGTCACTGGCCCTGGGTGACTTTAATAACGATACCCTGCTGGATGCGGCAGTACTGCCAGCGGGGGGGCCGCTCTACCTGTTCCTGCAAAATATCGACGGTACCCTTGGTCCCTCAACCACCTACGGAACATCCACCGATGGCTGGAGCAAGGTGCTGGCGGGTGATGTGACCGGGGATGGCCTTACCGACATCGTGCTCAGCCGGGCTGATATGGCTGGTACTGACAATATCGGCGTGCTGCCACAGGCTGCCGCAGGAGGCTTCGACACAATAGTCAACTACACAATTGGCAATCTCCCCATAACCTATACCAGCACGCTCGCTGTGGGGGATCTAAATGGTGATGGGCGACTGGATCTGGCCTATGAGTTGTATGAAGGGATCGATATAAATTCCACCTATGTGGGCCTGTTGCCACAATCTACCACCGGGATCTTCACCACCCCAATTATCTATAACGCCTACTACCCACCAATTCATGATATGGCCATTGCCGATGTCACCGGCGACGGACTGGATGACCTGGTGGTGCTGCACGGCACACCCGATACCTCGGTTCCATTTGTACCGACCACGGTAGCGATAATGGCGGCAATATCAGGTGGCACCCTCGCCCCCTACGACATCTACCCGATAGCACAGACACCACAGTCCTGGGGAAGGCTTGCCATTGGTGACCTCAATGGTGATAACAAAAACGATGTCGCCGTTACCGCTCACGGGTGTGATGCCAATTACAACTGTGGGCCCAATCTGGTTGTGCTCCATGGCGTAAAGTAGTGCCGAACGTTGCCACCTGCTGGATGGGGCGATGAAGGGACTGCAAAGCTAACTGCACCACTTTATGCATGAGTATGAGGAGACGGTGTAGCGCTAGAGGATATTTATATGTGTGCCCGATTGCACTTTGCTAATCGGGGCTACGGGATGGAGAGGTTAAATCGAGCTTAGTAATAGAATTATGTACCCACTCTCCATTCAATCCTGAAACTCCCAGCTATAGATCAGCAAGCCTGTGTTTGCCATAGACAACAGGTGGTTTACCTGCGCGGTATTCCCTTTGTTTAACCAGACACGGGACCTTTCTTCCCGCACCGAGACGGCGGCCACTTTTGTGTCAATACCATTTTGTATGTGGCTCCATACATACCCTGCGGTGCCACCGAATGAGGTGGATGTGGTGCCCTTGGATGTCGCATATTTTCCGCCCGTTGAATGGGCAAACAGGGCGCTAGATTCACCTTGTCGGGTTAACGTGATTTTTTTATTGGTATCAATCACGAGTAACCAGGGATCCTCACTCGAACCCTGCTTTTTGTATTGACAACCAAAATTGGATGAAAGTATTTCAATGTTTCCGCTCTTATCTTCGGGGTTTGTCCTTTTCGCCAATTGATGAACGCAATAGGCACTCCATGTGGTGTTTTGGCCAACCTTAAAATTGTAGGTAATCGTTTTCGATGATTCCGTTATTGTTGTATCGTCTTCGCCGGGAGGACGGGTAAAGCCGAATAGTGATGTTGGGCCAGCGGAAAATCCCGTTGTTATCGTGGTGTTACCGTTCCTCTCTACCCTCTTCATGTCAATAAGTGGCGCGGGGTCTTCGGCCCGTATATTTACCTTTCTCCAGCTCAGATCCGCATCGGAAACCCGATAGGGACCGAAAGCGATATTCAGCCTCTTACCGGAGACCTTATCTGATAATGAATCGGGATAATTCAACTCATACACCGTGGCGTTATCCTTAAGGGAGTTGTCGACTTCCATAACAATGGTTGCTGGCCTACAAGCTGAAACTGCAAGCGCAACGGAGGAAACCGCTATCAGTTTTTTCATCTCTTTGCTAATCATCACTTCATCCACATTATGTATCTGCTGCCAACATACAGCATCCCGTTGTTCCCTACACCTTCACCTGCATCGCCTCATTAACCAGGTGCTGCCCTTCAGTCTGCAGGAACTCGATAAAAATCTGTGCCGCCGGTGAGAGGTTTTTCCCCTTGCGGTGCACCACGTTCCAGCGTCGGCGTAGCGGGAAACCCTCCACCTTCAGCACCTTGATCTGGCCGGTGGCGATCTCCAGGCGCAGGTTGTGTAGCGACAGGGCGGAGATCCCCAAACCGGCCATTACCCCCTGCTTGATCGCCTCGGCACTCCCCAGCTCCATATAGGGGGTAATACGTAGCCCCTGCCCCTCGAAGAACTCCTCGACCACCTTGCGGTTGCCCGAACCTCGTTCACGTACCAAAAAGCGCTCTTCAGTAATCTGTTTCAGGCTGATCTTACGCTTGCTCGCCAGGGGATGATCGGGGCTTGCCACCACGGCGATGACATTCTCCAGAAAGGGGAACTCCTCAACATCGAGACCATCCGGCACGTGGCCCATCACGTAGAGGTCATCCTCATTGTCGGCCACCCGATCCAGCAGGCTGGAGCGGTTGGCCACCTTGAGCTTGGGCTCCACATCCGGGTAGCGGCGGATAAAGGCACCGAGCAGGTGCGGCAGAAAGTACTTGGCGGAGGTGACAGCGGTAACAGTAAGGGTTCCGGCCACCTCGCCACTTAAAGAGTCGATGGCACCGTCCAGTTCGGCCAGCCGCCCCAGCACATCCTTGCTGGCGTCATAGAGCTCACGCCCCGCCTCGGTAAGGGTGATGCGTTTGCCCACGTGTTCAAACAGTGGCAGTCCCACATTCTCCTCCAGCCGTTTGACCTGAATCGAAACGGCAGGCTGTGAGAGGTGTACCTCCTCGGCTGCGCGGGTAAAGCTCTTATGGCGCGCTACCGCCTCAAATAACCTAAGTTGTTGTAGTGTTGCGTGTATCATACTGATTACGAACTATATTTGGTGGTGATGTAGATCAGGTTGGCGCGATAGCGTCTACCTGACGTAAGTTGTCACGTAGCTGGCGCAACGTGACCTACAAGATAATACATTTACATATGTAAATGTTAAACATAAAAACAATTAAGTGTTATTTATTCCTCATGTGGTTTATAAATCCCGGTTCTCGTGTGTCGTGACTTATTGCGCCGCTTTGCGTTTTAGATAGAATAAGCAACCACAAAAATTTAGTGTCTGTGACCCGTTTCATAGGAAAACACATGTCAAATAGTACAAAAGCTCAAGTCATCGACGAGCATATCGTCGAGATCGTCAGTGACTCCGGTGAGGGCGCACAGAAGTGCGGTCAGACCTTCGGCGTTATCGGTGCCAAGATGGGCAACGGTATCTGGACCGTGGAGATCATTCCCGCCGAGATCCAGCCCCCTGCCCGCTCCCCGGCCGGTGCCTCGGGTAACCGCATCCGTGTTGGTAACAAGTACATGACCAACATGGGTAATGAGGCCGACCTGGTGATCGCCTTTAACGAGCAGGTGCTGTTCTCGCGCATCGCCAACGGCGCATATAAGGAAGGCACCATCGTGCTGCTGGAGAGCAAGTGGGCCGAGGACCCGCAGGAGGAGATCCGCGAGGCCTACACTAGTGCGGTGAAGGAGTTCCGTGAGCACGGCCTCATCGTGCACGAGCTGAACTTTGAGCGTGAGTGCCTGAAGATCGTCGACAACGCCCGTAAGGGTAAGAACATGTTTGCCCTCGGTATGCTCTGCCGCATCTACAGCCGTGATGTGGAGAAGGGCCACGCCGAGATCTTCAACGCCTTTGGTCACAAGGGTGACAAGGTGGTCAAGCCCAACCAGGACCTGTTCGACGCCGGTTACGCCTTTGCCGCCGACAACCTGGAGTACCACTACGAGATCAAGCCCTATAAAGAAGAAGGCGACGACACCCCGATGATGGTGTGTAACGGCAATACCGCGATCGGTCTTGGCGTGATGGCCTCGGGCATGGACATGGTCTCCATGTACCCGATCACCCCGGCCACCTCCGCCTCGCACTACATCGCCGATGTCTACGACAAGGTGGGTGGCTTTGTACACCAGGCCGAGGATGAGATTGCCGCGATTGGCTTTGCCATCGGCGCCTCCTACGCCGGCAAGACCGCCTGTACCATCACCTCCGGCCCCGGTATGGCGCTGAAGACCGAGCTGATGGGTCTGGCGGTAATGGGCGAGATCCCGCTGGTGATTATTGACGTGCAACGCGGCGGCCCCTCCACCGGTCTGCCGACCAAGGTCGAGCAGGGTGACCTGCTCTCCTCGATGTTCGGCATGCCGGGCGATGCGCCGAAGATCATTATCGCCGCGGCCACCATCGAGGAGTGCTTCCACCTCACCATCACCGCGCGCAAGCTGGCCGAGGCCTTCCGTGGCCCGGTGATTCTGCTCACCGATGCCAACCTCGCCACCGGCGTACAGCCGTGGCCGCGCCCCGAGTTGCAGGAGGAGTGGCTGGCCGACCCGGTCGACCAGTCCGAGTGGGATCGCAGTGTCCCCGCCTACGACTGGGACGAGAGCACCGGTCTGTCGCAGCGTCCGATCCCGGGGCAGCCGGGCGGCATGTATGTACTGACCGGCCTGAGCCATACCAACCGCTCCAAGGTGGCCTACGATTCCGAGACCAACCAGACCACCATGGAGTACCGCAGCCACAAGCTGGCGGCACTGCAGAGCTCGCTCAAGCCGCCCACCATTCACGGTGACGAGGAAGGCGATCTGCTTATCGTCGGCTGGGGCTCTACCATGGGTGCCATCGACGAGGCGGTCGATATCCTGCGGGCGCAGGGTAAGAAGGTCTCCAACATCCACCTGCGATTTATCGCACCGCTGGAGCCGGGCCTGAAGGAGATCTTCGCCCGCTTCAAGAAGGTGATGACCATCGAGATCAACTACAGCGACAATCTTGATCATCCGCTGATTAACGAAGAGAACCGTCGTCGCTCCCAGCTGGCCAACATCCTGCGTATGCAGACCGTGGTCGATGTCGATTGCTGGTCCGTGGTCTACGGTCACCCGCTACAGCCCGGCGAACTGGTAGAAGTCCTCGACGAAAAACTCGAAGCCCTGAACTCTTAAGGAGACGATCAAATGTTTGGTATTAAAGCTGACTGGTCACTCGACGTATTTGATCGCTACTTCACCCTCGGTGACTACTCCGGTGGTGAAGCGCGCTGGTGCCCCGGTTGCGGTGACTTCGCCGTGCTCAACACGGTACACCGCGTACTGCGCGATGCGCAGCTGCCGCCCGAGAAGAGCGTCGCCGTCTCCGGCATCGGTTGTTCCAGCCGCCTGCCCCACTACATGGGCACCTATGGCCTGCACGGCCTGCATGGCCGTGCCCTGCCGCTGGCCAACGGCGTCAAGGCACACCGCCCCGACCTGGATGTGTGGGTGGCCACCGGTGACGGTGACTGCTTCTCCATCGGTGCCGGTCCCTGGCTCCACTCAACCCGCATGAACATGGACATGGTGGTGCTGGTGTTTGATAACGCCATCTACGGTCTGACCAAAAAGCAGACCTCGCCCACCAGCCCCACCGGGATGAAGACCAACACCCACCCGCAAGGTGCACCGCTGCCAGCCCTTAACCCGCTGACCGTGACCCTGGGGATCACCAACGTATCCTTCGTAGCACAGGTGGTCGACTGGAATCCGCCGATGCTCTACGAAACAATCAAGGCGGCGCACGCCCACCGTGGCACCAGCTTCGTGCGCATCCTGCAACGCTGCCCGGTCTTCTCCAACGAGTTCTGTAAACCTCTGCAGGACAACCCGGACAAGTTCGTGGTGCTGGAGCACGAGAACGGTATTCGTGTTGACGATGCGGTGAAGCGCGTCTTCTCCGATATCGAGCAGCACGACCCACGCGACTGGCTCGGTGCGATGAAGTTCGCCAAGGATGAGGAGCGTCTGCCACTGGGTCTGCTCTATCAGGATCCGGACGCCGTGGTTTATGACGACATCACCACCCGTGATCTCGGCAAGAGTGACGAAGAGAAGATCATCGCCATCAACAAGGCGATGGATGCCTTCGCCATCTAATCCTCGTCATCAATCTAATAAAGACAACAGCCTCATGACAGCCAGTTCAGCGAAAAAGAGAGAGGGCGGCAGCAGCATGCCGGTGATACCGCCAGCGGTGAAGGATGCCGACGCGACCAAGCAGATCATGCACACCCTGCGTCACTTCCACCTCGGTAACCCGAGTGTAAAAGAGGCGGTGCAGCAGGTTGGCAGCGACTTCCTGCCCGCCCTGCTGGAACCCTATCGTGATGTCTCGCGTCTGCGTTACGACTATCCGCTGTTTCTGTTTAATGCCGAGCAGAGTGAGGTCAATCCCTCCCCTGAGCAGCTGGCCAAACCGGTCGGCGAGGTGCTTCAGGCGTGCGTCGCCAGCTTCGCCCCGGGTGAGGATTCCGCGCGTATCCTTAAAGACAACCTGCCGTGGGTCGAGCGTGAGCTGCGCCAGCGGCTGGTTGATGTGGAAGGGCCGGTTGTCGCCAGCGGCCTGGTGAAGGCCGCGACCGAGGCGCTGCTCAAACACCTCAAGCTGGATGCGGAGAACCAGGGCAAACTTGAGGACGACATCGCGAAGATGCTGGCGGCCCTGCCTGCCGCGGGTCACCTCCTCGCCTACGGTCGTTATCCGGCGATCCATCTGCTGGTACACAGCATTCGCAGTCGCATCATTCCGCGTCACGCCCGTTTCCGCAACGAGATCAAGACACATATCCGCGAGCTGAAGACCCTGCTCGATGTGGACTGGAGCAAGTCGGCCGAATCGAAAAATGCGGAAAACCTGCAAGGCAGTATTGGTGGTAGCGCCAACTTTTTTGATACCAGCGCCCTCTCCAAGGTGATGGGGCAGAAGTCGCAGGGCTCGGTCACCATGTCGGCCGAGCGCCGTGCGCGTATCGAGGCGGCCCTGGCGACGCTGGAGGAGTACCAGCACAGCACCACGCTGGTGCGCTTCATTCACAATGGTCCGCTGGAGGGGGCGTGGCTGAGCAGCACCGAGGGCTTCGAGTCGAGCGATGAGTCCGACCCCTGCGCCGCCGCCACCCGTTTCTTCGATGATGAGGCCGAGCGCCTGGCCAAGGTCTTCGCGGCGGCACGTGTTGCCAGCCTGGAGATCAACAGCATCTACGATGCGGCGATCCACGACCCCTTCTTCGCCAACTTCAACTGGGAGGCATTCTCCCGCGAGGAGTTGCTGCTGGTACCGGCCGTAATCGCGCTGGAGTCAGCCAACCATGTCGCCACCGATGGCCTCTCCTCCTTCTCGCGACTGCTCAGTTCCGGTCGCCCGGTACAGATCTTCGTACGGGTACTGGCCCACGCCAATCCGGCGGCCAGTGCAGACGAGGACCCGTTCCAGAATTACCGTACCGAGCTGGGCTACCTGGGTATCGCACACCGTCAGGCGGTGGTCTCGCAGGCCTCGGCAGCACGCCACGTCAACCTGCTGCAGCGCTTCGGCTCGGCACTCGACGCCACCCGTACCAGCCTGCACCTGATCAACATCGGCCTGCGTCCCACCGGTCAGGATCTCGGCCTTAACGCCTGGCTGGTCGCCGGGGCCGCGCTGGAGGGTCGGGTCCACCCCGCCTTTAGCATCAACCCTGCCGCCGGTGACGCCTTTGCCGATCGCATGGATTTCAGTGGCAACCCGCAGCCCGAGAGAGACTGGCCACTACACCCCTTTAACTATGTGGATGACACCGGTATCAGTGTCGAGCAGGAGCTGGCCTTCACCTTTGCCGACTACGCGCTGTTGATCCCGCGCCTGCACCACCACTTTGCCGTAGTGCCCAACGAGTGCGACTCCGATGCCCTGGTGCCGGTGGCCGAGTTCCTGCAACTGCCTGACGAGCGCATCCATCAGCACGTCCCCTTCGTCTGGGCCGTGGGCAGCGGTGGCGTGTTGCATCGCGTGGTGATCTCCCGCGCCCTGATCCAGGCCTGTCGTGATCGCCTCAACTTCTGGCACACGCTGCAGGAGATGGCCGGGGTGCGTAATAAGCACATCGACAACGCCATCGCCGCCACCCGTGCCGAGGTCGAGGCGCAGGCCGCTGAAGAGAAGGCCGCGATGGCCGCTGAATTCGAAGCGGAGCTGGCACGCGTGCGTGCCGAGGCCGCCGGCGAGGTGATGGGCAAACTGACCGATGTGCTGCTCGGCATGGACTTTACAAGTGGTGCGCCGCGGCCTGCCTTTGCTGCCAGTGCCGCACCAGCCGCCGTTGCTGCCGAAGAGGTGGTGGAAGAAGCCGCACCCGCCCCGGTCGAGGAGGAGGAAGAGGTACTGGTTGAGGAGCCATGGATCGACACCCCGCTCTGCACCAGCTGCAACGACTGCCTGGCGATCAACCCCCTTATGTTCCTCTATAACGACACCAACATGGCGGTGATCGGCGACCTCAACGCCGGTACCTTCAAGCAGATGGTCGAGGCGGCAGAGATCTGCCCCTCCAGATGCATCCATCCCGGGCAGCCGTGGAATCCCAGCGAGCCCGGGCTGGATGAGCTGAAAGAGCGTGCAGCCCCCTTTAACTAACGGGTCAACTGATGAACGAGTTTCTCACCGCCCCGGCGATCATGACCGGCCTCGGCCTCTTCTTCGGGGTGATCCTGGCCGTCGCCTACAAGCTGCTCAAGGTTGAGGAGGACCCGCGCCTCGCCCACACCGAGGAACTGCTTCCCGGCACCAACTGCGGCGCCTGCGGTGAGCCCGGCTGCCTGCCCTTCGCGCAAAAGCTGGTAGCCGGTGAGGTGCAGCCCAGCAGCTGTACCGTCGCCAGTGCTGATGACATTGACGAAATCGCCGACTACCTCGGGGTTGATGCCGGTGAGGCGGAGAAGCGCGTGGCGCGACTGCGCTGTGCCGGCGGCAAGGCACAGGCCTTCCAGATCGCCGAATATGACGGTTTTGAGAGCTGCCGCGCCGCTGCCGTGGTCTCCGGCGGCGGCAAGGGGTGCTCCTGGGGCTGCCTGGGTTTGGCCGACTGCGATGTCTCCTGCGACTTCGATGCCATCCACATGAATGCCAACGGCCTGCCGGTGGTCGACATAGAAAAATGTACCGCCTGCGGCGACTGTGTTGAAGCCTGCCCCAAGGACCTGTTCGAGCTGCTGCCGCTGAGCCAGAAGCTCTACGTACAGTGCAACAACCCGCTGGCCGGTGAGTCGGTAACGGTGCTCTGCTCGGTCGGCTGCGACGGCTGCGCCAAGTGTGCCGCCGATGCCGCCCCCGGCCTGATTGAGATGAAAAACGAACTGCCGCTGATCCACTACGAAAGCGGTCTGCCGGTCACCGCTAAGGCCACATCGCGCTGCCCCACCAACGCCATTCAGTGGCTCGAAGGCGGGCAGTTTAATCAAGAAGAATCGCAAAGCGAGAGCCAGAAACGTTATGCCCAACTTCACTGAAACCGCGATCAGACTCTATAGCCGTCTCTTCGGAAGCCCTGAGCTGGCAGGCCAGCTGCCCGACGGCGTCGAGACCGTGCTCGACGGTAACACCGCCGTCGCCATTACCGAGGCGGCCATTGCCGATAGCGCCGCCCTGGGTGGCGGCTTCCCCGGCAGTGGCGCCAATACGGCCTGGCAGGCGGAGCAGCAGCGCCAGCACAGCAACATGTTCGGCGGCCAGCTGGGACATGTCGATACCGAGAGCGGCCGCGGTGCGCTGGCCGCCGCCATCGGTCTGGCGATGAGTGGCCAGCGCGCCACCGCCTTTCTTGACAGCCAGCAGCTGGCCGCGAGCCAGGACCTGCTGGTCAACGCCGCCGGCCGTCATCTGCCGCTGGTGCTCCACCTCACCAACCGCGCCCTCGCCACACAGGGTGCGGCGCTGGGCAGTGGTCATGAGACCCTGCATTTGAGCGCCGAAAGCGGCTGTTTCGTACTGCATGCGATGAACGTACAGCAAGCGGTCGACTTTACCCTGATCGCCCGTCGTGTCGCCGAGCTCTCCCTCATCCCCGGCATCGTGGTGATGGATGGCGAGCAGACCGCCATGGCTGCGCAGGAGGTGAAACTCCCCTCCCTGCAACTGGCTGGCAAGTATATCGGGGGCAGCGACGAGACCATCGACATCAGTAATAGTGCACAGAAGCTGCTGTTCGGTGAGCAGCGCCGTCGGGTGCCGAAGTGGCACGATCTGGACGCGCCGGTACTCAGTGGAGCGCTACAGGGCAGCGAGAGTTATGCCCTCGGTCAGGCGGCTCAGGCCCCCTTCTTCGCCGCCGCGTTAGCTGAAATTCTCGATGAGGCCTTTGGCGAGTTTGCCCGCCTCACCGGACGTCACTACAGCGCCATCACCCAACACCATGTTGAAAAATCGAAACTACTGCTGGTGGTTCAGGGTGCGGCCATTGAGACCGCCATCGCGGTCAGTGATGAGCTGCGTAAAAAGCACAAGGTGAAGGTCGGCGTGGTGGGGCTGCATGGCCTGCGCCCCCTGCCCGCTGTCCAGCTGGTAGAGCTGCTACGCGGCAAGCGCGCCGTCACCGTACTGGAGCGCTGCGATAGCCCGCTCGCTGGAGATGGCCCGCTACTGCGCGAACTGCGTGCCGCCTCTGCATCCCTCAGTGATAACGAACGCCCACGCCTGCTCTCTGCCCTCTACGGTATTGGTGGCCTGCCGCTACGTAGCGCCGACCTGATTGCCCTCGGTAAAGAGATGGGCGAGAAGAGCGCCCCGCGCCGCTACCTCGGCCTCGACTTTCACCGCGCCGATTCCATCCATCCCAAGCGTCAGGTGATGCTCGACACCCTGCGCCGCCACTACCCCGAGATCGCCGGCCTGGGGCTGCGCGGCAGTGAGGCCGTAGCGCCCCCTGCCGAAGGCGAGCTGAGCGTGGCCGTCCATCACCTCGCCGGTGAGCCGGGCGAGACACTGGCCATCGAGGCCGCCAGCTTCCTCCACCAGCTGCTCGGCGGTACGGTGCGCAGCCGCCCGGCGATGAGCTGGGAGCGCTGGGGGGTGGCCCGTGTCGACCGCTTCAGCCACAGTGAAAATGCACTGCTGGATCAGGGCGATGAGGTGATGGCCAATATCGCCATCCTCAGTGGCGATGCCCACCACCCCAATATCGACCCCGTGGCAAATTTGCCACAGGGCGGTAGCCTGCTGCTGCCAGGCGAAGAGCTACCCGCGAAGATACTGGCAGCCATTAAGCAGAAGCAGATTAATGTCTACAGCCTGAGTACTGAGACAGACCAGCTTCAGGAGGCGCTACTCGGTGCCTTCATCGGCATGCTACTGCAAAACGGCACCCTTGATCTCAAGCCCCGCCGCATCACCACCACCCGCGAGGAGAGCTTCAGCCACCTTGCCGAGGCCGAGCGCAAGTCACTCATCACCGCCTTTGAGGCAGGGATGGAATCGGTACGCCAACTCGATACCAGCTCACTTGAGGCCGCTAACAACTCCGCCAGTGCAGGCTGGAGCGATGAGGCCCCGCTGGCGGTACGCCACCTCGGCGGTGACAGCGAGGGCTATGACAGCCTGCCGCGCTTCTGGGACCAGGTCGGGGTGCTCTACCGCAACAACGACAGCGACGCGCTGACCGCCGACCCCTGCATGGCGAGCGGTGTGATGCCCCCCCTCACCGCCACCTTCCGCGACCACACCCCGTCGCGCAGCCGCCTGCCGGTCTTCAACCCTGATAACTGCACCGGCTGTGGCAAGTGCTGGGCCAACTGCCCCGACAGCGCCATCGGCGCGGTGGCGCTGAGCCCGAAGAAGCTCATCGACACCGGCATCAGGTTCGCCTCTGCCGATGCCCTGCGTCAGGTCGGTTCCAAACTGGCACAGCGCATTGCGGCGATGGCGCGCAAGGGTGAGACCGCGGGTCTGGCCACCGACGAGCTACTGCAGCAGGCCTTTGACTGGCTCAAGGAGAAGGCACCGTTGCCAACAGAGCGCCAGCAGGCGGTCGATGCTGACTTTATCAGGGTCAAGGCAGCCCTGGCCCTAATGCCGCTCAGCCTCACCCCCTCACTGTTCGAGCTGGCCGAGAAGGCGCAGAAGGACAGTGGTGAACTCTTATCCCTCGCCATCAACCCCGACAGCTGCAAGGCGTGCGGTCTCTGCGTCGAGGTCTGTGGTGATGAGGCGCTGGCGATGGAGCCGCAAACCGCTGAACTGGTCGCCTCTGCACGCGCCCAGTGGCAGCTGTGGCAGCAGACCCCGGATACCGACTCCACCACCATCGAGCGCGTCGCCAAACTGCCCGAGGTAGGGCCGATGGCGGCGATCATGCTCTCTCGCCACTGCGCCTTCGCCCTCTCCGGCGGTGACGGGGCCGAGGCGGGCTCCGGCGAGAAGATCGCGGTGCGCCAGGTGCTGGCCGCCACCGAGTACCAGCAGCAGCCGCTGCTGCACCGCTTTATCAGCGAGATCAAAGATGCCCAGCAGGGGATCAACCAGCGTATCCGCGACACCCTCGCCGATGCCCTGCCCACCGAGGACCTGGAGCGCCTCTCCGCCGGCCTGAAGGCAGTCCATACCCGTGAGGCGGGCCTCGGCGCCTTCCTGCACGATGAGGCGATCGAAGGGAGCGGCATCGATACCCATGAGCTTAAAAAGCTGGTCAAGGTGGCGCAGCAGCTGGGCGAACTGCACTGGAAGCTGGCCGAGGGCGAACACGGCCTGGGCCGTGCCCGTTACGGCATTGCTGTTGCCCCCGGCTCCACCGCCGCCTGGGCCGGCGCCTTCCCGCACAACCCGTTCCAGGCCCCGGTGGTGGTCGACATGAGTGGCGATGCACCGCAGATCGCCGCCGGCCTGCTGGCAGGGCAGCTACAGGAGGCGGTCGAATCGGTACGCCTGCTACGCCGGGCTCGCGACCTGCTCGATCCCAAGCTCAAGAGCACCAACCTCGACACCCTCAGCTGGAGTGACCTCTCCGACGAGGAGCGCCGCATCTGCCCGCCGCTGCTCCTCATTGGCAACGACGAGAGCCTCGGCGGTCAGGGCTTTACCCAGCTGGCGTGGCTGCTCAACGCTGAGCTGCCGGTGAAGGTGCTGCTGCTCTCTGAACTCGATCTGGGCCTCGGCGACAGCAACACTGGCATTAAACTCAATGCCCGCCGCGATAGCCGCGGCAATCTTGGGATGATGGCACTGGCGCAGCGTAAGGCCTTTGTCGCCCAGAGCTCTATCGCCGCCCCCGAGCACCTGCGTGACGCGGTACGCGGGGCGATGAAGTTCGGCGGCCCGGCGCTGATCAGCGTCAATGTGCCGAGCCCCGAACGCCACGGCTTTGCCACCAGCGAGACCCTGCAGCAGGCGGAGAACGCGATCCTCAGCCGCTGCCAGCCGCTGTTCCGCTACTCGCCCGATAATGAAGGCGTGTTCGGCTCACGCCTCTCCCTGGAGGGTAATCCTGCACTGAAGAGTAAATGGTACGAGCAGGATGGCGTCACCATCACCCCTGCCCACTGGGCCCTCGGGCAGCAACGCTTCTCCCCGCGCCTCAGGCCGCTGGCGGGTGATGCCCCGGCCCCCACCGAGCTGCTGGCCTGGCTGGCACTGGATGAGGCGGCACGTGAAGGCAAGAGCCCCTATATCGCCGTTACCGATAGCGAGGGCAGCAGCCGGCGTCTCGGTGTCGATGCCGCGCTGGCCGCCGCCACCGAGCAGCTGGCCCACGGCTGGCGTACCTTGCAGGAGCTGGCCGGTCACGTCACCCCCTTCACCGCCCGGGTCGAGGCCGAGGCGAAGGCCAACCTCGCTAGTGCCCACCAGGCGGAGCTCGATGCCCTGCGTGCCGAGTACGAGGCGAAGCTGCGAGCGCTGGAAGAGGGAATGGCGGCCCGTACCCACGAGCAGATCACCCAGCGCCTGGTCGACCTGGCCGGTTATCGCAACCAGAATTGAGTTGAATTTATTTTTAATTATGCCTTATAACTCACTGATTAATTATCATATTTATACCTTACCTCATGTTTTCTATGAACAGGTAGGTCAGGTTGGCGCGAAGCGACTACCTGACGCAATGGCGTCACGTAGCTGTCGCAACGTGACCTACGTGACTGTCAGGAGAAACTGACCATGGGTCTCCTCTTCTCCCTGCGTAACAGCTTCGCCCACGGGGTACATCCGCAGCACCACAAGGAGCAGAGCGCCGACCTGCCGATCCAGCGGGTCCCCTTTGTACCCCGCTACGTGATGCCGCTGGGCCAGCACATCGGTGCCCCGGCCAAACCGGTGGTCGTGGTCGGTCAACGGGTACACCGCGGCGAGCTTATCGCCGAGGCGGGGGGCTTTATCTCCACCGCCCTGCACTCCCCGGTGACTGGCACGGTGCGCGACATCGGCCCGCATCGCTATATCGACGGCAACTTCAAACCTGCCATTGAGATCGAGGCCGATCCCTACGCCACCCAGCAGCTACCACCGCAACCGCCCATTGACTGGCAGGCCCTCACTACCGAGCAGTTCATCGAGCAGGTGCAGCAGGCGGGTATCGTCGGCATGGGGGGCGCGGCCTTCCCCAGCCACGTGAAGTACGCCATTCCCGAGGGGCAGCAGATCGAGAACCTGCTGATCAACGGCGCCGAGTGCGAACCCTACCTCACCACCGACCACCGCCTGATGGTGGAGCGTCCCGAGGCGGTGATCCGCGGCACCGAGATCGTGCGCCAGAAGCTGGGGGCGAAACGCGCCACCATCGGCGTGGAGAAGAACAAGCCCGATGCCATCGCAACCCTCAGGCAACATATCGGTGAGCTGCCCATCGAGGTACTCGGCCTGGAGGTGAAATACCCGCAGGGAGCGGAGAAGATGCTGATCAAGGCCGCCTACAACAGGGAGGTGCCCGCCGGTGCCCTGCCCCGCGATATCGGCGTGGCGGTGAACAATGTCGGTACCGTGGTCGCCATCGCCGACTATTTCGATAGCGGCATGCCGCTGATCGAGCGTGTGGTCACCGTGGCCGGTCCCGGCGTGGCCGAGCCGGCTAACCTGATCGTCCCGCTAGGTACGCCGATCCGCGAGGTGCTGCGCTTCTGCGGCGGCCTCAAGGAGAGCACCCGCGAGGTGATCATGGGCGGGCCGATGATGGGGATGCCGATCGCCGACCTTGATGCGCCGATACTGAAGGGGAGCTCCGGCATTCTTGCCTTTACCGCCAGCGAGACCGGCCGCCCCCGGGAGTACCCCTGCATCCGCTGCGGCCGCTGCCTGGAGGCCTGTCCCTACTTCCTCAATCCCTCACGGCTGGCCAAGCTGGGCAAGGCGCGACGGTTCGCGCAGATGCGCGACGACTACCACCTGATGGACTGCGTGGAGTGTGGTGCCTGCACCTATGCCTGCCCCTCCGCCATTCCCATCGTGCAGCATATCCGCACCGCCAAAGATGATCTACGGCAGCAAAAGGTTAGAAGCGAGAAACATGAAGCGTAAAGACCCACACCTGTTACTGCAGTCCGCCCCGCTGCTGCGCCAGGGGATGACTACCCCCGCGGCGATGCGCGACGTCTGGCTGGCCCTGCTGCCGGCCACCGTTGCCGGGCTCTGGTTCTTCGGCCTTGCGGCGCTGCTGGTACTTCTCGCCGCCATCGCCGGCAGTGTCCTCACCGAGTGGGCCTTCACGCCGAAAGAGGATCGTGCCGTCACCCTGCGCGACAACAGCGCGGCACTCACTGGCCTGCTGCTGGGCCTCACCCTGCCACCGGCACTGCCGCTGTGGATGGCCTTTATCGGTGGCGCGGTGGCCATCGGCATCGGCAAGCTGATGTGGGGCGGTCTTGGCAGTAATATCTTTAACCCTGCGCTGGTAGGCCGCGCCTTCCTGCTCGCCACCTTCCCCATCGCGATGACTACCTGGACAACACAGCAGGGACCTGCCGATTTCTTTACCGTGCACGCCAGCAACCTCGCCGCCCCTTTCATGCAGGCCCCGGTGGTCGATACCCTCTCTGCCGCCACCCCGCTCGGGCAGATGAAGTTTGAGCAGACGGCGACCCCGCTGTGGGACCTTTTGATCGGTAACACCGGCGGCTCGCTGGGCGAGACCAGTGCGATCCTGTTGCTGCTGGGTGGGATTTACCTGTTCCTGCGCCGCGACCTCGACTGGCGCATCCCTGTCGGTATATTCATCACCGCCGCCCTCTTCTCCGGCATTCTCAATATGGTCGATGCGCAGAAGTACCCCTCGGCGCTCTTTACCCTCTTCTCCGGCGGTATGCTGCTGGGGGCGCTGTTCATGGCGACCGACCCAGTCACCTCGCCCGTCACCCCAAAGGGGGCGTGGATCTTCGCCATCGGCATTGGCTTCCTGGTGGTACTCATTCGCGTCTTCGGCGGCTTCCCTGAGGGGATGATGTACGCCATCCTGCTGATGAACGCCGCCACCCCGCTAATTGACCGCTGGACCCAGCCACGGGTATTTGGTCGTGGGGGTGCAAAATGAGTAGTCCGCTCCCAATGCAGGAAAAAGAGCCCAGCTCAGCGACACTGATCGCCGCCCTGAGCATCGCTGGTTTCCTCTCCGGCCTCATCATCATCAGCATCTATCTGGCGACCTTCGATACCATCGCCGAGAACAAGGCGCGCGAGCTGCGCGAGGCGGTGTTCCGCGTGCTGCCGGGCGTGAGCCAGATGCAGAAGCTGCGTTTTGATGGCGAGCGGCTGGTGGTCGCCCCCGCCGGGCAGAAAGACGATGAGGAGACCATCTACGGCGGCTATGACGACAAGGGCCGGTTCATCGGCTACGCCATCGCCAACGCCGGTCCCGGTTTTCAGGACACGGTGCGTGTGCTCTACGGCTACGACCCTGCCGCCCGAAAGGTGGTGGGGATGTGGATCCTCGAATCCCGCGAGACCCCCGGTCTGGGCGACAAGATCTACAAGGATGCCGACTTTGTCGCCAACTTCGACGAGCTGGCGATCGACCCGCAGATCATTGCCGTAAAGAATGGAACCAAAAGCGCCCCCAATGAGATCGATGCCATCACCGGTGCCACCATCTCCTCCAAGGCGGTGGTGCGCATTATGAATGAGGGCCACGCGGTATGGGATCAACGACTGCCGCGCCCCGGCGCCGAACCCCGGCTGGCGATTGTGCAACCAGAGAGCGAGAATTAGTCATGGCGAGGACAAAGCAGAGCGCCTATGAGGAGATGATCAAGGGGCTGTGGCGCGACAACCCGGTCTTTGTGCAGGTGCTGGGGATGTGCCCGATGCTGGCCGTCACCAACTCGGCGATCAACGCCATCGCCATGGGGCTGGCCACCTTCTTCGTACTGGTCGGCTCCAGCTTTCTCGTCTCCTCGATGAAGCGGTGGATCCCCAAGCAGGTGCGGATCTCGGTCTACATCGTGATTATCGCCACCTTCGTCACCGTGGCCGACTACACCCTGCTCGCCCTGTTTCCGGCAATACACAAGGAGCTCGGGGCCTTCATTCCGCTGATCGTCGCCAACTGCATGATCCTTGGCCGTCAGGAGGCCTTTGCCTCGAAAAACACGGTCAAGTTTGCGGTGATGGATGCCCTCGGCATGGCCGCGGGTTTCCTGCTGGCGATGTTTGCGCTGGGCTCAGTGCGCGAGATCCTCGGTGAAGGCAAGCTGTTCGGGGTCTCGCTGTTCGGCGACAACTTCGAGCCCTGGGTGATCATGATCCTGCCACCCGGCGGTTTTCTCACCCTTGGCCTGCTGCTGTTGCTGTTCAACTGGGTCACTGAGCGCAAGCAGGCGTTTGTTGCACAGGTGGCGGAAGCGCAGAGGAGTAAGGCCTAATGAATGATCTGCTCTGGATCTTTGTCAGCACCCTGCTGGTCAATAATTTCGTCCTTGCCTACTTCCTCGGCCTGTGCCCCTTCCTCGGAGTCTCCGGGCGTCTCGATACCTCGTTCCGCTTGGGGCTGGCGACCACTTTCGTACTGGTGATCACCGCCCTCTGCGCCTGGTTCCTCAACACCTATGTGTTGATCCATGCCCCCTATCTGCGCCTGATCAGCTTTATCGTAGTGATCGCCTCCACCGTGCAGTTCATCGAGATGGCAATCAAGAAGCTGAGCCCGGCCCTGTTCCAGTCGCTGGGGATCTTCCTGCCGCTGATCACCACCAACTGCGCCATCCTCGGCCTGGCGATCTTCGCCACCAACCGTGGCTACGGCCTGGCGGAGGGGCTTGTCTTCGCCCTCGGTGCCGGGGCCGGTTTCACCCTGGCAATGGTGCTAATGGCGGGGATACGCGAGGAGACGGAGATTGGCGAGGTTCCAGCGCTGGTGCGCGGCACCGCCTTCAACCTCATCATCTCCGGTATCCTCTCCATGGCCTTCATGGGATTTGCCGGATTGTTCAGTTCCACGTAAGGTATTGCCCCTACGAGCAACACTGGTTTAGTTATGAACCACTTTTTAGCCCTCATCGGACTCACCCTGCTCTGCGCCGCCTGGATCCTTTTCCAGCTGTGGCTCAAGCGGCTCGACCCGAGTAAGGGTGATTACCAGCCCGGCTGCGGTGCCTGCCAGAGCAGCAGCTGCGACAAGGCCGGTAAGACAACAGACAATAAAATGAAAGAGACGGTCGTGAGCCTGCCGCGGGCAGATTCCGGGGGGCCGTCTGGAGAGACAGAATGCAAAGAAAAAAGATCGCCGTCATAGGCGGCGGCCAGATCGGCACCATTATCGCCCTGATGACCACCCAGAAAGAGCTGGGTGATGTGGTGATCGTTGATCTGCCCGACTACCTCGACCCGGTGAAGGGCAAGGTGCTGGATATAGACCAGCTGCGCCCGCACATCGCCAGCGATGTGAACCTTAGCGTTAGCAGCGACTATGCCGACATTGCCGGTAGCGATGTGGTGATCGTCACCGCCGGGGTACCACGCAAGCCCGATATGTCGCGCGAGGACCTGCTGCACATCAATGTCGACATCATCAAGCGTGTCGCCGCGCAGATTAAGGCCCACTGTTCTGAGGCCTTCATTATCGTTGCCACCAACCCGGTCGACACCATGTCCTATGTGTTCCACAAGGTCTCCGGCTTCCCCAAGCAGCAGGTAGTGGGCCTCTCAGGCGCACTTGATACCGGTCGTTTCCAGAGTTTTATCGCCGAGGAGACCTGTCTCTCGGTAAAGGATGTCTCCTGCATGGTGATCGGCGGCCACGGCCCCACCATGGTGCCGCTGGTCAGCACCGCCAGCATCGCTGGCATCGCCATCGCCGACCTGCTCAGCGAGGAACAGATCGCCCATGTGGTCGCGCGCACCAAGGAGGCAGGCACCGAGATCGTACAGCTACTGGGTAATGGCAGCGCCTACATCAGCTCCGCCGGCTCCATCATGGAGATGGTCGAGGCCTACCTGGGTGACAAGAAAAGGGTGATCTCCTCATCCGCCCTGTGCGAAGGCGAGTATGGCGTCACCGGTTACTTCCTCGGCGTACCTGTAGTAATTGGTGCTGGCGGCGTAGAGAAAGTGCTAGAGGCGAGCCTGCATCAGGCCGAACGTGAGGCCCTGGCCGAGACCGCACAAGCCGTCATCGACAGTGTTCACAACAGCGGACTCTAATCCCCGCCGCCGGGACGGCAGTTACTGACGCTACCCCTTCCCCCTTTGATCGGGTAAATTTGCTATAAAATTACGCCTGTTCAACTCATAAGGCACAAAAAATCAGGGATACAGCAACCACATGAGAGTCATCTGGATATCCATTGCGGTTTTCCTGCTCGACCAGTTAACAAAGTATGCTATCCAGTTCGTACACCAGCACGATAGCATTACCTTAGTGGAGGGCTGGCTCTCCCTTGTCATTCGACAAAACAGCGGTATTACCCTTGCGCAGCTCAATAATGCCCTGCTTGATAGCAACACCTGGGTATTGCTGGGTGTCCTGCTAACCCTTCCCTTAGTCATCTCTCGCGCGAACTCCCTCTTTCATTTCACCACATTCCGCACGGTGCTCGGGCTACAGCTGACCGCAGGCGGGATGCTCTCCTACAGCTTCGACTACCTGTTGCGCGGCACGATGCAGAGCAGCATGGAACTGCACCTTTTAGAGGCTTTCAGCCTCAAGGCAGGGGTGGCGGATTTTGCGCTCATATCCGGCTTTATCCTCCTCATCTATGTGCTGTTCAGTGGCGCAACACGTATTAGCAGTCGACTGCCACTCAAGCAGGCCACTACCGCCACCCTAAATTTCTCGCCCCTACCGCGTGGCATCGACAACATCCATATCGACGTCCACCTCAGTCCGGAGTTCTGCCGTAGTATCACCAATGTGGTGCACAGACAGGTCAATCTATTCTTGGATAGTATCCAGAAGCAACGTCCCTTCCCCGCCGCTTCAGGCGTGCTGTTTAACCCCCTGGCCCAGGCCTTTTTAATGCTGCATCAGGATGCCCTCAGCAAGGCCAAGGACAGCGGCGAGCCTCAGCAGCTGGACCTGCTCTATGTGGCATTACTGAAAACTATTCACGGTGAGGTGGAAAACGGCGTATCTAGCCGCATCCGGCAGGCAAAAGAGACAATCCAGGAACATCACCAACGGGGGGTTGGTGGCAGGGCCGACAGCCGCTACGTAGAGGAGCTGTTCCGACAGAAGGAGCGCATCATCGCACGTCTTAACCAGCAGATGATCGAAGGGATTGTGGAGCAACAGCTCCCCAACCTGGCCAAAGGGGTCAGAGGTTTTCTGGCCAAGAGCCGCTCCTTCGCGATGGATGCGATACGCGCCCCGATGGTCACGGCCAATGATGCCGATACCGGCTCAGTACAGTTCCGCCACTACCTGCTGTTTGGCCTCGGCAAGTACTGCAACATGGATTTTCTGGGAATGGAGCGCGTGCTGGATGAGCAGCTACGCGACTACCTGCCCCTTATCGAGTCCGCAGAGGCAAACCCCGCGACATCCCACAAGCTTGAGTTTGAGAACAGCAGCAGCACGGCGGCAACACTCTCCCGCCCTTCGGTACTGGCACACCCGGACAACGTCACCATACTCTTCGACCAGCAGTGGTCCCGTGCCAAGCTGGCGCAGGCCAGTCCTCTTCAACAGTGGCGCAAATACCAAAAATACCGCGCGCAACTGCGTTTTCAACAACGCCTGAGTGAAAAGGTAATTGAGGCGCTGAAAGCCGCCGGGCTTGCCGAGTGGATCATCACCATCTATGAGACGCGCAAGATATTGAACCGGACCAATCCGGAGCTGCCACCATGGAACCTGACGACACTTCTGCTGGAGTCAAAAAACAGCAAGGAGCTGCAAAAGCGACTGCAACAACTCAATCAGGCGGCCGGTATCCAGTCCCTCAATGAGGAGATCATCAACAGCTGGCAGGCGATACAGAAGTCTCCGTGCAAACTGTTAAGAGAGCACCTCTACAGCTTTATGCTCGACTTCTCACGCTACCGCCGTGACCTGCAACTGCTCTACAAATACCACCATGCTTCAAACCAGGTTAAGCTGTTGCAGGATGAAAACTCAATTCAGACCTCACGCGCCAACTACACCCTCTATGAGTTCCTGCTCCAGGAGGAGAAACAGATCGAAAATGCGGCGATCCGTTCCCATATCATCATCAAGGCAGACCTGCGCGGCTCCACCGAGGTAACCGAGCGCCTCAATCAGCTGGCACTCAATCCCGCGACACACTTTGATCGCAACTTCTTCTCCCCCATCAATGAGGTCATCAACGACTATGGGGCAGAAAAGGTCTTTATCGAAGGTGATGCCATTATCCTCATCCTCAATGACTACGCGGGTAATCAGCATTCGCATCTCATTGCCAGCCGCGCCTGTGGCCTGGCCGCCGGGATCCTGGAGGTGGTTGCCAAACAGAACAAGGATCTGGTCTGCTACGGTTTGCCAGAGCTTGAGCTCGGCATCGGCATCGCCTACAGCAACAACTCCCCGCGCTTCCTCTTCGATGGCGATCACAAGATCACCATCTCCCCGGCCATTAATCGCGCCGATCGGCTCTCTGCCTGTGCCTGGGGCGTGCGCAACTGGCGTGAAAGGCTGCAGGCGCCAAAGACGCACGTCGAGGTCTACGAACCCTCAGAGCGCACCCTGGGTCAGGGGGAGAAGGCGCAAAAGGAGCTGATCTACAATCTGAACGGCATCCTGATGGAGCCCGAGGTCTTCAAGCTGCTACACAAAGAGATCAGCCCCATGCTCATCGTCAACAAACTCCCCAACATGCAGGAGAGTCGTCTGTTCGCCATCAAGGTGGCGGGTGGCGATGGTGTCAGCCACAGCCTTATCGTGCGCCAGGCACCGGTGAAGGTCTACGATCCGGAGTACGGCATCAACGACTGCCCGAAGGTGGAGGGGCGCTACTTCTACGAGGTGATCCACGACAGGGAGATCATCAACATCCTGCGCCGGCAGCCGCGCCCCACCACCGCCTGACACCGACCCATTTGTCCTGAGGACGGTGATTGGCGATAATCATGCACCCTACCCTCAAGCCACAGACCGTTTGCCATGAAAGAGTTTCGTTATACCGATCCCCTCCCCCTTGAGGCTGACACCACACGCTACCGTCTGTTGAGCAGAGAACATATCTCCTTAGGGGCGTTTGAGGGTAAGGCAGTACTCAAGGTCGAGCCTCAGGCACTGACCCTGCTCGCCGCCGAGGCGATTAAGGATGTCTCCCACCTCTACCGTGCCAGCCATCTGCAGCAGCTGCGTGCCATCCTTAATGATGCCGAGGCTACCGCCAACGACCGCTTCGTCGCCACCGAGTTGCTGAAGAATGCCAACATCGCAGCCGGCATGGTGCTGCCAGGCTGTCAGGACACCGGCACCGCCATCGTGATGGCGAAGAAGGGACAGCAGGTGTGGAGCGAGGGGGATCGCGAAGCGATTTCAAAGGGGATCTTCAAGACCTATGCCGAGGACAACCTGCGCTACTCGCAGATCGCCCCGCTCACCATGTTCGAGGAAACCAATACCGGCACCAACCTGCCGGCACAGATCGACATTGAGGCGGTGGATGGCGACCGCTACAAATTCCTCTTTATCACCAAGGGGGGCGGCTCAGCCAACAAAACCTTCCTATTTCAGGAGACCAAAGCGCTGCTCAATCCCGAGGGGCTGATGGCCTTTCTGCGCGATAAACTGCCACTGCTGGGTACCTCGGCCTGTCCCCCCTATCATCTTGCCATCGTTATTGGGGGCACCTCTGCCGAGGCCAACCTGAAGATGGTCAAGCTCGCCTCGGCCCGTTACCTCGACACCCTTCCCGAGCAAGGCAACGAGTATGGTCAGGCCTTCCGTGATCGCGAGCTGGAGAAGCAGGTGTTGCAGCTTACCCGCGACCTGGGGATCGGTGCGCAGTTCGGCGGCAAATACTTTGCGCATGATGTACGGATTATCCGTCTGCCACGCCACGGTGCCTCCTGCCCGGTGGGCATCGGCGTCTCATGCTCGGCGGATCGCAATATCCTTGGCAAAATTGATCAAGACGGGATCTGGCTGGAGGAGCTGGAACGTAATCCGGCAAAATATCTCCCCGAGGTCACCTCAGATGAACTCTCCGATGAGGCGGTAAAGATTGACCTCAACCGCCCGATGGATGAGATCCGCGCCGAGTTATCCAGCTACCCGACCAAGACCCGTCTGCTACTCAGCGGCCCAATTGTGGTTGCCCGCGATATTGCGCATGCCAAATTGAAAGAGCGACTCGATAGCGGCGAGCCGCTTCCCGACTACTTTAAAGATCACATCGTCTACTATGCTGGACCGGCGAAGACCCCCGAGGGTTATGCCTCAGGCTCCTTCGGCCCTACGACGGCAGGACGCATGGACAGCTACGTTGAACTGTTTCAGAAACACGGTGGCTCCATGGTGATGCTGGCCAAGGGAAACCGCAGCCGCCAGGTGACCGAATCGTGCAGAAAATATCGCGGTTTCTATTTGGGATCAATTGGCGGTGCGGCGGCAATACTAGCAGAGCAAAATATTACCCGCTCAGAGATCATCGACTATGCCGAGTTGGGGATGGAAGCGGTCTACCGCATTGAGGTGAAGGACTTCCCCGCCTTTATTGTGGTCGATGACAAGGGCAATGACTTCTTCGCCCAACTATAAGTCCACTACACCTTATTCAGCTGTACGGTAACTACTGTACTGCCGGCCTGCGAGGCATCCAGCGAGATGCTTCCACCCTGTGTCCTGGCGGCCATGTACGCCGAATAGGTACCGAGTCCGGTACCCGCATCTTTACCGGCGGTCACATATTTTTCAAAGAAGTGTTGGCGAACATCTGCGGGGACCTCTCCACTATTGCTGATACAAACGGTGGGAATAGCATCCACTATGTTAAGGCTAACTTTAACCGTCGCACCGGGGGGCGAGGCCTCTACCGCATTCTTAATCAGGTTTGAAAGCATGGTATGGCTGAGGAGCTCCTCTGCCATCACCATAAACTTGTCACTATCGACAGGCACTACACCATTAAGGGTCAGTTTTATTCCAATCTCATATGCCACACAAAGATTGTGACACTCTGTGAGCACCTTGCGAATCACCTGTATCAGGTCAATAGGCTGCGGTTTGTACTGATAACTGTCCGTCTCCATTTTATAAAGGTCAAGTGAGCGGTTGATCATATTCAACATCAGGTAACCCGCCTCTTTTATCAGGCTAAGCGTCTCCTTCTGTTGTGGCGTGATATTCTCTTTTTTCAGCAGCAGTGTGGGCATTCCAATAATGGTAGTGAGTGGTCCTTTTAGGTCGTGCTGCATGATGCGCTCTACATCTTCTCGCAGCAGTGAGGCCTCGCTCAGTGACTTGTTCTGTTCTTCAAGCTTACACTGCGCCTCTTTAAGTGCCAGCTGAGTGCGTACACGCGCACGAACGATAGCCGGACTGATCGGCTTGGTAATATAATCGACCGCGCCGACATTAAAGCCCCTCTCCTCACTCACATCCTCAGCCAGTGCGGTAACAAATATCACCGGAATATCCCGCGTCGCTCTATTCTGTTTGAGTTGCAGGCAGGTCTCATAGCCATCCATCTCCGGCATCAATACATCGAGCAGGATAAGATCGGGGTGTGGTGTCTGCGCCGCCATCTCCAGCGCCTTTTTACCATCCTTGGCGGCAACTATCTGGTAGTCGTCCTTCAACACCTCGAGCAGCACTCGAATATTTTCCGGTGAATCATCAACCAGGAGAACCCTCTTTTTCTTTTGCTCGGCTTTCCTGTCATCCTGCATTATTGCTGACCCTCCATCATCTTCTGTTTAATCAGCATGATAGTTGCTTTTACGGCCTCGATATTAAAGTCAGACAGCGACTGTTCAAGCGTTAGGTACTCATCACTCAAAGCCGTGTAAATCATATAAGCCTTTAACTCCGAGACGATGTCCATTGAACGCGCCAGGTCATGTTCAAGGTTCTCGGCCAACGCCTGCAACAGGTGGCTTACCCCCCTTTTGTCTATCTGACGAATTCCCTGCTCCGCCACCGCAGAATCATTCAGCAGTTGCTCCAGCCCCTGCATAACAAACCGATGTTCATTAGAAAACTCCTCTAACAACGTATTGAGCTCTAGCGTAGAGTCACGCTCCACAATTGCCATCTCAAGCCCCCGGGCGCGGTCAAACAAGGTCTCGATGCCAAGATTTCCCGCGACACCCTTAACGGCATGAACATGCTCTCTTGCCTGGTCATACTTATTCTCGGCAAGAAGTGAGCGGATCAGCGTTGCAACATCAAGGTTGCGTTGTCTGAACTTCAGCAATAACTCGTGATAGAGCTCATGATTTCCATTTAACTTACTCAAGCCAAGTTCAACATTGATACCAGGAAGTGGCCGGGTTGAAACCCGATGCTCAATAATTTCTACCGCATCACCACCCACCGTCTCATCAAGCATATCCGGCTCAACAATCGGTGCTATCCATTTAACAATTGTCTGATAAAACTCACGTGGATTAATCGGCTTGGTTAGGTGGTCATTCATTCCAGCGGCCAAACTCAACTGGCGGTCACGCTCCAATGCATGTGCCGTCATTGCCACAACAGGAAGCTTGTTAAAACGCTCAATGCGTCGGATATGACGTGTCGCTTCGAGTCCGTCCATGTCCGGCATCTGTATATCCATTAAAATGAGATCGAAACTCTGCTCCTCAAGTGCTTTGAAGGCTTCACTTGCAAGCCCTGCTATGGTGACTTGCATACCAACTTTTAACAGCAGCTGCCTGGCGATCTCCTGATTGATTTCATTATCCTCTACCACGAGGATGTGCGCACCACTCCTTAGCCTCAGATCCGCCGACAACTCATCTGTAAGAACACGGCCTGTTCGATGCCGGGGCAGTGCAGCATACCCCATCATGTTGACGATGCTATCGAGCAGCGATGAGGGGCTGAATGGCTTACTCAGAGCACCGTCAACAATCCCTTCATCAGCGATACTTATTGCATCATCGACACCATAGGCCGTACACAATAAAATATGAGGTTGAGTAACCAGCTTCATCTCCTTGCGGATAATGCGCGCCGCCTCGACCCCATCAATACCGGGCATTTTCCAGTCAATAATTACGACATCGTAAGGCAACTGTTTTTTAGAATTCCGCAGTATCTCCAGCAGTTCTTCGGCACTGGAAACAACCTCTCTTTCGACACCTATAGCGGCCAGATTCTCACGAAAAATCTGACGCGCTGTTTCATTATCATCAGCAACCAGCACCCGTATCTTTGTTAGATCCGGGTAATCTTCATGCTGCAGCTGCTTGTCCTGTTGCTTATTTTTCTCTAGCGTTAACGCAACAGTGAACTGACTACCCACCCCCTTTTGGCTCTCCACATGAATCGTCCCACCCATCATGGTTACCAATCTCTGGGTGATAACCAGCCCTAGACCGGTGCCGCCAAATCTTCTGGAAATAGAACTGTCCGCCTGACTAAAGGCCTGAAACAGACGAGACTGTTCCTCTATATCCATGCCGTGCCCGGTGTCGCTGATGACAAAACTGAGTTGCACCCACTCATCACTTTGTGTTGTGACTGTCACCAACACCACCACCTCCCCCTCAGCGGTAAACTTAATGGCATTGCTTAACAGGTTGGTCAGGATTTGGGTGATTCTAAGTGGATCACCATAAAGATAGTTGGGCACCTGTGGTTCGATGCGGAATAGTACTTCAAGATTTTTTTCGACCACACGATATCCGATTACCGCAGAGAGAGAGTCAAGTATCTGATATAAGGAGAAAGGCGCACGTTCAATGACCAGTCTTCCTGCTTCAATCTTTGAAAAGTCCAAAATATCATTAATAATGCCAAGCAGGTGACTGGCCGACGACTCAATTTTATGAAGATAGTTCTGTACGCGCTTGGGTATCTGCTCCTCGTCTTTTGCCAGGTAGGCCAGATTAATAATTGCATTCATCGGCGTGCGAATCTCATGGCTCATATTAGCCAGAAACTCCGACTTGGTACGGGTCGCCTCTTCCGCCTGCTCCTTGGCCATCTTTAAGCTACGCTCTACTTCCTTACGCTCACTAATGTTATTGATGTATCCGAAGTGACAGTTTCTTCCCCGGTAACGTATGGGATTTATTGTAACCTCTACCGGTACCAGACCGCCCCCCGCCACCATGTGCTGCGTTTCTACACTCATGCCAGGGTTTTCCATCATATTTGTCTGATGGGCAGGTAAATCATCGTAAGTAAAGTTAGGATCCCAATCGGGGATCCGCCAGCGCAAAATCTCCTCACGGGGCACACCAAAGTGCTGAACCGCTGCTTCATTAACGTAAGCCATACGAAAATTATCATCGTTATCGATAAGGAAAACAGGGTCAGCACTTTTCTCAATCATCATTTGAAAGAGTTCCAGCTCCTCTTCGGTTTTTACCCGTTCCGTAATATCAAGAAACGTACCGATCATGGCTATCGCTTTTCCCTCAGCATTGCGCGTAACCTGACCGTTCTCCTGTATGTAGCGTATCGTTCTATCATCAAGCACCACACGATGGTCAACACGATACTCGGCATCCTCATCGCCTACAGCCTTGGCCACGGCATCCTGTACCTTCTCTCGGTCATCCGGATGAATAACACTCATAAAGTGTTCGTAGTCGGGCTCAAAACTCTGCGGTTCCCACCCAAAAATACGGTAAATTTCGTCCGACCAATTAAGTTCCCCGGCCTCAATGTCCCACTCCCAGTTCCCCAGGTGGGCAATGGTCTGCGCCCGACTCAGGCTGCTCTGACTTTCACGTAACTGTTGCTGGTCACTATTGATGCGCTCAAACATGGAGTCGATAGCTTCACCGACACAGGCCAACTCGTCCGCCCCCCGCATCTCGGTGCGCGCATTGATATCACCATTACTGAATCGTTGAGTAATATCGATCATGTACTCACTGCGACGGGTCACCAATCGATAGAGTATTACGGCAAGGACAATGGTTGCTAACAGACCACCGATACCGGTAAAAGAGGCCTGTCGCATTGCCGAATATTCCGCTGCCTGCAGTGCCGAACTGCTGTCCTTGGCATGATAGAAAAAGCCGCAGTGCTGACGGCGCACGCCAACCACACCTTCGTTACCACAGACTTTGATATAACCCAGTATTAAGTGCTGTTCATCCAGATGGCTTATCTGTTTCTCGGTTCCCTCTTTTATTGAATGGAGAAAACCCTGGTCCGTGGCATCCCCCAGGGACTGCCACGGCTGACCGATCAACTTAAGCTGGGTCGATGCCACGACCAGCCCGTCATCACCGACCAGTACGGCCAGACGATTACTACGTACCATGCCAAAGGCAGAGATATAGGGTTTTATTACACCGTAGTTATCGCTGTGCAACATCTGCTCGAGAATATGCTGACTAAGGTGTAGCTGCTGCACAAAATATTTCTCCACCTGACTGCGTACCGTCTCTGTCATCTCGGTACGTCCAGAGATAAAACCGGCGACGAGTGTCATCATGGAGAAGAGGAGTAACAGTGCCGGTATCAGATAGCGTAGCGGCAAAGTGTGCTTAAACAAGGAAGCATCCTGATTGAAGGTAGGAGGGAGAACTCAATGCGGCAATCTCAGCGGCGGCCGGTGCCGTCGAGCCCAGACCGACACGAAGAGGTGTTCTGCACCCCTGGGAAACAAATAGCATCACAAGGATAAGAAGGACGTTTATTATAGGGCTCCCTGCCTCACTGTGCATAATTTCTCCTCTCCCTCTTCCTCAATACTTGTACGCAATGAGACACCTTAGTAGATATGCAATTGTACCGCCCACTCATTGTGGATAAAAGTGGCTTTCTCGATGGCAGCATATTAGTCGAAAGAAAGGGGCTGACATGAATGAAATGTGTCTATTTTTCACTGAATGTTCAGCGACAGCTTGAACCCTCACGCTGTAAAAACATCAGCGTAAAAACCTGATACCAGAAAATGTCTTAATCTGTTGTAGAGGCCCGATTCTTAGTCGATATTCAATTTTTTTCAGTCATCATCCCGTACGGCTTGTGAATCTCACCTGGTTAGGCTCGCCACTACCCGCTTATCGCGGCCTCATCCAATAGCATGTCGATCCCGCAAACAGGCTCCATGCTTGCTATCGGTAACGATTCACCAGCCAGCCAGCGCTTAAGCGCCTGATGCTTTCCTGCACCAGTGATAACGACGATAAGTGCCTGAGTATGACAGAGTACAGCCTGACTCAGGCTGATGCGATCAGAGGGGGGCTTGGGTGCCTGGTGAATGGCGTGGACAAACTCATCGGCATCGTGTTGATGTCCGGGGAACAGGCTGGCGGTATGACCATCCTCTCCCATCCCCAATAGCACCAAGTCAAAGGGGGGAACTCCCTGAATTTGCTGCCGATAACGGGCGGCCCCCTCCTCCGCCCCCAGTTCCGCTTCGATCACATGGATCTGCCTATGCGGTATCGCACAGTGATTCAACCAGGCCTCGGCAGCCATAGTGCTGTTGCGTTCGGGATGATCGGCCGGAAGACAACGTTCATCACCGAAAAATACATGCCAGCGGTTCCAGTCCGTTTTGGCACTGGCCAGCAGTCGATAGCTGGCTTGAGGAGTAGTCCCCCCGGCCAGAACGATTTTGAATACACCACGTGCCTTGATGGCTTCCTGCGAGTGGCGCAGGATCTGCTGCGCGAGCGCGTCGGCAACGGTCACGGCATCCGGGTAGACGTGGTAGCGGAAGCGTTCACCAAGTTGAGCTTGTATCGTCATGTGCTGCAGTTGATCCCGCAGTCTTTCCACTGATAACCATCTCGTGTTAAAAGCTCGTCGCCCTCTTTGGGCCCCCAGCTGCCTGCAGCATAGTTGGGAAAATCGCGTGCAGGCAGGGCGCCCCAGACATCGAGGATCGGTTCAACAATCTCCCAGCCGAGCTCTATATTGTCGGCACGCTTAAATAGCGTGGCATCGCCCTGCAGTGCGTCGTAGAGCAGGGTCTCATAGCCGGTGGTGGGGGCAGTGCCAAAGTAGTCCTTGTAGTGGAAGGCCATCGTTACCGTGCCCAGAGTCATCCCCTGTCCCGGCTGCTTGGCATTAAAGACCATATCGATCCCCTCGTTGGGTTGCAGACGCAGTACCAGCATATTGGAGGGCAACTGGTGGTGGCCAAAAGAGGAGTCACGAAACAGGGCGTTGGGGGCGTGTTTAAAATAGACCGCCACCTCGGTATAGCGCCCCGGCATCCGCTTTCCGGTCCGGATATAGAATGGCACCCCGACCCAACGCCAGGAATCGATAAGTACCTTGAGGGCCACATAGGTCTCGGTCTTTGAGTTGGCGGCAACCCCTTTCTCCTGTCGATAGCCCGCGACCGGCTTGCCACGAATTGTTCCCTCTCCATACTGACCACGGACGGTGTTACGCAACACATCTTCAGGGGTAAAAGGACGGATCGCCCGCAGTATCTTACTCTGCTCGTCACGCACCGCGTTGGCATCGAGTGAGTTAGGGGGTTCCATCGCGACAATCGAGAGTAGTGCCAGCAGATGGTTGGGGATCATGTCCCTAAGAGCCCCGCTCTGCTCATAATAACCAGCGCGGTTCTCTACCCCCACCGATTCGGCAACGGTGATCTGAATGTGGTCGATATAGTGATTATTCCAAATCGGCTCCACTGTACTATTGGTGAAACGGTAGGCGAGAATATTCTGCACCGTCTCCTTTCCCAGATAGTGATCAATACGATAGATCTGATGCTCTTCAAGGTTCTCATGCAGGTGCTGATTGAGCTCTTTGGCAGACTGGGTATCATGACCGAAAGGCTTTTCGATGATCACCCGCCGCCAGCCCGCCCCCGTCTCGTTCGATAAACCGGTGGCCCGTAGATGAGCGGTGATCTCCGCAAAGAAGCGGGGCGGTGTCGCCAGGTAAAATAGATAATTGCCCTCTATACCATGGCGTTGAGCAATCTCTTCCAGCTGTTGGTTAAGATGTTCAAATGAATCGCGTTCGGTAAACTCTACCGCCGTGGTATAGATGGCACTCTGAAAGGCGGACCAGGTCTCCTCTTTAAACTGATCCCCCATGATCTCTGAGAGCTCCTGCTTGAGGTAATCACGATACTCCTGATGTTCGCCGCCTCGGTGCGTTACCCCAACCACGGCGAAGCTCTCGGGCAACACCCCCTGTTTTTTCAGATTGCATAGTGCGGGAAGGAGCTTGCGTTTGGTCAGATCGCCTCCGGCACCAAAGATCACGAAGATCGCCGCGGGGGTAACGATGGCCTTTTTCTCGTTCATTAATAATCCTGCGGTTACTTGGTTTCGTGATGACCGCCAAACTCATAGCGCATGGCAGAGAGCAGTCGATCGCCGTAATCCCCCTCACCCCGGGAGCTGAAGCGGCTGAACAGGGCGGCGGTTAATACCGGGGCGGGGGTTCCTGACTCGACCGCGGCAATGGCGGTCCAACGCCCCTCGCCCGAATCGGAGACATGACCGGAAAATTGGCCCAGCTCGGCGTCATCGTTCAAGGTATTGGCCGTCAGGTCGAGCAACCAGGAGGAGACCACACTACCGCGT
Source organism: Thiohalomonadaceae bacterium (assembly GCA_041554195.1). Taxonomy (GTDB): domain Bacteria; phylum Pseudomonadota; class Gammaproteobacteria; order Thiohalomonadales; family Thiohalomonadaceae; genus JAPHSX01. The sequence continues at coordinate 37,673 of JBFFMJ010000006.1, forward strand.
CGCCAGAGTTCACTCACCGCCGCCACATCAATATCATACGCCAGGGTATCGGGTTCACGCAGCGGCGAGGCCTCGGCGCTCACCTCCTGAGAATGCTTACCCACCCCCGCATGACGTAGCAGATTGAAGCCCTCGGCATAGGCGGCCATCAGGCCATATTCGATACCGTTATGCACCATTTTCACAAAGTGCCCGGCCCCGTTCGGACCACAGTGGAGATACCCCTGCTCTGCCGCAGTGGGCTGCCCTTCGCGATTACGCGTACGCTCAATGGTGCCGATTCCCGGGGCCAAAGTGGCAAAGATGGGCTTAAGATAGTCGACCGGTGATTTATCCCCCCCAATCATCAGGCAGTAGCCACGCTCCAGCCCCCAGACTCCACCGCTGGTGCCCACATCGAGGTAGTGAATCCCCTTCTCGGCCAGCCGCTGGCCACGGGCGATATCATCCTTATAATAGGAATTGCCCCCGTCGATCAGGATATCACCGGGCTGTAACCGGGGGGCGATCTGTTCTATCAGGCTATCAACCGTGGCGGCCGGGACCATCATCCAGATCACCCGGGGGGCCTCCAGCTGAGAGAGAAAGTGCTCCAGATCCCGAGAACCGGTCCCCCCCTCCTCCACCATCTCATCCACCGCGGGCTGACTTCTATTGCTCACCACACACTCATGGCCATCCCTGAGCAGTCGCCTGACCATGTTCTTTCCCATCCGACCGAGTCCGATCATTCCAATTTTCATCACACCATCCTCTCTGATTTGCTGTCATACTCTAGACTGTAATGAGGGAAACAACGATACAATATTCGATATGCCGACAGTAAATGAAAAAATAGTTGATTTATCAGAAAATTATGCTTTCTATTTGCTGCCAGAACACTACTCTATCACCTTATGACCACCTAACAGCCCTATCGCCCAGAGATGGATAATCGGGAGTGGCGGAGGACAGAGACACGGGGCTCTGTCCCCTTGAATATTTGCAGTGGCATTCAGTAAGACTTGCTGACTCGCTGAGCCATTAAATGTTTTTCGTCTGTCCCTGTGTGGGCAGAATAATCATCTATCATCCAATGGGATAAGTGGGGAGTTCAATGCATGAGCAGTGACGATTCGGCGAAGCAGGGAAAACGCTATAAGTATTACATGGAACCCAAAATTGCCACGGAATACGCCCGTGAAACACTGGTGCTGATTCTGGCCGGGGGGGAAGGGTCGCGCCTCAAGGGGTTGACCAAATGGCGCGCCAAACCCTCCGTGCCCTTTGGTGGAAAATACCGTATTATCGACTTCGCCCTCTCCAACAGCGTCAACTCCGGTTTGCGCCGCATCGGCGTACTGACCCAGTACAAGTCGCACTCTCTTATACGCCACCTGCAGCGTGCCTGGGGCTTCATGCGGGCGGAAATAGGCGAGTTTGTGGAACTACTGCCCGCCCAGCAACGCACCGATGAGAAGGTCTGGTACAAAGGTACCGCCGATGCCCTGTTTCAGAATATCGATATCATGCACCGACACCGCCCCGAGCATGTCATCGTACTCGGTGGCGATCACATCTACACCATGGACTACTCCAAGATGCTGATGGCCCATGTCACCTCAGGGGCCGATGTGACCGTCGGCTGTATCGAGGTACCTCGTGAAGAGGCCAAGGGGTTTGGCGTCATGTCTATCGACAGTGAATTTCGTATTACCCGCTTCACCGAGAAACCCGAAAACCCCGAAGCGGTACCCGGCCACCCGGACGTCGCCCTTGCCTCCATGGGGATCTACGTCTTCTCGACCAGCTTCCTCTACAACGCACTCATTGAAGATGCCGAAGACGAGTTCTCCTCCCACGATTTTGGCAAGGACATTATCCCCGCCGCCATCAAACACTCCCAGGCCATGGCCTACCCCTTCCTGGATGAAAATGGTGAAGCCGCCTACTGGCGCGATGTCGGCACCGTCGACTCCTACTGGAGTGCCAATATGGAGCTCTGTGCGGTAGAGCCGGAACTCAATCTCTATGATCAGGATTGGCCCATCTGGACCTATCAGCCGCAACAACCCCCCGCCAAATTCATTCTCGATGATGAGAACCTGCGTGGCGAGGCGATCGACTCGCTGGTTGCCGGTGGATGCGTCATCTCGGGGGCCCGGGTCAAGCGCTCTGTTATCTTCTTCTCCTCAACAGTGGAGAATCACAGCCTGATCAAGGACAGCGTGATCCTGCCCAAGGTGGTGATCGGCAAGAACTGTCGTATCACCCGCGCGGTGATCGACAAGGGGGCGACCATCCCCGACAACACCGTGATTGGCGAAGACCCGGTGGAGGATGCAAGACGCTTCCATATAACGGAAAAGGGTATCGTGCTGGTCACCCCCGAGATGTTGGGACAGGAGATCTACCGTCCCCGCTACAAGAGACAAGAGAAGTGAACAAACCGATAAATCTGGTTCTCTGCTGGCACATGCATCAGCCCTACTACCGGCAGGGGCTTGACGGTGACTATCAACTTCCCTGGGTGTACCTGCACGGCATCAAGGATTACGCTGACATGGCGGCCCACCTGGAGGCCCACCCGGCGATGAAGACGGTCGTCAACTTCGCCCCGGTATTGCTGGAGCAGCTGGACGATTACGCCGTGCAACTCAAAGACTATCTCGCCTACGGTAGTGCGATGCATGACCCTTTGCTCAACTATCTTGCAGGGACAATCCCTATCCCTTCCGATCGCGAAGGCCGACGTTCACTCATCGCAAACTGTCGGCGTGCCCACGCCCCGCGCATGATCGAACCCCATCCCCAATTCAGGGATCTTAACCGCCTGGCAGATAAATTCCCCGAGAGACGGTCACAATCCGTTGACGCCCTCTATCTCGACTATCTGGACCCGCAGTACTTCATCGACCTGTTGATCTGGTACCACCTGGCCTGGATGGGTAACTCACTCAAGCACAACCCCCACATTCAGGAACTGAAGGAGAAGAAAGGCTTCTACAGCGAAGCGGATCGACGCCTGCTGCTTGGGGTCATCTTCGAGGTGTTGAGCGGTCTGATCCCCCGTTACCGGGCCCTGGCTGACCGTGGGCAGGTTGAACTGTCGATGACCCCCTACGGTCACCCTATCGTTCCGTTACTGCTCGACTTTGAAGCCATGCACCAGGCCCAGCCCGAGGCACCGGCCCCGAGCCACACCGGCTATCCCGGTGGTGATGAGCGTTCACGCTGGCATATGCAGCGTGGAATCGAGGTCTTCCAGCACTACTTTGGCCGCAATCCACAGGGGGTGTGGCTCTCCGAGGGCGGGGTTAGCGATGAGGCCATCGCCCTGCTTGAGAGCATGGATATCCAGTGGAGCGCCTCCGGCGAGGCGGTCTGGAACAACAGTCATCGTGCGCAGGTTGAACGCCAGGGGGACGAGCACGTCCATGCACAACTTGAACCGCGTCCCCTGTTCAAACCCTACCTGTTAAAGGATCAGAAGATCCGCCTCTTCTTCCGCGACGATGGTCTCTCCGACCTCATCGGCTTTGAGTACAGCGACTGGCACGCCGACGATGCGGTGGCCGACCTGATTCACCATATCGAAAACATTGCCACCTCACTCGGCGATGAGGCCGACAAACATGTCGTTTCGATCATTCTCGATGGTGAGAACGCCTGGGAGTACTACCCGGACAACGGCCATTTCTTTCTCGACGGTCTCTACCGCGCACTGAGCGAAAGTAGGACCATCAGGGTCAAAACCTTCGGTGAAATCGATCAGCAGATGGAGCACGGCAAGTTCGACTCTCTGGTCGCGGGAAGCTGGGTGTACGGCACCTTCTCCACCTGGATCGGTAACGCCGACAAAAACCGCGCCTGGGACCTGCTGGTTGAATCAAAAAGAGTCTTTGATGAGGTGATGGCTGGCGACTCACTGGATGCCAGGAGTCGCGAACAGGCCGAACGACTGATGGCGATCTGTGAGGGCTCCGACTGGTTCTGGTGGTTTGGTGACGATAATGCCGCCGACAGCGTGCGCGATTTTGATCAACTGTTTCGCCTGCAACTCACACAGCTCTACCAACTGCTTGGCCGTGCTGCCCCAAACACCCTTGAAGTGCCGATATCCCATGGCGGTGCCGGAATGGAAAATGCCGGCACCATGCGCCGCAGTTCCTGAGTTGCCTGACGATGCAAGCGTTCAACTTCCAGCAGCGACATGCCGGAGTGCTGTTGCACCCGACCTCACTCCCATCGCATACCCTGAATGATGCCTACCGCTGGCTCGACTTCATGGCACAATGCGGCCTCTCGGTATGGCAGGTCCTGCCGCTCTCCGTGCCACAGAACGGACTCTCTCCCTACCAGTCGGCCTCCGCCTTCGCGATCAACCCTACGCTACTTGCCAGCTATCCCGAAGTCGATGAGCACGAGGTCAATTTTCAGCAATTCTGTCTCCAACAATCGCACTGGCTGGACAATTACGCCCTCTATTTGGTCTTAAAAAACGACTTTGACCAGAAACCCTGGTATCAGTGGCCAACGCGTTATAAGGGACGTGATCGCCAGGCTCTGGAGGCGGTACAGCGCGTACAACAAAAACAACTTGTAGCAATCCAGTGGCAGCAGTATCAACTCTATGATGCCTGGCAATCGATACGTCACTATGCGCACGAGAGGGGGATCCACTTCTTTGGTGACATCTCCATCTTCGTTGCCCACGACAGCGCCGATGTCTGGGCGGATCAGCAGCACTATCAGCTCGATAACGAGGGCATGCCCACGGTGGTCACCGGTGTGCCCCCCGACTACTTCTCTGAAACCGGTCAGCGCTGGGGCTCACCGCACTACGACTGGGAGAAGATGGCCGCCGATGGCTTTAGCTGGTGGCTGGCGCGGATGCGCTATCAGTTTGAATGGTTTGACCTAGTACGTATCGATCACTTCCGGGGGCTGGAGGCGGTGTGGGAGATCGATGCAGGCAGTGATACCGCCATTAAGGGGAAATGGAAAAAGACACCGGGCCGGGCACTGTTAACCGTCCTGCAAGAGGAGCTCGACGCACCGCTACTGGTGGCCGAGGATCTGGGGATGATCACCCCCGAGGTCACGGCACTGAAAAACGACTTCCAGCTGCCCGGTATGTCGGTGCTGCAGTTCGCCTTTGATGCCTTTGAGGATAACCCGCACAAACCGAAAAACATCAAGGCCAATTGCGTGGCCTATAGCGGAACCCACGACAATGACACCACGCTGGGATGGTATCGCTCACTGGACGCCGATACCCAGCACTATGTCCAGGAGAGTCTCGGTATCCTCCCCAGCGATGAGAACGCGGTGCTTGACGCCATTCTGGCTGCGGTGATGCAGAGTCAGGCCGCCCTCTCCATCATTCCGCTACAGGACTTTCTGGCACTGGGAAGCGAGGCAAGAATGAACACGCCGGGCGAACAGGAGGGCTGCTGGCAGTGGACTTTTCAGTGGCAGCAACTGGAGCAGGCACACCTCACAACCGCAATTTCACGTATGATTAAAGAGTCCAGACGGGTGACCATCGCCTGGGGCGAGGATCCAGCTCATCAAGATGATAAATAGCCACAGCGCCATGAATGAATCACTACAACGACTGCAACAGGGGACCCACCACGACCCCTTCAATTATCTTGGTCCGCACCCGCTAAGCGACGGTCAGGTGATTCGCGCCTTCATGCCCTCTGCCGAGTGGGTGGAGGTGGTCGACTTCGGCATCATGTCTCGCACTCCAGGATCGGATCTGTTCGAACTCGTCCTTGACCATGACCAAGCCACACTCCTGCCACAGCACTATCAACTGCGTTGGCAGGAGAAACGCGACGGGTCAGTTCATCAGCTTGTCTCCCCCTACAGTTTCGCGGCGCAGCTGGGCGAGCAGGACCTCCACTATTTTGGCGAAGGTAAACACCGGCACGCCTGGCAGTTTCTGGGGGCGCACCTGAAGTGCATCGATGGGATTGAGGGCTGTCAGTTTGCCGTCTGGGCGCCAGCGGTGCAGCGGGTCAGCATAGTCGGTGATTTCAACGGCTGGAACGGCCTGCGCCACCCGATGCGCAACCGTGGTCACAGTGGCGTCTGGGAACTCTTCATCCCGGGACTACAGGCTGGCGATGCCTATAAATATGAACTGCGCAGTGCCTCGGGAGATATCCTGCACAAGGCCGACCCCTACGCCCAGCAGATGTCTCTGCGTCCCGAGACCACCACCCTCATCACCCGCCCCAATAGCTATCCCTGGAACGATAAGCAGTGGCTTGCGCAACGTGCGCAGTGGGACTGGCAAACAGCCCCCATCAGTATCTACGAGATGCACGCGGGCTCATGGCATCACAGTCAATCCGGGGGCTTTCTCAATTTCCGCGCCCTGGCAGAAAAACTCGTCCCCTATGTGCAGCAGCTGGGCTATACCCATATCGAACTGATGCCGGTCATGGAACACCCGCTGGATGAGTCCTGGGGCTACCAGGTCTCCGGCTACTACGCCCCCTCCTCCCGCTTTGGCACCGCGGACGATTTGCGCTATCTGGTCGATCTCTGCCATCAACACGGCATTGGCGTGCTGCTCGACTGGGTACCGGCCCACTTCCCCAAGGATGCCTTTGCGCTGGCACGTTTTAACGGTGAGGCGCTGTACGAACATGCCGACCCACTGCGGGGCGAACATCGCGACTGGGGCACCCTGATCTTCGATTATGGGCGTAATGAGGTGCGTAACTTCCTCATCTCCAACGCCCTTTACTGGATCGAGGAGTTCCACATCGATGGCCTGCGCGTCGATGCCGTCGCCTCGATGATCTATCTCGACTATTCACGCGAGGATGGCGAATGGACACCTAATGCATTTGGCGGGCGTGAACACCTGGAGGCGATCGCCTTTTTGCAGGAGGTAAATGAGCGGGTGCATCAGGACTACCCTGGCGTGGTCACCATCGCCGAGGAGTCGACCTCCTGGCCGATGGTCTCACGCCCCACCTATATGGGTGGACTCGGTTTTTCGATGAAGTGGAACATGGGCTGGATGCACGACACCCTCGACTACATGAGCGCCGATGCGATCTATCGCAAGTATCAGCACGACAAACTGACCTTCAGCCAGCTCTATGCCTGGACTGAAAACTTCGTACTCCCCTTCTCACATGACGAGGTGGTACACCTGAAGTCGAGCATGTTGAGTAAAATGGCCGGCGATCACTGGCAAAAATTTGCCAACCTGCGCCTGCTCTATAGCTATCAATACGCCCACCCGGGAAAGAAGCTACTGTTCATGGGCAGTGAGTTTGGCCAGTGGGATGAGTGGAATGAGAAGGGGGTACTGGACTGGCCGCTGTGCGATATCCCCACGCATCAGGGGGTACAGCGACTGCTCAGCGATCTGAACCGCCTCTACCGCCAATACCCGGCACTGCACTACAACGACTTCGCACAAGAGGGGTTCTCCTGGGTCGACTGCCACGACAGTGAACAGTCGATCCTGGCATTTCTGCGCAACGGCCCCGATGGCTTTGTGGTCTGCCTGTTTAACTTCACCCCCGTGCCACGTGAGGGCTACCGTATCGGTGTGCCTGAGGGAGGCCCCTATAGCGAACTGTTCAATTCAGACTCCAGCTACTACGGTGGTTCCAATCAGGGCAACAGCGGTATTATTGAGGCAAGCGCCACCCCCTGGATGGGGTTTGAAAACTCCCTGGAACTGACGCTACCGCCACTAGGTGCCCTGTTCCTCCAACAGACAACCCGAGTAAAGAAGTAATCGATGAAGATTTTGTTTGCCGCCAGTGAGGCCTATCCTCTGATCAAGACCGGCGGGCTGGGCGATGTCGCACACAGCCTGCCAAATGCCCTGCAGAAACTGGGCAACGAAGTGCGCGTCATCCTGCCCGCCTACCGCACGATCCTTGAGCAGTGTCGCCATCACACTATTCTCGGCTGGACCGACCTGCATAGTGGCGGACATACCCATACGGTACGTATTCTTGCCGCCGAAACCGAACACTTTCCTACCCCCCTGCTACTGGTGGACTGCGCGGCCCTGTTTGACCGTCCCGGTAACCCCTATCAGCAACCTGACGGCTACGACTGGCACGATAATGGGGAGCGCTTTGCCCTCTTCTCCCATGCCGTGGCACAAGTCGCCAGTGGCGAGATCGATATCGGCTGGCAGGCCGATGTGGTGCACAGCAACGACTGGCAGACCGGGCTGGTCGCGGCCTTTCTCAGTCAAATGCCCAAGGCACCGCCCAGCCTCTTCACCATCCATAATCTGGCCTACCGGGGCATCTTCCCGCACGAGGATTTTGTGCGCCTCGGCCTCCCCGCAGAGTGGTGGTCAAGCGAGGGGGTGGAGTATTACCACAACTTCTCAATGCTCAAGGCGGGTATCGTCTACGCAGGTCAACTCACCACCGTCAGTCCCAGCTATGCAGAGGAGATCCTGACGCCCGAATTCGGTTATGGTTTTGAGGGCATCTTGCAGACGGCGCAAAAGAAACTAAGTGGTATCCTCAACGGTATCGACTCAAAAATATGGAACCCGCAGAGCGACCGTGCCCTGGCGCAAAATTATTCGTTAAAGAACAAGTATCTGGCGGGAAAGAGGGCCAACAAGAGTGCGCTACTCAAAGAGTTTGGCCTCAGCGCCACAGAGGCACAGCTCAAGGCGCCGTTGATCGGCTTTATCGGACGCCTGGTGGAACAGAAAGGGATCGACCTTATCGTGAGCGTGATCCCGAAACTGCTAAAGACGAGTCCCGCCAATTTTGTCCTCATCGGCAGTGGCGACCCACACCATCAGCGCGTTCTGCAACAGCTTGCCATCACCTACCCCAAACGCGTGATGGTGCGCATCGGTTATGACGAGGAACTGGCACACCTTATCGAAGCGGGGGCAGACCTCTTTGTGATGCCCTCACGCTTTGAACCATGCGGCCTGAATCAGCTCTACAGCCTGCGTTATGGCACCCCCCCGGTGGTCTACAGCACGGGCGGACTTCGCGACACGGTTGTCGATGCCAATGAGGAGAACCTGGCGAACAAAACCGCCACCGGATTTGTCTTTAATCACTCCAGCCCCAAAGCCCTGCAGGCCACAATAGAGCGCGCTCTGAAGCTCTTCCAAAAGCCACTGCAGTGGCGCGCCCTGATACGCTCCGCCATGGCACAGGATTTTGGCTGGGAGAGAAGTGCGCAACAGTATCAGCTGCTCTACAATAAGCTAAGACAGCGATAACGGCGGATAGCGAGATTACACTTACCACTGTTCCTACTACCTGACGGAAGATAAACCTTGATCGACTCAACCTGCTCCACAGATCTTCTCAACCTCCCGCAGATGGAAAATCTGCCTACCGACTCTGAGTCGCTGCAGCGCTCTTTTCGCCGCTACCTGACACACCATCTGGGGCACTTTCTCGGCTGCAAGAATGAATTTCTCTATGATGCCCTGTCGCTGACGATTAGAGACCGGCTGATGTCGCAGTGGCGCAACACCTGGAGCGAACATCGCGAGTCCGGAATCAAACGGGGCCACTACCTCTCTCTGGAATTTCTGATTGGTCGCTCCCTGGGCAACAACCTGCTTAACCTCGGGATTCGTTCTCAAACCGAGGAGGCGATGAACGCCTACTGCATGGAGCTGGAGACCATTCTACAAACCGAGCCCGATGCCGGCCTGGGCAACGGCGGTCTGGGCAGACTCGCCGCCTGCTTCATGGAGAGCTGCGCCACCCTGCAACTCCCCGTAATGGGCTACGGCATACGCTATGAATACGGGATGTTCAATCAACACATCGAGAATGGCCGCCAGGTAGAGGCCCCCGACCACTGGTTGCGTGATGGCAACCCGTGGGAACTGGAGCGTCAGGAATTTTCCCAACGTATCCACTTTGGCGGACGCTGTAGCCATTATATGGATCAAGATGGCATTCCCCGTACTCGCTGGGAGGATACCGAGCAGGTATTGGCCATCCCCTACGACATCCCCATCACAGGCTACGCCAATGGCACTGTCAATACCCTGCGCTTGTGGAAGGCCACCGCCACCGATGAGTTTAATCTGAATGAGTTTAACGCCGGGAGTTACACCGAAGCGGTCGCCGAAAAAAACAATGCCGAACAGATCACCATGGTGCTCTACCCGAACGACAGCAGCGAGAATGGCAAGGAGCTGAGACTGCGTCAGCAGTACTTCCTCGCCTCTGCCAGCCTGCAGGACATCTTCCAGCAGTGGGAACACATTGAGGGCGAAGATTACAGCAACTTCGCGCAGCTGAATGTCTTTCAAATGAACGACACCCACCCCTCCATCGCGGTGGCCGAGCTGATGCGCATTTTGCTGGATGAAAAGCATCTGCAGTGGGAACCGGCCTGGGAGATCTGCCGCCATACCATGGCCTATACCAACCACACCCTGCTGCCCGAGGCTCTGGAGACCTGGTCGGTCGAGCTGTTTGAACGCCTGCTGCCACGTCTGCTGGAGATCATTTATCAGATCAATGCCCGTTTTCTACATGATGTCTCGCTCAAGTGGCCGGGGGATCAGCAGCGGCAGCGTCGCATGTCGATCATCAACGAAGATGGCCAGCGCTCAGTACGCATGGCCTACCTGGCCATCGTCGGCAGCTTCTCGGTCAACGGCGTGGCGGAGCTTCACTCCAAACTCCTGACCCAGCACCTGTTTAATGATTTTTATGAAATGTGGCCGGAGAAATTTAACAACAAGACCAACGGCGTGACACCGCGTCGCTGGATCGCCCATGCCAATCCTGCGATGAGCGAACTCATCAGCACTGCGATCAATGGCGACTGGATCACCGACCTCAGCCATATAGCAAAACTGAAACCCCTGGCCGAGGCGGAACACAGTGAATTTCACCAGCTGTGGTTCGAGACTAAACGGCAAAACAAGCAACGCTTGGCAGAACTGGTAAAACAGCGTTGCAACATCGACTTTTCGGTCGATGCCCTGTATGACGTACAGGTGAAACGGATCCATGAATACAAGCGACAACTGCTCAACCTGCTGCATGTAATCCACCTCTACAGCCAGATCAAAAAGGGTAACATCAGTGGCCATGTCAATCGTTGCATATTAATCGGCGGTAAGGCTGCACCCGGATATGTGATGGCGAAAAACATCATTAAGCTGATCAATAACGTGGCCGACATCGTCAATGATGATAGCGATATTGGCGATCAGCTTAAGGTCGCCTTCCTGCCCGGCTACGATGTTTCCAGCATGGAGATCATCGCCCCGGCCACCGATCTTTCTGAACAGATCTCCACCGCTGGAAAAGAGGCCTCCGGTACAGGCAACATGAAGTTCATGATGAATGGTGCGCTGACCATCGGTACCTATGATGGTGCCAACATCGAGATCCTTAACGCCGTTGGTGAGGAGAACTTCTTCCTGTTTGGACTCAAAGAGGAGGAGCTGCAGAAACTTCGCCCCCACTATGACCCGCAGTCCATCATCGATAACGACCCCGATCTTAAGGAGGTGATGCGACTGCTGGAGCTCAGCCACTTCAACCAGTGCGAGCCGGGGATCTTCGATGACATCATCAATTCGCTAAAGGACCCGAATGACCCCTGGTTTACGCTGGCCGACTTCCGCAGCTACATTAATGCTCAGCAAGAGGTCGCTACGGCTTATAAAAATCGTCAGCAGTGGACCCGAATGAGCATCCTCAATACCGCCGCCAGCGGTTTCTTCTCCACCGACCGCACGATCTCAGACTATAACGCCGACATCTGGAAACTGGAGCCATTGCGCCTGCAGGAACATCAAGGCTAGATGACAGACGAAAACCATCTTTCTTCCCAGTGGGGGCTTTACAGAGACAGGCCGTGATTATTCATAGGCCGGCATGACTTTGATAGTAAGAGCAGCGAAGTCAAAACTCATCTGAAAATCATTTGGCCATTTTCTTACTGTAATGGTAATCGTCGCATGGAGAGCTTTGAACAATTAAAAATCGCACGCATCATTCATGACAAAGCTGCTGACGCAAGGCCGTTTATAGTTATGTCTGGTACTCATTTAACAGCGCTACCATCCTCTCCTCATCCCACACCTCTACCCCCAGCTCTTCGGCCCTGGTGAGTTTGGAACCGGCGGCCTCTCCGGCCACCACGACGCTGGTCTTTTTTGAAACGCTGCCGCTGACCTTGGCACCGAGGGCGATCAGTTTTTCCTTGGCCTCGTTACGCCCCATTTGCGACAGCGTGCCGGTGAGTACGAAGGTCTGACCGGCGAGGGGTTGTTCACCCACTTCGGCCACTTCAACATCGGGCCAGTTGACCCCGGCCTGTTGCAGCTTTTCGATCACCTCGATGTTGTGCGGCTGACGGAAAAAGGTGTGGATGTGGTGGGCGACGATGGGGCCGACATCTTCGACCTCGATCAGCTGCGCCTCCGCGGCCTGTTTGATCGCCTCAAGATTGCCGAAGTGTCTGGCGAGGGTGCGGGCGGTGCTCTCTCCGACTTCGCGAATGCCGAGGGCGAAGAGGAAACGTTCCAGCGTGGTCTGTTTGGCCTTATCTAAGGCGGCAACAAGATTCTCTGCCGACTTATCCCCCATGCGTTCTAGTCCCGCGATCTGCGCGGCGCTTAGGGTAAAAAGATCAGCCACATCATTGATGAGATTTTCATCGACAAACTGTTCAACCAGTTTATCACCCAGTCCATCGACATCCATGGCGCGGCGCGAGGCGAAGTGTTTGATTGCATTTTTGCGTTGCGCCGAACAGTAGAGGCCGCCGCTACAGCGCGGCACCGACTCGCCCTCGTCGCGCTCCACATCGGAGCCGCAGACCGGGCAGTGTGTTGGGGTGACAAAAGGCACCGCACCCTCAGGGCGTTTGGCGAGCACGACGCCTGCGACCTCTGGGATCACATCCCCGGCGCGGCGCACGATAACGGTATCGCCCTTGCGCACATCCTTACGTGTCATCTCGTCGGGGTTGTGCAGGGTGGCGTTGCTGACAATGACACCGGCGACGTGTACCGGCTCCAGCCGCGCCACGGGGGTCAGTGCGCCGGTGCGCCCGACCTGCCACTCCACGTCGTTAAGAATGGTCAGCTCCTCCTGTGCCGGAAACTTGTGCGCGGTGGCCCAGCGCGGGGCGCGAGAGACAAAGCCCAGCTCCTGTTGCTGCGCCAGGCTGTTGACCTTGTAGACCACCCCATCGATATCGTAGGGCAGGCTGTCGCGCTGCGTGCCGATGTTGTGATAAAAAGCGGCGCACCCCTCGGCCCCCTTCACCACCCTGATCTCGGGACAGACGCGCAGCCCCCAATCCTTCAATCGGTTAATTATCGCGTAGTGAGTGTCGGGCAGTTCCGCCCCCTCCACCACACCGATGCCGTAGCAGTAGATGGTGAGCGGTCGAGTGGCGGTGATCCTAGGGTCGAGCTGGCGCAATGAACCGGCAGCGGCGTTGCGCGGGTTGGCAAAGCTCTTTTCGCCTTTGTTACGTTGTGCTTCATTGAGCTTTTCAAATCCGGCCTTCGACATATAGACCTCGCCGCGCACCTCCAGCACCGCGGGATAATCATCACCCAGCAATTTCAGCGGCACACTGTCGATGGTACGCACGTTGTGGGTGACATCCTCACCGGTAGCCCCATCGCCACGGGTGGCGGCACGCACCAGCCGGCCGTTCTCGTAACGGATGCTGATGGCGAGACCATCAAGCTTGGGCTCGGCGCAGTACTCCACCTCGTCAAGCTCTAAACCCTGACGCACGCGGCGGTCAAAATCGGCCAACTCCTCATCGGAGAAGACGTTACCGAGCGAGAGCATCGGGATCGCGTGGCTCACCTGCTCGAAGCCGCTCAGTGCCGCCCCCCCTACCCGCTGCGTCGGCGAATCAGGAGTGACTAATTCAGGGTGCTTCTGTTCCAGCCCCTGCAACTCACGAAACAGCCGGTCGTACTCCACGTCCGGGATCTCCGGGTCGTCGAGCACGTAGTAACGGTGGTTATGATAGGCGAGCAGATCACGCAGCTCAGCTGCGCGTGCCTGCACCTCGGCAGGGAGTGTTGAAGTCATTTTTTATTCCGCGGTCACGCGAAAACGGCGTGCCGTAGTTTTCAGATCGTCAAGGGTTTCGCGGGTCAGTTCACGACGCTGACCATCGGTGAGATGGCCCGAGAGTCGTTCTTTCAGCCGCTTGGCCTGCTGCACGAAGGTGAGCAGGGCCTTCTCGCCGTCGATGGGGGCGGGCAGTTGCATAAACATCGCAAGGCCGGGGGTTTCGATGTCGCCCATGTGCTCGCGGTCGAAGCTGCCAGGCTCCAGCACATTGGCGATACTGAACAGCGGCTTACCACTCTCCAGCTCGGTGTAGTGGAAGATCCCCATCTCGCCGTGAGTCAGGCCGCATAGCTCCATCGCGTCGAGCAGCTGCATGCCGTTGAAGGTGTTGCCCTCGCGGGCCATCAGGCTGAGTATGATCACCGCTTCCTGCGGCTGGCCGCTATCGATATCACCTACGATATCCTCATCACTGAGGGCGACGATCCCCTTGAGCCCTTCCAGATTGTCGTCATCAGCTTGCGCGTCGCGGTGTGCCGGTATCGGCACTACCTCCCAATCATCATCGAAGGGGTTGTCGTTGCTGAGCAACGGATCGCTACGCCCCGCTGCACCATCGATTTCAATATCCTGCCAGCGCCCCAACTCGTCACGTTTGCGCGAGCGAATGCGATCCCACAGGTAGATCCCCAGCAGCAGTGCGATGCCGCCAACGATAAGGATGATGCGTAGGCTATCCATAAGAATACTTTAGACCCCCGCGAGGTCCATTGCCTCGGCCACGTCGACCGCCACCAGACGGGAGACGCCCGGCTCGTGCATGGTGACACCAGCCAGCGTAGTCGCCAGCTCCATGGTCGCCTTGTTGTGGGTGATGAAGATGAACTGCACCTGCTCGGACATCTCCTTAACCAGCTTGCAGAAGCGGCCCACATTGGCCTCATCCAGCGGCGCGTCGACCTCATCTAGCATACAGAATGGCGAGGGGTTCAGCTCGAAGATGGAGAAGACCATCGCCACCGCGGTGAGCGCCTTCTCACCACCGGAGAGCAGGTGGATGGTGGAGTTGCGCTTGCCCGGCGGGCGCGCCATTACGGTAACACCGGTGTCGAGCAGGTCATCACCGGTCAGCTCCAGATAGGCGTGGCCGCCACCGAACAAACGCGGGAATTTCTCCTGCAGACCCGAGTTGACCTTGTCGAAGGTCTCCTTGAAGCGGGTGCGGGTCTCACGGTCGATCTTACGGATGGCATTTTCCAGCGTCTCCATCGCCTCCATCAGGTCGGCGTTTTGTGCATCAAGGTAGTTCTTGCGCTCCGACTGCTGCTCATACTCCTCGATGGCGGCAAGGTTGATCGGGCCGAGGCGCTGGATGCGCTGACTCACCATCTCCAGCTGCTTCTCCCACTCCTGAATATTCGCCTCAGCGGGCAGCTCGTGGATCACCTGCTCCACATCAAAACCGCCCTCGCCCAGCTGCTCCTGCAGGGTCTGGCGGCGCACCTTGCTCTCCTGCCAGCCCATACGCAGCCGCTCCAGGCCACTGCGAATATTCTGTGACTGCTGCTCGGCCTTGTGACGATTGTGCTCCAGCTCGCGCAGTGCGTGGTCGATGTCGCCAACCTGACGGCGCGCCTCCGCCAGCCGCTCTTCGACCTGCATCCGTTTTTCCAGCAGCCCCTCCAGCTCCAGCGCCTTCTCTTCAATCGGCGCATCGCCCTCGACCAGCGCCAGCTTCAGCTCCTCGCGGCGCTCGGCAAACTGCGAGAGCTGCTGGTCGGCACGGTCCAGACCCTGACGGGTGGAATCGAGCTCGGTACGCATGGTCTGAATGCGCACGGTCAGCTGCTGCGCCGCCTCGCGGTCACCGCGGGCCTGATCGCGGGACTGGTCAAGACGCTCACGCAGCTCGTCGCGACGCTGCATCAGCTCTTCGCGTTGCAGCGCCAGCTCCTCCATCCGCTCCAGTGCCAGGTGCAGGGTGGAGCGCGACTCCTTGATCTGCGCCTCGTTGGCCTCTATCTGCTGCTTCAGCTCCTCGGCATCGCTCTGCAGGCGCTCGCGGCGGCTGGCGATCTGCTCGGCCCGCGCCTGTTTGGCGCTGAGCTGTGACTTAATCTCGGACTGGGCGCGGTTCGCCTCATTCAGCTCGCGCTGCGCCCCTTCGCGCTCCTCCTCGAGTTGCTTCAGCTGCGAGCGCCCCTGCTCCACACTCTGTTGCAGCTGCTCGGAGCGCTCGTCCAGCGCCTCGATGGTCTCAGTCAGCTCCTTAAGCTCCTGCTCGCGGTGCAGCACGCCTGAGCGCTCATCGGCATCGCGCACCACGCGCAACCAGCTGCCGCCCAGCCACAGCCCATCGCGGGTGATCACCGACTCATTGCCCAATAGCGAGGCGCGCATTGCAAGTGCCTCCTCCAGCGTCTCGGCGGCATAGACGCCACTCAGCAGGCCACCCAGTGACCAGCTGGAATCGACCTTGGAGAGCAGCGCCCCCCCCTTGTCACCGCCCGTTGCCGCGCCACTGGCCGAGGTATCGAACAGGGTCAGCGAGCCGTGTTCCAGACTGCCAAGGGTGCCGAGCAGCGGGTCCATGCCATCGATGCAGACCGCCTCAAGGTGGTCGCCCAGCACGCACTCCACGGCGCGCTCCCAGCCGTCAGCCACCTTGATGCCCTGGGCCAGGCGCTGCGCCTCGGCCAGGTTCTGACCGGCCAGCCACTCGCTTACTGCCCCCTGACGCTTGCCCAGCGCCGCCTGTTGCAGTGCCTCCAGCGAGGCGTGGCGACCCTTCTTGCTCTGTAGCTCGCCGCGGATCTCATCCAGGCTGCGGCTATCCTGATGGTTCTGTTCGCGTTGTTCGTTAATGCGGCTGATGGCGCTGGCCAGCTGCTCGGCCAGCATCTCCGCCTTCATCTCGCCCTCGGCCCTGCTCTCGCTCAGCAACTCGATCTCCTCGTCAAGATTGCCACCGACGAGGATCCCCTGTTCATCTTCGAGACGCTTCAGGCGCTGCTGTAGCTGCCCCTCCTGCTGCTCCAGATGCTGGATGCGGGCGCGCTCCACCTGCGAGGTCTGGGCCGGCTCGTTGGCCTCCTGGTTGAAGTGCTCCCACTTCGCCTGCCACTCCTGCATCTGCTGCTCGGCCTCGGCCAGGGTGGCGGCGGAGAGCTCTTCAGCCTCCTGTGCCAGCTGGTGCTGCGGCTCCAGCTCGGCCAAGGTGCTATCGAGCTCCTGAATGCGCGAGCTGTCCTTATCGATGTGTACCTGCGCCTCGTTCCACGAGCGCTCCAGCTGCTCCAGATCCTGGCGCTGCTGCTGGAAACGCTCGCGGGAGTGCTGGATGGTCTGCTCCATGCGGGCGATATCGGCACCGATGCCGTAGAACTCGCTCTGGATCTGGTTGAAGGCCTCGGTGGCATCGACGTGGGCCTCGCGCTTCACCTCGATCTCCGCCTCGGCGGCGCGCTGCTGGGCAACCTGCGCCTCAAGCGCCGTCTCCTCCTCGCGCAGCTGACCCTCCTGCCCCTTCATGTCGCCATCCAGCGAGCGCCAGCGCAGCGCCTGCAACTGCCCCTTAAAGGTGCGTTCCTCAGATTTCAGGGATTTATAACGCTCGGCGGTGGCCGCCTGGCGTTGCAGGTGGTTGAGCTGCTTCTCCAGCTCCTCACGCAGGTCGTTAAGGCGATCCAGGTTGTCACGGGTGTGACGCATGCGGTTCTCGGTCTCGCGGCGCCGCTCCTTGTACTTGGAGATCCCGGCGGCCTCTTCGAGGAAGGTGCGCAGCTCCTCGGGCTTGGCCTCGATCAGGCGCGAGATGGTGCCCTGCTCAATGATGGCGTAAGAACGCGGCCCCAGGCCGGTGCCGAGGAAGATGTCAGTAATATCGCGGCGGCGGCAGCGCGTGCCGTTAAGGTGGTAGAGCGACTGACCATCACGGGTCACGGTGCGCTTGATCGAGATCTCGTTGTATTCGGCGTACTGCCCCCCCAGGGTGCCGTCGGTATTGTCGAACACCAGCTCGATCGAGGCCTGACCGATGGGCTTTCGCGTATTGGAGCCGTTGAAGATGACATCGGTCATCGAGTCGCCGCGCAGGTTCTTGGCGGAGCTTTCGCCCATGACCCAGCGCACCGCATCGATGGTGTTGGATTTACCGCAGCCGTTGGGGCCGACGATGGCGGTCAGATTGGTCGGCAGACCGATAGAGGTCGGGTCAACAAAGGATTTGAAGCCGGCGAGTTTAATCTTGCTCAGTCGCATAAGGGTTGTTAATTACCATTTTTTTATCGCGCCCGCCATGTCACGACGTTCACTAATATTGTTTCAAAATTCAATCGGCTGGGAAGTTATTCAATAAAAACAGGGTGTTAGTCCCTAACCTGTGCCTATCCCGCTGTCCCTGAATGATTCGCTCATACGGCTACGACTCACGCGCCTTTTCAGCTACAATTCCGGGCCGACAAAATTACCATGAAAGACACTATTATGCCTAGCCAACCCTCCAAGGAACTTGAGACTTTCGACAACCCGATGCCGGAGCGCGACTACACCATCCGCATCGATATTCCCGAGTTCACCTGCCTCTGCCCCAAGACCGGCCAGCCCGATTTTGCCACCATCCACATCGACTACGTGGCGGACAAGCAGTGCCTCGAACTCAAGGCGCTGAAGATGTACATGTGGTCCTACCGCGAGGAAGGCGCCTTCCATGAGAAGGTCACCAACACCATGCTGGATGACTTCGTTGCTGCCTGTAACCCCCGCTTCATGCGCGTTACCGGTAAATTCAACGTACGCGGCGGCATCTACACCACCGTAGTGGCCGAGCACCGCGCCGCCGACTGGACCCCACCGCAGCCGGTGAGCCTTCCCTAGAAAAGGTCAAATGCTCTGATGCAGCTTGAGGGTGACCAGCTCACCCAGAGCCTGACGAATCTCGCGAATACTCGGTGTGTCCACCTGCCACGGCTCAGCAAAACCGCCATGGCAGGTAAGGCGCATTACCTCCGGTTGACTCGTTGAGTGCAGGGTATGCCGCACATAACGTGAGATCATGACGCTACCCAGGCTGTCCGAACTGTTGAACAGCGATGCGTATTGCCGCCACCGTGCCCCGCGCACCACCTCTTCCTCATCTTCCATAACCGCTGTAACGATAAAAATATCCGGCTCAATATAACTATCGCCGGTGCTCACCGAGCGCACCGCTATATTGCAGTGGGGCTGGTAGTATTCGAGACTTTTATTGGCCACCACCCGACCGTCCTGTAGAAACACGCGCGCGTGCCCTGCGGGTATACTCAATAGCTCATTCAGCACAACATGGCTACCCACAGCCACCCGGGAGCGTGGTGAGTTTTCATCTTGAACCGGCATATGATTACAGGCTGTCAGTATAAATAGAATGGCGACAACAGTAGTGAGTTTCGGCATCATAGGTTTTCCCTCATTCCACAGTGAACAGAGCATAGAAAATCGACGTGGAAAAAACGACCTTTATCGGTATTGACCTTGGCACCTCAGGGGTGCGCGCCATTGCCATTGATACAACTGGCAAAGTTAAGGCCGAAACCGCAGTAGCTCTGCCAGGGCCTGTTATCAGGGGCTCTTCTATTGAGCAGTCCCCCCAGCTATGGTGGCAGGGTGTGCAGAGAGTACTGGACGAACTCACTACTCACCTTGACCCGGCAACCATCCGCGCCATCGCCGTCGATGCCACCTCAGGCACCGTACTGCTGGCAGACAGTGACGCGATGCCTCTAACACCAGGGCTGATGTACAACGACCATCGCGCACGGGAACAGGCGCAACGCATCAGAGAGATTGCACCGCGAGAAAGCGCCGCCCATGGCTCCAGCTCCGGGCTGGCGAAATTGTTGTGGCTACTGGCACACGGCACAAAAAAACCGGCCTGCGCTCACACCCAGGCCGACTGGATCAGTGCCAGACTGAGTGGCCGGCACGGGATCTGTGATGCCAACAACGCCCTCAAGCTCGGTTACGACCCGATTACCCGCTGCTGGCCTGAATGGATCAAACAGCTCAAGCTACCCACCGGCCTGCTGCCCGAAGTCATTCCGGCAGGCCAGGCCCTCGGTACCATCGCCCCGGCATTAGTCCAACGTTGGAGAGTGCAGCAGCAGACGCTGATCGTGAGTGGTACGACCGACTCCACCGCTGCCTTTATTGCCTCGGGTGCCAGCCAACCCGGCGAAGCGGTCAGCGCACTGGGCTCAACGCTGGTACTCAAGGTGATCGCTGAACAGCCGGTATTCGCCCCGGAGTATGGTATCTATAGCCACCCTTTTGGCGAACACTGGCTGGTGGGCGGTGCCTCCAATTGCGGTGGTGCAGTATTACGGCAGTTCTTTAGCGATGCGCAGATGGCAACGATGACTCCGCAACTAAAACCGGAACAGCCAACCGGCCTCGACTACCTTCCCCTCCCCTCACCAGGTGAGCGTTTCCCTGTTAGCGACCCGCAACTTGCGCCTCGCCTTACTCCAAGACCGGAGAGTGATCTTCAATTCTTTCAGGGACTGCTGGAGGGGATCGCCCGCATCGAGAAGGCAGGCTATGACAAACTGGCCGCGCAGGGTGCCCCCTACCCCAGCTCCATTCGCAGCAATGGCGGTGGTGCCGCCAATAGCGCCTGGACCGCGATCCGCGCACAACTGCTGGGAGTGCCGATGTTACCCGCCAGCCACACCGAGGCGGCCTATGGCGCGGCCTTACTGGCACGCCGGGGCGCATCTGCTGTATAAACGCCCTTACGCAAACAATATACAACAAGGATTTGACCATGCTAGGAAAACCCTTTATCGGTGCCGCCGGATTACTACAGGGTCTGGCCCTGCTCAACACCCCCGGGCTGCGCCGCTTTGTGGCGATGCCACTGCTGATCAATGTGCTGCTGTTTATCGGCTCTATCTATGTACTGGCTGCACAGTTCAGCACCATGGTGAACGAATGGCTCAGCTACCTGCCCGAGTGGCTGATGTGGCTGGAGTGGTTCTTCTGGGTGCTGTTTGCGCTAAGCGCCCTGATGGTGGTCTTCTACACCTTCTCCATCCTCGCCAATATTGTCGCCTCTCCCTTTAATAGCCTGCTGGCCGAGGCGGTGGAGAAACACCTTACCGGTCAGCCGCTGCCCCCCGGCAGCAGCTTTATGCAGGCAATCAAAGACGCCCCGGTGGCCATCTTCGATGAACTGCGCAAACTTGGTTACATGGCGCTGCTGGCGATCCCGGTACTGATCCTCTCCTTCTTCCTCGCCCCCCTCGCCCCCTTCCTGTGGGCGCTGTTCGGTGCCTGGATGCTGGTGCTGGAATACGGCGACTACCCGATGGGCAACAACAACATGCGCTTTGGCGAACAGCGCGCCAAACTGCGCCAGAACAAGCTGCTGTCGCTGGGCTTTGGCGGTGCCACCCTGGCCGCCACCATGATCCCGCTGGTTAATTTTCTGGTGATGCCAGCCGCCGTGGCCGGGGCTACCAAGTTGTGGGTGTCGCATCTCAAGGAGTCCTAAGCGATGAGTGAGGGACACGAC
This sequence comes from Thiohalomonadaceae bacterium, assembly GCA_041554195.1. Classification (GTDB taxonomy): domain Bacteria; phylum Pseudomonadota; class Gammaproteobacteria; order Thiohalomonadales; family Thiohalomonadaceae; genus JAPHSX01. The sequence goes on from JBFFMJ010000006.1 coordinate 59,267, forward strand.
CTGGAGCTGCTGCTCAAATCACACCTGCCGCTGATCATCGTCGAGAGTCACGAGGAGTCGCGGCTACTCGAGCTGCTCAGCACGCTGGCGATAAGGCAGTACCGCCCACTGCACCGCTGGAGCATTACCGACGGACTGCAGCGACTCGACATCGACCTCTCTGCAGCGAGCAAAAAGGCCTCTGCTGAGGAGGTGCTGTGGACAATTCGCGAGCTGCAGGAGGCGGGGATCTATGTGCTGTGCGACTTTCACCCCTATCTGGATGAGGCACTGCATGTACGGCTAATTAAGGACATCGCACTGGCCCATGAGAAGAACGGCACCACGCTGATCCTGCTGAGCCACCGTGTCGAACTGCCACCGGAGCTAAGGAATTTCGCCGCCGAGGCGCGGCTCACCATGCCGAGCCAGGGCGAGCTGGAGAAGATCGTGAAGGAGACGGCGCACGCGTGGCGGCGCAAGCACAATAAATCGGTGGTCACCGATAACGAAAGTTTCCGCCTGCTGATACAAAATCTGGGTGGGCTTACCGCAGGTGACGCGCGCCGCCTGGCGCACACGGCGATCTTCGACGACGGCACCATTGATACCTCCGACATGCCCGCCGTAATTAAGGCCAAACACGCCCTGCTAAGTGGTGATGATGTACTCAGCTTTGAGTTCGACACCGCCCGCTTCACCGAAGTGGGCGGGCTCTCCAAACTCAAGGACTGGCTGGAGCAACGCCGAGCCATCTTTCGCGGCGAGGGCGGCGATACCCCACTCGACCCACCCAGGGGGATGCTGCTGCTGGGGGTACAGGGCGGCGGCAAGAGCCTGGCAGCCAAGGCGACCGCCGGCATGTTCGGTGTACCGCTGCTGCGCCTCGACTTTGCCGCCATCTACAACAAATACCACGGTGAAACCGAGCGCAACCTGCGCGAGTCACTGAAGACCGCCGAGGCGATAGCCCCCTGCGTGTTGTGGATAGATGAGATAGAGAAGGGGATCGCCACCGGCAGCAGCGATGGCGGCACCTCGCTACGGGTACTCGGCACCCTGCTCACCTGGATGGCCGAACGCAAGGCGGCGGTGTTTCTGGTCGCCACCGCCAATGACATCGAACGGCTCCCCGCCGAGCTGGTACGTAAGGGGCGCTTTGATGAGATCTTCTTTGTCGACCTGCCGAAGCAACCGGTACGCGAAGAGATATTCAAAATCCACCTGCAAAAACGCGAGCTTGCCGTGGAAGAGTTTGACCTCGAACTGCTGGCCAAGCAGTCCGAGGGCTTCTCCGGTGCGGAGATTGAGCAGGCAGTAGTCTCGGCACTCTATGCCAGCCACGCCAATGATCAGTCGCTAAAGAACCAACATATCCTCAAAGAATTACTGATCACCCGGCCGCTGTCGGTAGTGATGGAAGAGAAGGTCGATTACCTGCGCAGCTGGGCGGCCGAACGAACCGTACCCAGCGATTAACGTTTACGACAAGAAAGCTTTTAGCCTGGAAACCCCTTCATGTAACCGCTCCATCGAGGTGGTGTAGGCAAAGCGCAGGTGCTGATTTGAACGATTGGCACCAAAGTCACGTCCGGGTGTGATCGCTACGCCCGCCTCCTCCAACAGGGTTTTGGCAAAGGCATAACTGTCGTCGCTAAATCGACTGCAGTCGGCATAGAGGTAGAAGGCCCCCTCCGGAGTGAGGGGGATCTCGAAGCCCAGTTCACGCAGTGCCGGTAGCAGGTAGTCGCGACGGCGCTGGAACTCCAGACGACGCTGCTCAAGGATCGCCGTGGTCTCAGGGGAAAAGGCGGCAAGCGCCGCATGTTGTGCCAGCGTTGGTGCGGCGATAAAGAGATTCTGCGCCAGCTTCTCTACCGCGCTGATATAGGCCTCGGGCACTACTAGCCAGCCAAGTCGCCAGCCGGTCATACAGAAGTATTTGGAAAAGCTGTTAATAAGAAAGATCTCATCACTCAATGCCAGGGCACTGGGGGTCTTTTCGCCATAGATCAGGCCGTGGTAGATCTCATCGACCAGCAGACGTCCGCCCCGCTCTCGCACCAGCCTATTCATCGCCTGCAACTCGGCGGGCGGGATAAGCGTACCGGTGGGATTGGAGGGGGTGGCCAACATCGCCGCCACCGTGTGCTCCTGCCATTGCTCTCTAAGGTGTTGCGCCGTGAGCTGGTAGTGACTCTCGGCCCCCACCGCCACGGCACGCGCCTTGCCCTCAATAAACCGCACGAAGTGACGATTACAGGGGTAGCCGGGGTCGGCCAGCAACACCTCATCACCCGGATTGAGCAGCACCCCCAACGCCAGCAACAGGGCGCCGGAGGCCCCGGGGGTGATAATGATGCGCTGTGGGGAGAGCTCAACATCGTGTCGGGTACGATAAAATTCGGCGACAGCCTGGCGCAACTCCGGCAGACCCAGCGACGGGGTATAGTGCGTTCGCCCTTCTGTCAGCGCCTGCTGCGCCGCATCGATGATCGGCTGCGGCGTGGTGAAGTCGGGCTCGCCCACCTCCATATGGATGATGGAGCGCCCCTGCGCCTCCAGCTCACGGGCTCGCCCCAGTAACTCCATCACATAGAAGGGTTCGATCTCCCCCATTCGCCGGGCGAGGTGGTCGGGCAGCGCTATATCAACCGCCATGCAGACGCTTCACCATCGCCAGATCAAGATAATTGGCACCACCAGCATCACCAGCATCACCAGACAGCACGCTAAAGGGCTGATCGGGTTCACCCCAGTGATCCAGCACGATCGCGGCATTCTCAAACACCTCATCACGGGTATAGCCATTGACCGCAACGATGGTGGTGAGGTCGGCCCCGCGTGAGGAGAGGATACCGTTGTGCGAGTCTTCAAAGGCGATACATTCCTCGGGCTTGAGCTTCATCTGCTCCATCGCCCAGAGGTAGATATCGGGGGCGGGTTTTTTCGCCGGCACGATGTCGCCGGCGGCGATCACCTCAAACCAGGACATGGCCTCGGGGTCCATCGCGTTTTCCAGCAGGGCGCTAACGTTCTCGGGGGTGGTGGTGGTGGCCACCGCCAAGCGCATACCCGCATCGCGTGCCTCGTTGATCAAACGCTTCACCCCGGGGCGCAGCGGGATCAGCGCCTCTGAGAGCATCTGCACATAATGTCTGGTCTTGGAGGCGTGCAGTCCGGCGATAAACTCCGCCAACTCGGCAGGACGCTCAAACTCGGTATTGAAGTTATCGAGATAGTAGCGAATGCGCTCCTTGCCACCGGTTACCGCCAGTAATTTGCCGTAGAGCGCCTCAGACCAGTTCCAGTCAAGACCCGCCTCCTCGAAGGCACGGTTAAAGGCCACCCGGTGGCCATCACGCTCGGTATCGGCAAGGGTTCCATCAACATCAAATAACAGGGCTTTCAGTGTAGTCATTGTTAGGTCTTGTATGCGGTTAAAAGACACAGTAGATTACCCGACTATTTTGAAAAATGCACCCCGCCCAATGGGTGACTAATGTTGCGCCACCTACCGACATCTGGTATAGATGCGCGCTTGATTTTTTCTTACGCTTCGCAGGAGACCCTAGCGTATGCCAACAAAAAAAGCCGCAGCCCCGAAAAAGGCTGCAACTAAGAAGGCTCCGGCCAAAAAAACTCCGGCCAAGAAAAGCCGCAGTAGCCAGGCGCTTCTTGATAGTGCCGGTCACTTCACGCCCTATGTGGAGAAGAAAGGCGAGGAGTACATGAACCCTAAAATGGCCGACCACTTCCGTGCCATTCTCAACAGCTGGAAAACAGAGTTGATGGAAGAGGTGGATCGCACCATGCACCACATGCAGGATGAGGCCGCCAACTTCCCTGATCCCAATGACCGTGCCAGTCAGGAATCAGAATTTGCGATGGAGCTGCGAGCCCGCGACCGCGAGCGCAAGCTGTTGAAAAAGATCGCCGAATCTCTCGACCTCATTGACGAGGAAGAGTACGGCTACTGTGAGAGCTGTGGCGTAGAGATTGGCATACGTCGGCTCGAGGCTCGCCCCACGGCTACCCTGTGCATCGACTGCAAGACCCTGGACGAGATTCGAGAGAAGCAGCGGGTATAACAGCCGCCGCTAATTGCCATTACAAAGAGGGGGCCACTGGCCCCCTCTTTTACGTTCAGCGACTATGCTCGTCGCTCGACAGCATTGGGAAGATCTAGGCTACGCCTCTACTCCTGAATCTCGCAGGACTATACCCCACTATTATAGCTTAGGCGATGATCCTGCCCAAAGGCCGCCAGACTGGCGGAAATACGCTCAATCCAGTCGCTCTTCACGCTTTCGATAATCCAGCGATCATCGCTATCATCTGCGCCTCACGGGGTGATGACACCGATTAACCTAACTAGAGGCTCTGTTTTCACCAGCGCCATCCCCCACACAACTACTATCAGATAAGGGGCTCCTTTATAGTAGGAACCAATGAGAGACGAACACAGATAAAACATGGCCCAAGCAGACACCACCCACTACCGCGGTCGATTTGCCCCCTCCCCCACCGGACCGCTGCACTTCGGCTCATTAATCGCCGCCATCGGCAGCGCCCTACAGGCACGCAGCCAGGGCGGAGAGTGGCTGCTGCGCATCGAAGACCTAGACCCCCCACGTGAGATGCCCGGTGCCGCCGATGCCATCCTGCGCACCCTGGAGCGGTACGGCTTTGAGTGGGATGGCCCTGTCATCTACCAAAGCCAGCGTAGCGAGCTCTATCTGGACGCCCTGTCGCAGCTGCGCCGCTCTGGCCGAAGCTATCGCTGTAGCTGCTCACGTAAAGAGATCGCCGCCGAGGGGCAACGCCAGGGGCTGCCTGGCGGAGTCTACTCCGGCAGCTGCCGCAACGCCGCCATTAATGCCGAGCACCACCACGCCACCCGCCTGCTCCTGCCCGAGGGCGAGGTGGGCTTTACTGACCCGGTGCAGGGCCACTTCTCACAACAACTGAACAGGGAGGTGGGCGACTTCGTACTGCGCCGTGCCGACGGCCTCTTCGCCTATCAGCTGGCCGTAGTCGTGGACGATGCCGAACAGGGCATCACCGAGGTGGTACGCGGCAGCGACCTGCTGGACAACACGCCGCGTCAGATCGCCCTGCAACGGGCTCTGGGGCTGACCACGCCCCGCTACCTTCACCTACCGCTGGTGCTCAACGCACAGGGTCAGAAACTGAGTAAGCAGAACTTCGCCCCGACCCTGGACGATGACAAGCCCCTGCCTGCCCTGTGGCAGGCGCTGGAATTTCTCGGCCAGCAGCCGATAAATGAATTACTGGAGGGGGATCTCGACTCTCTCTGGCACTGGGCTGTAGAGAACTGGCAGAGCAGGAATATCCCCCGTAAACTGGGAGCCCCACTCAATATAAACTGAACGGCACCCTCATCGACTATCTGTAGGCCTCTATCATGACAGCGAACACCACCCCCCCCTTTCTTAGCGCCTACAAGGGCTACCTCAGCAATATCCTCAAGTGGGAGGAGCTGGACGTGTTCTGGCAAACCCTGCGTGACCACGCCGATATCGGCTGGTATATCTATGCGGTAGGCGAGGCCCCACCGCAACAGACCTCAACTGCAGAACAACTCACCACCTTTATCGCCGAGATCGACAAACTGCTGCACAGTGAACACGATGAGGATTACTGCGGCATCGTCTACGTCAATGACCGCGCAGCCCCCACCCTAGTCAAGATCTACGATCCCAACCACCTCGGTAGCTCCTGTGGTCCCGGCTGGGGCGAGGTGCTGCCTGGCTGGGTACTCTCCACCCAAATGCCTGTTGAGCTGCAGGTTGCCGCCCCACTCGCCAATAATCGACGTCGCTGGTGGCAAAAGCTTTTCAACTAAAGGCAACCAGTGTCTGCCGCCCCTATTCACGACTCTCTGCTGCGACTGCATCGACGCGAATTTTTCCGTGTGCATACGCCACTGCTGGAGCCCATCACCTGCCGCTTCGACAATGGGGAGAATGAGGAGCTGACGCTACCACTGGCCGACATCAGTATTCGCTAAGGTTTTCTATAAATGTGCCGACAAACAAAAAAGGCCGGGGTAACCCAGCCTTTTTTTATTGCAGCAACATCGCTAAGGAATCAGGCAACCTGCACAAACTCAAAACCATTCTGTGCCCAGCCTATCACGCCACCACGCAGGTTAAAGGCGTTTTCAAAGCCGTTCTGTGCAAGATACGCACAAACCTGACCCGAACGTGCCCCACTGCGGCAGATAAAAACCAACTGCTCATCCTGCCCAAGTTCAGCCAGGCGGCTGCCCAACACCGACATCGGCATCGCCTCGGCACCGGGAATAGAGCCCTGGGCGATCTCCATCGGCTCACGTACATCAATGATACGAAACTGCTTAGACTCATCACTCATCCACTGCGACAACTCCTGTGCATCGATCTCTTTTACATTGGAGAAGAACATAATCCATACCTTTTTACTGAGCTATTAACTTAGCTACTAGTATATTAGCTTCACCTAATATTTCAAGGGCTGGCAAAGAGTTATTCATCCTGTTGTGATCAACGCCCCCTTGCCCACCCACATCAGGGTAGCTGGAATTACGCATAGGCTGTGGTATGTTTCAGGGTCTCGGCAAGATAAAACCAAAGCGCCCTATAAGGAGTTCACGAATGTCGCAGCAGTCCAAAGTCTATCCGGTTCCGGCTGATTTCGCCGCCAATGCTCATATTGATGAGGCGTCGTATAAGGAGATGTACCAGCGCTCAGTCGATCATCCCAAGGCCTTCTGGGCCGAACAGGCCAGTGAATTCCTCACATGGTCCAAGCCCTGGGACAATGTCCTCGACTGGAGCTTTGAGGGGGATGTGCATATTAAATGGTTCGAGGGGGGCAAACTCAATGTCGCCTACAACTGCATCGACCGCCACCTGGGATCTCGTGGCGATCAGGTCGCCATCATCTGGGAGGGCGACGACCCCGATGATGACAAAAAGATCACCTACAAAGAGCTGCATGAAGCCGTCTCCAAATTCGGCAACCTGCTCAAGTCTCGTGGGGTGAAGAAGGGCGACCGAGTCTGTATCTACATGCCGATGATCCCCGAGGCCGCCTACGCCATGCTCGCCTGTGCCCGCATCGGGGCCATCCACTCGGTGGTCTTCGGCGGCTTCTCGCCGGAGTCTCTAAAAGACCGTATCCTCGACTCCGATTGTCAGGTGGTGATCACCGCCGATGAAGGGGTTCGTGGCGGACGCCCGGTACCGCTCAAGGCCAACACCGACAAGGCGCTGGAGCAGTGCCCCAATGTTCACACCGTGATCACCGTGCGTCGCACCGGTGGCGAGACCAACTGGATCGCTGACCGCGACATCTGGTATCACGAGGCGATGGGCCATATGGCCGATGAATGCCCCTGTGAAGAGATGGATGCCGAGGACCCGCTGTTCATCCTCTACACCTCCGGCTCTACCGGCAAACCCAAGGGGGTGCTGCACACCACCGGCGGCTACCTGCTCTACGCGGCGATGACCACCAAGTACACCTTCGACCTGCACGAGGGCGACATCTACTGGTGTACCGCCGATGTCGGCTGGGTCACCGGCCACAGCTACCTGGTCTACGGCCCGCTGGCCATCGGCGCCACCACACTTTCATTTGAGGGTATCCCCACCTACCCCGACGCCTCGCGCTTCTGGCAGGTGGTCGACAAACACCAGGTCAGTGTCTTCTACACTGCCCCCACCGCGATTCGAGCACTGATGCGCGAAGGCGATGAGCCGGTGAAGAAATTCAGCCGTAAAAGTCTGCGCCTGCTCGGTACTGTCGGCGAGCCGATTAATCCCGAGGCGTGGCAATGGTACTACCGCGTGGTCGGTGAGGAGCGCTGCCCCATTGTCGATACCTGGTGGCAGACCGAGACCGGTGGTCACCTGCTGACCCCCCTGCCCGGCGCCACCGCACTCAAGCCCGGCTCGGCCACCCGCCCCTTCTTTGGGGTGCAGCCTGCCATCGTTGACGCCCAGAGCGGAGAGGTGCTGGAGGGTGAGGCCGAAGGGGCGCTGGTCATGCTCGCCCCCTGGCCGGGGATGATGCGTAGCGTCTACGGTGACCATGAGCGCTTTATCAAGACCTATTTCAGCGACTACAAGGGGAAATACTTCTCCGGTGATGGGGCCAGACGCGATGAGGACGGTGACTACTGGATCACCGGTCGCATGGACGATGTGCTCAACGTCTCCGGCCACCGCATGGGCACCGCTGAGGTGGAGAGCGCGCTGGTACTGCACGATGCCGTCGCCGAGGCCGCCGTGGTCGGTTTCCCGCACGAGATTAAGGGCGAAGGCATTTATGCCTACGTCACTCTGGTTAAGGATGTGGAACCGAGCGAGGAGCTACGCAAGGCACTGATACAACAGGTACGCCAGGAGATCGGGGCCATCGCCTCACCCGATGTCATTCAATGGGCACCGGGGCTGCCGAAGACCCGCTCAGGCAAGATCATGCGACGCATCCTGCGCAAGATCGCCGCCAACGAGCAGGACTCCATTGGCGACACCTCCACCCTCGCCGACCCGGCCGTCGTGGAAGATCTCATCGAGAACAGAGCTAATCGCGGCGGATAACACGCAACGGGGCGGCATCACTCGTTGCAAGCCCCTTTTGTCCCCTGCTTGTGAAGCCTGTGAGCCGTAGCACCGATTTTTCTAGCCACCGCTGTCATACTTATAAAGACTCTACTCAACTCTTTAACAGGGCCCGGTGAAAAGACGCGTAATATGGCCGAACATGGCGGTAACAGTTTGAATCTAATCAGCGGCATAATAGGGCGACAGGTGCTGCGCCTGCCGCTCTACATCCTCGATCTCACCCTGTTCACCCTGCAGGCACTACGCGAGTGGCGCGAGCAGAGCAGTCTGCGTAACCGCGCCACCTACTCCAGCTTTGTCAGTCAGATGATCTTCACCGGCATTGATGCGCTGCCGCCGATCATCCTGCTGTCTCTGGCGTCGGGGGTGAGCATCACCAGCATGTTGCTGAAAAACGTGCAGGTTTTCGGCACCACGGCCGATATCGTCAACATCCTCACCGATGTGGTGGCCCTGGAGCTGGGTAGCCTACTCACTGCGGTGATTCTTGTGGGGCGCTCCGGTTCGGCCATCGCCATCGATTTGGGTAATATGAAGCTCAACCGTGAGGTCGAGGGGCTGGGGCTATTGGGCATTAACATCAACCACCTGTTGATCACCCCGCGGCTTGTCGGCACCTCCATCTCGCAGCTGGTGCTGGCGATCTTCTTCTCCTCACTGTCGGTATTTAGCGCCATCGCCTTTAACGCCTCACTCTATTCGGCCAGCTACTGGAAATACCTCGGCGAGATCCCCCTTGCCTTCGACCCCAGCGACCTGTTGCTGTTTGTGATAAAGAACCTGGTATTTGGGCTGATCATCGGCGTCACTGCCTGCTATCACGGACTACGGGTACAACATTCGGTTACCGAGATCCCACAACAGAGCCAGCGGGCCATCGTCAACAGCCTGAGCATCATCTTCATACTGGACGGCCTGTTCGCGGTGATCACATAAGATGGCCGGGGACAACTACACCGATGCCCTGATCGAGGCGGATAACATTGTGCCGGCAGGTGAAACGCTGGCGATGAGTGTACGCCTGCGGCGCCACGATATTCTCTGTCTCATCGGCCCGGATTCGGTGCGCCTGTGCCAGTACCTGCACACCCTTGCCGGGGTAAAACCGGCGCACAGTGGCGAGCTAAAACTGTTCAACCGTTCCACAACATCTATGGATAGAAAGAGCTGGCGCGAACAGCGACAATACATTGGCTATGTCGCACGCAATGCCCCTATTCTGTCGGTGTTACGGGGTATCGAAAACGTCATGCTGCCGGTGCTCTATCACAAACTGATGACTCGCGAAGAGGCTGCGATAAGGGCCAGGGAACTCATCGAACAGGTCGGCTTCAGCGGCGACCTCAACGCACTACCCGCCTACTTAAACCAGCAACAACGTATGCAACTGGCTATCGCTCGTGGCACCATCCTTGAGCCACTGGTATTGTTTTTGGAGCTCCCCTTCTCTGGCCTGTCGCTTGCAGAGCAGCAACCAATCTATCATTATCTGATTAACAGTGTCTTCAGGCGTACACTCGCGCTGGCAACGCACAATCTACGACTGGTAAGAGAGTCGGCGACACAAATCCTCTTCATCAGCGAGCAGCAGGTGCTGCACTTTTGCAGCTGGCAGGAGCTTAACCAGTGTCGGCACGAAGAGGTCGTCACCTACCTGCAGCATCACCAGCAGCAGTATCAACCGGCATAACACGATGAGTCAGCAACAGCCTATTCACTACATTCACCGCATGAACTATACGGTGCAGGAGCGCTTGGTAGGTATTTTTATACTCGTGGCGCTGATCGTCATTTTCGTCCTGATGTTCGTCAACAGCAAAACGGCGCACCTGTTTGAAGATCGTATCACCCTCAACACCTACCTCACCAAGGCTGAGGGGATCAGCACGGAGACGCCTGTCAAGATCTCAGGCATTGAGGTAGGCAAGGTCCACTCACTTGATATTGCCCCCGACCACCGCATCCACGTCAAACTTATTGTCTACCAACGTTATCAATCGCTGCTGCGCAGCGACTCCAAGGCTGCTATAGGGAAACTGTCGATGCTGGGCAAATCGATGATCAATATCACCGCCGGTTCAACCCAACAGCCGATGCTGGCCAACGGTGCCACCATTGAGGTTGAAGAGCCGCTCTCGGTTGATGAGCTGCTGGCCGAACTTACCCCGGTGATTCAGGGCGTAGAGACCACGGTGAAACGCTTTGCCGATATTATGCAAAAAATTGAGCCACAGAAGGTGGGGAATATCGTCACCGACCTTGAGAAATCTGCGCAAAACATTGAAAACGTCACGACACAGCTAAACAGCGCACAGGGCACCATCGGCATGGCGATCAACGACCCCGCTTTCCAGCAGCGTTTCTCCAAGGCCATCACCTCGATCGATCAGGCCTTCGTGCAAATGGAAAAACGGCTGCATGAGCTTGAGTCCACCAGTGCCAATGTCAATAAAAGTTCAGAGGACTTTCCTGCGATCACCGCCGAATTAAAGGGCGTACTGGGTAACACCAACGCCATGCTTACCAACGTAAATATTGAGCTTAAGCAGTTCCCTGAACTGGTAACGCGCATGAATGTATTAATGGAGGAGACCGACCGCCTGCTAGAGGGAATTAACAACTCCTGGTTATTATCCAGTGAGGAAGGACGGCTGCAACGTAAGCTGATAGGAGTTCAGCCCTATCATGAATAAATCACGCGCCCTGATACTTCTGCTGCTCCCTATACTGTCCGCATGCAGCGGCATCAGCGACACCCGCCCCGAGCCGCTGCGCAAGAGTGAGTATTTTTTAGAACACGGCGTCTCGGCCTTTGAGAACAGTGATTATGTCGCCGCCACCGACTTTTTGCATAAAGCCCTGTCGCACTACCGCAGTATCGACAACACCATGGGCATACTTCTCAGCCATATCAATCTGGCGGAGACTGCACTGGCCGCCGGTAATTTTCCTGCTGCGGAGAGTAATCTCAGTGCCGCAGAGAAGATCAGTCGCGTCAGTGGCTACGCTAACTTCCAGTCCCGTCTAAACTTGCTACGCTCGCAGGTTCACTGGCGCAAACACGATGAGGAGAAGTCACTCGCATTATTACAGGGTCTGCTCCCCACCTTCGATGAAGAGCAGCGCAGCAACAGAAAACCCGATCTCATCATGCTGGGGGCCGTCACACTGCGCACCGATATCGCCTTTTCCCGCGATGATGAAACCAAACAGGAGGCACGCCTGTGGTTGCGACGCCTCTCACTGATGCTGCCTTCAACCGAGGACAATACCCAATTACATCAGGCCCGCTTATTACGCTTTGAGGCGCAGCTCGCCTATTATGATAATGCGCCGGAAGATGCTCTCGATAAACTTGAACAAACACTGCAACTCTATCGCCAAGCTGCGGCCCGCCCCGCCATCGCCGCCACCTTAACAGAGAGCGGGCTATTGCTGATGAAGATGCGGCGCTGGCACGAGGCGGAAGAAAAGCTGCAACGCGCCCTCTACATTCGCCTCTGGATCATGGATCGTATCGGCTCACGCGAACTGCTTGAACACCTGCAGCAGGTGTATCAGGCGTTGGGCGATAATGAGCATTACCTGCAATCCAGGGAGCAGGTGGAACGGATCGGTCTGCGCAAATAAAAAAAGGGACGGTGATAGCGCCCCTTCCTTATTGATGACATTTCAAAACAACTTATCAGAAATAGTCCGGCTCGTTGCCCTCCTTCCACTTAATGTTACACCCCAGGCTCGCCTTCTGTGGCTCCGGCACAGCCAGATTTGCCAGCAGCGCCTTAATCGCATCTTCCAGATCGACACCGGTTACCGGGGCATCGTTACCCGGTCTGGCGTCATCGAACTGACCACGATAGACCAGCTTGTGGTCAGCATCAAAAAGATAGAAGTCTGGCGTGCAGGCGGCACGATAGGCCTTGGCGACCTGCTGACTCTCATCGTAGAGGTAGGGGAAGTGTATGCCGTACTCTTCGATAAAGGCGGGCATCATGTCGACACCATCCTCCGGTTTGTATTTAACATCATTGCTGGTGATAGAGACAAAGGCGACGCCCTGCGGCAGATAGCTGTCGGCCAGCTCCCCTATCCTGCCGGCAATATGTTTAACAAAGGGGCAATGGTTACACCAGAAGATCACCACCAGCGGTCGACCGGCAAAATCCTTTAACGAAACCGTATTACCGCTAGTCGGTTCAGGCAGTGAAAAGTCGGGGGCGGCAGTGCCCAGTTCAAGCATGGTGGAGGGAGTTCTTGCCATTGATTTTCTCCTTTATCGAAAAAGTCACGAATTGCAGTTCAGCAATCGCTAGTCGAGTTGAATAGCATCGAAGCTACTGACCTGTCGATGCACGGCTTTGGGAGCCAGCGGCGCGGCTTCACGTACCAGCCAGCAGGTCTGCATACCCGCGGCATGGGCCGCATCCAGCTCCTCCTGGATATCGGAAAGGAAGAGGATCTCGGCCGCAGGCATTCCCAGTTCATTGACGATGGCGCGGTAGGAGCCTACCTCACGTTTATGGCCGATGCGGGTATCGAAATAGCCACTAAACAACGGTGTCAAATCCCCTGCATCACTATAGCCGAAGAGCAACTGTTGTGCCGCGACCGAGCCGGAGGAGTAAACGTAGAGTTTTTTGCCCGCATCGTGCCAACGGCGCAGCCCCGCCACCGCATCCGCATAGACGTGACCGGTAAAGCTGCCATCGCGATAACCCGCCGCCCAGATCATCCCCTGTAACAACTTAAGCGGGGTGACCTTTTTGTCCTCAGCGATCCATTGGAGCAGCTGCGCAATCGCCTGCCCGGTATCGAGCTCCTGCCCCACTTCACGGCTTACCTCTCGCAGCTGCTCGGCTACCCTGGGATCATCCAGATGGGCGCGCACAAACTCCGCCAGATGCTCACGGGCATAAGGGAAAAGCACCTCATGCACGAAACTTATCGAAGAGGTGGTGCCCTCAATGTCGGTGACGATGACCTTAATCATGCAACCTGAGTCCGAAACTCATCGTAGCTGGGAAAGCTCGCGACAATCTCGCTGCCAGTAAAGTCACCGACCCAGCCATCAGGAATGACAAAGAGACGGATACATTTGAAGTCGGGGTTCTCCCCCATGTCGAACCAGTGAGTGACACCGGCAGGGACGCTAATGAGATCCCCCTGCTCACACTCCACAAGATAGACCTTGGCGTTCACATGCAGGTAGAACAGACCGCTGCCCTCGACAAAAAAGCGTACCTCGAAGTCGCTGTGGGTGTGCTCGGCCAGGAACTTCTGGCGAAACTCCCCCTTTTGCGGATGGTCGGGGCGCAGACTCACTACATCGACCGACTGAAATCCATACTCAACGGTGAGGCGGTCCACATCATCACGGTAGGCGGCCAGCACCTCCTCCTGCTCAGCACTCGCGCTCAGTGGCTGTGATGCCTGCCAGCGCTCGAAACGCACACCCAATCCTGCCAGCGTAGCGGTGATGTCCGCATAATCACTCACCACATTCTCAAGGGCGTTACCCTGTTCATCGTAAATCACTAGACGACTCATGATCGCTGTAACCTCTGCATGGTTAATTCACACTCAAAGAGAAACTCGAAGGCCTCAAGGTGACGCATCGTCTCGGCCATGGTCGCCCCCCAGGTATAGAGACCATGCCCCTTGATGAGATAGCCGTGGATTGCTGGGTGGCCATCCATATAGCACTCTACCTCGGCCGCAAGACGCGGGATATTCTGATCGTTGGCAAAGATGGGGACGATAACCTTGCCCTCATGGGTTGCCACCCCGCTGAAGGCCTTTTGTAGCTCATAATCCTCAAACTCTATCATTCCCTCAAACAGGCGCGATAACACCGTGGCGTTGACCGAGTGGGTATGCAGCACCGCGCTAACGTCGCCAAAGCGCTGGTAGATAACGGTGTGCAACAGAGTCTCTGCGGAAGGACGGCGACCATCGAGTGAGTTACCCTCAGCGTCAACGCGCATGATCGCCTCCTTGCTCAAAGCCCCCTTGTGATAGCCGGAAACGGTGACGGCGACATTGCCGTCAGAGAGGCGCATGGAGAAATTGCTGCTGGTAGCCGGCACCCAACCCCGCTGGTTGAGAAACCGTCCCGCCTCGATCATCTGCTGCGCCTTATCGGCAAACTCGTCGTTACCCGCCATAAGCCCTCCACCTGATTTTGCGGCAGTTTAGCCGCGACTTTGCAACGCGACAAGCAGCCCGTCTAAAGAGCGGAGAAGAACTCTGCCATCAGCGGTGCAAAACGCTCCTTGTCGACCAGGAAGGCGTCATGACCCTGGAGCGAGGGCAGTGCATAAAAGCTCACATCCAGCCCGCTCTCAGTGAGCATTGCCGCCACCGATTGTTGCTGGTGCAAAGGGAACAGGGTATCGCTCTCCACTCCGATCACCAGCGCCTTCTTACCGGCACTATACTGGCACAGGGCGATCAGACGCTCGTGGTGGTCAGCCAGGTCGAACCAGTCCATGGCGCGACTCAGATAGAGATAGGAGTTGGCATCGAAGGTGCCGACAAACTTCTGTGCATTGGCTTCAAGATAGGATTCAATCTGGAACTGTGCGTCAAAGGGCTGACGCTCCTGTGCGCTGATCATATCGCGGCCAAAACGCTCATCCCACTCCTCGGCCGAACGGTAGGAGATCAGGCCGAGTTTACGCGCCAGACGCATCCCCTCCACCGGCTCTTTATCCGGCGGATAATTGCCCCCCAGCCAGTCGGGATCGTTGCGGATGATCTCGCGCTGCAATGATCGCACCCCAATGGCATGCGGTGTGGCCTTGGCGGCCCCCGAAACCACCACGACATTGTGCGTATCCTCCGGGTAGTGCACCGCATAGGCCAGCGCAGTCATGCCACCGAGCGAGCAGCCCACCACGGCGCGTACACAGGGAATACCGAGGGCCTGAATCACCGCATGACCCGCCGCCGCAATATCCTCAATGGAGAGGTCGGGAAAACTCAGGCGATACGGCTCACCGGTGCGCGGATCGACCGATGAGGGACCGGTTGAGCCAAAGCAACTGCCCAGCGAATTCACGCAAATAACATGATAGTGATTGGCGTCCAGCGGCTTACCGGGGCCAATCATATACTCCCACCAGCCAGGGGTGGTGTCGCGTGGCGATGAGGCGGCGTGAGACGAGGGGGAGAGGCCGGTAAAGACCAATACCGCATTATCCTTATCCCGCGACAACTCACCCCAGCTTTCATAGGCAACACGTGCCTCGGGCAGCTCACCGCCGCGATGCATCTTCAGCGGACCGGGCAGATTGATAGTGCGGCAAGCCCCCTGGCTGCACTCACGAATATCGGCAATCTTACCTGCCTGTCTTGCGGCTGTTAGCACTCGTCATCCACCTGTTGCGGCTACAAAGCCGACTATTGTCCCAAAGCTCTTCGTTAAAGTGTAGTGCCAGATCAATGCGCCCCCAAACTGTAAGGGAGATAACATGCTGTGGTATTCTCAACGGCATGAAGATAGTGGAAGTCGTTACCCGAGAGGGACATATCAAAGCGGTGCGCCGGCTGGCCCGTGAAAACGGTGCCTGCGATAACTGGCTTGGCCCGGTTAATGAAGATGGACGCCAGTCTGTACGTATTCTTATCACACCAGAGTACCGTCAACCCTTGCTTGATGCACTGCAAGCCCGCCTTGGCAGCAGTGATCAATCACGCATCCTGGTCTACCCGCTGGAGCTGGCGCTACCCCGCAACAATGATGACGGCCGTGAGACCAAACAAACTACCGTCACCACCCGCGAAGAACTCTACAATGAGATCCACAAGGGTGCACGCCTCGACGGCACCTTCCTGCTGCTGGTCATTCTCTCCACCATCGTTGCCGCCATCGGTCTGCTCGAAAACAACCCCGCGGTGATCATCGGCGCCATGGTGATCGCCCCCCTGCTCGGCCCCAACCTCGCCCTCGCACTCGGCACCGCTTTAGGCGATACAAAACTCATGTGGCAGGCCTTCAAGACCGGCACCACCGGCCTCGTCACCGCACTGTTTTTATCCATCGCTATCGGCAAACTCTGGCCCAGCGATGAGTTCAGCTACGAAGTCCTCAGCCGCACCGACGCCGGGCTCGACACCATCGCGCTGGCCTTCGCCTCCGGAGCCGCCGCCGTGATCTCGCTAACCACCGGCCTCTCCAGCATATTGGTCGGCGTCATGGTCGCCGTCGCCCTGCTCCCCCCCACCGCCGTCATCGGCATGATGATAGGCCAGGGCGAATGGCAACTCGCCTACGGCGCAACACTATTGCTGCTGATCAACATCGTCAGCGTCAACCTCGCCGCCAAACTGGTCTTCTTCTTCAAAGGGGTTAAGCCAAGAACCTGGCTGGAGCAACAGCAGGCGAGACAGTCGATGCGGAGTTATGTTTTGATTTGGGTGTTGTCACTGATGCTGTTGGTGACGATGATATATGTTAGGCAGAGTACGTTGTAAGAAGGCATGTGTACGATTATGCTGTGCTAATCGTAGCTACGCGCTGAACTATTTAAAAACACGAACATGATCGGTCGCAGAACCGTGGCTTCGCCCAACGAACGGAAGCCTATAACAACACAAGGAGATAAAAATCAATGTATTCTGATAACGAAAATCGCGCCTTTGTTATGGTGGTGGATGACGACCATATTCATTGCCGTTTCATGGAATACACCCTGCAAGACGAGTACACACAACAGAGCTTCCACTCTGTGCCAGAGGCTGTTGCCTACCTGGAAAGTGACGCAATTACTCCCGATATTATCCTACTGGATTTCAACATGCCAAAGGCCGATGGTCGGGAGCTTCTCTACGCCATAAAGAAAAACCCCACAACAAAAAACATTCCCATTATCTTCGTCACCTCCGAGGCCGATCCTGGACTGCAGGAGCAAACCCTTGAACTGGGTGCAGTCGACTACATGCTAAAACCGGTACAACCCGGAATCCTGAAACGGAAGATCGCCAACCACATCCGTAGCCATCGTTCCCGCAATGCCCTGCACTCACATAATCTGTTGCTACATGAGGAGTTGGCCGAAACAATTAATGAGTTACTGTTGGTACAGGATGTCACCATCCTAGCCCTGGCCACCCTCACGGAGGTGAGCAACAATGAAACCGGTGAACATATATGGCGAACCCAGGAGTATGTAAAAATACTGGCACAGGAACTTCGCCACAGTGAACGCTACCGCGGTACCCTTACCGATAAAGATATCTACCTGATGTATAAAACCGCACCGCTACACGATATCGGCAAAGTGGGAATACCGGATGAAATACTGAAAAAACCTGCAGCCCTCACTGCGGATGAGATTGAGACGATAAAAACTCACACGCTCATCGGCTTCAATGCCCTGACACAGGCAGAAAGACTATATAAAAATTCAGATAACAGTTTTCTCAAGTATGCCCGCGAAATCTGCTGCTCACACCATGAAAGGTGGGATGGTAAAGGCTATCCACACGGACTGAAGGGAGAAAGTATTCCTATATCGGCACGCATCATGGCCATTGCCGATGTCTATGATGCCCTGGTGACCAAACGCGTCTACAAGGAGGCGCTGGAACATGCAGATGCGGTGGAATTTATCAGCAGTGAACGAGGCAAGGCCTTCGATCCTTACCTTATCGACCTGTTTGTAGAGAACCATATGGAGTTTAAGGTCATCGCGCAGGCAAGCGCAGGGAAACCTTAACCGGTTGCCCTAATGCCATACTAGCAACTCTCTAGCACTGTGCTCTGCATTCTGCGCTGCTTCATGACTACCTGCACCGATGCAATATAGCCCTTATCTTCACGGGAAATAAAGCGAAGGCTGAAGACAGGATTCAGATCTTACGCCGCACTTCCATCACATTAGGCAACTGATTAATACGCCCCAGTACGCGACTTAGCTGATCAATATCAGCGATCTCCAGCGTCACATCAATACGCGCAGAGTGAGTTTTCTGATCACTCAAGGTTTGGCTACCCAGCACGTTGATCTTTTCATTGGCCAGCACGGTATAGACATCGATCAACAGCCCCTGCCGGTCAATCGCCTCGATCTCGATATCGACCGGGTAGGTGGCCTCATTGCCAAAGCCCCCCCACTCCACCTCGATCAGGCGTGTGCGTTTTGACTCAGGCAGGTTGAGAATGTTTTTACAGTCACTGCGATGGATACTGACGCCGCGTCCCTGGGTGATAAAGCCGATGATCGGGTCACCCATCGCCGGTTTACAGCAGCGTGCAATCATAGTGAGTAGATTACCGACGCCACGGATCTGAATATCGCCGCCATCACTGGTGCGACGCTTACGCTCCGGTGCCTTGTTTACCGCGGCCTCTTTCTGCAGTTTATCTACCAGCTTGTATAATGCACCGGCGATCTGCGCCGGATTGATATCGCCACGGCCGATGGCGATCAACATCTCATCAATGGTGTTGAAATGAAAATAGTCACTCAGTTTTTCAAAGGCGAGACCGCGTACCCCGAGCCGATTCAATTCGCGTTCCAGCAGACTGCGGCCATCAATAATATTCTGTTCGTGGTTTTGTTGCTTAAACCAGGTACCGGCCTTGGAGCGGGCGCGTGAGGTCTTGAGATAACCGAGGTGCGGATTGAGCCAGTCGCGACTGGGACCACCGTGTTTAGTGGTAAGGATCTCCACCTGTTCACCCGACTGCAACTCATAGGTCAGTGGCACGATACGCCCGTTCACCTTGGCACCGCGACAGCGGTTGCCCACCTCGGTATGCACGTAATAGGCGAAGTCGAGTGGTGTCGCCCCCTGTGGCAGGTCGAACACCTCACCACCGGGGGTGAGGACATAGACGCGATCCTGGAATACCTCGGATTTGAAACGGTCGATAAAGTCATCGGCACCGCTCTCTTCCTCCTTCCAGTCGAGCAGTTGACGCAGCCAGGCGATCTTCTGCTCAAAGCCCTTGTCGGACTTGCCGCCCTCTTTGTAGCGCCAGTGGGCGGCAACGCCTAGCTCGGCATGTTTGTCCATCTCGGCGGTACGGATCTGCACCTCCAGCGTCTTGCCGCCGGGGCCGATCACCGCAGTGTGAATCGACTGGTAATTATTCTCTTTCGGTGTCGCGATGTAATCGTCGAACTCCTTGGGAATATGCGGCCACAGGCTGTGTACCGTGCCGAGTACGTGATAGCAGTCGGCGACACTGTCGACCAGCACCCGCACCGCCCGCACATCGTAGAGGTCATGAAAGCCCAGCCCCTTGCGTTGCATCTTCTTCCAGATGCTGTAGATGTGTTTGGCGCGCCCGGTAATATCGGCCTTCACTCCGGCGATACCGAGCTGCTTTTGCAGGATCTCGATCACCTCCTCGATATAACGCTGACGATCGACGCGGCGCTCATCAATAAACTTTGCGACCTGTTTGTAAGTGGTCGGGTCTAGGTAGCGAAAGCTCAGATCCTCCAGCTCCCACTTCACCTGCCAGATACCGAGACGGTTGGCCAGCGGCGCGTAGATATCCATGGTCTCGCGGGCAATGCGCCGCTGCTTCTCCTCGGAAAGAAATTTCAGGGTACGCATGTTGTGCAGCCGGTCGGCCAGTTTGATCATCACCACCCGTACATCTTCGGCCATTGCCAGCAGCAGCTTACGCAGGCTCTCTGCCTTGATGCTCTCCTTGCGTCCCTCGCCCAGATGATAATCCCCGATGGAACTCATCTTGGTGACGCCATCGACCAGGTGCGCCACCGCACGTCCGCACCGCTCCTCGACCTGCTGCAGGTTGACATCGGTATCCTCTACCACGTCGTGCAGGATCGCCGCAGCGATGCTCTCGTGATCCAGCCGCAGCCCGGTAACGATATCGGCCACCGCCATGGCGTGGTTGAGATAGGGTTCGCCAGAGGCACGCAGCTGAGTCAGATGGGCCTGATCGGCGATATCCAGCGCGGTGCGGATGAGTGCAATCTCTTCGGGCTTACGCCCCTCTGCAATGGAGGCGAGCCAGATCCCCTTGTGATCTTCACTCTCGTGACCGGGGGATGGCAGGTGGGATTCGACGTAGACCATGGTGTGATGATATTCCGTTTATCGTTGAGAAGATTCTAGTCGAGAATGGCCGTTAACGGCCATCCCGCCGTTTTCCTTTTGCGGGCCTTTTCACAGTGGGACGTTTTTTTGTGGTGGCCTGTTGCGTCTTTGCCTGCTGCGGTTTCTGAGGCCGCGGTTTGCCTTGTTGCGGCTTGCCCTGCTCGCCCTTGCGCTGCATCCGGCTGCCATCTTTGGTGACGCCCGAATCCTTAGGCTGCCAGCTCGGCACCAGGTGGCGCTTGCCGTTACCGATCAGATCCTCGCGCCCCATGCGCTTGAGCGCCTCGCGCAGCATCGGCCAGTTGGCCGCATCGTGGTAACGCAGGAAGGCCTTGTGCAGGCGGCGGCCACGCTCCCCCTTGGGGGTGACAACATCACCGCCCTGGTGATGCACCCGCTTCAGCGGATTCTTGCCGCTGTAATACATCGCCGAGGCAATCGCCATCGGTGAGGGGAGGAAGTTCTGTACCTGATCGAGGCGGAAATTATTCTTCTTTAACCACAGCGCCAGGTTAAGCATATCCTCATCCGTGGTGCCCGGATGGGCGGAGATAAAATAGGGGATCAGGTACTGCTCCTTGCCCGCCTCTTTGGAATATTTCTCGAACATCTGCTTGAACTTGTCGTAGGCCCCCATGCCCGGCTTCATCATGTGGCTAAGCGGGCCGGACTCGGTGTGCTCCGGGGCGATCTTGAGGTAACCACCAACATGGTGGGTCACCAGCTCCTTCACATACTCCGGGGAGCGTACCGCCAGGTCATAACGCAGGCCGGAGGCAACAAAGACCCGTTTCACCCCCTGCACCCCACGGGCGCGGCGGTAAAGCTGCACCAGCGGGCGCTGGTCAGTATGCAGGTTGGTGCAGATATCGGGGTAGACACAGGAGAGGCGACGGCAGGCCGATTCGATCTTCTCCTCCTTGCAGTGCAGCTGCCACATGTTGGCGGTGGGACCGCCAAGGTCGGAGATATTGCCGGTAAAGCCGGGGGTGAGGTCGCGGATCGCCTCCACCTCGCGGATGATCGAGTCCTCCGAGCGGTTCTGGATGATGCGCCCCTCATGCTCGGTGATCGAGCAGAAGGTACAGCCGCCAAAACAGCCGCGCATGATGTTGATGGAGAAGCGGATCATCTCATAGGCGGGGATACGCGCCTTACCGTAAGCGGGGTGCGGCTGGCGGGTATAGGGCAGCTCGAACACCCGGTCCAGCTCTTTGGTGGTGAGCGGTACTGGCGGCGGATTGAGCCACAGCTGACGGTTGCCGTGGGCCTGCACCAGCGGGCGGGCATTGCCGGGGTTGGTCTCCATGTGGAAGACGCGTGAGGCGTGGGCGTAGAGCACCGGATCGTCCCGCACCTGCTCATAGCTCGGCATCCGCACCACCACCCGGTCGCGCTGCTCACGCGCCACCTCGCGGATGTTGTGCACCACCCGGCTCTTCTCCCCGCTATTCTCGCACCCCGGCTCCATGGCATAGGGGTCGGGATGGCTACCCAGCTCACCCGGCTCATCCAGTTCGGTGGAGTCGAGCTCTATCCAATCGATGGGGGTCTGTTTGATCAGGAAGGCGGCACCGCGAATGTCGCGCATCTGGCTGGTGTTCTCGCCGGCGGCCAGGCGGTGAGCCACCTCGACAATGGCCCGCTCGGCATTACCATAAAGCAGCAGGTCGGCCTTGGAGTCCATCAACACCGAGCGGCGCACCTTGTCCGACCAGTAGTCATAGTGGGCCAGGCGGCGCAGACTCGCCTCGATACCGCCGATGATCAGCGGCACATCCTTGTAGGCCTCACGGCAACGCTGCGAGTAGACAACCACCGAGCGGTCCGGCCGGGTGCCCCCCTTGCCATCGGGCGAATAGGCATCATCGGAGCGAATACGGCGATCCGAGGTGTAGCGGTTGACCATCGAGTCCATATTGCCCGCCGTCACCCCCCAGAACAGGTTAGGCCTGCCCAGCGCCTTGAAGGGCTCGGCCGAGGTCCAGTCGGGCTGGGCGATAATGCCGACGCGAAAGCCCTGCGCCTCCAGCAGGCGACCTATCACCGCCATGCCGAAGCTGGGGTGATCCACATAGGCATCACCGGTCACCAGCACCACGTCACAGCTATCCCAGCCCAACGCCTCCATCTCGGCACGGCTGGTGGGCAGCACCGGAGTGGGAAGAAAACGCTTCGCCCAATAGGGGCGATAGGAAAAAAGGTCTTTAACTGGCTGCATCGTGATCCGGGCCTGGGGCCTGTAGTGGTTAACAACGGAGCGTTTTACTCCGGGCGACAAAATAGCGTATATTTCAATCAGTTGGTTATTATACTTCAAGAAGAAACAAGGAGCCGGACAATGCGTCACTTTTCTCTCATCAGCGCGACAATGCTGATAGCACTTCTCGCTGCGGCACCCGCCTCAGCCGAAGAAGAAGCTGCCACAGCACCAACCGAGGCGATGGGTGAAATCCCGGAGGCGGTGGCTGTAACGAAGGAAACTGACGCCCACCCCGAGGATCCAGGTATGGCGGAGGCCGCCGCCGAACAGGAAGCGATGGAGGCCGAATCAGCCGTTGAAACCGAGACACCCCTCGATGTTGCCCCCCCTGTCAGCGATGCCCCTGCCATGACAGCAGAATCTGAAACGGCAATGGAGAGTGACACCGTAACCCACGAAGTGATCACCGGTACCGTGGTGGAAACCACTGGCCCCGCGGCCCCGCCCCCTGAAGATATGAATATCCCGGTGCGCGGCATGCATATGGATCAGGTAGAGAAGATGTACGGCAAGCCCGTGAGTATCAACCCGCCGGTTGGCGAGCCACCTATCACCCGCTGGGACTATCCTGGATACAGTGTCTACTTCGAATACTCCTACGTTATCCAGAGCGTGGGAAAGCGTTAGCCCTACTATCTCACTTACATCAAAAGGGGGGCGTTTACGCCCCTTTTTGCTTGGAGACAGAACCGTGTCCAATACCCTCACACTGCAACAGACCATCGCCGAACTGGAGCAGGGTAATCCCCCCGCCGCCGGGGCCGGTTTTCTCGGTGCCCGCCTCGACCCCGCCGAGGCCCGACTGCTGCTGATCCCCGTCCCCTGGGAGGCGACCACCTCCTACGGCGGCGGCACCTGCAACGCCCCGGCGGCGATCATCAGCGCCAGCCACCAGCTGGATTTGGAGGACGGCTGTTTCGGCCAACCCTACAGGGCAGGCATCACCTTCGTGCCACAGAGCGATGCCATCGTCGAACTCAACCGCAATAGCCGCGAAGCGGCACTACGCGTGATCGAGGCACTGGAGCGCGCTAAAGAGGCCACAGAAGATACTGCCACCGTCAACGCCGCCAGCGAGCAGCTCAATCACTATGTCTATGAGCAGGCCAGGGCGATCCGCCAGCAGGGCAAGCTCGCCGCCGTCGTCGGCGGCGATCACGCCTCACCACAGGGACTGATAAAAGCCCTCGCCGAGGAGGGTGAATTCGGCATCCTCCACTTCGACGCCCACCACGACCTGCGCCAGGCCTACGAAGGTTTCAGCCACTCCCACGCCTCCATCTTCTACAACGTGCTGGAGAGTTATCCCGAGGTCACCAAGCTGGTACAGGTGGCGATCCGCGACTACTCCCGCGACGAGGCACGCTACGCCGAATCACAGGGCGAACGCCTTGTTGTACTCTACGGACGCGATCTGTTCCGCTGCAAGGCCGAAGGCAAAAGCTTCGCTGAGATCACCCGCGCCGTGATCGACCAACTCCCACCACGTGTCTACATCTCCTTCGACATCGACGCCCTCGACCCGCCCTACTGCCCCAGCACCGGCACCCCCGTCCCCGGCGGCATCAGCTTTGATGAGGCGAGTTACATGATCGAAGAGCTGGCGCAAAGCGGTAAGGAGATCATCGGCTTTGATCTGTGTGAAGTCACACCGGGGGAAGATGAATGGGATGCGAATGTGGGGGCAAGGTTGTTATATAAGTTGTGCGGAGCGTTGGTTTATAACCAGCCGTAGGGTGGATAAGCGCCAGCGCATCCACCACTTGAACTATCACTCGCAACGGCAACATCAAGAGGGGATGAATTTGCTTTCTGCGATCTCCCTCACCACCTGCAGCATCGCACTAGTAAGTTGCCTCAGCTGCGCCGGCTCAATCACAAACGGTGGCATCACGTAGAGCAGTTTACCAAAAGGCCGAATCCACACACCCAGTTCGACCAACCTTGGCTGTATCCACTGCATCTCGACCGGCTCAGCCAGTTCTACCACCCCTATCGCCCCCTGCACCCGTACATCGGCAACACACTCGTATGCATGGCAAGGGGCAAGTTCGACTTTTAATTGCGACTCGATGGCGCAGACGCGCTGTTGCCACGGTGAGGCCAGCAGCAGGTCAATGGAGGCATTGGCCACAGCGCAGGCGAGCGGGTTGGCCATAAAGGTAGGACCATGCATCAATACCCCGCTACCGTCTGCGCCAATCCCCCGTGCCACCCTTTCCGTGGTAAGGGTGGCCGCCAGCGTCAGGGTGCCGCCGGTCAACGCCTTGCCGACGGTGAGAATGTCGGGAACGATCGCCGCCTGCTCGTAGGCAAACAGGGTGCCGCTACGGCCAAAACCGGTGGCAATTTCGTCGAGGATCAACAGCACCTCATACTCATCACACAGTGCCCGCACCTGCCGTAGATATTCAGGGCAGTAGAAACGCATCCCCCCTGCCCCCTGTACGATGGGTTCGAGGATCACCGCGGCGATTTCACTCTGATGCTCCTGTATCAACCGGGCAAAGTCGGCAATGTATGACGCATCCCACTGCTCATCCGAAGCGCACTCAGGAACCGGTGCAAAGAGGTGCTCCGCCACTACACCGTTGAACATGCCGTGCATACCGTTATCCGGATCACACACCGCCATGGTGCCAAAGGTGTCGCCGTGATAACCGCCACGCACGGTAAGCAGCCGTTGCTTGTCCTTCCGTCCCTGGGCAAACCAGTATTGCAGCGCCATCTTGATCGCCACCTCTACCGAAATAGAGCCAGAGTCGGCCAGAAAGACGTGCTGCAAGGGCTCAGCCGTGATCTCGACCAGACGCCGCCCGAGTTGCGCCGCCGGTTCGTGGCTGAGGCCACCGAACATGACGTGCGACATCTTCTGTGCCTGTTCGCTTATCGCCGCATTCAACTCAGGCACGTTATAGCCGTGGATCGCCGCCCACCAAGAGGACATGCCGTCAACCAGCCGGCGCCCGTCGGCCAGCTCCAGCTCCACGCCACTGGCGGCCACCACAGGGAAGGTGGGCAGCGGATTGAGCATCGAGGTATAGGGGTGCCACAGGTGGTTGTGGTCGAACTGTTGCCAGTCGAATGAATCAGTATTGGATGACATGATGAGTAAACGTTATGAGTGTCGTGACATTATCGGTGCCTCATGGTGTTGACGCAACGTGAGCGCCTATGGTCAGCCTCCCTGCCCGCATGCCAGCTTGCATCCCCCATTCTGTGGACGGTGCCATCGAATCAGTAAACCTTACTGACCGTTCCCTATGACATGACAGAGAACATGTCATAAGTGATATATGTCATGCCAATGTCATGTAATGTCACCACAAGTCCAGTAACTTTATGATTTCATTAGATACTTATATTGGCACAGCATGTGCATTTACCGATGCGTGGTGAGTCTCCAAGGCTGGATACGCCTTCGAGCTCCTCCCTCCACACACTGTGGTGTTTTTAACGCGTCCATCCCCGGACGCGTTTTTTTTTGCTCCACAAAACGTTTTCCTTCCTAACGACTACAGGACGCTGCGTGGCATACAACTTGCGGTGTCCTTTAAGACATAGGGAATGCGCTTGTAATGCCTAATGGATGTGGCATTATCAGTCTGCTACGTTTCTGGATAAAACAACTATTAATAAATACCGGGTAAGCTCGGAACTATGGAGGCAGTCAATGTTTAAACGTATCGCCCTTCTGCTGGCAATGCTGTTCGCAGTAGGTTCTTTCAGCACCGCTGTTCTTGCTCAGGACGAAGAAGAGACAGGGGCCGAGTCCACTGAGACCACTACTGAAACCCAACCCGCTGAGGGTGAAGGTGGCGGTGGTGACCCTGAGTGTGACTAACACATAATAAAAGTTCACCAACCACAATAACTCCGCACCCGTCGCTGCAAGGAGCAACCCTCCCTGCAGTGACTGATTATAGGTGTGGTAAAAAATCGTAAAAACCAAAGGAGAAAATCGTAATGAAGATTGCAAAAATCATTACATCCACCGCTCTGGTCGCCTGTATGTCGCTAGGCGCACTCACCACTGCCAGTGCCGGTGATATGGCTGTAAAGATCACCCCCAAGATGGCCTCAGCCGATATCAAACACAACGGCAAAACGGTTACCATCATGCGTAATCAGGATCAGAAGAACACCATCAACCCGGCCTTTGCCAAAACCTCACGCAAGTGCCCACCCTTCTGCATCCGTCCCTTCACCACCGCCCAGGGGGTTGAGACCATTGCTGAGCTGGAAGTCATCGACTATGCCAAGAAAATGAGCGCTGGCGACAAGGGCATCATGCTGGTTGATAACCGTACCCCTGACTGGCACAAAAAAGGCACCATCCCTGGTGCTGTAAACGTCCCCTTTACCAAGCTCAATCGTAAGAAGGGTGCCGACGATCTCTCCATCGCCGAGTCACTGGAGATGTTCGGTGCTGTTGAGGGCGACAAGGGCTGGGACTTCAGTAATGCCAAGACCCTGGTGATGTTCTGTAACGGTATGTGGTGTGGTCAGTCGCCACTTGGTATCGCCGGCATCATGGGCGTGGGTTATCCTGCGGAGAAGATTAAGTGGTATCGCGGCGGCATGCAGAGCTGGGAAATCGTTGGTCTGACTACCGTCAAGCCCTAACCGACACTATCAAATAGAATAAAAGAGGTTTTCAATCATGACTAAGATGAAAATGTTCAAGGGCCTTGTTGTCGCCACCGCCGCCTCCGTACTGGTTGCCTGTGGAAGCAATCCGGAGAAGCCCGCTGAAACGTCTGCAGTGAGTAAAAGTGCCGTTGCCGTCAAGATCACCCCAAAGATGGAGAGTGCCACCGTTAGTCTGAACGGCAACGATGTCACCATCATACGTAATCAGGATCAGAAGAACACCGTGAACCCGGCCTTTGCCAAAACCTCACGCAAGTGTCCTCCGTTCTGCATTCGTCCCATCACTACTGCCAAGGGCGTCGAGACCATCGCTGAGCTGGAGGTCATAAGCTACGTTCAGAAAATGGCTGCAGGCGAGAATGTAATGATCGTAGACAACCGTACCCCAGACTGGCACGCCAAGGGGACTATACCTGGTGCAGTAAGCGTTCCCTTTACTAAAATCAACCGCGGTAAAGGCGCTGACGATGTCTCCATTGCCGAATCACTGGAGATGTTCGGCGCAGTCGAAGGTGATAAGGGTTGGGACTTCAGCAATGCCAAGACCCTGGTGATGTTCTGTAACGGCATGTGGTGTGGTCAGTCACCTCTCGGCATTGCTGGCATCATGAAAGAGGGTTACCCGGCCGAGAAGATCAAATGGTATCGCGGCGGCATGCAGGACTGGGAGATCCTGGGTCTGAGCACCGTTAAGCCCTGAGTTAACTCCAGGCAATAAAAAAGGCGGCCATCATGGCCGCCTTTTTTTGTGCCTGTGAAACTATTAAGCCTGGCGCAGACGCTGTACATATCGATAAAGAGTCCGCTCACTTACGCCAAGCAACTGTGCCGCACTGGCACGATGTCCGTCGGTTTGTTCCAGCGCACGGATCACCGCCTCCTCGCTCAGCCTCCCATGACGCCGTCGCAGCAGGTTATTATTACCCACCGTCACTTCGTGGCGTCGCGGCTCCTCGGCGGCAACCTGTTCGGCCTCATTATCGAAAACGATATGTTCCGCTCGCAGGATCTCCTCACCAAAGGCCAGGATTGCCGCACGCTCGACGATGTTACGCAGCTCACGCACATTTCCCGGGTAGTCGTAAGTCAGTAACGCCTCGATAACCTCCGGCGACAGCGGCAGAAAACGATCCGCCTCCTCCATGCGCGACAGGAAATGTTCAGCCAGTGCCGGGATATCATCGGGTCGCTCGCGTAACGAGGGAATGTTGACCGGAAAGGCGGAGAGACGATAATAGAGATCCTGCCGGAACTCCCCACCATCAGACATCTCTTTCAGGTTCTTATTAGTGGCCGCGATCACACGCACATTCACCTTAATATAACCGGTACCGCCAAGACGGCGGATGGTGCCGCTCTCCAGCACACGTAACAATTTGGTCTGCAGAGAGAGCGGCAGTTCACCGATCTCATCGATAAACAGGGTGCCCCCGTCCGCCGCCTCAAACAGCCCCTTCTTCATACCGCTCGCGCCGGTAAAGGCCCCCTTCTCGTGTCCGAACAGCTCACTTTCAATGAGATTCTCACCCAGGGTGCCGCAGTCAACGATAACGAAGGGCATAGCGGAGCGTGGCGAATACTGGTGGACATATTCGGCCACCTTCTCCTTGCCCACACCACTCTCCCCTAGCAACAGCACACTGGTCGATGTCGGGGCCACTCGCTGTAACAGGCTGGTCAGGCGCAGCATCGGGCGCGAACGACCGATAAGGTGCGAGCCCTGAGTGCTTGGCTTGTGAACCGGGTAGATATACTCCCCCACATACATTACGTTACCATCGGCATCGAACAGGGGGTTGGAATGAAGTTGCACGTGCTCCTCTTCACCATCGTGGTAATGGATGTGCATTACCTGCGTTGGCTGTCCGGTCTCAAATACCGTCTCCAGCGGGCAGTGCTCACCGTGCTGACTACAGGGTGCATCAACGTGGTGGGATACCTCATAGCAGAAGCGCCCTACGACCTCATCGGATTCCGTGTGACCGTAGTGTTTAAGGTAGTTTCGATTCGCCGCAATGATCCTGTAACTGCGATCAATCACCACGAAGGGATCGGGCAGGATATTGATTACCTGCTCGCATGAAGGTGACTTAGAGTCTGACATAATTCCCCCAAAGTACATAATTTGTCATGACTAGGCATGACTAAGGCTGCCACTGCATGTCAGTTTGGCAGATATTATAATTTTGTCAAAATGGCACTTTAGAAACAGAAAGGGGGCGGTACTGCGTACCGCCCCCTTAAAACTAACAGCAAATACTATTATTTAAGTTTGGTGATCCCGAGTGCCTTAAGGATATAACGCTCGAATACCGGCTCGTTCGAGCCCTTCTTCATCTTACTGATGAAGTACTTCTCGAAGGCCACCTTGGCCATGTGTACCCACTTACCCTTCTTCATCCACGAAACGTTACGTGGTGGGATCTGCGGCATCGCAACGAAGGCGGCACCGGTATCTCCCATATCGGCCAGGCAGATGGCATTCCAGGTTGCCTTCATATCGGCAGCCTTGCCCTCGATATCATTATGGATATTGTGGGCGGTCGCCAGCACCATTGACTCGATCATATAACCGGTTTTCGGGGTACCGGTGGGTACCGGAGTCGCCTCTACCGGCGGAATGGCGATACCAACACCAATGCCATAGATGTTCTTCCACTTGGGATTCTGCTGGAAGTCATTGACCTTGACGAAACCTCGAGGGTTAACCAGATCATCACCCACGGCATTCACCGCGTCCACACCCTTAAAGGCCGGCAGCATCATCGAGTATTTGAACTCAATCTCGTGAGTCTTGTGAACCTCACCCTTGTCGTTCAACTCCTCTACGAACATCTTGCCCGCCTCGACCTTGGTCATTCTGGCGTTGCAGATCCACTTAATGTGGCGGTCACGCATCTCTGATTCCAGCATTCCCTTGGAATCACCGACGCCGCCCAGGCCGAGGTGGCCTATGTAGGGCTCGGAGGTAATGAAGGTCATCGGTACCTTGTCACGCATCTTACGCTTACGCAGGTCGGTATCCATGATGAAGGCGAACTCGTAGGCGGGACCGAAACAGGAGGCCATTTGCGCCGCACCACAGACAATGTGGCCCGGATCCTCGACAAATGCCTGCCACTTTTCATACGCCTCTTCGGCGTGGTCAGTGGTACAGACAGAGACGGTATTGCCGGCTACCGGACCCAGTCCTTCGATCTCATCAAAGGCCAGCTTGGGACCGGTCGCCAGGATCAGGTAGTCGTAATTCACCACGTCACCATTGGCCAGCACCACGGTGTTATCGTCGGGCTTGATCTCGGTGGCCGCCGAGTGAATGAATTCGATGTTCTTACGCTTGAGGTAAGGGGCGAGCGGGAAGGAGATATCGCTACGCTTGCGCCAGCCCACGGCCACCCACGGGTTGGAGGGAACGAAGCTGAAGTGATCCTTGTCGGAGATGACGGTGATCTTGTGCTGCTTGCCCAATACCTCACGGGTATCATAGGCGGCGGGCAGTCCCCCGGTGCTTGCACCGATAATTACAACGTGTGCCATGATATGACTCCTCTTATTGTTTTCTACGAATAGCTTAAAACGGCTATGGCAATCTCTATAGCAAGGTTAATGCCAGATTTAGGATTTACTCACCACGCTTCGCTACAACCGTTTTAGCCCATTGTGTTCTCACTAACTTTAACACCACTAGCATAGCCGGTGTGCCATGCATGAAGAGATCAAAGATGTCGATAGGCTTATGCAGCTCCCCCTGCAACAACATGCGCAACTTCTCCAGCAGGTGGGGTTCTGATGTAAATGGGGCCAGCCCCAGTAACACGGCAGGGATTAACAGGGTGGTAAGGGGGATTCTGTCCAGCCATTTCATATTGCAGTCTCATCTTTGATTCATCACCAGCGGAGGCCTACAATAGTCCGCTTTTCCACAGCTGACCAGACCCATCGCCCCTTCTATGGATAACACCCTACAGACTGCCCTCACCCCGCCCCTCACCATTAAGGTGGGAGATCGCCTGCAATTCGGACAGCTCTACGGCAGCAGCTTTGGTCTGGTGATCAGCGCGGCGGCACGACAGCATCAGGGCATCGTGCTGGTGGTCACCCCCGACACCGCCTCGGCCAGCCGTCTGGAGGAGGAGCTACAGTTCTATAATGGTGGTGACTCCGCGATCCCGGTGCTCAGTTTTCCCGACTGGGAGACCCTGCCCTATGACACCTTCTCCCCCTATCAGGACACCATCTCCGAGCGCCTCGCCACCCTGCACCGCCTGCCGCAGCTCCAGCGCGGCATCCTGATCCTGCCGGTCTCCACCCTGATGCACCGCCTCGCCCCGCGCGGTTATATCGAGGGGGGGAGCCTGATGCTCGACGTCGGCGATACGCTGGAGCTGGAGGCGATGCGCCGCCGGCTGGAACAAAACGGCTACTCCTGCGTCTCCCAGGTGATGGAACATGGCGACTTTGCAGTGCGCGGCTCCCTGCTCGACCTCTACCCCATGGGCAGCAAGCAGCCCTACCGTATCGAGCTGTTCGACGATGAGGTGGAGAGCATTCGCACCTTTGATGTCGATAGCCAGCGCTCGGAGGAGAAGGTCGAGCAGATCCGCCTGCTCCCGGCGCGCGAGTTTCCCCTCAACGAGCAGGCAATCAAGCGCTTCCGTCAGGCCTATCGCGATCAGTTTGAGGGCGACCCACAGAAGAGCGTGATCTATCGCGATGTCAGCGAGGGGCTGGCACCGCCCGGTATCGAGTACTACCTGCCGCTGTTCTTCGAGCAGACCGCCACCCTCTTTGACTACCTGCCCGAGACCACCCAGCTCTTCACCCTGGATGGCTGCGACGAAGCAGTAGAGGCGTTCCGCAGCGAATACCTCGAACGCTTTGAGATCGCCAAGTACCACGCCGAACACCCGCCCCTGCCTACACAACGGCTGTTCCTGGAGGTCAACGAGCTGTTCGCCGGGCTCAAGTGCTACCCGCGCGCCGAGCTACAGCACTTTGAGCTGCACGATGTAAAACACGGTATTAATTTTGCCACCGCCAAGCCCCCCTCGCTGGCGCTGGACGGTCGGGCCAGCGAGCCCAGCGCCGCGCTGCGCAAGTTTGTCAGTGAATTCGAGGGGCGCATCCTCTTCGCCGCCGAGTCACCGGGGCGTCGCGAGGCACTGCTGGAGACCCTCAACGGCTGCGACATCCACCCCAGCGCCGTCGCCAACTGGTGCGACTTTGCCGAGGGCGATGTCAAGATAGCCATCACTGTGGCACCGCTGGAGGCGGGCCTGCTGCTGCGCGAACCGGCCATTGCGGTGATCGCCGAGCCGCAACTCTACGGCGAGCAGGTGATGCAGCGTCGCCGCCGTCGCAGCCGCCAGCGCGACCCCGATGCGGTGGTACGCAACCTGGCCGAGCTGCAGATCGGCGCGCCGGTGGTCCACGAGGATCACGGTGTCGGTCGCTATCTTGGCCTGCAGAAACTCAGCCTCGGCGATGGCGAGGCGGAATTCCTGACCCTGGAGTATGCGGGCGGCGACAAACTCTACGTGCCGGTCGCCTCGCTGCACCTCATTAGCCGCTATACCGGGGCCGCGCCGGAGAACACACCGCTGCACAAACTCGGCAGTGGCCAATGGGAGAAGGCCAAACGCAAGGCGACCGAGAAGATCCGCGATGTGGCCGCCGAGCTGCTGGAGATCTACGCCCGCCGCGAGGCGCGTCAGGGCTTTACCTACCCCATCGACGAGTCGCAGTATCACGCCTTCGCCGCCGCCTTCCCCTTCGAGGAGACGCCGGATCAGCAGGAGGCGATCGACGCGGTGGTCGCCGACATGCGCTCCAGCAAACCGATGGACCGCCTGATCTGCGGCGATGTCGGTTTCGGCAAAACCGAGGTCGCGATGCGCGCCGCCTTCCTCGCGGTAATGGGCGGCAAACAGGTGGCGGTGCTGGTACCCACCACCCTGCTGGCCGAGCAGCATGCCCAGAATTTTCGTGACCGATTTGCCGACTGGCCGGTACGCATCGAATCACTGTCGCGTTTCCGTTCAACCAAAGAGTCCAGTCAGGTGATCAAGGCACTGGAGGATGGCAGTGTCGATATCGTCATCGGCACCCACAAACTGTTGCAGGAGGGGATCGCCTATAAGCAGCTTGGCATGATCATCATCGACGAGGAGCACCGCTTCGGCGTACGGCAGAAGGACAAGTTCAAGGCGCTGCGCGCCGAGATCGACGTGCTCACTCTCACCGCCACGCCGATCCCCCGTACCCTTAACATGGCGATGGGCGGCATTCGCGACCTTTCCATCATCGCCTCCCCCCCGGCCAAGCGCCACGCGGTGAAGACCTTCGTCCACGAGTGGAACCCGGAGCTGGTGAAAGAGGCCTGCCTGCGCGAGATCAAACGCGGCGGTCAGGTCTACTTCCTGCACAACAAGGTCGAGGATATCGAGATCATGGCGCGCAAGCTCGAAGAGCTGGTGCCCGAGGCGACCATCCGTATCGCCCACGGCCAGATGCCGGAGCGCGAGCTGGAGCGGGTGATGAGTGATTTCTACCACCAGCGGTTCAATATTCTGGTCTGCACGACCATCATTGAGACCGGTATCGATGTGCCGAGCGCCAACACCATCATCATGAACCGCGCCGACCACTTCGGCCTGGCGCAGCTCTACCAGCTGCGCGGGCGGGTCGGCCGCTCGCACCACCGCGCCTACGCCTACCTGATGGTGCCCTCCAAGCGGGCAATGACCAAGGATGCGACCAAACGGCTGGAGGCCATCGAGGCCATCGAGGAGCTGGGCACCGGCTTTACCCTCGCCACCCACGACCTGGAGATCCGCGGTGCGGGCGAGCTGCTGGGCGATGAGCAGAGCGGACAGATGTATGAGATCGGTTTCTCCCTCTACTCCGAGCTGCTGGACCGTGCGGTCAAGGCGCTCAAGTCCGGCGACCAGCCGGCACTGGACAAGCCGATGTACCATGGTGCCGAGATCGACCTCAACGCCCCGGCACTGATCCCTGATGACTACCTGCCCGACGTCCACAGCCGTCTGCTGCTCTACAAGCGCATTGCCAATGCCGGCAATAGCGATGAACTGCGTGAGCTACAGGTAGAGATGATCGACCGCTTCGGCCTGCTACCGGATCAGATCAAAAACCTCTTCGCCATCACCACCCTTAAATTGCAGGCCAGCCCGCTCGGCATAAAGAAGATCGAGCTGGGAGACAGCGGCGGACGCTTTACCTTCATCCCCGAGCCCGATATTGACCCGATGAAACTGATCACCCTGATCCAGACCCGCCCCAGCGAGTTCAAATTCGACGGTCAGCAACGTCTGAAGATCGAAAAGTCACTCAAGGACTTCGCCAGCAGGGAGAACTTCGTTAAAGAGCTACTCACGCACCTATCTCAGTAACGGCCCAACGGCAAAAATGCCGGATACCCCCTTTCTCTACCCACAAACTACCTCCAAAGAGGTACCTCACTGAGCGATGCTTTAATAATATAAATGATCTGCTAGACTCCTCTTCAGTATGAAAAATGTGGCATTTAACATACAGAAATGTGGCATATCACACACTATCTTGACCTGTATCAAGGAGGGTAAGACCGAACACTTCTATATATAGTCATATGTGGGGGGCTGTTATGAACAGACTGATCCCGACAAAATTTAGACAAACCGTCAACCTGGGAGAAAACAATGAAAAAAATAGCTAAAAAGGCATTGCCGCTGCTATTGGGTATCGGAGCGGGGCTCACAATGGCCTCCAGCACATGGGCTGCCAATACCCTTGAAGATGTGATGAAGGCTCGGGGCTTAACCCAGAAAGATATTCTGGCCGCCGCCAAGACCTATACACCGACTGGTGGTCGTGATGAGTACCTCGCCTTTGCCTCCGGCGGGCAGAGTGGACAGGTCATCGTCTACGGCATCCCCTCGATGCGTATCCTCAAATACATCGGCGTCTTCACCCCGGAGCCGTGGCAGGCTTACGGTTTTGACGATGAGTCCAAGGCCGTTCTCGCTCAGGGAAAGATTCATGGAAAAGATATCACCTTTGGTGACACCCACCACCCGGCCTTCTCCGAGACCAAGGGTGAGTACAATGGTCGTTACCTCTTTATCAATGACAAGGCCAACCCCCGTATCGCGGTAATCGACCTGCATGACTTCGAGACCAAGCAGATCGTCGTCAACCCGATATTCAAGTCCTCTCACGGTGGTGCCTTCGTCTCCTCCAACACCGAGTACGTCATCGAGGCTGCACAATACGCGGCCCCGCTGGAGAACGGTTTTGTCCCGCTTGAGGAGTTTAACGAGAAGTACCGCGGCGGTGTCACCTACTGGAAGTTTGACAATGACAAGGGCCGTATCGACGTGAAAGCTTCCTTCTCCGTTGAGATGCCTCCCTACAGCCAGGATCTCTCCGACTTCGGTAAGGGACCCAGTGAAGACTACTCCTTCACCAACTCTTTCTGCTCTGAGCGCTATGTCGGCGGTATCGAGCAGGGACGTCCTCCGTTCGAGGCCGGTTGCTCCTCGAAAGACACCGACTTCATGGCCGTTGTGAACTGGAAGAAGGCTGCCGAGGTTGCCAAGGCAGGTAAAACCAAGAAGATCAACGGTCACAACGTCATCACCATGAAGACCGCGGTAAAGGAAGGTATCTTCTTCCTGATCCCCGAGCCGAAGAGCCCGCACGGTGTTGATGTCAGCCCCGACGGTAAATACATCATCGTCTCCGGCAAGCTCGACAGCCACACCTGGGTCTACAGCTTCGACAAGATCCAGAAGGCTATCAAGGCCAAAAAGTTCGAGGGCAAAGACCCCTACGGTGTGCCGATTATTTCCATGAAGGATGCGCTGCACACCCAGGTTCAGGTCGGCATCGGTCCGCTGCATACCCAGTATGACTCCACAAAGTGTCAGGTATTCACCTCTATCTATGTAGACTCCATGGTTACCAAGTGGGACTACTGTAAGGGCGAAGTACTCGATACCCTGCCTATCCACTACAACATCGGTCACCTGATGACGATGGAAGGCGACTCCGTTTCACCGGATGGCAAGTACCTGGTAGCACTGAACAAGCTGGCCATCGACCGCTTCAACCCGGTTGGTCCGCTGCACCCGCAGAACCACCAGCTGATCGACATCAGTGGCAAGAAGATGGAGCTGCTGTATGACATGCCGCTGCCATTGGGCGAACCCCACTATGCCGTTGCCATCAAGGCCGACAAGCTGAAGCCGGCTGTACGTTACAAGTCTGGCTGGAATAGCCGTGCCGATGAGCGTTCCGAGTTCAGAACCCGCGCAGGCCGTGAGACTACAGAGCGTCACTGCGATGCCAGTGGCAAGTGTACCGTCGTGGTCAAGGGTACTACCGTACGTTCACACATCACCCCGGAAATCATCGAGGTTGAAGAGGGAGATACCGTTGAACTGCACTTCACCAACCTTGAGCGTGCCGAGGATGAGGTACACGGCTTTGCACTGAACGGCCAGAATCTTCAGCTCTCACTGGAGCCGGGCAAGACCGCCTCAGCCACCTTCGTCGCCGAAAGGGCTGGTGTTTTCCCCTACTACTGCACCGAGTTCTGCTCGGCCCTCCACTTGGAGATGCAGGGTTATCTGCTAGTCAAGCCCAAGGGCTATAAGGGTACCAAGGCGAAGATGCAGAAGGGTGTGAGCTACACCGAGGCGGACTACAAGAAGCAGGTCAAGACCAACGTTGATACCCAGGCTGTTATCGACCAGGTAGTCGGCTTCATCACCAGCCACAACTATCAGGACTTCCCGACAGTTGTTGCACTGGTTGAAGATGCTACCGACCAGCTCGGTTTTGCCAAGGGTGCCAAAGAGAAGTCTGAGGCCGCCGCTGCCAAGAAAGACTGGCAGAACGCCATGCTCTGGGCCAACCAGTGGTGGCAGTACCAGGTGAAAACTGCAGACCTGGGTCTACGTGCCAAAACCTTCCTTGAGCAGAATGGTGCTAAGAAGATTAAGTAGAATCCATGTAACTCTTTAGTTGTATAGTATGGGGAAGTGTGTCGAGCTATGATGCGCTTCCCTTTTTTTTACTCCACGTTTCAAAAGGAGATTTAATTTATGCGTATTTCCAACCTAAAAGCAGTAACGATCACCGCAAGCCTGATGTTATTTGGTGCCAGCAGCAGTGCCCTTGCACTCGATGGTGGTGAACTATTTAAGAGCGCCAAGAAAGGTGGCTGTACCGCCTGTCATGGTAAAGATGCCAAGACCCCGATCATGCCTATGTACCCCAAGCTAGCTGGTCAGAACGAGGCATATCTGTTGCAGCAGCTGAAAGATATCAAAAGTGGGGCCCGTAACAATGGCCAGTCCATTGCCATGAAGGGAATTATGCACATGGTAAATGAAGAAGAGATGGCCGCCATTGCCAAGTACCTCTCTACACTACAGCCCTAACAAATACGTCTCACATAGTAATTAGCAGCATTTGACCTACATCAATTACTGCTAATGCTCTGTTGGAGTAAATTGACACCACCAAACAGTCATGGCGACTGTAAAGACGACTCAGGAGCCGAGAGGGACATAGTGGTTTTCTGTAGCTAAGAGGTAACAGCAAAAATGAAGGTTTCAACAAAACTGATACAAACGCTAGTCATTACTATCGGCATGGCGGCCAGTGGCGCAACGCTGGCCTGGAACGAAGGTGGTGGCGAGCAGGATGAGGCATTGCATCTAACTCCCAACGTGGAAAATGGCATGGAGGTATATGAAGTCTGTGCCGCCTGTCACCTGACTGAAGGCTGGGGTACCGAAGACGGCACCTTCCCGCAGTTGGCCGGACAACACAAGGGTGTTTTGATTAAGCAGCTGGCCGACATTCGTGCTCGCAACCGCGACAACCCGACCATGTACCCTTTCGCACTTCCAGAGTCGATTGGCGATGCCCAAGCGCTGGCCGATGTCGTGGCCTATATCGGCACCATCCCGATGAATCCTGCCAATGGTGTAGGAGCCGGTACCGACCTGGCACTTGGTAAGCAGTTGTACGCCGATAACTGTGTCAAATGTCATGGCGACAACGGCCAGGGCGACCCGGTCAAACTGTACCCCCGTATCCAGGGTCAGCACTACAAATACATGCTGCGTCAGTTCGAGTGGATCCGTGACGGTAAACGCCGTAACGCCAATCCAGACATGGTTAAGCAGATCCAAAACTTCAGTGATAAGGACATGGCGGCGGTCATCGATTTCGTCTCTCGCCAGAAGCCACCCAAGGAAGACCTGGCCCCTTCAGCTGACTGGCTGAACCCCGACTTCGACTAGAGGTCACTCCCGCGGTAAATCTATATAGAGGGGGGCATACAATACATATGCCCTCCTCTACTCTATAAT
Source organism: Thiohalomonadaceae bacterium (assembly GCA_041554195.1). Lineage (GTDB taxonomy): Bacteria > Pseudomonadota > Gammaproteobacteria > Thiohalomonadales > Thiohalomonadaceae > JAPHSX01. The sequence goes on from JBFFMJ010000006.1 coordinate 98,266, forward strand.
GGATCATCAAATGTTACTGTGTACTGCAGTGGCTCTTCCACCCCCAGATTAATACCCGTAGAGTTACGCTAACGCCATGAATAATCAAGCTCAGAAAACCAAATCTCTTATCGTCGCCGCACTAAGCGTCGTCGCTATCGTGCTCATTGCCGCCATCTACGTCACCCCAACCTGGTGGGTTTCACTGACGGCCCCCAACTACCCGGAAGAGGCCTTTCCGGATGGTGTTCGTATACATTTTCACATGAACGGGGTTTTCAACGGCTGTAAGAAGATGGAAAAGATCGAGATCCAGGAGGACGAAGCTCTCGACTGTGTGCACGAGATGGATACCATCAACCACTATGTAGGCATGTATCCAATCGCTGCTGGAGGCCCCATTGAACGAGGTTTCTCACAGTTTCTGATGACTCTTCTGGCCATCATGGTGTTGGGCTTTGCTTTCAAAAACCCCCGCCTGCGACTCACCGTGATGGCCGTGGGATTTAGTGGACTGGTGATCTGGATGTACGCCACTATCTACGGAGAGGATGGTGTACGTCTGGAAAACGAGCAGTACCTTGCCGCCCTGGTCAACGCCATCGACCTCGAAGCAGGCAAGGGCGAAAAGGAGGAAGAGGTGCTATCTGCGGGCGATGCCCTGCTAGAACGCCTGCGCCAGTCAATGGCTGAGTCTGAGCTACAACAGGAACCTGAGCAGCATGAGGAGAAGGCTGAACGGGAAAAGAGTGGAAAAGAAAATTTAATCGCTACTCTTCGTTCAAGCTTTGAACACGATACCAGTGCCAGGGCCGCTGATGAACAGTGGGTTGGTAGTGCTTACCAGGTAATGACCTGGCACTATGGGAAAAATCTCGGTAAATATTTCAATGAGCCGGCCAAGATCATCCCTATGGTCGATACCCTGCGCCTGTTTGTCCATATTATCTTTTTTGCACTGATCGGCGCGATGCTGTTCCTGCTTTGGGCAGCACGGAAAAACGGCGGGATTTTCTTCTGGCTGCTGGTGCTGGTTCCGATGGCACTACCGCTCTTCTTCCTCATCGATTACTCTGCATGGCTGTGGTGGTTCGGTCACAACATGAACGCAATGGGGGCATTCAGTGTGAAGCCGTTTATGCCAACCGTGTTTGGTGACGGCAAGGTGGCACAATTCACCACCCACTCTTATCCCTATATCGGTTTTGGACTGATGATCTTACTGTCACTGGTTCTTGCCGTTGCAGCACTGTTACGACGGGCACAGTTTAAGGCTGATGAATAAGGCTAAAGTTTATATATCGACTGCATTCTCCGTTAACAGATGAAAACAGGGGTTTCTTTTATCTTCCGTCACCTGATGCTATCCATAGTGTTGCTGGTGGCCCTGCCTGTGTGGGCTGCCGATTTTCCCTCGTTGCAGCCGCTGGTTGATGCCGCTGAAGCGAACTCCACCCTGACGCCCCCTCCTGGAACATATAGCGGTTCGGTCTACGTGGATAAACCGCTCATTATCGATGGCAAGGGCAAGGTAACCCTCGACGCCGGGGGCAAAGGCTCCGTCATCTACCTGGAGACTGACGGTGCAACAATTCGAAACCTGCGCCTGACCAACTCCGGTAATTCCCACAACGATATCGACTCCGGCGTTCAGGTACGCGGTAACTTCAATGTCGTTAAGGACAACACCATCGATGACTGCCTGTTTGGTATCGACCTGCAGCAGTCGGAGTTTAATATCGTGCGCCGCAACAAGATATCTTCCAAGGATGTAGAGCTGGGAATGCGTGGAGATGCGGTGCGGCTGTGGTATAGCTTTAATAATCAGATCATCGAAAATACCATTCGCCACTCACGCGACACCGTCGTGTGGTATTCCAAAGATAATACAATCGCACGCAATGACGCCCGTTATGGTCGCTACTCATTGCACTTTATGTATTCACAGGAAAACCTTATCGAAGAGAACCACTACACCCACAACTCTGTCGGTATCTTCCTGATGTATAGTGACGGGGTCATACTGCGCAACAATTATGTCGCCCACGCCATCGGTCCAACCGGTGTAGGGATCGGTATGAAGGAGACCTCCGACATTACCATGGAGGGCAATCAACTACTCTATAATGCCCACGGCATCTCTCTGGATGTCTCACCCTATCAGCCGGACAGTATCAACCAGATTAAAAACAACCTCATCGCCTACAACAATGTTGGTGTGCGTTTTCTTAATGACTGGACCGGAAACGTATTCACAGAGAACCGTTTTAAAAGTAATATCACACCAATATCAGTGGGTGACGGGGCCTCTGCCAATCGCAACAAATGGGAGGGAAACTACTGGGATGACTATGAGGGTTTTGATCTCAATCACGACGGGATTGGCGACACACCACATGAGTTGTACTCCTATGCCGACCGCATCTGGATGGATGTCCCCCCTGCACAATTTTTTAAGGGCTCACCGATACTTGAGGTGATCGATTTTCTGGAGCGTCTGGCTCCCTTTACCGAACCCACCATGGTGCTACGTGATACACACCCACTGCTGGCCGCGGAGGTAACGCAATGAGTAAAGAGACAAAGAAGGTTACTCATAAGCCTTCAGCAAAACGTCGTCAGGAGAGTCGCCGGGAGTTCTTGCGCTCCGCAGGCCTGGCCGCGGGCATTCTCACTGTCTCCATGTTTGGCTACTACCCGGTGGCCCAGGGCATCTCATTCAGGTTGCGCCCACCCGGTGCCATCAAGACCCCCGATGATGAGCAGAAATTTCTCGCCTCCTGTATCAAGTGTGGACAGTGCGTTCAGGTCTGTCCGGTCGAGGCCATTAAACTGACTGACCTTGACGACGGCTTTGGCATCGGCACCCCCTACATCGACCCCAGGGCACAGGCCTGTGATTTCTCCTGCGATGGCCTACAGTGTGTACTCGCCTGCCCCACCGGTGCACTGACCCATGACCTCGATTATCCGGCAGACAGCCGTATGGGATTTGCACGTATCGACAAACCGGCCTCCTGTCTTGCCGCCCAGGGAAAAGGATTTACGGGAATCGCACGCGGTGCCGAGTTTAAAGGCAAGTTGCGCTATGACGAGATTGACCGCTGGAACCCCATCGCCCTGCGTGAACACCCCTATGACCTGGAACTCTGCGACCTCTGTGTTCGCCAATGCCCTATTGAGATCCGCATTGCACAGTGTGAGGCAGGCACGCCCCCCTCCAACGACCCCAACCAGTGCCCGCCACAACACGCGATCAAGCTCGAACCCATTGAAAATAGTGATGGGGTGCAGCGTATGCGCCCGGTTATTCTGGATGGCTGCGTCGGCTGCGGCGTTTGTGAAATGATCTGTCCGGTCGAGCCAACGGTCATCGTGACCGACATCGACAAAGTCACAACGACAGTATCGCCGATATGAAAACTGTATTTGAATCTTTGATGCAACTTCTTGGTCGCAAACCCTCTCGTCCCAGTGGTGAGCAGATCACCCCTGCCGCACAGGTCATCCATTTTGAAAAGAAGCAACGCAAGCTAACCGCTGAAGAGCTCAAAGCAGTGCATCTGGCCCACGCCGGACATGGCAACAAATGGCTTAAGCGCCGTTGGACCACCCTTATCATCGTCAACCTGCTGTTCGTGGTTTCCTATTACTTCGATGTGCAATTGCTGGAAGGTGCGCTCACCGCCTCGCGCTTTGTCGGTTTCCACATGGCCGACCTCAACTCCGCGCTGCAGGTAATGCTCGCCTATAAACACGTCGTACTCAATCTGGTGATCGGTACCGTCACCATATTTGTGCTTTGGTTCTTGCTGGGAGGACGTACCTTCTGCTCCTGGGCCTGCCCCTACCATCTGCTCTCTGAGTGGGCCGAAAAAATTCACCTCTGGTTGGTGGCAAAGCGCATTATCAAGAATCACACCTTCCACCGCGGTGTGCGAACCCTCTTTTATATTATCTTCGCCCTGCTCGCCCTGCTGACCGGCTACACCGTATTTGAGACCATCTCACCGACCGGCATCATCAGCCGTGCCCTGATCTACGGACCAGGCCTGGCCCTGCTGTGGGTGGCGGCCCTGTTACTCTTCGAAATCTTCGTCTCTCGCCGTGCCTGGTGCCGCTACGTCTGCCCTATAGGTATCACCTATGGCGTGGTCGGTCTCTTCTCTCCCGTACGCGTTAAATTCAAGCTGGACGGCTGCCACCATGAAGGTGACTGCCGTAAGGCCTGTTTAGTCCCTCACGTCCTTGATGTCACCATTAAAGGGCAGGCAAAAGATACCGAAATGCCCATCGGTGCCGACTGCACCCGCTGTGGCATGTGTGTCGATATCTGTCCCACCGGTTCGCTTAGATTCGAAATAAAGGGCTTAAGCAAACTCCTTTAATTGGAGGTATGCTGACAACACACACAGTGTGAACAATTCTGGCCAATAATGAAAAAATACAGCCGTAAAATATGATTCGATTTGAAAAGCTCACAAAGACGTTCCGGCGCACCACCGTTCTCAACAACGTCGACCTGGAGATTGCCCGCGGCGATCGTGTGGCACTGGTCGGCTCCAATGGTGCCGGTAAAACCACCCTTATCCGTTGCCTGCTAGGTGAGTACCTGTGTGACGGCAAGGTGGAGGTCAACGGCCTCAACCCGCGCCTGCATCGCGGCACCGTTCTGCCACTCGTCGGGTTTGTACCGCAACTTCCGCCGCCGCTGAAGATGCCGGTGGGGCAGCTACTCAATTTCTCCGCCAGTGTCTGTGGTGCCGATGTGCAGCGCATGGTCGATGTCGCCAAGCGACTCGGCCTTGACCCGGCAGAACTCAAACACCGCCCCTTCGTCAAACTCTCCGGCGGTCAGAAGCAGAAGCTCCTGATCAGCATCGCACTGGGGCGGGATACCGACCTGCTGATCATGGACGAGCCGGCGGCCAACCTTGACCCGGAGGCGCGACATATCTTCTTTAGCCTGCTCGCCGAAAAGCAGGGGGATGGCGTGATGTTGATCTCCAGCCACCGCCTTGATGAGGTCGCCTCACTGGTCAACCGTGTGGTGGAGATGGATCAGGGACAGGTGGTGCTTGATGATCGTGTCGCCGAGCTTGTCGCCCTTAACAGTCAGCTGCGCTGCACCCTCAGGCTGGTGCGCGCCGAAGAGGCCTTCCACAAGGCGATCACACAGTGGGGCTTCAACACGCATGACGAGGGCGTCACCTGGCAGGGAATGGTCGCCGCTCCGGACCGTCTGCGTTTTCTCGGTGTACTCTCACGCTATGCCGGACTGCTGGCGGGCGTTCAGCTAGAGGAGGAGCAACAGAATGTGGCCTAGCATTGCAGGATGGCGACTCCTCCTACCCGTCATCCTCCTCTCTCTCTTTGCCTGCTCACAGCAGCCCGATACCGGAGCGGTTGAGATTAAGTGGGATCGTGACATCTGCGCCCGCTGCTCCATGGTATTGAGTGACCGTCTGCACTCCGCCCAGGTACGCGCCCACGTGACACCCGGCAAGCATAGTAAGGTCTACAAGTTTGATGATATTGGTTGTACTGTGATCTGGCTGGAAGATAAGCCCTGGCGTGATGATCCGAAGACCGAAATTTGGGTGAACGACCACCGTACCGGCAACTGGATCGATGCACGTAGCGCCTACTATATCCCGGGACAGGTTACCCCGATGGAGTATGGCCTTGGGGCACAGTCTGATCCGGCCGACAACGCCCTTACCTATGAACAGGCACGGCAAAAGATCTTTGAGCTGGAGGCCCGCTTTAACACCCACGGTCTGCACCTCAAAGAGAGTGCCAGTGAGCGATTTAACGAGACGAGCAAGAGACCACAATAATATGAATCACCTCTGGTTAACGGCCTGGGCCGATATCGTCGAGTCACTGCGTGCACGCTGGTTTATGGTCTACACCGCCATCTTCGGCAGCATCGTCGTCCTGTTGTTTGTCTTCGGCCTGACCGAATCGCGCATCATGGGCTTCACCGGTCTGTCGCGCCTGCTGATCACCTACATTCAGCTCACCATGGCGATACTGCCCATCTTCGTCCTGATCACCACCGTGCGCTCGCTGGCCGGTGATCGCGAGGCGGGGGTGTTCGAGTATATGCTGTCGCTGCCCATCGGTCTGGCCGCCTGGTTCTGGGGCAAGATGGCCGGGCGCTTTGTGGTGGTCTTTCTGCCGGTCTTTGTCGCCATGCTGGCCGCCATCGTCTGGGGCATGGCCCGCGGGGCAGAGGTACCGTTCGGCCTGGTCACCTACTACACCGCCTTACTGATGGTGCTTTCCTGGTGTTTTCTCGGTATCGGTATGCTGATCTCCACCCTCGCCCGCTCCGCCGATGTCGCGCAGGGGGCCGCCTTCATCATCTGGCTGTTCTTGGTTCTGTTCCTCGACCTGATTCTACTCGGCACGATGATCCGCGAGCAGCTGCCCCCCGAGACCGCCGTCGCCATCTCCCTTGCCAACCCGCTACAGGTATTCCGCACTGCCTCCATGTTGCTGTTTGACAGTCAGCTGGTTCTGCTGGGACCTACGGCTTATGTTATTCTCGACTTCTTTGGCAGGACGGGATATCTGGTCTGGGCACTGATCTACCCGCTACTAATCGGCACCAGCTGCTCTGCGATCGGTTACTGGCTATTCCGCCGTTCCGACCTGCCTTAAGCCCGACAGAGTGGTGATCCGTCTATGAGTGATGAAATCGAGAAGCAGGGCCCCAGTGAGGATACACACTCCCTCCTCTGGAGTGTCGCGGCACTGCTGTTGATCGCACTGATTGCCGTCACCGGTTACAAATACCGTGAGCACATACGCAGCACCATCATCGCCTCCGCACCGCTCGACTCAACCTGCATGCTCAATACCCAGCGCTGTTCCACCACACTACCTGGTGGCAGCAGTGCGAGCCTCGACATCACACCGCACCCTATTGTCGCGGCCACCCCGATGCAGCTATCACTGACACTTGAGGGAATAGAGGCGGAGAAGGTGGAGATCCATTTTCGTGGCGAGAGCATGAACATGGGACTAAGCCAGTTCATCCTGACACATCAGGGGGGAGGAGAGTTCTCGGGGGAAGCGGTATTACCGGTCTGCGTACGCAACTCGATGATATGGATCGCCGATGTGCTGGTCGCCACTCCGCAGGGAAAGATCGCCTTCCCCTTTCGCTTTGAGACGATTCACCCTTAAGGGCGTGGCCCTGCCACGGTTGTTGCCTGGAACACATTCATAATGACACGACAAAAGGCATTACCTCTGATCAGCCTGGCCGTAATCGCCGCACTGCTGCTCTGGAGCCTGCTCTTCTGGAAACCCGAAACACCCCCAACGGAACCAGTCCCACCTTCCGGGGGGGACTTTACCCTGCAGTCGGTTAGCGGGCAGATCTCCCTCAAGGACTTTCAGGGCAAGGTGGTACTCCTCTACTTCGGCTATACCTCCTGCCCCGATGTCTGCCCCACCTCACTGACACTGATGCGCATCGCCCTGTCACAGCTAAGTGATGAGGAACTCACACAAGTGCGTGGGGTCTTTATCAGTGTCGACCCGGAGCGTGACACACTTGAGCGCCTGGACGAATATAGCCGGCATTTTCACCCCAATATCAGCGGCATCACCGGTACTCCCGAACAGGTTGCCAAGGTGGCACAACGCTACGGTGCCATCTATCAGCGGGCCGAGAGTGATTCCGCGATGGGCTATACCGTTGACCACTCATCGGTGACCTACCTCATCGACCAGCAGGGGCAACTCATCAACAGCCTGCCACACGGCACCATGCCAGGTATTATCCTGCAGGAGATCCGCAAGCTGCTTAACAAATAATAAACCGTACCACCCGTAATCATTACACCATCAAACACCAGGCATTACCTGGATATAACAAGGAGAAGAGAATGAAAGCTTTACTACGTAACCTTACCCTGGCCGCCGCCCTGCTGTCGGTTGGCAGTGCCTTCGCAGAATCTCATGAGAAGATGAACGGTATGCAGCATGGCAACATGCAAAAGGGGGATATTCAGGTACAACACCCCTACGCCCGCGCCGTTCCGCCGGGCCAGCCCAATAGCGCCGCCTTCATGACCCTGAACAACAAGGGCCATATGGCCAACGCCATCGTCTCTGCCAGCAGCCCTGCGGCAAAGGTTGTCGAACTACATACCCACATCATGGATGGCGGTATGATGAAGATGCGCAAGATCGAACGTATTGATATCCCTGCCATGGGTAAAACCGAGCTTAAGCCCGGCGGCCATCACATAATGCTGATCGGCCTGAAAGAGCAGCTCAAGCCGGGAATGAAGATCGCGCTTACCCTGAAATTCTCTGATGGCACCGAAAGCACCATCAATGCCCCAGTGCAGGAAGTCATGGAAGCGATGGGCCATAAAATGGATGAGCATCATCCGATGAAACACTGATCCACGCCTGAGCATCGAGGGGCCGCCAATGGTTGCCCCTCTTTTCGTACACCACACCAGGACCAGCCATGAGCGAACCATCTACCGAGATATTTCATCGTCGCACCACAGCCAATCGTGCTGCCACGCTCTTCAACGCGACTCGCCCCGCCTTTCTTACCGCCTCACTACTACCGGTGTTAAGCGGCCTTGCCCTTGCATGGGGAATGAGTGGCCAGATCGATTTTGTTCTCGCCCTGCTAACACTACTCAACATCGCCCTCATCCATTCTGGAGCGAATGTACTTAACGACTACTTCGATGCCCGTAACGGCACCGATGCCGCCAACACCCAGCGCATCTTCCCCTTCTCCGGGGGTAGCCGCTTCATTCAGAACGGCGTCCTGACTCAGGGGGATACCCTGCGACTCGGAATAGGCTTAATGGCGGCGGGCATACTGCTCGGCCTCTTTTTTATCGCCAGCAGTGGTCAGTTTATTCTCTGGCTGGGGCTGCTGGGTGGCCTGCTGGCCATCTTCTACTCCGCGCCACCCTGTCTGGCCTGCCGGGGTCTGGGGGATATCGTCATCGCCACCTGTTTTGGTGTGCTGCCTGTCGTCGGCACCGTCTATATTCAGTCCGGTGTAGTGGCCGACGAGGCGATCTGGGCAGGGGCCATTATTGGATGTTTTGTCGCCGCGATCCTCTGGATCAATTCGATCCCCGACATTGATGCCGACAAACAGGCCGGCAAGATGACACTCCCCGTCAGGCTGGGTAACAAGTTTGCCCCCTACGGTCTGATTGCGTTGTTTGGACTGGGATTTTTGCTGGTTATCGCAGCACCGCTTAGCAGCGGTAAGTACCTGGCACTACTCGCGGTTGTACCGGCAATCATCGCCACCATTAACCTCTTTCGCGGGCAGATGATCCCGGCCATTCCTCTGACCCTGGCAACACATGCCAGTGTCTCCATCCTGCTGATGGTAGGCTTCCTGCAACCGCTGCTCTCGTAGTTATCCGGGCATTGTTGCCGGCGACTCAATCGTCGGCAATTGAGAGGTAGGCAAAGATTGCCTCGAGTTCTTCCTGGCTAAACTCGGCCAGTAACTCATCGTCAGGGGCATCCTCATCATGGGTGCGGATCCCCTTGAGATATTTCTCCACCTGTCGCTGCAGGTAGTTGGTGTACTGCCCGGCAAGCATGGGGACAGCCTTCTTCATATTTCCCACCCCTTCGCTACCGTGACAGGAGCGACACTCCTTGTTGTAAATCTTGCGTCCTTTCTCGACATCACCGGGGTAGGCTGCAATATTAAGTACCCTTTTCGCCTCCTCCAGGCGCTCATAGGCGTTAAACTCAGGCCCCTCCTTAAGCGGTGATAATTTGGTTGCGAGCTTCAGCTGCGACAGGTAGGCAGAAATGTCGGCAATCTCATCATCGGGGAACTGGCGCTCATCCACATACTCCACCATCGGCATATTGGGGCGCTTGCGGTCACGGAACAGATGCATCTGCTTATCTATAAAGGCCGCCGGCATCCCCGCCAGACGCGGGTACTCACCATTCTTACCACCCTGAGCAAATTCACCGTGACAGCCGGCACAGAGCTCATTGATCTCCTCACCATTATAAAAATCAATTTCACGGGCATGAAGAGAAGTCATGCTGCTCATCGCGATAATCCCTACAATCGAAAAAGCGAACCGGTTCCTTAAGTACGCCAGAGAAGTATCTTTAAACATATTCAATCACCCTGGAACATCTGAGCTTAACTCGTTAAAAGAAGCACCATAATGCCATAGAAGCAAGTCGAAAGTGACAGCCCGTATAGCACTAAATTAGCACGAGCTATGCCATAGCCCTTTGAAGCTCAGCGCATGGCTTCAGGCGTGCGCTTCAAGTCCAGATTTGACGCTTACAAGTGCGAGAAATGCGACGCACCACTCACCGCCGTGCAAACAGTGCAAAAGTGCCTTTAACCCACATTCTCCTTGTGTGATACTTTGGTACGCATCTTGCGAATAATCCAGACTAGGTCTCAGCACCACACCATGGTGTGGTGTAAGTCTGCCAATACTGCCACCTACACACAATAATATATGACAGTTTATGTCATGACGTCATGCCCGACATGTCATAATCAACAAGAGAAAGGAGAGTATAGATATGCCAGCAGTCATAATCGGCACCTTGCGCCAGCGGCTATTCACCGTCGCGCTTTTGCTAATCGCGCCCTTATATTTGATACCCATGACAGGAAATGCCGATGACTACCTTGATCAGCTGGAAGCTGAGGCAAAGAGTATTCAGGACGGACCCGGTTCAGCCAATGCCGAGCCCGAGGCCAACTGGTCACATAACGACATGGGGATGGCCGACACCCTGAAGCCCGCACTCAGCCAGAAGGCATTCGAAATCAGCCTGAAGCGCAACTTCATTGGAAGTTATACCGTTTATTCTCGCCTAAATACCGAAGAAAAGAATCAGGTCTACGCCGCCTACCAGAAGCGTAACGATATTGATGAACTTAAGGCATTAATCAAACAACTCTATAAATAACGCAGCCCCCAAAGGAATCGAAGATGAACAAATCGATAATAGTCCAGGCCTTTGGCCTGATTGGCGCCCTGCTCTGCGCAAACAGTTATGCACTGGATGTAAAGCTCAATCCTGAACAGGATGGCTTTAACGTCAAACACAACAAGCGAATGGTACGCATCGAGCGAATTCAGGATCAATCGAATCTGGTCGATTCCGCCTGGGCCAAGACCTCGCGTAAGTGCCCTCCTTTCTGCCCTCAACCGATGGAAGTTGCTCCGGGTGTTATTCCAGCCGGTGAGCAGGAGGTCTTTCAGTTCATGCAGAACAAGGTCAACACCGGTGAGGGTGTCCTTATCGATGCACGTATCGCCTCCTTCCATCAGGCCGGTACCATCCCCGGCTCCGTCAACATTGAGTTCAAGGTCTTCCAGAACGGGGATCTGAATGATGACTTGGAGAAGGCGATGCATATCATCGGCGCGAAAAGAAGAGACATCGGCTTCGTCGATGTCACCCTCGACAAGGCACTGAAGAGTATTGGCCTGGATACCAACAAACACGGCTATTGGGACTTTAGTGACGTAAAAGAGCTGATGATCTGGTGTAACGGCCCGTGGTGTGGTCAATCACCCGCTGCGATTAGAGGGCTTCTGGAGTTGGGCTTCCCGGCAGAGAAGATCCACTACTACCGTGGAGGCATGCAGATGTGGGAGATCATGGGACTGCCGGTCATTAAGCCAGAATAGCGCCCCATCCCTCTTCATAGCGAAAAAAAGGCCCGTTAACAACGGGCCTTTTCATATCAATCGTAATTCTTCCGATTGTGCCGACCACCCGGCATCTTTTTCTGCGTGATCACGCCTTTAATCGCCTCCTGGCCCGAGATCTGCTCCGAGACATAGTTGGGGTTGAGTGGTGTCAGGAACATCTGCCCCTTAATCACCCGCAGCTGGCGAAAGGTATACTCATCGTTGTGGTAGGCAATCACGTAGGAACCGTCGTGGTAGTTGGCACCCGGCTCAATGACGATCACCTCCCCCTCCTTGAACTCCGGCTCCATGCTGTCACCCAGCACCATCAGCGCATAGGGCTCCTTATCCTCACAGCCCGGACCGCTGGAGGCGAGTGCGTCTTCGGGGCTAGCCGACTTCAGTTGTTCAATGGATATCTTGGTTTCCACACTTAGTACCTTACTTTTAACCTGTGAAATTATCCCCATCATATCAAAATAAAGACAGGGTTTTGAGCTCTACCGTCAAAGACAGTAGAATTCGCTGTTTACTCATTGTGCCAACTCTAGGTAACTCTCCATGAAACACTTTAACGACCTTATCGCCGAATGCCTGCCCGAGGTGGAGGAGATCTTCCCCTGGGACCTCGAAGAGAAGCTGCAGCAGGAAGAGCCGCCACTGCTAGTCGACGTGCGTGAGGCCAATGAGTACGATGCCCTCTACATCCCCGGCTCCATCTTTGTACCACGAGGCATCCTCGAGTCGGCCTGCGACTGGGACTACGATGAGACCGTGCCGGAACTGGCTGCCGGTCGTGATCGCGAGATCATCGTCATCTGCCGCTCCGGTAACCGCAGTGTACTCGCCGCCCACACCATGATGCGCATGGGCTTCAAGAATGTCGCCTCACTGAAGACAGGCATTCGTGGTTGGAATGACTTCGAGCAGCCGCTGATCGATAAGGATGGCAACGAGGTCGACATCGACGATGCCGATGAGATCCTGGCCAGTAAGCTGCGTGAAGACCAGAAACGCCCCGCCGCCTAAGACTACTTCTCATCAGCGACAAAAAAGGCCCCTCGCTGAGGCTGAGGGGCCTTTTGCGTTCCGGCTCACGCCTGATTAATACTCACCCCGATCAATCATGGTCTGCGAGCGGAACCATTTGAGCTTGTCGTGCAGTTTCACCACGTTACCGACGATGATCAGGGTCGGGGCCTTTACCTCCTCGTTAGCAATGCGCTCGGGCATATCACCCAGGGTACCGGTAAAGACACGCTGACGTGGCGTGGTGGCCTGCTGTACCAGTGCAATTGGCGTTTCGGCAGGCATGCCGTGCTCCATCAGCGTCGAACAGATCACCGACAGTCCCTTCAGCCCCATGTAGAAGACCACGGTCTGGTTAGGCTGCGCCAGTGCCGGCCAGTTGAGATTCATGGTGCCATCTTTCAGGTGGCCGGTAACGAAGACCGCCGCCTGCGCGTAGTCGCGATGGGTCAACGGGATACCGGCATAGGCCGAGGCCCCCAGTGCCGCAGTGATCGCAGGTACCACCTGGAAACCGACGCCATTCTCGGTGAGGGTTTCGATCTCCTCACCGCCACGACCGAAGACGAAGGGGTCCCCCCCTTTGAGGCGGCAGACGCGCTTTCCCTGCTTGGCCAGATCCACCAGCAGCTGGTTGATCTGATCCTGCGGCACCGTGTGGTTGTCACGCTCCTTACCCACATAGATGCGCTCGGCGTCACGGCGGGTCAGCTCCAGCACCTCTTTGGAGATGAGGCGGTCATGCACCACCACATCGGCCTTCTGCATCAGGCGCAGGGCGCGGAAGGTGAGTAGATCCGGGTCACCGGGGCCGCCGCCTATCAGATAAACCTCACCCACCTTCTGCTCACCACCGGCGGCAACCGCCTTCTCCAGCTCCGCCTCGGCCTCCTCATCCTTACCGGCAAACACCAGCTCGGCGATCTTGCCCTCCAGCACCTGCTCCCAGAAGTTGCGGCGGGCATTCACATCGGTGAAACCTGCCTTCACCTTGTCACGGAAACCATCCACCATTGATGCCAGACGGCCGTAGGTGGAAGGAATCACCGACTCAAGGCGGGTACGCAACAGGCGGGCCAGCACCGGTGAGGCACCACCGGTAGATACCGCGATCTGCACAGGTGAACGATCAATAATCGAAGGGACGATAAAGCTGCAAAGTTCAGGGTTATCCACCACGTTCACCGGCAGCTGGCGTGCCTTGGCCAGCTCCGAGACCTGACGATTAACCGCCTCATCATCGGTGGCGGCAATCACCAGAGTCACCGCATCAAGGTCTGAGGCCTCGAAACTCCCCTCACGGTGCGTGATGCTCCCCTGCTCCACCTGCCTGGCCAGGCTGGAGGAGAGTTCTGGACTGACGACAGCAATCTCGGCTCCCGCCTCTTGCAACAGCGCCGCCTTACGGGCTGCAATCTCACCACCACCTACCACCAGGCAACGCTGGCCACGGATATTCATGAAAATCGGAAGGAAATCCATAGGTCTCACTCACATCATATTGATCTTAAGGGGCCGCATTACGGCGCAAGGCGGCCTAGTTTACCTGTTTTGTCGGTCTCGACCTAGAGCAGAGCGGGTATTTATTAGCTTTTACTCATATAGGGATCAAGTGGCCGTTATACAAGCAGGTAAAAAATAGGGGGATAGGCCGATACGAGCCACTCTCCCCCCTCTTGTTTAACAGGCATGACAGCGCTTAATATGCGAGGCGCATCAGCTCTCACAGCTGTGATCGACATCACACAATAATCACAACCGTTACGGCATGATAAACAAATTTATCCCATACAAATAACAAGGGCAATAATGAAATCAATTAAGCGACTGCTCCTCCCCCTGTTGCTCCTCAGCCAAAGCGTTCCACTGTTGGCCGAAGAGACCTTTCCTCACCGCTCACTCTTCCCCAAGGTAGAGACCATTGAACTTGAAGAGCTCTATAGCAAACGCAACGATGTGGTGATCTTCGATGTGCGTAGCAGTTATGAGTACGACACCCTGCACATCAAAGGGGCCCAGCATCTGGCCCTGAATGATCGCGAATTTGTCTCCACCTTGCAGACACTGCGTAAACAGGAGAGTCGCCCGCTGGTCTTCTACTGCAACGGCCATACCTGTAAAAAGTCTTATAAGGCAACACAAAAGGCGATGCGAGTGAATGTCGACAACGTTTATGCCTATGATGCCGGTATCTTTGAGTGGACCAAGGCACACCCTGATGAGGCCGTACTGCTGGGGAAAACGCCTGTCGATCCTGCTCAACTGCTCAGCAAGGAGAAACTCAATGCTCATATGCTGGAGCCCAATGCCTTTGGTAAGCGAGTGGGTAACGGCAACATTACACTGGATATCCGGGACTCACAGCAGAAAGACGCAATGAGCCTTTTCCCGACACGCCAGCGCTCGGTGCCACTGGACAACAGCAAGCTGAAAACCTACGTGGATAAGGCAAAAAGCAAGGGTAAAACCCTACTAGTTTACGATGCCGTCGGTAAACAGGTACGTTGGCTGCAGTACTACCTGGAGAGTGAGGGGGTGACCGACTACTACTTTATGAAAGGCGGGGCTAAGGCCTTTCTAAATTACTAGTAACGCAAGCAACAGCAATAAAAAAAGGCGGGAAGTCCCTGCCTTTTTTTGTGCCTGGATTATCGCTCCTGTCAGGAGGCCAAACTCAGTCGTGTCAGCCCCCCCATATAGGGCTGCAACGCCTGCGGTACCTCTACCGATCCATCCGCCTGCTGGTAGTTCTCCAGGATCGCCACCAGGGTACGCCCGACGGCCAGACCGGAACCGTTGATGGTATGCACCAGCTCCGGTTTCTTGGCCCCTTCAGGGCGATAGCGGGCCTGCATGCGGCGCGCCTGGAAGTCGCGGAAGTTGGAGCAGGAGGAGATCTCGCGGTACTTACCTTGCCCCGGCAGCCACACCTCCAGGTCATAGGTCTTGCAGGCGGAGAAGCCGATATCGCCGGTGCAGAGGTTGACTACCCGATAGGGCAGACCGAGCTTCTGCAATACCATCTCGGCGTGGCCGGTCAGCTCCTCCAGCGCCTGCATTGAGTTCTCCGGCTCGACGATCTGCACCATCTCCACCTTCTCGAACTGGTGCTGACGGATCATGCCGCGGGTATCACGGCCGTAAGAACCCGCCTCGCTACGAAAACAGGGGGTGTGGGCGGTGAACTTCTGCGGTAGCGACTCCAGGATGGTGTCGCGCACCATGTTGGTTACCGGCACCTCGGCGGTGGGGATAAGGTAGTACTCCTGCTCACCGTTGAGCTTAAAGAGGTCCTCCTCAAACTTCGGCAGCTGGCCGGTGCCGCGCAGTGAGTCAGCGTTGACCAGATAGGGGACGTAGGTCTCGGTATAGCCGTGCTCGTCGGTGTGCAGGTTAAGCATGAACTGGATCAGCGCGCGGTGCAGGCGGGCCATCGGCCCGGTCATCACCGAGAAACGCGAGCCGGTGAGCTTGACCGCGGTCTCGAAGTCCAGCCCCAGCCCCTCGCCCACATCGACGTGGTCCTGCGGCTCGAAGTCGAACTCGCGCGGCTCGCCCCACTTGCGCACCTCAACGTTATCCTCCTCGCTCTTGCCGTCCGGCACGGAGTCATCGGGCAGATTGGGCACCCCCATCAGGATGGCGTTCAGCTCCTCCTGCAGCTCGGAGAGGCGCGCCTCGGCGGCCTTCAGCCTGTCACCCAGGTCGGCCACCGCGTCGAGCAGCGGCTGAATGTCCTCACCCTTCGCCTTGGCCTGACCAATCGACTTGGAGCTCTTGTTGCGCTCGGCCTGCAGGTTCTGGGTATCGACCTGCAGCGACTTGCGCTCGTTCTCCAGCCGCTCAATGGCCTCGACATCCAGCGCAAAGCCACGGCGTGCCAATTGGGCGGCGGTGTTCTCCAGATCGCCGCGTAACAGACGGGGGTCTAACATAGTCTCTCTTACCTTTTCGTTACTTAGTCTTGTTCGTTAATGTTTGCCGACCAGCTCAGCATGTGGCCCGGCTTCATGGTGCTGCTGATGTGTTCCATAATGGCGACGACCTTCTCGGGGGTGTCGAAAAACTCCACCACCAGCGGTAACTCCATGCCCAGATCGATAAACTTGCTGGTGTGGATTTCGCCCGAGTCGCCAAAACCGGCGATACCGCGAAACACACTCACTCCCTTCACCTTCTCCCAATCGTGCAGCCGCTTGAGCAGATTCTCCAGCTGCGCCTCCCCCTCATTGAGGTAGAGCCGTACTACCGTCACCTCGGTCTGTTTCATAACTGCCTCCCGGCGAGTAATCCCAGCCATGCGGCCACTACACAGAGCACCACGCTTAGCACCATATTCAGCATCGCCTTGAGCAATGCACCACCCTCAATCAGGTTGATGGTCTCAATAGAGAAGGTCGAGAAGGTGGTAAAGGCCCCCAGAAAGCCGACCATCAGCAACGCCCGCCACTCCGGCCCCAGGGTGGAGCGCTCCACCAGCCAGACGAAACAGAAGCCCATCGCTAGCGAGCCGAGCAGATTCACCGCCAGCGTACCGTAGGGAAAGCCGCGCCCCAACAGGGCGTAGACGCCGTTGGCAGCCCAGAAACGCGCCACCGCACCCAGCGCGCCCCCCAGGGCGATAGCGAGGGTCTGCCCCATCAAAAATGTGCTGGTTGATTATTCATGCGGCTATTCTACCCGAGTTGAGACGAAGTTGGAGTGCCAGAGTTGTGAACGGCATCCCCCAGGCGGGCCGATAGATCTGCTATAAATAGAGTGTGATATATTACTCAGATAAATCGATAACAAAAACGGGTATAACAAGTCAATGACAACCGCCGAGCTGGTCAAGGCATTAGCGAAACGTCTGGGCGTCAGCCAGAAACAGGCGCGTACGCTGCTGGACGGTTATGTCGGTGCAATCACCGCTCAGCTAGCACAAAAGAATTCGGTGATCCTGCGTAACTTCGGCAGCTTTAGCGTCAAGGATGTCGCCGAGAAACGCGCCTATGTCCCGGCTAAAGAATCACTCTGCCTGATCCCCGCCCACCAGAAGCTTCACTTCAAACCGGCCAAGCGCCTGAAGGATGAGGTCAGCGAGGCCGTGCCCCATGAGTAGTGTCTACGGCCAGACCCTGCTCGATGACATGGTGCAACGCCAGGGGTTGCCGATGCCACTGGTCAAACAGGCCGCCCAGGAGATCCTTGCCGTGATCCGCGAGGGGCTGATGAGCAATGGCATCGTCAATGTCAGCAACTTCGGCACCTTCCGCCTCAAACTTGCTGCCGCCCGCCAGGGTTTTAATCCGCAGACCAGGGAGCGCATCACCATCCCTGCCCACCAGCGCGTGATCTTCTCCCCCTGCAAGGCACTTCGCGATCTCATTCAGCCGGTACACCATCCGGTGATACCGATTGGACCTGATGTGACACCCCAGCGTACCGCGGCCATGAGTACACCCATCGCCTCGGCTGGGCCGCTTGCCACCAAACGTATCATGCCACCAGCCCAGCCGGTCACAGAAAAACCAGAAACTTCTGAGCTCCCCCCTCCAGGCTCCACGACAGTCACACCCGAAAGGCGTGTGACACCCGATCGTCGCCACCATGCGGAGCAGGATGAAACAGAGACCACTGAGGCGCCACATCAGCCACATACCACGAAGCAGAATGCACCCGATGTCGCCAGCCGGCTCGATGCATTTACCGACAGCGCCAATGCCATCGCTCTGGAGGCAGAAGAGGAGACCGACACGACGGGCCGTTCAAAAAAGGGACTCTATCTGGGAGCCGCCGCCTTGCTCGTGATCGCCGCCGTCACCGCCAGCCTGATGTACGACTCCTCCCCGAAAGAGTTACCCGCGGCTGTTATCACTACTCCCTCCGCCGACAGCAGGCCGGCCAGCACCCCACTCGCAACAGATACACTTCCGCCAGAGGCACAGGTCACAGTAGCTGCCCCAGCTACTGTCGAGGCAGAGACCTCCGCGAACGAAGAGGTCGACTATTCCACCCTCTACACAGAAATGGCCGACACCCAGCCGGAAGCCCCTCTCGCCTCCGTGGCTGTAACCGGTGAAGAGACCGCCGCTGAAACCGTTAGCGAAACCCCACCCCCTGCACAAGTCACAGAGACAACCGTAGAAACCACCACAGAGCAGGCTCCCCCAGCCATTACTAAACCGGTTGCGATTGCCACAGACAAACCCACCACCTTCTTCTTTACCGAGCAGACGCATAAAATCACCAATGGCGAGAGCCTGTGGCGACTTGCCAGACAACACTATAAAAACCCACTGCTGTGGCCCCACATCTACCAGGCTAATGCCGCCCTCATCGACAACCCTGACAGCCTGCGCCAGGGTAGAACCATCATCCTCCCCTCACTACAGGGCACGGCGGATAATTTAACCAAAACCGACCGGCGCAACATCGCTGAGGGTTACTACCTCACCTACCTCTACTACAAAAATACCGGGAACAAAGACGCCTTCTTTGCCCTGCTTGAGGCAAAGCGTTACGACAATAAGGTGGTAGAAGAGCACCGCAGCCTGTTGCGGCTAAGCAAGGTCGAAGAGATCATGTTAGGACATCAGGAGACGATGCCTTTTTAAGTTTCCGTAATGGCTTTGCAACTAATTCAAATTCACACTGCAACAACGAGAATATTTGATCATAACAATAAGGTCTCTTATTTGTATAAATGGGTAAGACATGTCCCGAAAAACGGCAACAAAAAGAAAAAATACGAAAAAAAACCGCAGCCAAGAGCAAGCAACCCAGCTTTATTGATATTGCACAGTCGCTGAACAAGGGGACAAAACTGCATCAGCGTGGAGAGCTCGCTACTGCCAGGAAAATTTATCAACGAATTCTTGCTTACGACTCATCCAACTACGATGCATTACAGTTACTTGGAGCCATTGAACTGGCCCAGGGGAATAACGACAAGGCTGTGGAATATATCTCCAGAGCATTAACTATCCGCTCAGACCTGCCCGCACTGCATTATAACAAAGGGGTAGCCCTGATAAATATGGGGCAAATCAGCGAAGGACTGGAGTGCTTACACCGGGCACTTGAACTTGATCCCGACTTTCTCCTGGCCAACTATACGATGGGACAACATAGTCTTGCTGCGGGCATGCTGGAGGATGCCATCCTCTATCTGCAGAAGGCTAATCGCATAAGGCCTCATCATCCGCAAACACTCCTGATGCTGCTAAATGCACTGCTTCAAGATGACAAGCTAGAACACGCTGAGTCACTTATGAGAAGTATTGTTCTTGACGATAGCGAGAAGGCGCAGCTCTTTTATCAGATCGGGCTGGATATGCGCCCGGCAGCTCGATGGGATCTGTCGTTATTGATGCTGCAAAAGGCCTTCGAGTTGGCACAGGAGAATGAGCTTATAGTAATCGCCCTGGCTGAGAGCATGGAGAGACTGAATCATTTGCAGGATGCATTCGATCTTGTGCATCAATACAGTAACAAACAGGGACCATGCGGCATAAGTTTCGCCGTTATTCAGGTGCGTATTCTACGTAGACTGGGACACCTGGATAATGCGACAGATGAGGCCGATAAATACTTATCTCAGGAAGGGAGCACCGAACATACGGCTGAACTGCATAAAGAGGCGGGGATGACATTTGACAGACAAGGAAAATACTCAGCAGCATGGAAGCACTTCACAACATCGAATGAAATAATGAAAAGTCTGGCCCAGGAACAAGGTATATCCTATTCAGCCATGCCTGAGGTCATCCAGCGAAGTCATGACTGGTGTAGAAACACCCATCCTTCTGCTGAGGCACCGGTCAATGACAGCGAAAACATCGCCTCACCCCTCTTCTTTTGTGGCTTCCCCCGCTCTGGAACTACCCTTATGGGGAGCATGCTATCGCGTCATCCAAAGATCACCGTCACCGATGAAGTGCCGACACTTAATCGTATTGCGGATACGATGGGAGAACTGATTGGACGAAAGGCCTCATATCCCGAAGATCTCCACACCCTGAGTGCATATGAGACAGCCCATCTAAGAAAGCTATATTGGAGCAAGCTCGGTGTTGATCCTGGGAAGATAAAAGATGGCGAGATGGTGGTAGACAAAATGCCGTTAAACTTCCTCTACCTGCCATTTGCGTTACGGCTTTTCCCGCAAGCCAAGATCCTCTTTGCGCTTCGTGATCCACGTGATGCCTGTCTGAGCTGCTATATGCAGTATTTCCCATTAAACCCATCCATGGTGCAGTTTCATGAAATCCAAACGACTATCGAGATGTATAAGTTATCAATGGGGCTGTGGGAAGAATACAAGGTCAGGTTAAACCCCGACTATCATGAGTATCACTATGAGAATTTGGTTAGTGATACTCATGCGGAATTAACTAAAATACTGCATTTCATCGGCGTTGACTGGGACGATGCTCCCTTGAAACAAGATGCCGATACCGAACAGACCGTATCAACACCCAGTTATGAGTCGATCATCAACCCCATCAATAATTCAGCGATATCCAGGTGGTGCCGTTATAAAGAACATTTACACCCTGTTATTAATGAATTGCAGTCATTTATCAAGCGATACAACTACGACATATAACGACATCTTTAAAGGAACCTGGACTAAGACGACGGTGAATCACCCCGTTTAATCACATTATCACTACGACTGGGGCGGCGGCGTTTGTAGTGATTGATCTGGCCGTTGGTCGAGCTATCATGATTAGTGATCGCTTCACTGTCATTTAGCTCTTGAAGAATGCTATTTGCCAACTGCTTCCCCAGTTCTACCCCCCATTGATCAAACGAATTGATATTCCACACCACGCCCTGCACAAATATTTTATGTTCATACAGTGCGATGATAGATCCCAGTGTCTTCGGATCGAGGGTATCGAACATTAACGTACTGCTAGGCTTGTTTCCGGGGAATACCTTATAGGGGAGAATCGCCTCAATCTGTTTCGGTTCAAGCCCTGCCGCCTTTAACTCACGATAGGCCTCGCCCTCATCCTTGCCACGCATTAAGGCCTCAGTCTGGGCGAAGATATTCGACATCAAAGCACGATGGTGTCGGGCATTGCAGCGGTAGCTGTAGACGGGTGAGAGAATATCCGCCGGGATCAATTTGGTGCCCTGATGAAGCAGTTGAAAAAAGGCGTGTTGTGCCGCGATACCCACCTCGCCAAAGATCACCGGGCCGGTGCTGTAGTCCACCGCACTGCCGAGGCGGTCGACATATTTGCCATTACTCTCCATATCGGCCTGCTGCAGGTAGGCCGGAAAACGGTGCATGTGTTGGTCGTAGGGAAGAATCGCCATTGTCTGGCTATCGAAAAAATTGTTATACCAAATTCCCAAAAGCGCCATGATTACCGGGATATTGTCCTCCAGCGGTGCGTGCCTGAAGTGTTGGTCAACCTCATAGGCCCCCTCCAGCAATTCATCGAACTGTTGCGAGCCGATGGCAATCACGATCGACAGGCCAATCGCCGACCACAACGAGTAACGACCGCCAACCCAGTCCCACATCTTGAAAATATTCTCCTCAACAATACCAAACTCGCGTGCCAGCTTTACATTCGAGGTGACCGCCGAGAAGTGACGATGGATATGTTCTTCCCCACCCAGTTTATTGACAAACCACTGACGTGCCGTCTCAGCGTTAACCATGGTGTCCTGGGTGGTGAAGGTTTTTGAGGCAACGATAAAGAAGGTGGTCTCGGGATTAAGGTACTGCAGGGTATCGTTGATATGATTCTCGTCGACATTAGAGACGAAATGCACATTAAGATCATGGAGCGCGTAGGGCCGTAATGCCTCATTCACCATCAGTGGCCCTAAATGCGATCCGCCGATACCGATATTCACCACATCGGTGATTGCCTGCTCGGTGGCACCGCGCCACTGTCGCGAGCGGATCTTTTCTGCCAGTTCTTTTACACGTTGTCGCTCCTGCTTGATCTCGGGAATGATATCCACCCCGTCAATGCGTAGCGGCTCACCCCCCCTGGCCCTTAAGGCGGTATGTAAGACTGCACGATGTTCGGTATGGTTAACCGGCTCGCCACGAAACATCTTCTCTATCCAGTCAGGCAGCTCCGCCTCGCGGGCAAGTTGTAACAGCAGAGTAACCGTTTCACTATTAATACGATTTTTTGAGTAGTCGTAGAGAATGTCATTAAGTTGTAGCGAGAAATTTTCGAAACGGTTTTCATCCCGCTCAAACATCTCACGCATATGCACAGGCCCTATCTCATCATAATGTTGCTTCAGCGCCTGCCATATTTTTGATTGCGTGAGCTCAGACATCGTAAATCATCCCTTTCCTTCTCCTAACATACGCACAGGTTAATAACTGACCACCCCAGCTGTCATTCCATCTCCGCAGCATACTCGCCACGCCGGGCCAGGCTATTGAGCCGCGCACGCTTAAGTAACGCCTGCTGGGCTGCTTCACGATTCTCCTCTCGGCCCTGCCAGGCCTGCAGTGCGTGCTGTTGCAGGGCACGACCGTAGGATATGCTCACCTGCCATGGCGCGTTACCGCGCAGACGATTGATGGCGTTAAGGTTCTCGGTGGCCTCCTCCGGCCCCTGACCGCCGGAGAGAAAGTTGATACTCGGTACCGCCGCTGGAACGGTGCGCTTAAGCACGCGCAATGTCGCCGCGGCTATCTCTTCCGGTGTTGCCCTGCGGCATCCCTTTCCGGGCAATACCATGTTGGGTTTAAGGATCATAAATTCAAATTGCACCTGATGCAGGTGCAAGGCATGGAACACGGTGTGCAACACCTGCTCCGTCACCTCGGCGCAACGCCCGATGTCATGGTCGCCATCCATTAGCACCTCGGGTTCCACGATGGGCACGACACCCAACTCCTGACACACCGCCGCATAACGGGCCAGCATCTCTGCATTGGCCTGAAGCCCCAAAGGCGTTGGGTTGACCGGTGTAATGGGATAGACCTCACGCCATTTTGCAAAGCGTGCCCCCTGCTCCTTATAGAGCGCCAATCGCTCACCCAGGCCATCCAGCCCACAGGTGATCTCATCACCGGGTGCCCCGGACAAAGGACCTTTACCTTTATCCACCTTAACACCAGGAACAATCTTTTGTGACCACGCCACCTCGGGGAGTAATCTTCCGCTTTCATTACTCTGCGTCAGCGTCTCGTCAAATAGAATAACGCCACTGATATAGTCACCCAGACCTTCGGTCTCCAGCAGTAGTGAGCGATAAAAACGACGGTTCTCTTCGGTCGATTCAACGCCAATGACATCAAAACGTTTTTTTATAGTGGGCGCACTCTCGTCTGCGGCAAGGATACCGCGTTCACTGTCCACCATGTCGTTAATCGTCTGCTGTAAAGCCTGTTTGATAGCCATCATTTTATCCTTTCTAACACGTCATTAACCGGTTGTCTGGACAGCGGATGCGGCGGTAACACAAAATGCTAATCTATTGGATACCGTTCTAGTTGTACTCGAATAGACTCATCCTGCCCCAGTGCATAACAGTAGTTGCTTTTTCCCAGTTTCGCCTACAGGGTGGCGATGACATCACCGCACAGCGGAGCACCAGTATCATCCGCCCACGTTGCATATTGGCTCTGCTCGCCTACCCTTAGGGGGCAGCCTTATCGAATACCCCAGAAAAGACCTTAATAGAGCAAAATGGAAGCTGACAATCGATCACTTTATATTCTTCTTATCAGTGTCCACGGCCTGATCCGCGCTAACGACCTGGAGTTGGGACGTGACGCCGATACCGGGGGACAGACCAAGTACCTGGTTGAACTGGCATCGGCACTCGGCGAACACCCCGCTGTCAGCCGCGTTGATCTATTGACCCGACAGGTGACCACCAGCGAGGTGGCCGCAGACTACGCCGCCCCGTTTGAGCCACTCAACGACAGCAGCCAAATCATCCGCCTGCCAGCCGGCCCCAACAGCTATCTGCGTAAGGAGGAGCTGTGGGATCATCTGGACGCCCTGGTCGATAACACCCTTAACTATCTTCACGAAATCGCTCAGACCCCCGATGTTATTCACGCCCATTACGCTGACGCAGGTTATGTCGCCAGTAAGCTGGCCAACCACCTGGGGGTTCCACTGCTGTTTACCGGGCACTCTCTGGGGCGGGTCAAACGACGACGCCTGCTGGCCAAGGGGTGCAGGATGGCCGAGCTTGAGGACAACTACAGCATTTCCCGGCGTATCGCCGCAGAAGAGGAGACGCTGGCACTGGCCGACATGATCATCGCCAGCAGCCATAACGAGGTTGAACAGCAGTATCAACTCTACGACTACTACCACCCCGACACCATTCGCATCGTTCCGCCAGGAACCGACCTGAAACGCTTTTACGCACCGGTAGCCAATGAGTGGTCGAGTGCGATATGGCAGACCATAAAGCGATTTCTCGACGCACCGGAGAAACCGTTCATCCTTGCCCTGTCCCGTCCCGATGAGCGCAAGAATCTCACCACCCTGCTGGAGGCCTACGGCAACTCTGTCGAGCTTCAGCAACTGGCCAATCTGGTGGTCGTCGCCGGCAACCGTGACGATATCAGCGAGATGGAGGAAGGGCCCGAACGGGTGATGACCCAGCTACTGTTGCAAATCGACCGCTACGACCTCTACGGCAAGGTCGCCTACCCCAAACACCACGCCCCAGATGACGTGCCGTTACTCTACCGCCTTGCCACCAGCTCACGGGGTATCTTCATCAACCCCGCCCTGACCGAACCATTCGGCCTGACCTTGATTGAGGCGGCGGCCAGTGGGCTACCCATCGTCGCCACCGAGGATGGCGGACCGCAGGACATCATCGCCCGTTGCCAGAACGGGCTGTTGGTCGACCCGCTCGATCAGCAGGCCATTAACAACGCCCTGCTGTCTATTCTCAACGACCCCTTACGCTGGCAGCGCTACTCGCAACGGGGACTGAAACGGGTGGTCGAACACTACTCATGGCAGAGTCACACCAAACGCTATATCGATCTAGTGCACCCCCTGTGCAGACAAACAAACCGCGCAGAGCGCCACTACCACCGTTATGACAAGGCGCTCTATTTTGACCGTGCCATTGTTACTGAACTGGACGAGGCACTTCTGGGGAATGATGAAGCGCTGCAACAGTTTATTGAGCAGCTGAAAAAGAACCGCAAAAAAACAGCCTTCGCCATCGCCAGCGGTCGCGGCCTGAAATCGGTACTCACGCTGCTCAAGGTCTACGCCATTCCGATGCCCGATGTATTGATCACGGCAATGGGTACCGAGATCTACTATGCCCCACGCCTGTCATTTGATATCGCCTGGAAACGCCATATCGATCATCGCTGGAATACCGCGGCCATACACCGGCTACTCGACCCGCTACCGGGTCTGTCACTGCAACCACGCAATGAACAACAACCCTACAAGGTCAGCTACGATATTGATCATGATAAGGCCCCCTCGCTCGACGCTATTATTCGCCTGCTGCATCAGAATGATGAAACGGTGAGTACCTTTCTCTATCAGGATCGCCTGCTCGACATTCTGCCCATTCGCGCCTCCAAGGGGCAGGCACTGCGCTACTTCTGTGAGCAGTGGGAGATCCCACTGGAGCGGGTACTGGTTGCCGGTGGCACCGCCGCCGAGGAGGACATGATGCGCGGCAATACCCTCGGCGCAGTGGTCTCCAGGCAGTACCACGATGAAATGACCCCGCTGGCCGATATCGACAGCATCTACTTTGCCAGCAGTAACTATGCCGCGGGTCTGCTGGAGGCGATCGATTATTACGACTTCTACGGGCAGTGCCGGCTCCCCGACAGTGAGCAGACGCTGCGATCACCGTGCGAAGGGCCAGAGCATGAAAAAGAAACCCAGTGAGGGCTATGAGCAGGCACTGAAGTTGCTGCACCTCTGCTGCACCCCGGACGGTTTCCTGGCTTCGATTACCGACAGCGCCAACTACCGCCGCATCTGGGCTCGCGATGGGGTGATCCTCTCACTGGCCGCGCTGCTGACAAAAGACCCGGAACTGGTTCACGGGGTACGCGCCACCCTCACCACCCTGGCACGCTACCAGGGCCCCCATGGCGAGATCCCCAGCAATGTCGACCCGCTGTTAGAACGGGTCAGCTTCGGCGGCACCAGTGGCCGGGTCGACTCCAACCTCTGGTTCATCATCGGTTGCGCCGAATACTACAAAGCCACCGGTGATCACGACTTTCTCGAAATGATCCTGCCGCATATAGAGAAGGTGCGCTTCCTGCTCGGTGCCTGGGAGTTCAACAACCGCGGACTTATCTATGTTCCGCAGGCGGGAGACTGGGCCGATGAATATATCCATACCGGCTATATCCTGTACGACCAGCTACTCTACCTGCAGGCACAGCGTTCCATCTGCTCCCTTCACGCTGAACTCTACGGCTCGGAAGATCACACCCTGATCGAGCACCTCAGCCGCCTGCGCCACCTGATCCGTACCAACTACTGGTTCAACGGCTCCGTTGAACCCGTTCCCGATGACGCCTACCACCCGCTGATGTACCAACGTGGCTCCGAGGCGGCGGCAAAGAGTCTCGGCAAGTTCTGGCTCCCCTTCTTCTCCCCCTCCGGCTACGGCTACCGCTTCGACGCCTTCGCCAATGTGCTCGCCTCGATCTTTAACGTTGCCGATGAGCGACGTCGCGATATCGTCGACACTTATATTGAACAGAACCTGCTTGGCGATGACGGTGATAACTTCGTGTTGCCCGCCTTCTGGCCGGTGATCAAGAACCAAGATGAAGACTGGAAACACCTGCAGCGCACCTTCTCCTTCTCCTTTCGCAACAATCCCTATGAATTCCAGAACGGGGGACGCTGGCCGATGATCACCGGCTTCTATGTCGCCGCCCTGGCCAAACGAGGCAAAACCGCACAGGCGAAAAAATTCTTGCAAGGCATCCACAAGGCCAATGCCTCAGAGGAGGACGGCAAGGCATGGTCCTTCCCGGAATTCATCCACGGCAAAACACTCACCCCCAGCGGCACCCTGCATCAGGGCTGGAGCGCCGGGGCCGCAATCATCGCCGAACACACCCTCAGGGGCGAGCGGCTATTCAGGATCGAAGACCATGACTGAACCACTATCGACGACAACGAACACATCGGCCTGCTCGACCTGCTCCCCGGCAGCGCCACCAAAGTCCACGCCATAGAATTTTTAATGCAACAGATGAAATTCACAGCCAGGCGGTCTATGCCGGGGACAGTGGTAACGACCTACCCGTGCTCATCAGCCCTATCAACTCGGTGCTGGTTGCCAATGCGCGCGACGATGTCCGTAGCGAAGCCCTCTCACAGGCAAAAAAAACACAACGAAAACACGCTCTATTTTGCCACCGGGATGGGGCTCGGTATGAACGGCAACTACACTGCAGGAATACTTGAAGGGGTCATCCATTACCTGCCAGAGATGGCGCAAACAATTCAGGCATAACGACGGCACAGAAAGGTATCGGCTAACCCGCGCTCCGCCCCACACCGCCTAGACTCATGATACGTTTCTAACCCACAATGTGGTGCTTACCGATCAAGTACACCGTACTTGCTTGCGGCCCATCATCCCCTTGTGACTCATCAAAGCGTACCTCAAAACCAATATCCAATTTATCGAAATCGGCATTCACCACACTGTTGCGATGAAAGTAGATGTCGCGACCATCGGCCGTATCGATGCGACCATAATTCTCATAGGGAACCAGTAACGAAATACGACCGTGGGCGGGTATCTCGTGGCTCTTCACCTCCTTGCGAAGATGCTGACCATAGGCCTCCAGCTGCCGCCTCATGCTGTCAAAGGCGTCACGAATCACCACATAGACATCCTCATGGGCATGATTCACCCCCGGCTCCCGACTGACTACCAGCTCTTTTCCCGGTACCGTCACATCAATACTGACATGGAAGATATTCCCCTGGTTTTGGCTCTTATGACTCTGCTCCACCACCACCCGGCAACTCATAATATGGTCAAAAACCTGATTCAGTTTCTCCGCCTTCTCTCTGATATCCGCCTCTACGGCCTCAGAGGTATCCATGTGACGAAAGGTAATTTGAAGTGGCAATTGCATTGTTCTTCTCTCCCCTGTATTCAGTCCCGGCTAATTAGTGCGTTTCAAAAGGCTTATTGCGGGTGGCAAATTTCACCCCGCCATCACCAAGGTGTGATGGCTCCTGGAATCGTTCAATGAGTCTGCAAGTAGCGCATTTAAACCGCGCATCATTGATGCAGAAACGGTAATTGATCGTAAATGTAGAGTGCAATATATTGATTTCATAGTTCTTCCTGAAAACGTCGGCTTTTCCTGTATAAACAAAAACATGTAGCGCGTGCTGAACCCACTTAATTTAACCATAGGTTACGCGGACATCTTTTTAAAGAACGATGGGGCAAACGTTTGTGATATGCGCCATCATCTACCCTATAGCTTGGGCCATTAAAAACCTGCGATTGGCATAACCAGAGGGGAGTTGCCGATGTCTCATCAAGTAAAAGCCACTCGTATTGTGATCATGGGGGCGGCCGGGCGTGACTTTCACAACTTCAATACGGTCTATCGTGACAACCCTGCCTACCAGGTGGTCGCCTTTACCGCCACCCAGATCCCGGAGATCGCCGGGCGGCGCTACCCCCCCTCGCTGGCCGGAAGCCTCTACCCGGAGGGGATCCCCATTATCGATGAGAGTGAACTGGAGACACTGTGCCGTGAAGAGAAGATCGATCAGGCCGTCTTCTCCTACAGTGACGTCCCCCATTCGCTGGTGATGCACAAGGCCTCTATCGTGCTGGCGGCGGGGGCCGATTTTATGCTGCTCGGCCCCGAGCGCACCATGCTCCAGGCGAAGGTACCGGTGATCGCCGTCTGTGCGGTGAGAACCGGCTGCGGCAAGTCACAGACCACCCGCTGGCTGGCCCAGCGACTGAAGCAGCATGGCCTTAAGGTCGCGGTGATCCGCCACCCGATGCCCTATGGAGACCTCGAGCGCCAGGCGGTGCAGCGCTTCGCCACCCTCGCCGACCTCAAGGCCGCCGACTGTACCATCGAGGAGCGGGAGGAGTACGAGCCCCATCTGGCGCTCGGCAGCGTGGTCTACACCGGTGTCGACTATGCCCGCATCATGGCACTGGCCGAGGAGGAGTCCGACATCCTCCTGTGGGATGGCGGCAACAATGACTTCGCCTTTATCCGCCCCGACCTCCATATTGTGCTGGTGGATCCGCTGCGCCCCGGCCATGAGACCACCCACCACCCCGGCGAGGCGGTACTGCGCATGGCCGACATCGTGCTGGTGGCCAAGACCAACTCCGCCTCCGATGCCGATATCCAGCGGGTCACGGAAAGTGCCTGCCAGATCAATCCCACGGCAACCGTGGTGCGTGCGGCCTCACCGGTACGGCTGGATGATGAAGAAGCGGTACGGGGAAAACGGGTACTGGTGGTGGAGGACGGACCAAGCATTACCCACGGCGGCATGGCCTACGGTGCCGGTTTCGTTGCCGCCACACAGGCGCAGGCCGCGGAGATCATCGACCCTCGTAATGATGCCGTCGGTGAGATCAGCGCTGTCTACGCCAGCTACCCGCATATCGGCGCGGTGCTCCCGGCGGTGGGTTACCACCCCTCACAGCTACAGGCGCTCCAGCAGACGATCAATGCCAGTGCTGCCGATGTGGTGGTCTCGGCCACGCCGTGTGACCTCGGCGCGTTGATTGCCATTAACAAACCCATCGTGCGCGCCCGTTATGACTTTGCCGAGGTGGGTGAGCCGGGGCTCGGGACTCTGATTGAGCAATTTCTGCAGCCGCGGTACATCAGCAAGGGTTGAACTCTACCCCCACCACTGCACCCCATCGCAATCAGCGCTGATCACCGTACCCGCCTCGCCGTGCAGAAGCGCCGCGGCATCCTTCAGCGAGCCGATGGCGGCAATGCCCCCCCTCTGCTCGACAAACTCACAGGCCGCCTGCACCTTCGGCCCCATCGAGCCGGCGGCAAAGGTATATTCCGCCATCTGCGCGGGGGAGATGCGGCGGATCGCCAGCGCGTCACTCCCGCCCCAGTCGCGGTAGACCGCCTCGATGTCGGTAAGCAGCAGCAGGGCGTCTGCCTTCAGCTCGCGTGCCAGCAGCGCACTTGCCATATCCTTATCGATCACCGCCTCAACGCCCGTGAGGCTGCCATCCTCGCGGCACACCACGGGGATGCCACCACCACCGGCACAGATCACGATCACCCCCCGGCTCACCAGCATCTCAATCACACCCAGCTCAAAGATCCGTTGCGGACGTGGCGAGGGCACCACACGGCGATACCCCTCGCCATCCGGCGCAATGCTCCACCCCTTCTGCTGCGCCAGCCGTTGCACCTCAGACTCACTGTAAAGCGGGCCGATGGGCTTGGAGGGGTGACTAAAGGCGGGGTCGGAGGGCTCCACCTCGATCTGCGTCAGCAGGGTGGCCAACTGGCGATCCACAGGGAGCAGGTTTCCCATCTCCTGTTCGATCAAATAACCGATCATCCCCTCGGTCTCGGCATCGAGCACATCCAGGGGATAGGCCTCATCGGCCCGGTAGGCGGCCCCCTGCAGTGCCAACAAGCCTACCTGCGGGCCGTTGCCATGCGAGATCACCAGCTGATGCTCACGGGCCAGCGGTGCCAGTGCCTCGGCGGCGACCCGCACATTCTGCCGCTGCTGTGTCGCGGTCAGCGGCTCACCACGTCGCAACAGGGCATTCCCCCCCAGGGCCACAACAAGTCGCATCAGTTCACTCCCCCTGTGATGGCGCGCCGCGGCACCCGTGCCGCGATCGCGCTCACCACCTCATAATTAATCGTACCGAGTTTGTGTGCCAGCTCATCGGCGCTCACCTCCTCCCCACCCTGGCGTCCGATGATCATCACCTCGTCGCCCAGTGCCACCTGCCCCCTCAGCGCCGTCACATCAAGCAGGCTCTGATCCATGGTGATCCGTCCCACCTGGGAGCAGCGTCGTCCGCCCACCAGCATCTCCATATCGCTGGAGAGATTACGGTGCAGGCCATCGCCATAACCTACCGGCACGGTGGCGATCAGCGAGGGGCGCTGGGTGTGGTAGCTGTGGCCGTAGCTCAGTCCGGTCCCCGCAGGCACCTCCTTGAGAAAGGTCACCCGGCTCCGCCACTCCAGCACCGGCTTCAGTTCTGCGACATGCGGATTAAGGATCGAGCCGGAGGGGGCCAGACCGTAGATGGCGATGCCGGGACGCACCGCATCGAAATGGGACGACGGCAGGTCAAAGATAGCGGCACTATTGGCCATGTGGCACACCTCAACACCAAACGTCTGCGCCGCACTAATCGCCTTGCCAAACAGCCGGATCTCCTCATGGGAGAGCCGCTTATCGGCCTCGTCGGCACAGGGAAAGTGGCTCATCAGGCCGCGCACCCGCACCCTCGGCAATGCATGGCACTGCGCAAGAAAGGCCGCCACCGCCGCAGGGGGGATCCCCACGCGCCCCATGCCGGTATCTACCATCAGGTGCAGCGCCACCTCCCTGCCCTGCGCAACCGCCTCGCGCGACAGGGCCTGCACCATCTCCAGGGTGCAGACGGCAGGCTCGCACCCGTAGGCGACGATCGCCGCACTCTGCTCAGGCAGGGCAGCCGAGAGCAGCAGAAAATTCGCCTCGATACCGGCGTCGATAAGCGCTGCCGCCTCACTCACCTGGGCCACACAGAGGGTGTCATAACCGAGCGCAAGCAGATGGCGGGCGACAATCGCTGCATCGTGCCCGTAGCCATTGGCCTTAATCGCCGGCCACATCGGCCGCCCGCCCGCCAGCTCCTGCAGCAGTCGCAGGTTGTGTGAGAGATGGTCAAGATGCATGACCGCGTGGGTAAGATGCTCTATCTGCATACTGAATTATCGATGCAGGTGAAGCGTTTCCCGTTCACGACGAGACCGCCAGAGAATATCCCATCCCAGCCATGAAGGTGTAAAAGAAGTCGCTACTCATAACGTAGTGCCTCAATCGGTCGAAGTTTGGATGCCTTGCGAGCAGGATGCAGTCCGAAGAACACCCCCACCACCGCGGCGAACATAAAGGCGATGACAACCGAACCGGGGGTGACACTGACCGGCAGCTCTGAGAAGCCGGCCACCGCCATCGCCCCGCCAAGACCGGCGAAGATCCCCAGTACTCCCCCCGTGGTACTGAGTACCAGCGCCTCCATCAGGAACTGCCAGAGGATATCGCGATGATTTGCCCCCAGCGCCATGCGGATGCCGATCTCGCGCGTCCGTTCAGTCACCGACACCAGCATAATGTTCATAATACCGATACCGCCCACCAGCAGGGAGACCGAGGCGATGCTGCCGAGCAACCAGGTAAACACCCGGGCGCTCTCCTCGGAGGTCTGCGCCAGCTCTGCGCGGTTGTGAATACGGAAGTCATCCGACTGCTCCTCTCTCAATCTATGGCGCTGACGTAACAGATCTTTTATCTCCTTGAGCAAGCGGAATGAGGCCTCACGATCGCTGGCCATCAGTTCGATGCGATCGATGTGGGTGATTCCCTTAAGTTTGCGTTGCACCGCGGTAATCGGCATGAAGATCGCGTCATCCTGATCCGATCCCCAGGCGGTGGCCCCCTTCTCGGTGAGCACGCCGATCACCCGGCAGGCCATCCCCTTAATGACCAGAGACTCTCCGATCGGGTTGCGCAGACCAAACAGTTCGCGCACCACCGTTTGCCCCAGCACACAGACATGGCTGGTGCCCTGCACGTGTCGCTGACTGATATATTCCCCCTCGGCCAGGGGCCAGTTACGCACTATCGCATAGTCCGGGGTGATCCCCTGAATAGAGGTGTGCCAGTTAGTACCGCGATAGCGCACCTGTTCGGTGGTATGCACACTGGGGGCGACGGCAAGGGCATCCGACAGCTCGGCGATGGCATCGGCATCTTCACGTGTCAGGGAGGTGATGGCGCCGGCACCGCTACGTACCCCGCCACGGGTCACCGAGCCGGGGCGCACCACCAGACTATTGGTACCCATGCTGGCCAGTTGGGCGGCGATACGCTGTTGTGCTCCGCTGCCGATGGCGAGCATGGCAATCACCGAACCGACGCCAATGATCACCCCCAGTGTGGTAAGCATGGCGCGGGTCTTGTTGCGCCACAGGGCACGCAAGGCCAGCTGTAAGGTGGTGGAGAGGTTCATGCCTGTGGCTCCAGTCTGCCATCGCGCAAGAACAGCCGTCTCTGAGCATGCTCGGCCACCTCCTGCTCGTGGGTGATCAGTATGATCGTCAGGCCGTCCTGACGGTTCAGCTCATCGAGAAGGCTCATAATCTCCGCGCTGGTAGCGGTATCGACATTGCCGGTGGGTTCATCGGCCAGCAGTAGCGAGGGGTGCGTGACCAGGGCCCGGGCGATGGCGACCCGCTGTGCCTGACCGCCGGAGAGCTGGTTGGGCAGGTGATGCAGGCGCTCGCCCAGCCCCATGCGTTGCAACGCCTCGCGTGCCCTCTGCCGGCGTTCTGCCTTGCCAACGCCGGCATAGATCAGAGGCGTCTCCACATTCTCCAGCGCGCTGGTACGCGGCAGCAGATTGAAGTTCTGGAACACAAAGCCAATCTCGCGGTTGCGCAGTCTCGCCAACTCGTCGCGACTCATGCCGGTCACATCCCGGTCATGCATCAGGTAGTCGCCGGCATCCGGCAGGTCAAGGCAACCGAGGATGTGCATCAGGGTCGATTTGCCCGAACCAGAGGGTCCCATAATGGCGACAAACTCCCCCGCCTCCACCGTAAGGTCGATACCGCGCAACGCCTGGATCGTCACCCCATCGAGTACGTAGGACTTGTGCAGCGCGCTGATCTTAAGCAGGGGCCCGGACATGGGCTCAGAACAGGCTCAGGCCAAAGCGGCGTCGATGCTCTCTATCCTCACGCTTCAGTGGCACCGCGATGCTCATCGCTTCACTCAGACCCGGGCCGCTCACCTCCGTCATCGTCTCGCCGAGAATACCGGTATCGACGGTGATCGGGATTAGGCTATCACCTTCCACCTGCCAGAGGATCGACTGGCCGGGCTTAAGCGCCTTGCGCAACCGCTCAAGTTCATTTTGTGGCAACGACGGCACATAGCGCAGCGCCGCATTGGGAACGGTGAGCACCTGTTGATGACTCGCCACCTCGATAGCGATGGTGGCTGTCATCCCCGGCTTAAGCGCCAGGTCCGCATTATCCACATGGATGATGCAGTTGTATTTGACTACCCCGGCATCAACCCTGGGCTCCAGCCGCACCTGGGCGACGCGCCCCTGAAACTGGCGATGCGGATAGGCGAAGACGGTGAAACTGACGGCCTGCCCCTTCTTAACCTTACCGATAAAGGCCTCATCCACATCAGCCTCTACCTGCATGCGGGTCAGGTCGTTGGCGATCTTGAACAGGGTGGGAGCCTGCAGACTGGCGGCCACCGTCTGGCCCATATCAACGTCCCGGGAGATGACCACGCCATCGATAGGCGCATAGATGGTGGTGTAATCGAGGTTAACCTGTTCGCGCTGCAGTGCCGCCAGGGCCTCAGCGACACTGGCCGCCTTTACCTGGTGCTCTACCTGTGCAGACTGGTAGGCGAAACGTGCTGTCTCCACAACACTCTCGGCCACCAGCTTCTTTTGATAGACGCCGGTTTGACGATCGTATTCACGCTTGGCATCCACCACACTGAGCCACGCCTTGTCACGGGCAGCCTCGGCGCTCTTCAGTTTGGCCTGCGCCTCCGCCAGCCTGGCCTTGAAAATAGCCGGGTCGATCTGTGCGATAACCTGCCCCTGCGTTACCTCATCGTTGAAATCGGCGAACAGGTGCTGAATGGTTCCCGAGACCTGGCTGCCCACCTGCACTGTGTTGACCGGATTAAGAGAGCCGGTGGACGAAACCAGGTCGCTGATATCGCTGCGACGCACCTTGTCCTGACTGTGCGTCAGCGTCTGGATCGTGTCGGGTTCACGCAACAGATACCAGCCACCACCGATGAGGGCAGAAAGCAGAAGGATGCCGCTCAGCAGTATGGTTGTCTGACGAGTCATCGTCCCTCCAGATCATATCGACGGTTCGTACTCAGTGTCTTCTCTAAATACCCTGCCCTAATATCTATAGCACAACGACAGGCGTAATAAGCCCCTGAAGACGACGCATCAGGAGTAATATTTAAGGGGAAGTAATCTCACACGCTTAGGCAGATGATGCAAAATAACCGCAAAAGTATGACCCATAATTGGTCACTCTGATATTGATGCTACTCTAGGAGTGTGCGGCGCAGGCTACCGCCATAACAGCCCGGGATTTCATCTCGCCCTGCCCCGCAGGCAGAGGCTATTCACCACCCCGCGCATAGCGAGTGATTTTTTTCCGCACAAAACTTAATGCCGTTATTCTCATAGGACAGTATGTGTTTGGACTTATCCTAAACTTAATCGCCACCCTGATGCACGGTTACCTCACCTGGCGCGTCGGTTCACTACATTGCTTCAATACAGTTCAACGGCACCGCAAGATCTGGCTATCCTCCCTGGCGCTCTGGCTGCTCTACCTTGCAGGTATCTATTTGGGTCACGATGCCAGCGGTGCAGTGACGAGCCTGCTCGATCGTATCGCCCTGGACTGGCTGGGAGTGCTCTTTATTGCCACCACGATCATGCTTACGCTAGACCTGTTGACCGCCTTCGGCCTCTGGGCAACACCCTACCTTAATCGTCTGCGTATCGGCTCCCTTGTGCTGGCGGTGCTGTGCATCGTCGTGGCACTGGTGCAGGGAAACCGTGCGCCAGTAGTGGTGCGGCACGAGGTGGCCATGGCCTCGCTGCCAGCAGGACTCGATGGCACCCGCATTGCCGTGCTCTCAGATCTTCATCTGGGTAGCCAGTTGAACGCGGGCTGGTTAGCTGCGCGCGTGGCCCAAATTGCGGCTCTCAAACCGGATGTTATTGTGCTGCTGGGCGACCTCTTTGAGGGGCATGGTGCAGTGGATGATGCTCTGCCACCAGTCCTTGCTCGCCTGCAAGCACCGCTGGGGGTCTTCGCCGTCACCGGCAATCACGAGTTCCACGGCGACAGTGCGGCGGCTATCGCCATGAGCGAGGCGGTGGGAGTGGTGTGGCTACGCAATCGTTGGCAGCAAATCGCGCCCAAGCTACTGCTGGCGGGCGTGGATGACCTAACCCGACACCAGCGCAATGGCGATAACGCGGATCGGATCACCCCGTTACTTATGGAACGCCCAAAGGGTGCCACGGTGTTATTGTCGCACTCACCACTACAGATAGAACAGGCCGCTGCAACAGGCGCAGAATTAATGCTGTCGGGTCACACCCACGGCGGTCAGATCTGGCCCTTCAGCTATCTGGTCGGGCATTACTACCCCTACCTGGCGGGGCGATACCGCATCGGGACTATGACCCTCATCGTTAGTCGCGGTACTGGCCTGTGGGGGCCGCGTATGCGGCTATGGCAGCCGGGGGAGATTATCGAGGTGACACTTCGGAGCGCTAAGGCTGCCGACAATTAAAGGAGAGGATAAAACCTAACCCCTCCGCCTGCTTTTCGTGCCGACCATTTTATTACACCGCCAGCATGGCAAGTGTTCATAAAAGAGAATAGACAGTGCCACGCAGACCGAGCACCCGCTTGATGCCACTGAAGTAATGGCTACAACACTAAGCGACTACTTCTGATAGGTGCCGATCAGCTCCGCCTGCGCCAGAATGTGCCCCCGCATCGCCGACTCCACCTCGCTCTTGGTGGGTGTTCCCGCCAGGCTAAGTTCGCAATCTAAAGCGTAGAGTTTACAAAAATAGCGATGACGTCCAATCGGCGGACAGGGACCACCATAGCCGACCCTGTTCCAGTCATTAAGCCCCTGCCCTGTTCCCGGCGGAAGGGTTGCGGCGGTTGCCGCTTCAACTAACTCGCTGCTCTGCGGCGCCATGTTATAGAGTACCCAATGCACCCAGGTCATCTTCGGTGCATGCGGATCGGGTGCATCCGGATCATCAATGATCAAGGCCAGGCTGCGGCTCTGCTTGGGAACACCCCGCCAGCTAAAAGGCGGCGAGATATCATCCCCGCGGCAGCCATATTTTAATGGGATCTCACCGCCGTGGGTAAAGGCCATCGATTCAAGTATCAGTGCCATGCCGCCTCCCTATATCACTATTGCACTCGCCGTGAATGGCATGAACAAAGCGTAGCCAACAACAGCCGGGGCAACCACGCTTGCTCAATAATTCCCGCCCTCTTATTTACGACTACACTGAACAAATGGGCAGCGCTCATTCATCTATTCACTGAGGAATTCAATGGCGGCAAAAAGCTGGGAGCACTTTGAACACCGCGCCGACATCGGCATTCGCGGTTATGGTGCCTCGCCCGCCGAGGCATTTGAGCAGTGTGCCTTGGCGATGATGGCAATCATTACCGATGTTTCACTTATCGGCACAGAGAAAGAAGTTGCGATCCGCTGCGAAGAGTCAGACCCTGAGCTGTTACTGGTCGACTGGTTGAATGCCATCATCTATGAGATGGCGACCCGCAAGATGCTGTTTAGCCGTTTTGCCGTGAGCATCAACAAAGGGACACTTCAGGGCCGGCTGCGGGGTGAACCGATTGATATGGCACGACACCACCCTGCGGTCGAGGTCAAGGGGGCTACCTACACCGAACTGGCCCTCTACGAGAGCGACCAGCAGTGGGTTGCGCAATGCGTGGTCGATGTATAAACCCCGAGGCATAAGATGAACATTAGTGGCTTTGAGAAACTCTCTGACTACCAGTGGCGTATCGCGCCGAGCGGTGCGATGCGTGTCCCGGCG
The DNA here is from genome assembly GCA_041554195.1 of Thiohalomonadaceae bacterium. Taxonomy (GTDB): domain Bacteria; phylum Pseudomonadota; class Gammaproteobacteria; order Thiohalomonadales; family Thiohalomonadaceae; genus JAPHSX01. The sequence continues at coordinate 136,869 of JBFFMJ010000006.1, forward strand.
ATCCTCTTTGGCAGTGAGTCGCTGCTGCGCGAGATGGATGAGAAGGTCTATGAACAGATCACCAACGTTGCCACGCTACCGGGCATCGTCGAGGCGGCCTATACCATGCCCGATGCCCACTGGGGCTATGGCTTCCCGATTGGCGGAGTGGCCGCCTTCGATGCCGCCGAGGGTGGGGTGATCTCGGCGGGAGGGGTCGGCTTCGATATCTCCTGCGGGGTACGCACCCTCCACACCGGGCTGACACCCGAGGCGATCATCGCTAAGCAGCGGCAACTCGCCGACACCCTCTACCAGCAGATCCCGGCCGGTCTCGGCAGTACCGGCATGATCCACTTAAACCAGCGCGAGATGGAGGCGATGCTAACGGGCGGGGCACGCTGGGCGGTGGAGCGTGGCTATGGTGAAGCGCGCGACCTGGAGCGCATCGAAGAATATGGCACCATGGCTGGGGCCGATCCCGATCAGGTCTCGCACCATGCCAAGGAGCGGCAGAAAAACGAAATGGGCACCCTCGGCTCGGGAAACCACTACCTTGAGATTCAGCGGGTGACGGAGATCTATGACGATGAGCTGGCGCGGGCCTTCGGCATCCGGCCAAACGACATCAAGGTCTCGATCCACTGCGGTTCACGCGGCCTCGGCCACCAGATTGGTACCGAGTTTCTAAAACAGATGGTGCTCACCGCCAGCGAGCATGGTATCACCCTGCCCGACCGTGAACTGGCCTGCGCGCCGATCAGCTCTCGCGTCGGGCAAAGATATCTTGGGGCCATGCGTGCCGCGATCAACTGCGCACTGGCCAACCGCGAGATCATTACCCATCTGGTGCGCCAGGCCTTCGCCGAGATATTTCCCGGGATACGGCTCGACCTGCTCTACGATGTCTCGCACAACACCTGCCGGGTTGAGCGGCACAACGTCGCGGGTAAAAAGCGGGAGCTCTATGTCCATCGCAAGGGGGCAACACGCGCCTTCGGCCCGGGCCACCCCTCCCTACCGGAGGCGCTGCAAAGTGCCGGCCAGCCCGTACTGATCGGCGGCACCATGGGCACCGCCTCCTACATCCTCGCCGGTACCCGTGCCGGGATGGAGCTGGCTTACGGCTCGGCATGCCATGGTGCCGGGCGCAGCATGAGCCGACGCAAGGCCAGCAAGCTTTGGCACGGTAATCGGGTCATCAGCGATCTTGCTGCACGTAACATTCTGATCCGCAGCCCCTCGCTACGCGGCGTTGCCGAAGAGGCCCCCGGTGCCTACAAGGACATCGCCGAGGTGGTTACGTCGAGCCACCACGCGGGCCTTGCCGCCAGGGTGGCCAAACTGGAGCCGATGATCTGCATCAAGGGGTAGCTTACGCGTGACAACATTAAGAGGTGCATAGAGAAAGAACAAAGCCCCCCCTTATTTACTACACTTCATAATCCAAAATATTTATTAAAAAAATATCAAAAACCCTAAACAAAGGACCCAATAACGACAAAACTAAACCGGCTTCGCAAACCATTATCCCGAATAACCCCCACGCCCTAACATCCGATTAAAAACTAACACAGCGGTGCCTACCCCTTTGCCGGATAATGTATCTCGGCCTGTGTTACAATAGCCGCCTGCATAAACCACCACTACTACTTAGTGGGGAACCCTCGTAAACCTCCGGCTTGACTAGGCTGGCACGCTTCCGTTGCCCCTTCTGAGCCCGACTCGAGGTTCCATCATGTCTACAAAACAACCCACTCCCCCTATGGCCCGCCCCTATACGCAACAGGCACCGCCTAAATCATCACCTGTTCTGCCCACGCCTACTACGCTCTCCGCCGTTCCCTCATCAAACCCACTCATCGACACCCTCATTGAACAAAAAATTTCCCCTACCGCTGTAGTCTATTGCGAGGCGAACTTTGGTGCGCTTGATGGCAAGACCGCCAACGGGCTGGTTCGCTCCTCGGAGAAATACCAGATCCTCTCGGTGATCGACAGTCAGAAGGCCGGACTAGATAGCGGCATAGTGCTCGACGATATCGCCAACGCCATCCCCATCTGTCGCGACCTTGCCGACTCAGTAGCGCAGGCCGACGCTATCCCCGACTACTTCATCTTCGGCATGGCCCCATCCAGCGGCCTGTTGTCAGCACATGAACGCGGCGTGGTGCTTGAGGCGATCTCGCTTGGCATGAACGTGGTCAACGGGCTGCATGAATTCCTTAACGACGACCCCATATTTGCCGCCGCGAGTGCCGCCAATAATGTGACGATCCTTGATGTGCGCAAACCCCGTGCGAAAAGAGACCTGCGCCTGTTCAGCGGTCGCATTGACGAGGTTAACTGTCCTCGCATCGCGGTGCTCGGCACCGATGGGGCCATAGGCAAGCGCACGACCGCCACCATCCTGACCCGTGCCCTCAATGATCGCGGCATCAAGGCGGTAATGGTCGGCACCGGTCAAACCGGCCTCATTCAGGGTGCCAAATACGGCGTCGCGCTCGATGCCATCCCCTCGCAGTTCTGCTCGGGCGAGATGGAGGCCAGCATCGTCGAGGCCTTCGAGAGCGAAAACCCGGACATCATTATCATCGAGGGCCAGGGCGCCCTCAGCCACCCGGCCTACTTAAGCTCCACCTTCATCCTGCGCGGCAGTCGTCCCGACGCCATCGTGCTACAGCATGCACCGGGGCGCGCCCACCGCTGTGACTTCGAAAAGATGCCGATGCCGACACCGGCCTCTGAGATCCATCTGCTCCAGACCTTTGCAGACACTAAGGTGATTGGCCTCACCATCAATCACGAAAATATGAGCGACACTGAGGTGAGCGAGGCGATCACGCTGTATCAGGACGAACTCGGTATCCCCGCCACCGATGCGCTGACCCGCTCCCCGGCCCGCCTGGTGGAGATGGTCTGCCAGGCCTTCCCCGAGATTGAGGAGAAGTTATCCGTGCGCGCACAGTGAGCGCACCGCGATTAGAGATCGACCTCGACAAGCTACACCACAACGCCCGCACCCTGGTCGAACGGCTCGCCGCTCGTGGCATCTCGGTCACCGGCGTCACCAAGGCGACCATGGGTTCGCCCGAGATCGCCTACACCCTGTTTAGCGCAGGCGTGAATGCACTCGGCGATTCGCGCATTGAGAACATTGAGGTGATGCATCGAGCGGGTGCCGCGGCGACAATGTCGCTCATCCGCTCACCGATGCTCAGCCAGGTGGAGCGTGTCGCCCGCTACGCCGACATCAGCTTTAACTCCGAGCTTGAGGTGATGCGCAAACTTTCGCTTGCTGCGCAGAAGCTAAAACGCCGACACGGCGTGGTGTTGATGGTGGAGCTTGGCGATCTGCGTGAGGGGATCATGCCGGGTGATCTGGAACATACCGTGCGTGAACTGCTGTACCTGCCCAACCTCGTACTCAAGGGCATCGGTACCAATCTCGCCTGTCGCAATGGTGTCACCCCCGATGAGAGAAACATGGCCGAACTCTCAGCACTCGCCGATGCCATCGAGGCAAAATTCGGTCTGAGTCTCGACATCGTCTCCGGCGGCAACTCGGCCAACCTTAACTGGGCGCTTGGCTGCCGTGATGTCGGGCGTATCAATAACCTGCGTCTGGGAGAAGCGATTCTGCTCGGTTGCGAACCGTTACACCGCCAACCGATAGAGGGTTTGCACACCGACGCCATTACCCTGGTGACGGAGGTAATAGAGTCAAAGGTCAAGCCATCGCAACCCTGGGGCGAACTGGGGCAAACCGCATTCGGGGAGATAGTGTCACCAGCTACCGATAAGGGCCACATCACGCAGGCTATCCTCGCCATCGGCGAACAGGATACCGATCCAGGTGGGTTGCAAGCGCCGCACGGAATAAAGATTCTGGGGGCCAGCAGCGACCACCTGATCATCAACTCAGGCCGATGCTATCAGCCAGTCGGCTCCGAGATCCGCTTCCAGCTAAATTACAGCGCGATGGTGCGGGCGATGACCTCACCGTTTATAGAGAAAATCATTGTGGAGAAGAGCGGCAAGCGTTGCGAGGAAGGGCCGGCTCTAAAGATAAATTTCTGAAGTGGTAATTAAGTGCAGCGAGTAATGTCCAATAGGACTGGACATGACCGCTATGTATCGCTGCTTGTTGCAGTTGTATCGTCGTTTTCTGGTGTAGCTTGAACATCCTGCGACTGACTATCGTCTACGCCTGCTTTTAGCTTGCGCTTCTCTTCCTTCTTTTTCTTTTTGGCGATCTCTTTCTGGCGCTTTTCAAAAGCGTAATTCTGTTTAGCCACGAGTATTCTCTTGTAAATAATTATAGGATTGAAGTGAGTAGGATACTGCATTTTGTGATGGATTGCGCTGTCCATGGTGCTGATGCAATTGAAATTATGTAGGGTAATTGGGGTGCGAAGGGGTATTTGATAATATGGGGATGATTGGGCTTTGAGGTGGTTTATTAGACTTTTACTGGAATTAAGTTGCCCTGCCCTCTTTGATTTGTGGGTCACAAACCAGAAAAGGCAAAACACAACAACTGACCCCGCTATTTGGTTCACCCTGCAGGCTGTCACTCCGCACGGGACGCCCCTGCTTTCGGGCGGTAAAGCAGCAAGCCTATAACGGCAAGTGCGGCGAACAAGGCCCCGGCAGTGAAGGCGGCCGGGGCACCATGGCTGCTCCACAATGCCCCGGCGATGACACTTGCCAGCAACAGCGCGCCCCCCGTCATAAGATTGAAAAAACCGAATGCGGTGCCGCGAAGCTCAACAGGTGCTGTATCGGCGACAAGCTTTGACAATAATCCCTGGGTCAGTGCCATGTGCAACCCCCACAGGGCAGCACCCACAAAGGCGACCGCAGGTACAGTGGCCATTGCCAGCACGATGTCGGCGGCAATCAAGATGGCAAGACCGAACAACAGCAGCGTTCTTGCGGAAAGCCGGTCTGCCGCCGCACCTGCCGGATAGGCCAGCAGGGCATAGACGACATTCATCACGATCATGATTGCGGGCACATAACTGATGCCCAGCCCGAGATCCTCGGCTCGCAGGATCAGAAATGCCTCACTGAAGCGTGCCAGGGTAAAGACAGTGCCCAGTGCCACAACAAACCAGTAGCGCAGCGAGAGGCGCTTGATATCACTTAGCGTCGGCCGCTTGCCCTGAGTTTGAGGTGGACTGGTTCTTTCAGGCTCTTTCACCGCAACCATGAGCAATAAGACGGCGAGGGCTGCCGGCAATACCGCGATCCACAACACCGCCTTGATGTCATTCGCAAACCAAACCATGAATGCCACAGCAAGCAAGGGACCAACAAAGGCACCAACCGAGTCCAGTGCCTGGCGCAGACCGTAGGCCGCACCGCGAAGTTGTGGTGCGACGATATCGGCAACCAGGGCATCACGTGGTGCGCCACGGATGCCCTTGCCGATGCGATCAATAAAGCGCGCCCCGAATACCCAGCCGATGGAGCTTGCGAGCGGGAATAACGGTTTGCTTATCGCACTGAGCCCATAGCCGAGCACGGCGAGAAACTTGCGTCTTCCCAGGTAATCACTGAGCCCCCCTGAGAAAACCTTAAGAATAGCCGCAGCGGCTTCCGCGACGCCTTCAATAATTCCAATCGTCAACATCGAGGCGCCAAGCACCGTTGCCATGAAGACGGGCAACAGGCTGTGAACCAGCTCCGAGGAGATATCCATGAACATTGAGACAAAGCCAAGCGCCCAGATGCTGTGAGGGAGGGCCAGATAGTTCCCCCTGGTGGTCGATGGCGACTCAGACGTAGCTGGTTCTGGTGATGTCATAAATGGTGTTATTGTGAAGTATGCGGCGCTCACGTAAGCGGACTGGCGAAATTTCATTCGGCGCAATATAAATTGTGCCCTACGAGATTGTTTCTTGTTGATTACGTACCATTAAAACGTGGTACGCCCCCTATTGTTGCGAACGCTAAAAACCATCCTGATTGGGCAAGATTCAATTCCTTCGGCCTCTTTAGTATTGTTTAGCCCCAGACTTCGACGCGGTTACGCCCGCCTGTCTTGGCCTTATATAGCGCCCTGTCGGCATGTTCAATCGTATCTTTCAGCGCCTCATCGGCGGACAATGCCGCAATCCCAAATGATGCGGACACCGTTATCGTACTATCGTTTATAACCGCTATCTTTTTACGGCTCAGCGCCGCCCGTATTCTGTCAATAATGTTGTAAGCGATTTCAGCTGTTGTTTTTGGCATACAGATCAGGAACTCCTCACCCCCATAACGGCAGACAGAATCATACGTGCGCATATGCTGAATAATAAAACCCGCGATGGTGGTTAAGGTGAGGTCACCAACAGCATGCCCGTACCGATCATTGATGATTTTAAAATGATCAATATCGAGCAATACCACACAGCCCGATTCATTAAATCGCGTAACCCGTGAGTACTCCTGTTCCAGCAGGTGGAAAAACGCCTGGCGATTAAGCGCCCCGGTAAGATAGTCAAAGGAGAGCTGCAGCTTATACAGGCCATCTCGCAAATCCACCAGCATTTCCGTAAACGAGGCCTCAGAGTCTATAAATTCCTCATACACATCACGAGCAATCGTCTCGCCCCGTTTAATTCTCCGCACGATGGTACGCATGCCGTCATGTACACGGCGATTGAGTTCTTCTATCGCCGTAAAGGCCGGGTCATGATAAATGAAACTGGCATGCGTATCATAATACCAGCGCCCAAAATAGGATTCTTTATGGGCGTTCTCGGCAATATATTTATCTTCAACCGGGATACCACAAATGATTCGGGTATTCCATTCCGTAAGCCACTTCCCATGACCGATGATCGCCGCATCCAGCTGAGCAAGCGACAACTGCACATCCTTAAGTGTGGGAGTAACAACAGATTCCTGTGTCTGTGACATCATGCGCCTCGTATATAAAAATACCACCCATCACCACCCTGGCTATAGACACGCCGTCGTAGCAAGCCCTCTACGCCTGGAAAACAACATGGCAAAAGGAACACCCTCCGCCAACTCATACTGCGCGAAAAAGTGGGGGCGACATTAACCTTTTGAAACTATAGAACATAACCCCTGAATTGCCCGCGCCATCGGTGAGCAGAACAGCGCTGCAGAGAACCGACAGGCGTTGCGCAAAACAGCCTGCTCTAGTGATATATCCTTGACGTGGCAATTAAGCACCAGATTGTTGTGCGAGCCGCTGAGTATCCTTAACCTTTTTCCCTATATATCTCATGGAGTTACCGCCAGCCTTTCTTTATACTATTAAGCCTTTCTCCACACTCACTGCAGCTATAACCTATGCCATCAGCCAATACCCGTCATGCTGACAAAATCAATATTGACCTGCGTCAGGCCATCTACGCCCTCACCGATGCACTCGATCTGGTCGGGGTAGATGAGGTCGGCCACGGCAAGCGGGTCGGCTTTATGGCGGCGGAGTGTGCCCGTGTTTTACCATTGACTGATAATGCCCGTATCAAACTGTTCCACGCCGCGCTGCTGCATGACTGCGGCGTCTCATCGACACGTGTCCATCAGCATCTGGTTGATGAGATGGAATGGAACCAGGCCGAGGTACATTGCCAGGTCGGCTACGAGCTGCTGCTTACCTTCCCGGCACTGGCGCCACTGGCACCGGTAGTACGCTATCACCACACCCGCTGGGAGTTACTGTCCGAGCTTGAAATCTCGGACGAAGATGCCCTGTTTGCCAACCTCATCTTTCTCGTCGATCGGGTCGACTCATTGATGTCGAGCCATTACGACAAGGACATGTTACTGGCACGCCATCAGATTCGTGAACGCATCATGGGCTGTCGCAGCTCACTGTTTGCTCCGCAGCTGGTTGAGGCCTTTCTGCAGGCTTCCTCATCCGAGGCCTTCTGGCTATCACTGGAGTCTCCGCACCTCGAGCGTTATCTGTTTGAGATGGAACGCCACCACGTTCCGCAACCGATAAGTTTTGCCGAGCTCAAACAGCTGGCGGAGATTTTTTCCCATATCGTTGATGCCAAGAGCCATTTTACCGTCGAACACTCACGTGGCGTTGCCAGCCTGGCGCGCTACCTCGCCGAGCAAGTTGGCCTGCCGCCACTGCAGTGTGAAAAGATTGAGCTGGCAGGGCTATTACACGACCTTGGAAAACTGAAGGTACCGGACGAGATTCTCGACAAGCCCGGTGCGCTCAATGAGATGGACCGCTCGATCATGCTGCGCCATAGCTTTGAGTCCTACCAGATCCTGCGACGCATCGACGGGCTGGAGGAGATCGCCCTGTGGGCCGCCTACCACCACGAGATGCCCGCCGGCACCGGCTACCCTTTCCATGCGGCCTCCGCTGAACTGGGCCAGGAGGCGCGTATTATCGCGGTGGCCGATGTCTTCCAGGCATTGGCACAGGACCGCCCCTACCGTAGCGCACTGCCACCCGAGGAGATCAATTCCATCCTGACAGAACTGGCCGAGCATGGTCACCTTGATCAGGCGATCGTCTCTCGCGTTACCAATGATCTGCATAACTGCTGGCAACGGGCAACGCTCTCACAAGATGCAGCGTAATGCCTAAAAGCAGGGAGTAATTTAAGGCGCACTATTTTCGAGCAATAAGATCTCATGTCGCACAGTCACTGACAAATGCGGCTCACTGATTTACAGTTAATCGAAAGCATTTTTCCGAATGCCTGGCACACCACGATTAACGAGTACATAGATGATGAGCACGGATGAGCAGGGAAAATATCTACTTTTAATCAATGTCCACGGGCTGATCCGTGGCCACGACCTGGAGCTAGGTCGCGATGCGGACACCGGTGGGCAGACCAAGTACGTGCTTGACCTGGCCCGCGCGCTTGCCGCGCGCAAGGATGTAGCACAGGTCGATATTATTACCCGGCGGGTCGTTGACCCGCAGGTCAGCAGCGACTATGCCGTAACCATTGAGAACATTGGCGAGAAGGCGCGCATCGTGCGCATCGATGCCGGACCCGATGAGTATATTCCCAAGGAGCAACTGTGGGACTACCTCGACAGCTTCATGGATAACCTGACCGACTGGCTCCGGGAGCAGCCCCGCCTACCCGACCTGGTACACAGCCACTACGCCGATGGCGGTTACGTCGGGGTGCGCCTTGCCAACCTGCTGAGTACGCCACTCATTCATACCGGACACTCCCTAGGTCGTGACAAGCGCAAGCGCCTGCTGGCGCACGGGCTCTCGCATGAGGCGATTGAGAAGAGCTACAACATGGCTCGTCGCATCGATGCCGAAGAGGAGGTACTGGCCAATGCCGATCTGGTGATCACCAGTACCCATAACGAGATCGAAGAGCAGTATGGACTGTATAACTACTACGACCCGGCACGCATGGCCGTTATTCCGCCCGGCACCGATCTCGCCCTGTTTCACCCACCCGCTAAAGACGAAAAGATCGCCTTTGCCGAACAGCTGACACACTTCCTGAACGAACCAGAAAAACCGCTCATCCTCGCCCTGTCACGTCCCGATGAGCGCAAAAACATCCTCAGCCTGCTTGAGGCCTACGGTGAGTCCCCCTCACTGCAGCAACTCGCCAACCTGCTGATTATCGCCGGCACCCGTGATGATATCCGCGACCTGGACGAGGGGGCCCAGTCGGTCCTGACCAATATCCTGCTGATTATCGACAGTTATGACCTCTACGGTCGTGTCGCCCTGCCGAAGACTCACCGTGCCGATGAGGTCCCGGCTATCTACCGCCTGGCGGCGGCCTCCGGCGGCATCTTTGTTAATCCGGCACTCACCGAACCCTTCGGGCTGACCATACTGGAGGCTGCAGCCAGCGGCCTGCCGGTGGTCGCCACCGAGAATGGCGGGCCGGTCGACATTCTCGGCAACTGTCACAATGGCGTGCTCATCGACCCGCTGGACAGGGGCGCGATCACCGATGCGCTACTCACGCTACTGGGGGATGCACAGGCCTGGTCACGGGCCGCGCGTAACGGCATCAAGGGGGTGAGGCAGCATTACTCCTGGCAGGCACATACCGAAAGCTATCTGCACAAGATCAGCAACCTGACCGAAGAGTACCAGCCGCTCCCCAGAAAACACCCTGCGCCACGCACCCTGCGCTACCGTGATCGTGCCATCTTTAGCGACCTGGATCAGAGCCTGGTGGGCGATCCGCAGGCCCTGCACCACTTCTCCGAGGTGATTCACAAAAATCGCAAGTGTGTCAGCTTCGGCATCGCCACGGGGCGTCGCATCGACTCTGCGCTGATGTTACTGAAAAAACATAACATCCCGACACCGGACGTATTAATCAGCAGCCTGGGTACCCGTATCCATTACGGCCGGGAGCTGACTGAAGACAAATACTGGGTCGAACACATCGACCACAACTGGACGCCGCAACGGGTGCGCCGTGTGCTTGCCACCCTGCCGGGGATCAAGCCCCAGGCAAAATCCGAACAGGGACAGTTCAAGACCTCCTATTATTATGATGCGCAAAAGGCCCCGCCACTGGAGGAGATCATCACCCTGCTGCGCCAGAAGGAGTTAACCGTCAATGTCACCCTCTCCTTTGGCCAGTTTCTCGACATCGTCCCCTCCTCGGCCTCCAAGGGACAGGCACTGCGCTATGTGGCGCAGCGCCTCGATATCCCGCTGGAACATATTCTGGTCGCCGGCGGTTCCGGTACCGACGATGACATGATGCGCGGCAACACCCTCGCCGTGGTGGTCAGCAACCGCCACCATGAGGAGCTCTCGCAGCTGGTGGATCAGGAGCGGGTCTACTTTGCCGGTCAGCCCTATGCGCGGGGGCTTCTCGAGGCGATTGAACACTACGATTTCTTCAACTCCTGCCAGGTGCCAGAGCTCCATGAGTGATCGTCTCCTCATCTGTACCGATCTGGATCGCACCCTGATCCCCAACGGCCCGCAGCCGGAATCCCCAGGGGCGCGGCAACACTTCGCCAACCTGGTGGCACAGCCGCAGGTCTCCCTCGTCTATGTCAGCGGCCGACATCGCGAACTGGTGGAGGCGGCCATGGAGGAGTACGCGCTGCCGCGGCCGGACTTTGTCGTCGGCGATGTGGGCACCACCCTTTACTATGTCGGTAGTACAGAGGCGTGGCAGCGACAGGCGGAGTGGGAGCGGCAGATTGCAGAGGACTGGGGCGGTCATAGCCACGCCGAACTCGCAGCGACCCTGCAGGGCCTCAGCGGTCTGCAACCGCAGGAGGAGAGCAAACAGAATGATCACAAACTCAGCTATTACACCCCCCTGACGACCAATATTGAAGCCATGGAAGCGGCAATCAACGATAGACTCGAAACACTGGGTGTCCGGTCGCGCCTGATCTGGAGTGTGGATGAGCCACAGGGTATCGGCCTGCTCGATATCCTGCCGGCACGGGCCTCCAAATACCACGCGCTGGAGGCACTGATGAAACTGCAGGGCTTTGACTACGGCAATACCGTCTTCTGCGGCGACAGCGGCAATGATATCGAGGTGCTTGCCAGCCCGATCCCGGCGGTACTGGTTGCCAACAGCCAGCCCGAGGTACGCGAGCTAGCAAAGCAGCTAGCCAGAGAGGCGGGGCACGAGGCGGCACTCTATCTCGCCCGCGGTAACTTCATGGCGATGAACGGCAACTACAGCGCCGGTATGCTGGAGGGGATCGCCCACTACCATCCGGAGGCCCTGCCGTGGATGGGCTTCGACACGCCGGGGAGTGAGTCATGACAGGTGGCCTGTGCATCTTCGGTGAGGTGCTGTTCGATCACTTCCCCGACGGCAAGCGCGTACTCGGCGGCGCGCCGTTCAATGTCGCCTGGCACCTGCAGGCCTTCGGCAAGGCCCCCTACTTCATCAGCCGGGTCGGTAACGATGATGAGGGCAAGACGATTCGACAGGCGATGCATGATTGGGGCATGCGCACCGATGGCCTGCAGGCAGACCCCCACTACCCCACCGGTCGGGTCAGCATTGAGTTTGAAAACGGCGAACCCGTTTACGACATTGTCAAACCGTGCGCCTACGATGCCATCGAACCCGTCCCTGCCGCCAACAGCGCTTGCCAGATGCTCTACCATGGCAGCCTCGCCCTGCGTGATAAGGTATCCAGACAGAGCGCCGAGCAGCTGCGCGCCAGCAACCACGAGACCCTGTTCGTCGACGTCAATCTGCGCCCCCCCTGGTGGCAGCGCGAACAGGTATTGCAGATGGTGCGTGCGGCCCACTGGGTCAAGCTCAACCACGAGGAGCTGGCCCTGCTTACGCCTGCCGCGGCAAGCGAGAGCACACGGGCACAGGCGCTGCTCGCCGCGTACCAGCTGACTGGGGTAGTATTGACCCATGGCTCACGTGGTGCCGAGCTTCTTACCGCCGCTGGTGACCATTACCAGGTTGCGCCACAGAGCGACATCAAGGTGGTCGATACCGTGGGTGCCGGCGATGCCTTCGCCTCGGTAATGATCCTTGGCCTCAATAACCGCTGGCCGCTGGAACTCACCCTGCAACGGGCACAGAACTTTGCCTCAGCCATCGTCGGCCAGCGTGGTGCCACCACCGCGGATCGCGCCTTTTATCAGGACTTTATCGCCAACTGGCAACTTAACGGATAAGCAAAACGACCTGACATGTACGAACAAGTATCCCACTCCCTGCTGAACAAAATCCTCGACGAACTTAAGCCGGAGATCCGCAGGCGCGACCTGCGCCACTTCTACACCCGTCTGGGTGCCAACTTCTACGCCATCTACTCGCTGTTCCACCAGCTCTATGGCAATCGTGATGATTTTGAGCCGCAGATGCTGCGTCTGGTAGAGGTGATGGCAAGCCGCTACATCCAGCGTGAAGCCCCCCTCAAGGAACTTGATATTCAACGCGAAAATAACCACAACTGGTTTCTCAGCCAGGAGTGGGTCGGCATGGCGCTCTACAGCGACGGCTTCGCCGAAAACCTGAAGGGACTAAGGGAAAAAGGGGCCTATTTTCAGGAGCTGGGGGTCAACATGATCCATGTCATGCCGATCCTGAAGTGCCCGGCAGCGGCCAGCGATGGCGGCTATGCTGTCAGTGACTTTCGCGATGTGGATGAGCGCATCGGCACGCTGGAGGAGCTGCATGACTTGGCAGAATCCCTGCGTCAACGGGAGATCCTGCTCACCCTCGACGTGGTATTGAATCACACCTCCGACGAACACATCTGGGCACAACGCGCCAGGGCCGGCGAACAGACGTTTCAGGACTACTATTACTGTTTCGACAACCGTAATATCCCGGATATGTTTGAGGAGACGATGCCGGAGATCTTTCCCGAAACAGCCCCCGGTAACTTCACCTACGACGAAGCCATGGGCAAGTGGGTGATGACCGTCTTCAATCACTACCAGTGGGATCTCAACTACAGCAACCCGGCCGTGTTTATCGAAATGGTCGACATCATCCTCTACTGGGCCAACCAGGGGGCAGACATCATCCGCCTGGATGCCGTCGCCTTTCTGTGGAAAAAGATCGGCACCACCTGTCAGAACGAGCGTGAAGCACACTTGGTACTGCAGATGATGAAGGACTGCTGCCAGGTGACGGCACCGGGGGTGCTGTTCATCGCCGAGGCGATCGTCGCACCGGTGGAGATCACCAAATATTTCGGCGAGGATGCGGTCATTGCCAAGGAGTGTGAGATCGCCTATAACGCGACGTTTATGGCCCTGCTATGGGATGCCGTCGCCACCAAAAATGCCAAACTGCTTGATCAGGGAATACGCAGCCTGCCGGTAAAACTCGACCGCGCCACCTGGCTCAACTACGTACGCTGCCATGATGACATCGGCCTGGGTTTTGATGATGCCGATATCATCAAAGCCGGCTACGAGCCACAGGCCCACCGCCGCTTTATCTTCGACTACTTTACCGGTACCTATGGCGACTCACCGGCACGCGGCCACCCCTTCGGTCACAATGAAAAAACGGGGGATGCGCGCATCTCCGGCTCACTGGCCTCACTGGTGGGGCTGCAGAGCGCCATCGAAAGTGGAGACGAGGTCGACATTCAGCAGAGCATCGATCTCATCCTGCTACTCCACAGCATGATTATGGCCTTTGGCGGTCTGCCGCTGATTTACTATGGCGATGAGATTGGCACCCTGAATGACTGCTCCTTCCTGGATGATGCCAGCAAGGCCAATGACAGCCGCTGGATCCACCGCCCCCAGATCAACTGGGAGCGGGCCGAGCTACGCCATCAACATGGCACGGTAGAACAACGCATTTTTGACGGACTGCAAAAAATGATCGCCGTACGCAAAGGCACCCCCGCCTTCGCCGACTACAACAACCGCGAACTGCTGGAGACCGGCAATCCCCACCTCTTTACCTTCCTGCGCACCAATCCCGCCATTCCTGACGACTGCGTACTGGTAGTCGGTAACTTTGACAGTTCACCGCAATCACTCACACTCAGTGACCTCGGTAATCGTGGCCGTTTTGCCTATGCACAGCTGCAGGATCTCTATTCAGGAGAATCCCCCACCCTGTTCAAGGATCAACTGGTGATCCCCCCGTATCGATTTTACTGGCTATCCGACCGGGGGATGCATTAACCAGCACAGACTCGGTTAGCAGTATTCATTTATCGTTTATAAAGGATTCATCCAGCTGTCATCTTACTTATCCGGTGAGAACCCAATGAGAGAGAGTCCGGAATAGAAGGTGAACGTGCGATGAAACGGAAGACGTCCGATTAAAGGCGTTATGATATTATCGAGTATCTTGCTCGAGACGACTGATGGTCACCTTTATAGGGCCTCCTTGGCTGGGTTCTAGTGATTCATTGTTCTCATGCCTAGAATTCCAGTCATTGGCAAATAAATAGACCTGTCTGTCAGATAAACTTTTGACCTCATTTGGGACGGTCCATGTACGTTTCTTGCCAATGCGGAATGCATATTTATCATCCTTTCCGACATTACCGCATAGAAGAAATGTAGGGACCCCAGTCACGCGATTAAACCAAGTGAAGGGGTTCCACTCAAATCCCCATCCGTTAGAGTCGCAGGTCATGAACCAGTCACGCCAGCATCCTTCAGCCTGGAAAATATATTTCTCACCCGCCTCGACTCTTATGTATGCTGGGTTATTCTTCAATTTTGGATCAATGGTAATTTCTATCGTCTCCGCAATCGATGGAGAATCTTGCGCATCACAGTTGATAGTGTGGTAAGCCCCCGCTATGAGCCAGCCAAAACCAAATAGCACCAATCCTGTCGCTTCAAGCCAGAAAACTGTGTCACTCCAGCCACGGGCGGTTCCAACAAAATAAACGCTAATCATGCCAGCTATCATAAGGAAGCAGATGAACGAATAAGTGTAGGCGCGACTGTACCTGCCCTTATTCCATGCGCGATGCGCGAAGAAACCCATTAAAAAAATGAGGCAAAGAAAAAAAATAAAGGCGGATATGTAGTGTATTTTCTCATGTGGTAGACCGATTTTTTCAGATACAACTAACATCCATTGCGCTGGATTGTACTCTTCCTTGATTATACTCTGTGGGTAGAGCTCACCATCAGGCTTCATTGGGAATAAAGCAATGCAAATTGCGAAAACAGATGCCACTTTGCTAATAAAGTATTCCAGGTCCATTTTGTTGCCAGTGCCGTTGTATGCAAATAAGAAAAAACCAACCGCTATTAAGGAGCCGACAAAGATATCCCGTGACTCAGTCCAATAAGAGAGGCTGATAGATGACAGATCTTTATAGCCTGATAATATTACAACGCAAAATGGCATTTGTATGGCAATCAAACCCACGACCATACGCATGGTTTTATGGTTCATTACACGAATGCTTTTTTCTTGTGTATCCATCCGCTTCATCTCCCTTAATATTCCATATTATTTCTATCATAGATCGCCATATGATATCTGTCTGCCGCTTTATAGTTGCTGACTCTAAGATTCCGGATCTAAGTTTTTCAATTATTTAAATTCAGCACTTATGAGAGTGATAATGGTCGTGTGTAGCGAAAGTCACTATCAGTATTCACGGTATTTCGATGCTCAGTGAGCCATACCTTCTACGTTTCTTGTTATCTGACCTCATTGACATGCCAGTTATTCGCACGAAGGTAATAAATCATGCCTTTTGTTGCGTAATCGGGGTCATAGAGCAATATCCGCTAATATTAGAAACCATTGTTCTCTGCCCCTGTTTTTCGGCTATGTCCCTCTCGAGCTCGCTCGGTAGAGTGTGCACAGTCATGTGCTACTCGTTTGCAGGTATAGCCTCGGTAGGCCTGGCGACCAACGCCGATCGGTCAAAACCCTTGAAGATCAGCCATAGCGCGAAGACCATCTCCTGCAGGAATATCGGACCATCCAGTATGGCCATCGTATTCGATGAGAGTTTGAGGCCATATAACAACATCAGTCGTGCAGTCAGAATAGACGCGGCAGCTAGAAGCCCCCACACAGAGATCCAGCGAGGAACAATCCGGGTCTGGTATAGCATATAGTTCAGCATCAGGGAGCCTATACTGAATGCTGTAAAAGCGAAGGGAGCACTGTTCCAATCATGACCAGCCAGCAAGGTGTTACCCAGTGTATGAAAGTAAGAAGGTGAGGGAGATCCTGCAGCCACGAATTCATGACTCAGATAAAGAAGGTTCAGTAAGTGCATGGTGGCTATAGCGAAAAGTACCGCCTCAATAGACCTAGCCACAACATAGCCAAGTGCCAGACGTTCACTAAATGGCTTCAACACAGGGTAGATCAACACCGAAATGCTAACGACTGCAATGTGATTGACGAGTTCGAGAAGAACCCCGGCTGAAACCCGGCCTTGTTCCAAGGATACCAGCGCAAGGACGTTAGGAACGCTAAGCACTGGTTCGAGAATTATGACCGAGAGTGAGAATGGTACTGTTGCCATAATAAAAAGGACGCCAACAATACGAGCTACGGAACGGTTTGTAATCACGATTACTCCTCCTATGAAACAACTAGAGAATACTTGATAAAATATAGGGTAAAAACTCACCCCACCTCATCTACTCCCCCGTCACATCACTAAACACCCTGCCACACCAGACGTAATTTATCCCAACGCGTCCCCCTTGTTGAACGCTCTCTTCTCCACATACTCCGAGGTCATCACCGCCAGCAAGGCGCTGTAGTTAAGTGCGAAGGTAATGTCATCCCCCACGTGCAACTCCCCTGCCGCGGCGGTAACGTCGAGCACCAGATAGCCGCTGGAGCCGCCGAGTATCTTTAACCGATCATCCAGCGGGCTAAGGCCTGCGATATCGACATCTTCGCGACCGACATTCAACAAGGCCCGTAGTCTCTCCCCGTTATCGATGAAGCTGGTCTGGTGACCGAAGGCGTCCTCGGCCAGTTCGCCCTGCGGCAGGGAGGGTTTGCGTTTTAGCTCCAGAATCTCGGCGTGCAGTTGAAAGGCATCCTGGAAGGTGTCGGGCCACGCTCGGCGGTGGGTGGTCTCGCAACCCAGCAGGATCGCCTCGCCGATGCGGGCGTGGTTAATGCGGCGCGGCATCCTCCCGCTGGCGATAAGTTCCAGCCCGCTGGAGTTGATGGCGGAGAGCTGCGACAGCTTGAGCCCACACTGCTGTTCGAGCGCATCGGCCAGGTCGAGCAGCCGCTTCATGTTCTCCTCACTCGGTACGACCCCGGCCAGGCAGGCGAGATTGGCACCGAGGCCGACAAGACGAAGCGCGGGGAGTTTAAGCACCGTCTCGACGATGGCGAAAAGTCCCTCTGGCATGATCCCTTCGCGCAAGTCACCGAGCTCTACCATCAGAACCACTTCGTAAACCTTCTGCTGCTGTTGCGCCGCCGTTGAGAGAGCCTGCAACACGGTAGCTTCGCTATTAAGGCTTCGAGCTGTCAGCTCAACCACCTCATCCACTGCCGATAGCGCTGGCAGCCGCAGCAGCGTGTAGGCCGCTTTAACTCCGGCCTGCTGCATACGTACGATATTCTCAAGGCGGGAATCGGCAATGGACTCAACGCCACCGCGCAGCATGGCACGGGCGACCGCGGGGTTGCCGCAGACGGCCTTGGTGACACCGCTGACGGTGATGCCGTGGTCACGGCACAGGGCAACGATGGTGCGGGTGTTGTGTTCGATCTTTTTCAGATCGATGGTGAGGTAGGGACTCTTCATTCTTTTTCACGCAGCGCCCGCACCAGGAAGCTGGCGACATCCCAGCCGTGGGTCTCACGGCCGTAACCGGCATCGAGTCCCAGCTGCCGGGCCAGTTCATCGCTCACCTGCGCGCCACCGGCGACCAGCAGCAGTCTGTCACGCACGCCGCGTTCAACTGCCAGTTCATTCAGCCGTTTCATGTGCTGTTTATGAACATCGCCGTGGGTGACGATGGTGGAGATCAGTACCGCCCTGGCATCGACCTTTTCCGCCATATCGAGCAGCTCTTCGATTGGCTCTGATGTGCCGAGGTCGTGGCAGTGAAAGCCGTACTTCTCGATGCCGCCGTGTTTGATATCGAGGATCTCGTGCAGCCCGACCGAGTGTTCGTCCTCCCCGACGGTGGCCGCCACGATGTGGATATTACGCGGCCGTACCCACGCCTCGATCTCCTCCTCGCTGAGCCGCGCCTCACGTTCCGTCAGGGTTAACAGATCGGTGCGCATCGGCATGTCGAAGACCCCCTTGATCTCGAACAGCGTACCCTCGGCCGGGTGCATCACCCGGCGGTGGATCACCTCGGGATCCTGCAGCCCCATGTGGCGTGCCATCTCCAGTGCCGCCGCCTCGGCCAGCCGCTCTGCGGCCGGCACGAACAGGGTGACGCAGACGATATTGTCGCCCCACTTCTCTACCTCGGGGCGGACGATGGCGGCGGCATCCTCGGCGGCACGTTTTGCCAGCCGCTGCTCCACCGTATCGTCCGGATCGAGCTCATCGATATACTGGATCTTCTGCGGGTTACAGAGGCTGCAGCCGCCATAGTCATTGCAGGCTTTATCTTCACCTTTGGCGTAGACGTTATTGCCAAAGTGGCTGCAGACCGGTGCGCCGTAGTCGGCCTCGCGCGGGATCACGGTGTCGGCCCCGTCGCCCCCCCCTGGCTCGCGTACGATGCCATCGCCCTTGCGCTCGGGGAAGTACCCCTGGTCAACAAACTGCCCAGCCGCCACCGCGGCGTAGTAGCCCCCCTGCTCCACCATCTCTTCAAGAAACAGTACGGCGCGCTCCTTCAGCTCGCGCACGGTGTCGCGCAGCGGCCCCTCCTGGCGGAGTGCCAGCAGCTCATCGAGGCCATCCAGCCCCATCAGGGTCTGGCGCGCGGTGTTCACCCCGGCGATGTTGTTGTAGTGCCAGGGGATATTGCGCCCCTCATCGGGGGTGATGGTGCTCTGGATATCGGTGCGGGTGAGGCGCGAGATCAGGGTGTCGAGCACATGGGAGACGGTGCTCTCCTGGGTGTCGGTCTCCATGTAGCGGGTATTCTGCTGGGCACGGAATCTGAAGCCGGGAAACAGTTCGCGCAGCGCAACGGCGTAAGGCAGGTCGAGCCGCATCTTCGGTGCCGGTGGCGCGGTGGGCGGCACGGTAGAGAGGGCGATCAACGCTTTTGGCATGCCGGCCGCCACCGAATAGGCGCAGTTGATGGCATGCTGCACGAAAAGCTCGGGCGTCACCTTCCACGCCTCCTGGGCGGTGGCGTTGGCGTTGTGCGCCCCGTCGAGCTGCAGGATATTTCCATCTCCCAGGATCCCCTTTGCCTCGGCGGCATCGACAAAGGAGCGGTGCATGTTGATATTGCGATAGAGGACATTGTATTGCGGGTCCTGATGGGCACCGTTAACCCCCTCCTCGGCAAACAGCACCGCCATCTCCGGCCCGGCCAGACCGCTGACATAGGAGTGAAAGTTGATCGGTCGTCCCACCTCCTCCTCGATCGCATCGAGTGCCTTGCGACTGGCGCGGAGCTGTTTGCGCGTGACCGGGATGCCGCCGATCCCCTCGGGGCTTCCCTCGATGAGGCCGTCGATGTGCGACTGGCCGGTGGTGCGGATCACCATAATGTGATCGGCACCGTGCCAGGCGGCCATGCGCATGCGCCGCAGATCATCCTCAAAACGGCCGGAGGCGATCTCGGTGGTGATCACCATGTCGCACTGCGGGTCGATGTCGCCAAAGTAGTGGGCGGCGGGCAGCGGCAGCGACCGTTTGAGGTTCTCACTGCTCTGTTTATAGATAAAGGGGCCTATCGTTTGATTATCGACCTGTTTGCGCCACTGCCACCCCTTGCGCTTTGGCCGGTAGTGCTCAAGGTCTTTAAGCAGTTCGGCAACATCTAGCTTCTTCTCCGGCGAGAGCTTCACAGCGGCAGCTCCTGCCAGAGCTCACCCTTGAGCAGTGAGGCGGCCGTCTGCTCTACCGTGCCCCCCTTTGCCTTTGCCAGCTCCAGCAGCAGCCTGCCGGCACCGTGGCCCAGCACACCGCGTTGCTGCATCTGCCCGACCAGTGCCCTGGCATCGACGCTGGAGAGCCCCATGCGCAGCAGTACCGAGCGTTCGATGGCGGGGGTGGTATGGCTGCGCGCCTCTTCGATCAGCGGCTCGACGATCTGATCGACCAGCGACCAGAAGCGTTGCTGCAAGGCCTCATCGGAGAGGCCCTGCAGATGGGTGCGGCGCACGGCAAAGTCATCTTCCCTTTCTGTACTCATCGATAAATTCCTCTACAAAATCAATGTTGCTGCGGGTCTCCGCAGCAAGAAACTCCATGTCGATTTTATCAAGGGCTTCATCGCCATTAAGCCCTTCCAGCGCATGGCGCAGGTAGGAGCGGCGCAGCTGAACTAGATCGACATCGGTGACGGCGAGCTGGTTGGCCCGCTGCGGGATCACGATGCGCTCCCCCGGCCGGTTCTCTCTGGGGTCGCCCCGCGCCACCGTTATCCCCATCTGTTTGGCCAGATTGAGCTGCGCCAGCGGGTGCTTGCCCGCCCCGGTGTATTCGGTCTCCTGCACCACCACGATCTGCTCGCTGTCGAACTCCTGAGCGATAACAAAGGCGGCGGCCAGCGAGGTGTTGCCGGCGGGTCCGCGCTCCATCCCCTCCAGCTCGGCCAGCAGCTGGGTGATATAGAACACCTCCCCCTGGCTGACGGTGACAAATCTGTCCATGTAACGCAGCGGCCGGGCGGCGTTACGCGGCACATCGGCGCGGTCCGGCCAGGTGGCAAAGGGGATGGCGAAACCGGTGTGACCGGTTGTGAAGGATTTACGGTTGAAGTCGTGGTCTGAGGCCATGTGCAGCCCGGCAAGGTCGACACTAGCGGCGACCATTTGCGTCGACCCGGCAGCGGCCTTGCGCATGCCCCGTGCGGTGCCGGTGACATTGCCGCCACCGGCATGGGTGGCGATCACCACATCGGGGTCGCGCCCATAGCCGGCGCGCACCTGCTCCACCAGCTCATAGCCGAGGGTCTCGATGCCGAGGATCGAATAGGGGGTGTAGAGCGAGGCGTTGAAGTAACCGGTCTCATTTAACACCTGCAGAAAGACGTAAAACAGCTCGGGGCCGACCGAGAGGCGCAGCACCTCGGCACCGTAGGCCTCGCAGGCACGGCTCTTCTCGGCGATCTCCGGCTGGGCGATACCGTGGCTGTCGAAGGCCTCCTGCACCACGATGCACTTCAGCCCCGCCTTGGCCGCCTGCGAGGCCACCGCCGCGCCGTAGTTGCCGCTGGTGGCTGCCACCACTCCCCGGTAGCCGCGCCGTTTCGCCTCGTAGACCGAGAGCGAGGCACGCCGATCCTTAAACGAGCCGGAGGGGTTGGCCGCCTCATCCTTGACGAGGATGCGTGCCCCCTTTCCCGCCATTTTTCCCCTGGCTGCCACCGCACGGGCCAGGGCGGTGAGATTGTGCAGCTCCACCAGCGGGGTGTTACCCACCGCGGTCTGGCGCTGTACCTCCCGCACCCGGTTGATGTCGTAACCGGTATCTGCAAGCAGCCGCTCGTAATCGAAGGCGAGACTGCCCGTGCTATAGCTGGCGTAGTCGATGCCGACGGAGCGGCGCATGATCGCCTCGCGCTGTTCCATCAAATCTGAATAGCTCTCACTACTCATCGCGGCCCTCCCGCTGGAGGATGGTACGCGCCTCGGCACCGATGGTGGCGAGTTCGGAGATGGGGGGACCGAAAGTGTGAGTGTAGGCGGGATTGGCCGCGGCAAGGGTGCCGTGCAGCTGACGACCGGTAACGGTGGTGATCTGCGCCTCCTCACCAATGGCGGTGGCGTTGAGCAAAAAACCTTTCACCCGCATCTCCAGCGGCAGCTGCCGGGTATCTTCTGGAAGATGCGCTGCCCGCTCTTCGCTTGTGAGAACGATACGGTGCAGCTCCACCCACGTTCCAGCGGCGATCAGCTCACTCATGGCTTTAACCTCCCATGAACAAGCATCCTCGCATCACCCAGCATCGCCGCCGGCACCGGCAGCTCGGCCATGGTGGTGAGGCCCGGCGCGGCATTCAGTACACGGGGGATCATGTTGACCACCAGGGCACAGGTCCCCTCCCCGCCGGGGATCTCCGGGCTGCCTGAAAGATGGATATCGGGGCTCCCCTCAATCGTGATGGAATCCCCCGTTGCTACCCCCTCCAGCTGCGGCTGGATCTGCTGCGGGTGGTCGAGCGTGATCACCGCCCGTCCCTGCCGATAGGCCACCGCCGTGTGGTGACAGCCTGCCACCTGCCCCGGCTCAACGGTAACCAGCGGGGTCTCGCGGTGCACCGTCGAGATGATCGGCTCCCTCTTCTCCTCAATACGCTCCAGCTCCCAGCCAAGGGCAGCGGCGATCATATGGGCCGACTGCACAAAACCGACGTGGCCGACGACACTCCCATCCGCCACCCCCTGGCGAAAGGCGTTCGGCGACAGCCCGACCCCCTGCGTGGTAAGGACGGAGTGGCCATAGGGTGAGAGGTCGTTGATACGGCTGGCGCTGATCGAGCGGATATCGGCACAGACACCCGTAAGGGCGATCACCAGCAGGTCGAGGACAAAGCCCGGGTTGATGCCGGTGCCGAGCACTGCCGCGTTGTGTTTAATGGCAAGCTGGTGCAGTTCATCGGCAACAACTGATGAAGCGGCTGCGGGAAAGGCCATCTCCTCGGCGGTGGAGATCACCGAGACGCCGTGCTGTAAAAGAGTTCTGATCTCAGCGGCCGCATCCTCAATGAGCGAGCAAGTCGCCTGAATGGCGATATCGGGTCGGCACTGCGCGATCACGGTGCTAAGCTCGTTACTAATGGTGATTCCCAGTTCGTGATCCAGCCCCAGCACCCGCCCCGCATCAATACCGGCACGCTCTGCCCGCCGGGCAAAGAGTGCGACCAGTTCAATCCCCTCTTTTTGCAGAAGAAGGCGGGCAATACCGCTTCCCATCTTCCCGGTTCCAAGAACGAGCACCCGTATCTTTTCAGACATTCCGTCGTAATCCACTCTGGTTATTATATTTGTATACATAGCATAGCAGCAGAAAATAGCGGGTTCTTGCCTCAGGGTATGCGACGTGAATTATTAGCGGTGCCCTATACTCATCTTATGCAAGACGATTTCCTCACCCAACAAAAGAGACTGATTGAGCAGTTGCAAAGCGGTGGTTGTTTTGATCACCCGGTTACTGCAACTCAGATCATTGAGACCCATATCTCGTGGGTGCTCCTGACAGGCCCCTACGCTTACAAGATCAAAAAGGCGCTCGACCTAGGCTTTCTCGACTACTCGACGCTGGAAAAACGAAAATTCCAGTGCGAGGAGGAGCTACGCCTTAATCGCCGTACCGCACCCGAGATCTACCTCGAGGTGGTGACGATCGGCGGCACTCCTAATCAACCACACCTCAACAAAGAACCCGCCATCGAGTATATGGTGAAGATGCACCAGTTCCCACAGACGGCACTGCTCTCACAGATACTGCTCGCTGGAGAGTTAACTGAGTTGCATATCGAATCGCTGGCACAGATGATTGCGGAGTTTCATACATCGATCGACATTGCCAGCCCCTCCTCTCCCTACGGGTCGACTGAGGCTGTCAGCCACCCCATTCATGAGAATTTTTTGCAGATAGGTGAGCGTATCTCCTCCGCCGTTCTGTTAAAGCGGCTGCAGCAAATCGAACAGCGTAATAGCGCCTTCACACACAAAAAGTACAAGCTGTTTGAACAGCGCAAACGAGAAGGATTTATCCGCGACTGCCACGGTGACCTGCACCTGAATAATATTCTACTTCTCGATGGGCAACCGCGACTGTTTGACTGCATCGAATTCAATCCCGAGCTGCGCATCATCGATGTCATCAGTGAGCTCGCCTTTCTGATAATGGATCTGGAGCAACACCAACGCGCCAAGCTGGGCAACCTGCTACTCAACAGCTACCTGGAGAGGAGTGGCGACTATGAGGGAGTGCGGCTGCTGCGTTTCTACCTCTGCTACCGGGCTATGGTACGCGCCAAGGTGGTCACGATTCGACTCAAACAGAGTGGCCTCAGCGCTCAGGATGAGCGGGATATTCACCATGACTTTGACTCCTATTTGCAACTGGCAGAGGGCTACAGCGAGGAGGGTCATTCACACATCTACATTACCCACGGTCTCTCTGGTTCCGGCAAAACCACCCTGACGAAAACACTGATGCAGCACCTCGGGGCAATCCGCATCCGCTCCGATATAGAGCGCAAGCGGCTCTTCGGTATGAGGGGGGACGAACAAAGCGATAGCACCACTATCTATACAGAAGATGCGAGCAGAAGAACCTATCAGCATCTGGCCGAACTGGCGACAGCTATCAGTGAGGGCGGTTATCCGGTGATCATCGATGCCACCTTTCTTGAACAAAGCGAACGTAACCGCTTCCGGGCACTGGCTGAGGAGTTAGCGCTCCCCTTCACAATCCTGCACTTTCAAGCAAGCCCCGAGGTACTCATTCATCGCATACAAACAAGAGTAGAAAAAGGTACCGATGCCTCAGAGGCTGACGTAACCGTTTTGCAGGGGCAAATAAACCAATACAGAGCACTTACCGATGATGAGATGCTTGAAGCAATAGTTATCAACACGGAAGCCGAACATCCCCTCAAAGAGGTCCTCATCAGTCGCCCACTTGTGAATGAGTGACCAGCACTCTCTGTAAGTTTATTACTGGTGGCGATTCATACCTTCGCCAGCCTGCCAAGCTGGAGAGTTGTGATAGTTTTTACTCTCGAAGGTGCCCCGCTTTGTCAGGCTCACCGCTATCGAATAACATCAAAGAGAATCATCAAACGTCTTGACTAGGGCTTCCTGGTAACGCTGCCTTCTAATTCACACTTGACTTTATCTGCCCATGGCTGGAGATGCCATGGTGATAAATGATGCTGACTATAGGTTCGGATGAAAGATTGATGATACTGCGAGATATTGTAAGTTGTAGATTAATTAAAATGGTGCTCAGACTCGGGTTCGAACAGACAGTTAACTCCATCGACTCCACCCGAGAGCACCCATGAGCAATAAATTCAGTAAGTTAGAATAATCAGAAAATCAACAATTACCCATACATAACCATCTTTCACCATCGTTTTGTCACAAGCAGGTCACAAATTTACGATGAGCCGCCAATATATAACATACCAGTTTTATTGGTATTACATTACAGATATACCTTCCCCACCGGTTTATAATGGAATCCTTGAGGAGATGCATGCCCGAATAGTAATAATGGTTGTCAAAGTCTCCTACCCAAGAACTAATGCAAAAACACACCAAATCATTCAGATATTTCTTACTCAAGATGTAGCAAGAGCGCGGGAATATACCCTGGAAGTGATAGATCCCTATTAATGCAGTATTATATTAATATGGTGTGTTTGCACTTTTCGAACTTGTATTAAAGGAATTCACCATACAATTAATACGAACAGTGCCAATACTACTACGTCCAGCTTAATTTCCGAGTTAACACTCGGTGATGAGTGTCATTCAGCTGGTGTCTCAGGGCTAGCGCTAAGCAAAGATGACTAATGAAGTATGGAATTGGAGTACGTGAATAATACTGCTAACATTGTGGTAATTGTTCTCCTACAAACGGAATTGCAGCCATGATTCTCAAGCCTATAACTTTCATGCTGATGAGTGTCTCGATTGCCTATGGACAGCAGGCCGTCGCTACCAGTTCCATCGAATCTGATGCCGAAAAACTGATGGCACTTTCTCTGTCAGAACTCATCAACCTGCCAGTCGTCACCGCCTCACGCCGGAATGAGACACGTGACGCTACACCTGCACACATTATGGTCGTGACACGCAAGCAGATCCGCGAGCGGCGCTACAAGAATCTCGCCGATCTCCTTGAAGACATGCCGGGTGTTGATTTCATGCGTGGCACCAAATCATCGGCCTACAATAACATAACCGTGCAGGGCTACAGTGGGCCCAACAAGCTGGTGGTGATGCTCGATGGCATACGCATCAGCAATCCCGCGGGAGGCTCCTTCCCGATCGCCGAGAACATCGCGCTCTACGCCGCCAAGCAGGTCGAGTTCCTCTATGGGCCTGCCGCGGCGCTCTACGGTGCAGATGCGGTGGCCGGCGTCATCAACATCATTACTGAACGTTCCGGCGAACGGAAGGGCTCCTGGATCGAGGTCGGTGGCGGCAATTTCGGTGGCCGAGAAACCTCGTTTATGGGCGGGCTAAAGAGCGATGGTGATATAGCCCTTAGCTTTGGCGGGCATTGGCAACGCTCTGACCGGGCACCACTGCAGGACTACTACCCGGCCGAGTTCGCCAAGGTCGATGCCACTACCTTCGGCGGAGTTACCGTGGTGCCAGCTGCGCTGCGCGAGGACTATGTCGGTGGCATCGACAGCCACAGCCTGTTCGCCCGCATGGACGTCAGCGACGACGTCACCTTCGGCTACTCCCGCAACTACTTCCGCAGCCTTACCAGCACCGGCGACAAGCCTGCCACGGCGCTATACCTTGATGACGCCCCCTGGATCACACAAACCGACACATTCTATGGTAAATACCGTTTCGCACCATCACCTTCGCTGTCCGGTGAGTTCGTCGTCGACTACTCCCTGCAGGAGGTTGAGCCTGACTCGCGCTACGTTAATATCTACACGGGATTCGACAGCGGTTACGAGTACACGCATGGTGAGCGCCTGTCGGTCGAACAGAATCTTGACTGGAAGCTTGACGATAGCCATCAAGTATATGCCGGCGTCGGCTTCCAAAACTTCTACGCCATCGAAGCGCATACACTGCCGAGCCCCTATGACACCAGCAATTACCCGGTCGAGCAGGAGATGTTACATCGTAACACCAACCTGCGGAGGACCATCTACGACGCCAGACACTCAAACGCTTCCTTATACACTCAGCTGCAATCGGAATGGAACGAGAGTTTCTCGACCATGGCCGGGGTGCGCGTGGACAATCACTCAGCCTACGGCTCCTCGACAAGTCCGCGTCTGGGTGCCGTCTGGAAGCAAAGCGAGCAGCACATCTTCAAGGTGCTCTACGGCGAAGCCTTCCGCGCACCATCCCCAGAGGAGAGCTTGAGTCATTTCGGCGCCTTCGACGGCTCCACAGATGCCAATGGCCTGTACATCGGCACAGGTTTTCGGATCCCCAACTTCGACCTACAACCAGAGAAGGCGCGCACCTTCAGCCTGACCTGGGACTGGCGTATGAACCGCGATCTCAACGTCATCGCAAACGCTTACCACAGCAACATCAAAAATCTGATTGTCACCCAGCCGTCAACCGATACCGATGCCATTCCCGGCGCCATTCTTAGCAATCCCGAAACCAAGGGCAATGCTGGCGAGCAGACACAGCAGGGGCTCGACCTGATAGTGCAATGGCAGTTCAAACTCAACGAAGCCTGGGCCGGTAACCTGTGGGGCAGTGCCAGTTGGGTACGCGGTCATATAGACGATGAGGATGGTATCCAGTGGGAGCTTCCCTATGTTGCCGAGAATAAGGCCAAGCTCAGTGCTACCTTCCGGTATTACGACAGTTTCAGCATCACACCACAGATCCTCGCCGTCGGGACAACAACTAACGGTCGCAAGAACGAATCGATGCCACCAGAGCGGTTGGAGACTCCAGGCTACACGATCGCAAACCTGCACGTTGGCTGGCATCGGCTGGCCGAAGGCAGGGCAACGCTTTGGTTCGATCTCTACAACGCCTTCGATCGTCGCTATTACGCCGCCGGAGGAGCGGGCAGCCGTACCTTCTATGACATGCCGCAGCAGCCGCGCACGTGGATAATGTCGCTTGAATACCGCTTCTGATGCAAAGGTGAGCGAGATGTCACCTTTACGCCGTAGTATCAAAGTGCTCGCCGCGTTGCTGATGTTGGCGGCCGTCTGGGCCGTGCCCGCGGTCGCAGAGAAAAATGCCGTATCGGAGTATGCAGTCAAGTCCGCGCTACTGTTCAAACTGCCGAATTTCGTCTATAGCTCCAAAGCCGAGCAGAAGCCGGCTTTCGGCATGTGCGTGGTCGGCAGAAACCCCTTCGGTGCTGCACTGGAAAAGCTCGCTCAGACGCCAATCGGCGGACGCCCGGTCAAGGTGCTGCACCTCTCCGCCAGCAGCGACGTGGGTGAATGCAATCTGGTCTTCATTGCCCGCAGTGAGACCGCCAACCTCCACGCCATTTTGAGGCGTTTCGCTAACAGCGCCACTCTGACAGTCTCCGACATTGAGGGCTTCGCCGAGGCTGATGGGATGGTCGAACTGGGGCTGGGCGGTGAGGGCTCGACCGTCAACATTGTTATCAACCGCAGGGCGGCACAGCGGCAGCAAATTGATTTCAACGCCCAGTTACTGAGACTGGCAAAGGTGATTGAATGAGGGCCCTGCCGCTACCTCACTTCCTGCACCCAAGGTATATCCGCGGTAAGCTGCTCCTCCTCACGGTGAGCGGACTCGTTGCGGCGATGCTCACCATCTTCGTACTGATCGTCTACCAGCAGCAGCGCCTGATTCAGAATGAGTGGCAGGAATCCCTCTACGCCCAAGTACGACTCGTCGCCATCAACAGCGAGGCGGCGCTGGCGTTTGTTGATCACAATGAGGCTCAGCGTCTCCTCCATGCGGTGGAAAGTAATCCTTCAATTTTACGTGCCCGTATATTGATTGGCCCCGCAAGCGACGTATTTGCCGAATACGTCAGAGGTGATGCCATATCGCTGGCCTCGGAGCAGGGTTCCTTCTGGCTTGGCGTGGGGGAGTCGCTGCACACGGTCTCCGTGCCCGTGCCAAATACCACTGACGCCAGCGTCGAACTCGTCGCATCTCTGGATACTATCCACTCCACTATCATACGCACCATAACCGAGACTGGTATCACACTGCTACTTGCATTCGCTCTTTTCCTGGTGCCGGCCTTGCGAGTGGTCAGGCGCCTATCGTCACCTGTCGAAGAACTCAGCCAATTCATCGCCCGAGTCTCTACCGATGCTTCTCTGAGTGAGCGCACAAAGGTCCGCGGTAGTGATGAGATCAGCCTTCTCGGCCGGGGTCTCAACGACATGCTTGATGCTCTTCAGACGCGCGACCGTGAACTCAGCAGCTACCGTAATCAACTCGAAAAACTCGTCGAACAGCGCACCCATGAGCTGTCGATTGCAAGCGATAAGGCCGAACAGGCCAACCGCGCAAAATCCGACTTTCTCGCCAACATGAGCCACGAGATCCGCACGCCGATGAACGCGGTGATGGGTATGGCACACATGCTGAGCGAGACATCACTTGACAGCGAACAGCAAGAGTATCTGGGGAACATCCAAGGCGCCTCCAGTATCCTGCTAGGCGTTATCAATGACATTCTAGATTTCTCCAAAATCGAAGCAGGCAAGCTCACCGTAGAGGAGATACCGTTCAGTCTGGATGAGACGTTGAGAACGCTCGGAACGATGGCCACAATGGCGGCCGCGGGCAAATCCATCGATGTACTGTTCCGCATTGCTCCAGATGTGCCGCTTCAAGTGATCGGCGACCCCCTGCGACTGAGCCAGGTGCTCGTCAACATAACCAGCAACGCCATTAAGTTTACCTCGGTCGGCGAGGTTTTCATCAGCGTCAGCTGTGTAGCCAGCACGGCTGAGACGGTTACCGTTAAAATTGAGATCGAAGACACCGGCATCGGCATGACACCCGAACAGCTAGACAATCTGTTCAATCCCTTCACCCAGGCAGACAGTTCAACCACCCGACGTTTTGGTGGCACAGGTCTGGGCCTGTCGATCTGCTGGCGGTTGATCGAGCTTATGGGTAGCGAGCTATTCGTGACCAGCGAATATGGCCGGGGTAGCAACTTTCATTTCACCCTGCCGCTGCAACGGCAGTGCGGGAAAAACAGGCCCTGGGTCAGGAGTTCAGAGAGGCTTCGACAGCTGAAAGTACTGATTGGGAGTGGCAACGCCAAGGCGGCTATGGCTATCTACGAGACTGGCTGCATGCTGGGATGGGATGCCCTGACGGTGGGCGATCTTACGGAGGTACAGCGGCGATTGGATGAGGCTGATCGCGACAAGCCGTTCGACCTGCTGCTATTGAGCGAAGGGGACGGCATTTGGAAAATGGATGCGCTGCGGGATTGGATTCGAGGCCTGCCGGTCGAACGGCAGACCAGGATCGTGCTACTAGCCCGTCAGAGGACGGAAGCCACTATGCAGGGGCTAAATGCGAAAGAGATCGATGCATTACTATGCAAGCCCTTTACACCATCGAGCCTGAACGATACCGTCGCGCCACTATTCGTGTCCGAATACACAGATTCTCGCCCGGGTGTGCTACTGGAGCAAGCCGATATCCCCCGTTACAAGGGAGCTCAAATCCTCGTTGTTGAAGATAATATGCTGAACCAGGTGGTTATAGTACGGTTTCTGGAACAACTCGATGTTACTGTTACCCTCGCAAACAATGGTCAGGAATGCATCAATCTATTGATGAAGGAGCCCGAGCTTTACGACTTAGTTTTGATGGACATGCAGATGCCTGAAATGGATGGACTGGAGGCCTCACGTCGATTGAGGAGAGAGCTGAATCTCAAGGATGTTCCAGTGATCGCACTCACCGCCAACGCTATGACGGAAGACCAGCAGCACTGTTTGGATGCCGGTATGAATGACTTCCTGACCAAGCCTATCAATATTCATGGGCTCGGTAATATACTTGCCAAATGGTTGTCCGCAGAAAAATTCTCTTCCGGCACGGCTGCTGGTTTCGAGGAAGCTAATAGCTAAACTGCGGAAGCTATCTGAGTTCATATCTTACGTCGACTTTAACTAACCAATTTACATTGATATCAACAGCCAGCTAAACTGTACACAGTGCGAAAGCACCACTTCCCCTTACCAATAAAAGCGAGTAGCCACCTAACTAATTACTTGAGTAGACGGAGTTTAAAGGTATAGACAGAGAGAACTTAATAGTTGTTCTTTAATTAGCGTACGGTATAAAGAATGCCGTTTGTTACAGAATAATTTCACTGATATAAAGTAGCGTTCGGAGCCGGGGTCGAACCATCTTATATTTCAATAAGTTACTGCTTATTTGGCGCAAATTTGGTGTCAAGTTGAGGCATTTCGAAGTTTCAAGCCTTATCTGATGCTCATCATTGGTGAATATACACCCTCACTCTTCATTCATCCATGTTCATCGAATGTTGTACACCAATAATGCCTGAACAGCGGCCAAAGTCGACATAGACATAATGTATCCAGTAAGTCTTCTGTTTTTCAGCGGCGGACGTAAACATACTAAATATTCAATTACTACATCAGCTGCTTATAACGACCGCCTCCTAAAACGCATGACTTCCTTAACCTTACCACATAATAGCAACTGCACAGCGAGCACAGTAGTATGGTTATCGCTATTTGTACATAAGGGAAAAATAGGGCTGGATAGCGTGTGATAGAATTCTACGCAGTTTTCTTCGATCATCGCTGTACATCTGCTTGTGAAGCTGTATAGCCATTTCGCGAAACACGTGGTATATCCCCGGATCAAAGTGCTGTCCGGCCACATCATCCATGATACATAGTGTCTCTTCGACTGAGAGAGGCTCTTTATAGGGGCGGCGACTCGTCAGGGCGTCAAACACATCTACTACCGAGAAAATGCGCGCCTCCACAGGTATCGCATTACCGCCAAGACCATGCGGGTAACCGCTGCCATCGTAATTTTCATGGTGTCCGCTAATCACTGATTTCGCATCATACAGCCAGGGAATACCGGTAACGATTTCCAATCCGTCGGCCACATGCTTTTGAATGATATCAATCTCCTCTTTATTAAGGCGTGTCGGTTTTAACAGGATGCTGTCCGGTACCCCTATTTTACCGACATCGTGCAGGAACGAACCCTTTAGCAGTCCGGGGATCGCCCGCCTCTCAAGGCCCACGGCCTCGGCCAGTCTTAACGCATAATAGCTGACCCTGTAGTTATGGCTATCGGTATCGCTATCGCGCTTGGCGATGGCATTGCCTAATGCCTGGACCATGGAAAGGTGACTCATTAGCACCCGTTCATTGTCTTTTACAATACGACGATAAGAGGTCATCATCAAGGGTAGCAGGACAAGTGCAACCTGAACAAGGGTAACAATCGCAACCAGCAAAGCGGTGCTCGTATTGTCATGGATCTGCTCCATAATCCTCGGACTAACCGGTATCGCTGCTCGCATATACCAGCCTGATTTAAATACCTGGGCAAACAGGTAGAGATAGTGATTATTGTCACTCTCAAACAGCTGATAAACAGGCGCATCTTCTTCAGGAAGTTGACCGTAATGTTGCGTGTATCGTTCGGGTAGCATTGACGCCCCCTTGCTGAACACCACCCCATCCTCCGCCTTGTAGACCTC
Source organism: Thiohalomonadaceae bacterium (assembly GCA_041554195.1). Taxonomy (GTDB): domain Bacteria; phylum Pseudomonadota; class Gammaproteobacteria; order Thiohalomonadales; family Thiohalomonadaceae; genus JAPHSX01. The sequence continues at coordinate 169,779 of JBFFMJ010000006.1, forward strand.
CAGGAACGGCATCTCGTTATCCTGCATACTATCACTTAGGAACGCAGCCAACTGTACACGCTCGCCATCAACGGCCTTGCTAATGAGTGGTGAGAGTGATTGCACCTCTTCAAGCACAATGGATAACGTTCTATCCGCAGTCTTTGACTCATAGTAGTACTTCACAATGACGCTCCAGATCACGCCATTCACTAATAGGACTAGTAGCATGCGCAGGGCAAATGAGTGAAGAAGTTTTATTGGTTTTGTCATAAGTGTCTGGATTGCACTTTTCACATCATACACTAATATAGATTGCTTCTAGCGAAATTGGTGCCACGCCATCACCTTTGCATAAGTCGTTCAAACTTGCCATTCCGAGGTTTTAAGAATTATTTGACCTGTCGTTCCATATTGGATTATCACGATCCTCTCTGTTCAGCATTCTCCTTTCATCATCATGGATGATGCCAGTAGGATTGATCGATTGTCCCATCTCGATATTCGTATTTTTTATCGTGATAAAAAGGACACCAGCAATTTTCGACGATTTTTACCAGATAGGCACTATACCGGAAGAGTGCAACACTCATGGGGCAATAAAGCTTGCAATTAAATATCCAATACCAGCGATAGGCTCGTAACTGATACCGCGTTGCGTCAGTATGACATGTTATTTGATTATTATATTGGTATCGATGTGAGATCCAACCAGGCACAAAAGACCAGTAGCCCCTTATGTTCATTCCACAAATATATTTCAAATGGAACCGGATCAATAATACGCCAAGAATAACAAATGGAACAGTTGTAAATAGTGGAACATATATAAATGGCACGCCAAGCATTCGCTTCCATGCGGGCTGGTTATAATAATTTTCCCCAATTATCACTCTACCCATTCAGCGGCCTTCTTCAGTAACGATATATAATTAGCATTAATAAAAAATAGTGTACATCTACTCCATGCCATAAGTTACCTATGCCACTGCAGAACGGTTGGCTCAGCGCATCACCCTATGCGTGCATCTGGTAGAAGCATGAGAAAGATGCTATATCAACTTCAACATTTCCATTTCATTTAGGAACATTCATCACGAGGAATGGCTTTAACTTTAGCAGCTGAAAGTAAAATTACTTATAATATCCGCATGTAATCCAAGTCAGTTACAGAACTCTTGAGTCGCAACGTAGAGAACACTGCCAAGCCAGCTATTCTGGCACTGTTTCCTGCCTCCTTAGATGTCACCGGCTTTTAAGTTGGCTTTAATATACTTATACGCTAAACAACGGTAAATTAATTAAATTTTCCACTTATCTTCCTGACCGTTCATGATAGCATATCAAAATTATTAAACGCGGTTTGATTGACATGGATTGTTGCTTGTATGAGATAGCTAATATTGATGACCGATAGTGCACCCCATGAGGCAAGACGTTACGTATTCATCCGTTTACATTCGTACTTTCACGAACGTTTCCCAGTGGTGCAACATGGGGTACTCATAGCAGCCTATTCTCTCGGCACCCTCTTTTACGTTTCTCGCCTTCACCCAGAGGCACTCCCCCCTGAGCCTTCCGCTATTGCTGTCTCGTTCACCTGCGCCTTCCTCATCTTCCTGCAGTTGCGAATACTGGATGAGTTTAGTGACTACCATGATGACTTGCAGCAGCGCCCATCCCATCCCATCTCACGCGGATTAGTAAGTCTGCCAGAGCTGGGATGGTTGTTAGTTCTAACGGCAGTTCTTCAAATTACTATCACGATGCTCTTTCAAGCAAAACTTCTCGTGATGTTACTCGTAATATGGGCCTTCGCATGGCTTATGAAAGTCGATTTCTTTGTTCCGAACTGGCTCAACAAGCGACAGCTTGCTCTCATGGCGAGTCATATTCTCATCATACCGCTGATAACCTTATATATTGCAGCTCACGGCCCGCACATGCCTGATATCAGGGCACTTATCTGGTTGCTTTTAATGAGCTATTTCTCTTACTTTATTATTGAAATTGGACGCAAAATTCGCTCACCTGATGGTGAAGAAGCCGGAATTTCCACCTACAGTAAGATGTGGGGGGTGAGTCATGCGGTCATAGCATGGTTAATCGCCATGCTGGTTTCCTCAATATTGGCAGTTATGGCAGCTACTCAGGTGGGCACTGCTCTGCCAACATTGTTCGGTTGTAGCCTGTTATGGCTAACATCCCTTCTTGTATCGCTACGTTTCATCCATAGACCAGCGAAGAGACAAGGCAAACTTATAAAACTCCTGTCTGGAATATGGGTCATCATGGCCTACGTTTTGGTCGGTACTGGACTGGGATTCACGAATTAGCTATATGATGAGTCAGTTGGAAATTGTTTTATTACCGGAGGATATAAAGGCCGATAGCCCGGTAGGAGGCAAAGCACGGGCCTTGTCAGAACTTTCCAATGCCGACTTCCCTATCCCCCCCTGGTTGGTGCTTCTTCCCGATGCCTTCTACGCCAGCCTGAGCAAGGATGCATTGCAGGCACTCGACGAAGCATGCACGGCTGCGGAAATACGATCTGTTGTGGAGCAGCTTACCCCATCACACGAGGTCATTCAGGTATTACAGCAGGCAATTGGGGCTTGGGGTGGCGATGATATACAGCTCGCGGTACGTTCTTCTGCACTGGAAGAGGATAGTGCTGCTCGCTCCTTTGCTGGACAGCTGGAGAGCTTTCTCTTCGTTAGCCCGCAGGAACTATCCACGCGGATTGCCGAGGTATGGCGCTCGGGATTTTCCGATCGGTTGATAGCCTATCGCATGGAGACCGGTCTTACCCCCCAACCACAGCCACCGGCGGTGGTCATTCAGCTGATGGTAGAAGGAGAAATATCCGGGGTTGCCTTCAGCGCCGATCCGGTCTCGGGTCGACGCGCCGTTGCTGTCGTCAGCGCCCTGCCCGGTCTTGGCTGTGCACTGGTCTCGGGCCAGGCCAATGCCGATAGCTGGCGTATTAACCATAGTGGAGTGGTCATTGAATCCAATATCGCCAGCAAATCGATAGCCTACCGCCGCGATCCCCATGCCCCGGAAGGGGTATCACCGTATCAACTCGGCACCGAGGAGGCGGCACAGGCATCACTCGACGACAAACAGGTTCGTCAGGTTGCTGGACTGGCACGCGATGCCGAACGTTTCTTTGAAATACCCCAGGATATCGAGTGGACCCTGTCGAAGGGAGAGTTGTACCTGCTACAAAGCCGCCCGATCACCGGACTTGCCGAGAGGGACGATCCAGATGATGTCCGCACGATATGGGACAACTCCAATATCGTCGAAAGTTACAGCGGGATCACGCTCCCCCTCACTTTCTCCTTCGCCAAGCGCGCCTACGAGAATGTCTATCGTGAATTTTGTCGCCTGATGCGGGTACCTGCAGCGCAGATCGAGGCGAGTGATAACATGTTTTGCTGCATGCTCGGACTTATCTCCGGGCGTGTCTACTACAACCTGATGAACTGGTACCGACTTGTCGCGGTATTGCCCGGCTATCGCTTTAACCGCATGTTCATGGAACAGATGATGGGGGTGCGGGAAAGCCTGCCAGAGCCAGACGCCGAGCATGTTGAACAACCACGTACTGGACAGCGCCTGATCGATGGGATACGGCTGCTTGCCACTTTGTGGGGGCTGATTCTTGCATTCCTGGGGTTGGAGCGCCGCATTCGCCGCTTCTATGTCAGGCTGGAAGACACTCTCGGCAAAGGACGGCCTGATCTTTCCGCACATCGTCCGGACGAGTTGGTGACCTATTACCGGCATATTGAGCACCGCCTTCTGACACACTGGGATGCCCCAATCATTAACGATTTCGCGACCATGTTTTTCCACGGTTTGTTGCGTCGTCTTGCGATTAACTGGCTTGGCGATCATGATGAGACTCTGCAAAATGACCTGCTCTCGGGCGAGCACGGCATGATTAGTAGTGAGCCGGCACATCGGGTGCGTGAAATGGCGATGCGGGTGGTCAGGGACCCGGCTCTGGTCGAACTGCTGTGCAACGCTGACACCGCCCAGATCAGAAAGGTCATGGGCGAACACACAGAACTGGAGCAGGCTTACCAGGATTACCTGGATAAATTTGGTGATCGAACTGGCGAGGAGCTTAAACTCGAAAGCCTTACCCTACACGATGATCCAACACCGCTGCTCCGCTCAATCGGTCAGTACGCCAGAGTCCTTGGAAACCGCGATGACTCAATTGACCATACATCCGAGGACAAAAAATATCGGCTGAATGCAGAGTCCAGGGTGCATAAGACGCTTCGCGGAAGCCCCATGAAACGGGCTGCTTTTACCTGGGTGTTGAAACATACACGAAGCTGTGTACGAAACCGCGAGAACCTTCGCTTTGAAAGGACTCGGGTTTTTGGCAGGGCCCGCCAGATCCTTCTTGAACTGGGTAAGCGCCTCAGTGCCCTTGAGCGTCTGGAAACAGCCAGGGATGTGTTTTATCTCGAGCTTGATGAGATCATCGCCTTTGTGGAGAGCCGTTCAACGATAAGGGATCTGAAGGAGCTGGTCAGACTACGCAAGAATGAATATGAGCAATATCGCAACGAATCCCCTCCCCCCGATCGCTTCGAAACGCTTGGTTCAGCCTATGTGGGTGAGTGTTACATGCCGCAGGCACCTTCACCTGCACCAGTTGGAGAGTCCATGCAGGGAACCGGCTGCTGTCCCGGTATTGTACGCGGACCTGTACGCATCGTGCGTGACCCGAAAGCCGCCACCCTGGCAGAGGGTGAAATTATCGTGGCTGAGCACACGGATCCTGGTTGGGTAATGATCTATCCTGCTGCTACAGGGCTATTGGTGGAACGGGGAAGCCTACTCTCTCATTCGGCCATTATTGCCCGTGAACTGGGGCTGCCGACCATCGTTTCTATTCCCCATCTCATGCAGTGGCTCAAGGATGGTGAGTGGATAGAGATGGATGGGACCAGGGGGGTTATTACCAGGCTTTCTCCAGATGAGATAATAAAGACGAAAAAAGGTGAGGCCCATCACTAGCGAGATTGAAGAACAAGCGGACTTTTCTATTCTGCGATATGCGCAGAGTTGGGAGGATGCGGACGTCATGCTTGAGGGGATGGCCATTCAGGCCGGCGACCGCTGCCTAAGTGTCGGCTCTGGTGGCGACAATGTATTCTCTTTACTGACATGCAATCCCTCGCAGGTTATCGCTGTTGACCTCTCCCCGGCACAGATTGCCTGTATCGAATTAAAAAAAGCCGCATATCGGCATCTGAGCCATGAGCAGCTTCTAGAGTTCATTGGTGCGACAGTATCAACTCAACGGCTCAGCCTCTACCATTCATTGCGCCAGGAGCTACCCGGGTGGGTGCGCGACTACTGGGACAAGCAGCAGCGTGCCGTTGCTGAAGGAATAGGTAGTGCAGGAAAATTTGAGGCATACTTTTCGCTATTCCGCCGCTATATCCTGCCTCTGATCCATTCAAGGAAAACAGTACAAGCCTTGTTCAAGGCGAGAACAGCCCATGAGCAACGTGCCTTCTACCAGCAGCGATGGAACAATCGGCGCTGGCGCACCCTGTTCAAACTGTTCTTTTCAAGGCGGCTTATGGGCATGCTTGGACGTGATCCAAGTTTTTTCCAGTATGTCGAGGGCAGGGTTGGCGAGCGTATCCTCAAGCAGGCAAGTCATGCCATGTCTGAACTCAACCCGGCGCAGAATCCCTACCTGCAATGGATTGCCTTCGGCCGTTACGTTTGCGCCCTACCCCATTCACTGCGTGCCGAAAACTTCGATCTTATTCGTAACAACCTGGACTGCCTGGAGACCCGTGTAGACTCGATTGAACAGACCCTTGGTGAGCTAGAAGACCACACTATCGATCGTTTCAATATGTCTGATCTCTTCGAATACCTCTCCGTGACAGCGTCTGATGAGGTGTTCAGGGAAATTGCACGCACTGGGCGGCCCGGTGGCAGAGTAATTTACTGGAATATGCTGGCAGAACGACATCACCCATCAGTCCTTGATGCCAGGTTCCGTCACCTGGAGGAGTTAAGTCAGCGCCTTCATCGTGAGGCGAAGACCTGTTTCTACAGCAACCTGTATGTGGAGAAGTTGTTGTGACACTGAGTGATTACATCAACCCCTGGTTGCTAGTTACCGCGCTCTCTATTACTACTATCGCCCTGCTAGGCGCACTGCGTCTGTACCAGATCCACGCGTCGCCAGCACCGGAGATGGCTCGCAAGCTACTCCATCTCTGCGGTGGCATTTTGGGTCTCTCGCTTGTCTGGCTATTCGATTCATTACTACCTGTTCTGGCGCTTGGTCTCATTATCGCTGTGATTTTTCTAGCACTAAGACTGTCACGCCCCATGCATGAGGGACCTGGGCAGGTATTATACGAGGTGCATCGAGACAGTGTTGGAGAGTTCTGCTATATCGCGAGCATCGTACTGCTATTCATGCTGGCAGACGGTAATAAACTGCTGTACACCATCCCACTGCTCGTGCTGGCGGTTGCAGATACCTTTTCGGCACTGGTCGGTAGCGAGTATGGCAAGGCGCATATGGTCGGGTGGAAAAGTACCAGAACACCTGAGGGCTCCGTAGCCTTCTTCTTTTTCACCTTTTTCTGTACGCACGTCCCGATCCTGCTATGGGCAGACCTTCCCCCGCAGGAGTGCCTGCTCATCTCCATCAATCTCAGTATCATGCTAATGATGGCTGAAGCCGCTGCCTGGTGGGGCCTGGATAACATCATCATCCCGCTGACGGCATTTCTCCTGTTGTCTGCCTTTATTGATATGGGGGCGGCAGAACTTGCACTGCACTTGCTGTTTTTGCTCTCTCTTTCCCTGTTTATACGTGTTTGGCGCAACCATACCACCCTTGGCGATGATGCACTGCTCGGTGCTGCCTTGTTTGGATACCTTATCTGGGCCTTTATCAACTGGTTATGGTTTATTCCACCTTTTGCACTATTGATACTCTATGACATGTTATCGGAACCCTCTCCGCTTCGGAGCAGGCGTGTGTTTAAGTTCCCGGTCATCCTTGCAAACTCCAGTGGAGGCCTGTTATGGATTGGCATCCATGTGATTAGTGGATACCCGGTGTTTTATCCCTATGTCGCAGGCTTCGCCGCTAACCTGGCCATCATCATGCTTGTCCGCTACCTGCATGCATACCCCGATGCAAACCCTGTTAAGACCATTATGCTATGCACCGGCCGAGCCCAGGCGCTGATTATCCCATCAGTGCTACTGTTTTCCGGTATCACCATGGCCTCACTGAGCGCATTGGTCTTCTGTAGTCTCAGCGTGGTCTGCGCCCTACTCCTCTTTTATCGCTACCAGCCCATGATCACGGCCTACCCAATCAACACTCAACGCTGGAACCTGCAGGCGATGATAACGACCATTTCGTCACTCCTTGCGGCGATTCCCCTTGCCTTATCACTGCTGCGCACATAGACCATGTTTGATATACAGCTACAGTTGCTCAAGGATGCAGATCTGGGGCAGTTTACGGCTTTGGACGGTTCATATCCCCTGCTACCTGAACAGATCCGAACGCAGGCGCCGGATCTGTTAATGACTCTCAGCGAGGGAGAGCGCCTTGTTGCAAGGGCCTCACTATGGTGGCATGAGACGTCGGTCTACGAGGGGCAGCGCCTTGGCTATATAGGGCACTTCGCAATAAGAGAAGGGCACGACGATGCCGCCACGTCATTATTACGCAGATGTGAAGAGGTGCTCGTATCACAGGGGTGCACCATGGCCGTCGGGCCTCTTGATGGTAGCACCTGGAGACACTATCGCTTTCTCACCGAGCGCGGTAATGAACCGACTTTTTTCCTGGAAACAGATAATCCGGACAGCTGGCCGGGATATTTCGTATCACGTGGATTTACACCGCTTGCCCGCTATTACTCGGCCATCAATAACGATATCAGTCGCAGCCAACCACCCGAAAGGCTGGAAGCACAACTATCCAAACAGCAAGTCACAGTGCGTGCCATCGATGAGCGAGATATTACGCAGGAGATGAAGAAGATCTATGCCGTGTCATGCGATGCATTCTCAAAAAACTTTCTCTACACACCCATCAGTGAGAGTGAATTCATCGACAACTACCAGCAGATACTTCCTGTTATTGATTACAGGCTCATCCACATCGCCTATCATAAGCAACGTCCGGTCGGTTTCTGTTTCTGTCTTCCCGATATCAACCAGGAAAAACAGGGCAAACGGGTAGATACGGTGATCACCAAGACCATTGCCGTTGTTCCTGACTTTCAGGGCATAGGGCTGGGTAGTTTACTGATGGCCAAATCGATGCAAGTCGCGAGGGGCCTGGGGCTATCCCGCTCGATTATAGCCATGATGCATGAGGATAATCATTCACGCCAGCTGGAGCATCGACTGATGCATGACTTCCGCCAATATACCCTGTATGGAAAAGGGCTGTGAACCTCATACGCCTTTTCGACGAAGTAGCCGCTCGTACACCAGATCAGGTCGCGCTTATTGAAGGACTGCCTGATAAGGGGCGGATCACCACATTCCAGGAGCTGTACCTCGAATCCTGTCACATCGCGGCCCTCCTCAACAGCCAGCGGCTAAAGCCTGGTCAGTATGTATTGATTGCACTGCCCGTGTCGGCCACGCTGTATGCCGTGATCGCTGCCCTCTTCCGCTGCGGCCTAGTACCGGTTTTCGTCGATCCGAGTCGAGGCCTGTCATTTATGCAACGGGTGCTTGAAGAATACAAAATCGATGCAGTGGTGTCGGGAAAAAAAGCACTGTTATTCGGCCTGCTTTGCCCGCGGCTTAGAAAGTTGAGGTACAAATTTGTGAGTGGCTATTTCCCCGGAACCACGACGCTGGATGGTGCCAAGCAGCTAGAGCCAATGACAGGATATAGCGAGCGTCGGGAAGATAGCCCGGCACTCATCACCTTTACAAGTGGAAGCACAGGCATGCCAAAGGGAGTAATTCGCACTCACGGCAACCTTTATCATTCACACCGCATGCTCACTTCCCTGTTCGGCTTTATCCCAGGCTCACTTCATCTTGCCTTTATGCCGATGATGGTGATCAGTAGCCTTTCCAGCGGTGTCGGCAGCCTGTTACCTGCCACGCCCCCATCAAGGCTGGGAAGTGCTGCCACGCATAAACTTATCGAGCAGGTCCGTGCATGGCAACCGGAAAACACCGTTATCACGCCTGGGCTGTTATCCCTGGTAAGCTCGCCGCAGCATCAAGAGATCCTCGCTAAACTGAAAAACATCATAATCGGCGGAGCGCCGGTGATGCCGGGAGAACTCCAAAAAACGCAATCACTGGCCCCAGATGCATCAATTAGGGTGCTATATGGCTCGACTGAGGCGGAGCCTATCACCTCGGTAAGTACTCAGGAAGTTCGCACGGATGATATTTCTCGCATGAACTCTGGCTATGGGCTGCTTGTCGGTGAGGCGGTTGCCGGTACCGAATTGCGTATCCTGCGTGATGAGGAGCAGGCATTAGCGGGCACGAGCACAGCAGAGGAGTTTGAGGCAGCTACGCTCGTGGTCGGCGAAATTGGCGAAATCGTGGTGACGGGTCCGCACGTGGTCAGCCATTACCTTAACGGTCGTGGCGAAGAGATGGCGTTTATCCGGGTAGGAGCGACCACCTGGCTAAGGACGGGGGATGCAGGCAGGCTAGATGAGAAAAACAGGTTATGGTTACTGGGTCGCTGTAAGTCGCGGATCAGGGAAGGCGAGACGAGTTACTACCCACTGGCCGTGGAGCCGATGGTCGCGCTTGACCCACGAGTCAAGCGTAGTGCCTATCTGCTGGCAGATGGAAAGAAAACGCTGGCATTGGAATTATCAATTTCGACCCCATTCTCTCAAGCTGATATCGACGGTATTGTTAAACGAATACCTGGCATCAGGATCGATGAGGTTATCATCATGAAGAATATCCCTGTGGAGCGTCGCCTCTATTCAAAGACCGATCTCCAGGCCCTGAGGATACTGATTGCCAAACGCAGATATCTGAGAAAATATCGGACAGGTTAACTCTTGGCTATGGGCATTGACTTCACATGTTAACGATAACAAAGCGTAATGCAATATTTTCAATGTTTGCCTTTACCGGTAAAGTTACGCATTCCCTCGGTGATACCTAAAAACCTGGAAATGAAGTCATACCAGGAAACAGGGAGAATATGAAGAAGCCATGAGACATAGGGAAACCATGGAAGTACAAGGCGTGCACGATCCTTTTCTATCGTCGTGATAATTCGCCCAGCTACCTTCTCAACCTCCAGAATCGGTAGCAGCCAGCTAAATTTCGTAGTGACGCCGGAGAACATTCCACTATTCATGTAATAGGGACAGACGACAGTGGTTCGCACATTGGCATTTAACTGGCGAAGTTCCATTCGCAGCGACTCATCAAAGCCGACGACCGCAAATTTGCTGGCGCAATAATCTGTCAGACGTGGTGTGCCAGTCAATCCACCAACAGAGGAAATGGTTACGATATGTCCATCATCCTGTTTCAGCATGCCAGGTAAGAATGCACGGACTGTCCAGAAGTGTGCCAACACGTTTACTGCAAAGGTTTCCTCGATATCCTGTGTCGACAAATCTGTAAATAACTTGCCTGAGACTATGGCTGCATTGTTTATTAGGATATCAACGGTGCCGCACTCCTCATGCACCCTGCGGGCCGTTGCGTCGATTGCTTCTCTATCCCTCAGATCACAGACATACTGGCATGCACTATGGCCATTTTTTTTCAGTTCTGCGGCGATGACAGATAGGCTGTCATGACGAGTCCCCCACAGTATCACCTTGGCGCCGCGCTCGGCGGCGGCTTTAGCGAGTCTGGAACCAAGGCCTCCTGCAGCCCCGGTAATGAGAACATTTTTGTCTTTTAAAGTAGTCATTGTGTCATCAAAATTTATTCTTTTTAGACAATAGATCAATCATCAAGTGAAACCCTTCGGCAGACTGAACGTTAATCCTTCTTTTCGTTATTGTACGAAACACTGCCAAGAAAAAGGTCGCAAAGGCGATACTTAAGGCTTCGTGGCGAGTGAGCTTCATGCTTCTCCTGTAACTGTTCCTGCTTCTCATGTGCCAGGGTCACTGCCTTGCTACGGTAGCTATGAATGAAATTGAGGCCCAGCGCAATATCCCATTTCTTTCTTATTTCCTCATCGCTAATAGTCTTGCCGAACGATCGTAGCCCTGCAATCTCGCCGCCGTGATGCAAAAAAAGATTATATATAGCCTTCACCTTCTCAACATCCAGTTCCCTGCCAATGGTGTAATCCTCAAATCGGCCATCCATGGCGAGCAAGGCTGTCTCTGCAAGACAAGCATAGACCGTATGCTCGGGAAGCCCGATGTCGTAGCCTACATCTACGACACCGGGCAGACGCACCTCCCCTCCACTGATAACAAGCACATCCGGGCGTAACGCCGACTCTTCTTCACTAATGTCCGGCGGCATGGAGACGTCAAAAATTACCGCACCAGGTTTACAGTCGGCAATGTCGATGAGACGCTGGCCATAGGCTGAGGTAGCCGAGATGGTCAGATCACACTCGTCAATATTTTCAGCCGTACTGGTTGCGATGGAAATAGAGAGATTCGGGTGGCACTGAAGTAACTTATCCCGCAAGTGTGCTAGCCGACCAGGATCGACTGACACCAGCACCAGCCGCTGTACCTCCTCGGCCAGTAGCCAACAACAGGCGGTACCTATCGAACCGGTCGCGCCCACCACCATTGCCGTGCAGCCACGAATTTCGGTGCCGGTTGCCTTAAATGCCTTCCTGCATGCTTCAAGGGTCACTGCAACGGTAAGGCTATTTCCGCTGGTTACGGCGATAGGCGACTGCCTGGCGATCGTTACTCCGGCATCTCCGACGACACTCGTATAGGCACCAAGTCCAATAATTTTTGCCCCCCTGCGGCTCGCATCGCAAGCGATACGGTGTATACGTCGATATGCCCGTTTTTCATTTACCGTCTTCAGCATGTGTGGCGTCATGGGGAGGGCATATAAATAGCCTTCTACTTTCTGCCCTGTCGATATCGATTGTGCCCCTGTTATCGTCGACAGGCGAAGCGCCGGCATATAGCTGGCCAGACGTTCTGTAAGTATATCAGGCAGTAACCGTGTCCAGCCTAATAGCGAATTGGCATGTAGAGCATGTATCGATAGCGGATGAATAATGAAGGCAAACTTATTGAGTGTTTCACGACCACTTGCAAGGTTCGTGACCTGTGGTTGCCATGGTAATTTGGATAACTCATTCAGGCAGAAATCCTCACTCATAAACTGCTGGCCACTCATGGTGATGGCAGCAAGCATGGCCTCAATCATGGCAGCAGTGAGACTAATACCCATATCTCCTGCGATCCCGGCAGGCATCATCTGAATGACGGTTGCAACCCCCCTCCCCCTGAGCTGATCCAATTCCGAGCTGGTGCACGACAGCGTAAGCAGACACTTCTCATTAAGGGAGGTGTCACCAAGCTTAAGAATCCAGGGCATATCACCTACAATCACATCGTAGCCCTGGATAATCCCCTCGAGTCGAGAAAACTCATCTTCGCTAACAGGCGCCCTGGCTAGTGCCGAGGGGCGCTTATCCGCCTCTTGCACTCTGCTTACACGATAGCAGCGCTGAATCATTTTGTTGAACAGCTTCAAGAGTGGATAGGGAAGCCTGCTATGCAGCAGCGGTTCGAACTCATGCACGGTAGCACCTTGAAGGTCTGAAAGCCTTCGCATGGCTGTCGCGCCCATCCCGGAAAGGAGTAGGATCCTTTTTCCATCGAACAGACTGGGGTAACGGCATATCAGTTCATGCAGAGAAAGTGACTCTATAGAGGGGCGGACGGATTGGCCATTATAAACAGGCATTAAGCATTCTGATTTGGGACTGCATGCGACTACATCACGATCATCAGGGGTTTGTGCTGGCCAGCATATATCCGTATCGATCCCGATTGCAGAAACCTTTTCCAGGTGAGCGCCAATGATCTCATCAGGCTTCTGCTTGTTTTCACTGCTGCTGCGTATAGAGACGTGAAATGTATGGCCAAAGAGTTCAAAATCGGCGGACTCATCACGGCCGTTTTCACAGATCACAAGGATCTCATGGTTACTTGTCTCATGTGACACTGTACTCATGCAACACTATCCCTCAAGACTGCCCGGTTCCCTTGTTATCCTTGCTTGCCTCAGCTAGTCGCAACACCTGTGCCTCAAGCATCTCCGCATCCACCTCAACAAAGGATGACAGCTGCTCCATGGAAATGATTGGTTTTTCCATATGCTCATCCTTGCTCAGTCGCCTGGCTGCCTCGTCACGTGTTATTCCCCCCTCGCGGATCATGACACTGATCTCCGGCAAGATGTGTGGTCGACCCTCAATGAGGGTGTAGAGATAGGCGGCCGCATCATGTGCGACACAGTCCTGGTGTGTCAGCAGATCATACCCCTGCGCTCTGCGCCATCTGGTATTCTTTTCAAGCTCCTCGATGATATGGCGCTCATTATATGGATGATAGAGAAAGAACGGCACAAATTCCGCGGGATCTGATGTGAGAAATTCAGCCGAAAAAGTTTTCACCAGGTCTAGCAGGGAATTGCCCATGGTTTGGTCGATACTCGACTCAAGACCCTTATATAACTCAACGAGGTCGACTTTACTCGCGGCACTCAATCCCGCATGAATAAAAGGCATGAAGGGATCGCGGCTTCCTCTGGCGAAATGACGGAGCATTTGCGGTCGAGAACGGCCGTGGACGGCCATCGGGATATCCAGTTCATGTGCCAGGGCAAGTGTGGAGGCATAGACCAGTATAGAACAGGCGGTGCAGGGAGCGCCCGTCAGGGTGATTGAGTTCCTGTACTGCTCAGAAAGCTTTTCCTGTGGGTAGCTGAAATAACTGTGTTCAACACCGAACTCCTTGGCTACCCTTTCTATCCTGTCTCGCGTCCCGTCATTCAAAAAGCCATTATCGAAGGTAAACGTTCTGACACGAAGCTGGTATTTGTGCAGTAGCTGGTACAGGACATAGGTACTATCCTTGCCACCCGAAATACCGACCAGCACATCATAACTACTCTGTCCCTGGTACTTGTTTATCCGTTGCATCCACAAGTCATGGAGTGACTGGTAATCCTTTAACCGTTCTTCCCATTTTTCATATTCCCGGCAGAAGGAACAGACCCCCTGCTCGTCGAATTCGATATCAAGAACGGAGCTGTCATTCAGGCAGCGGCGGCAAATATGTTTACTCATAATGAATTATTAATATAACTTCCTAATCTCTACGCGCTGCCAAGGTCCAATATGAATACCCGCCCACGACTGAGCCTACAATTGGACCACTGACAAGCCCCAGTACGAAAAACTCTATACCAGAGAGCAACTGCAACACAATTACAGCAAATGAATATACACCCTCACTCTTAAATCATCCATGTTCATCGAATGTTGTGTTGTACATCAACAATGTCTGAATAGCGACCGAAGCGGACGCTATGGATTGACAAAGAGATCTTCTTCTAATAACTAAGGTGCGGACACTCAATGGGTAACGTACAGTAATGTTTCTTGTACTCCTACTTCTTTCTAGATACAAAGTCAAGAAGTGACCCCTTAAACGTAAGCGCAGACAGTCTCAAGCCTACCTTGCTGATCTGCGTAATGAGCCTGCATAAAAGGCCGCCAACGATCAGCAGAGCCAGATGCAAGACGAGATTATGTTCGATCCCCTCGGCAAACTCGACGAGCGCTCTGCGGCCATCATCCGCCGTCGCTGGCAGGATGATGAGAAGGCCACCTTCAAGGAGCTGGCCGAGGAGTACGGGGTATCGATTGAGCGTATCCGCCAGATCGAGACGGCGGCGATGCAGAAGATGCGTGGACGGTTGCACTGGGTGCAGGAGTAGATGGCTAGTTCCCGCTGCCAATATATGCCTTTCCCGTTGGGGACTGTATTGGGGCCACCTCTTCGAGGTAGCTCTGATAATTTTTACCATATGCGTCCTTAGCTTCTGGATCTGCACCGTGTTCTAGTAACAGCTCAACAACCTTCATATCCCTTTTTAATGCGTAAAACATTAGTGGAGTTCGATCACCATACTTGCTACGAGCATTGACGTCTGCACCACCTTCTATCAATGCTAGAACATGTTCGTAGTCTGAGCCACTGCGCAATTTACCTCTACCTCTCTTATAGACAATACATCTAGCATAGTCCTTGCTTTCTTCACCATCAGGATTATGTTTAAGATAGTTATCAATTGCAGAAGCTAATGCAGGTCTGTTCCTGAAACAACCTTGCGAAAAAGTAAATCCATGCTCTGATACGCTCAACAGTGGAGGCTTTACCGTATTTTTCACAAGATTTTGATCAGCACCAATAGACAGCAGCTTAACGATTTCATCATGACTGCGATATTTCAGTGCATATGATAGCGCGGTATAGCTACCTTCACGCCCTTCCACATTGGCACCATTTCTATGAAGAACATCAATCGTATTTACAGTATCTCCGCCATACTCACCACTGAGTGCTGTGAGAATTAAGACTTCTTCGTGACGACCTTTCCGTGAAGATGTGTATGCCCCCCGACCAATGGTTAAAGGATCTTCATAATGAGTTTTGATTTTCACACCAGCATCAAACATAGTCTCAAGCACATCATGCCTTGAAGTCAGCGCTGCTGCCTGAATTATCTTATCATGCTCAGACTCAGGGGAAGACGCCATTGCCGCATGCAACTTGGCCTTGATGTCGTTACCAGCAAAATCCATAGACAAGAGCTGGACGTAATCTTTTGAACTGATCTCAGGGATAATTTTATTACTAATGTAATATGAGATTACCTTGCGATACTTCTTCTTTAACATCAACTTAAACAAGGAATCACCAGAATCTACCGTGGATTCTGGGTTAAGCCCCAAGTCAAACAGCTGCAAGACAAAATCACCTGACGCATAAGACACTAATGGATATTTATCATTCCACAGATGCTCCGAGCTCACCCCGAGCTCGAATGCCATTTTTAACTCATCTATGTTTTTTGAACGCACAGCATTTTTCAAGTACTCATAAATAAAGTGCTTGTTGCAACTTGTGAATTCCTGCTCATCTCGAAAAGCAAGATCATTATCAATGGAAAACACTAACAACTTAGAATAAAAAACCCCTGCATCACTAAATCTTTTCTTTGCTCGCTCATAACGCCCCCTCTCCTTTCGCAAGAAACGCTTATGAAGAGAAGATATGCTCCCACTCATATAAATAAGCTTATCAATTGTTCGCAGATTGCCCCTTCTGGAGCTACTTAGATGCAATGCATGGGATGTGTATGAGCACTCATCACCAAAATACTCGTGCAGAGCATCAATACCATATGTGCTCAAAAAGCGTTGAACAGGCTCAACCTCATCCAAAATCAAGCTTTTTTCCATATCATAGGTGATCGACTTATCAAATCGTTCATCAGCAAAGGCCATCCTCCGTAGCGCCTGCAACTGAAACACACCCAGCTCATCGGCATGATTGATTTCATCGTAATACATGGAAAACACCAGGTTTTTTATATGACCACTAGCACTTTCACCCCTATAAGCACCTCCTTCGATCATAAAAGATTTTGACGTTGCATATATCTGCCTATCAATATCTATCAGCGCTGGCGTGATATAACCTTTTCTTCTGCACTCACTTACAGCCCTAATCACATTGCTGTTGTACAACCCCCCTCCACCATCTTTTGGTAAAACTTCTATATTTACAGCAATATAATCGTCTTTAAAGGTGGATATTTTTTCTTCCCCATCAGTCATCCAGTCCTTATCAAGCAGCACTAATTCAACCGTTCTGTTTGCGCGCACAGTTACTTTAGCCTTACCCTCAGAGTCAGTTTCAACCAACTGCAACTCACTGCAAAAAACATCCGACCAATTGCTGTAACCTGTTTTGATTAAAATTTTCTTGTGAGCTATGTTGCTTTGGTCATCATGCGACAACCATACTGTGAATTGACGGGCACTTGGAGCAAGTCTGGATTCAATAGCAAAATCGTGATTCAGACCCATCAGATTTATCCCATAAGCCTTCAATTCATCCTTGCACAGCCTGTAGAATTTATGTTCTTCCCCTACCTTAACCCCGTAAATCTCATAGACCTTATAGCATGGCGTACCGGGCTTACCCCCCAACATCCCGGTCATTCTCATAAACTGCATCACTTCCTTTTGCCTTTCCCGATTCCTCCGTTTTTCGTTTGCCGTCATTTCTCGTTTGATCGGGATGATTTTGTACTCTTCAGCCTTCAGATAAAAATCAACCGCTCTTGCAGGCTCGCCTGCAATATCACGAGCATAGTCTCCAAGTCGAGAATACTCCTGATTAAAATGCGACCTATAGTGTAACCTCACATCCTCCCCAACATTACACCCCCTACTAGCCTCCAAATCTGAAAGCTTTTTACTGGCATCATCAATGTATTTTAAGGGATCTTTTTTTATGACCTCATCGCGAAAATTAAGATAATAGTATTTGCTATTGGCCGCCTCCATCTCAACTTGGCATTTTCCAATATTCCTACTTTTTAAGTTGTCACGAGATGTTTCCCCAGTGTCTCTCATCTGTGAATCTAATCGGATAGAAAGCCCAGTCACCAAAGCATCTGACACAAGCCCCTTCTCATTCAACTCAACCGTGGTTTTATATACTCTCTGCCAATCAGCTGGATTATCGCTCGCAAACATTGCATTCACCACAGAATTACTTCCCTTTTCCCCATGTCTTTCATAGGATTCCATGAGAATCCCTGACACTTTCTCTAAAGGCTGCCCAATAAGTATATCGATGTAGTAAGCCCCCAGAGTTCCATCTTCTTTTGTCATAGCGGCTGTCAATTTATCAATATCGATATCATACAGCGGGGATACCAACTCTAAGCTTTTAGCTGCTCGTGAGTTATCAAATCCAGAGACACTTCTCTTTTCATACATACATTCGAGAATGGCATCGACAACCATCTGCGATGGAGGGTAGTCCTCAAGATGTGTACAATCTTCCCTGAGCTCGGTTTCTGATGCCAAGCTTAAACTACTCAGAAAAATTGAGACTAATGTTATAATTACTTTCATCCCTGTTCCCTCTAAAATATCCACACCATCACGTTTGGCCGGATTTTCAGGTTACTTGCTCCGCCCGCGCCGGAATACACTTCCCCACCGATTCAGGCATACAGTTAATATTCCCCTCCCACACCGCATAACCAAAACGAACGTTATTTAGTTTGGCTCCCTCCAGCATCGCACCGGTAAGATCGGCGTAGCTGAGGGCCGCCCCTTCGAGGTTGGCGTTGCGCAGGTTGGCCCCCTTAAGCTGGGCACCCTGCAACTGCGCACCACTCATCTCACTAAGGGCGAGATTGGCATAGTAAAGATGCCACGGGGTCAGGTCTTGCCTTTTGCTAGAAAAAGGCAAGACCTGACCCCCATTGTTTTTCTACGCGGCCTATCATGTATGAACGAGGGTAGTAATAAGACGTCATTTCCATGCATTAACAGTAGCCTAGTGTCGTTCCCTCAAGCTTTTATTATTCAATACTGCCGATAGTGCCATAGTTTACCTAGTTTAAACATAGGGCTTTCCTATCAATCATCAGGGCACCGTTAATGACTGCTATTAGGCTGATTGCTGACAAACTAGTCTCTCAAGCATAAAGACCGCTACTGGCCGACTCCAGCCCAAACCACTGAATTCCTCCTCTTCCTTGCCTGGCAATGTCTCCTGCGCCATGCCAAAACGGACCTTATGCATTAGCTAAGATCGTGTCTAGTGCTCACCCAATAGCTGACAAAGTTTAACTATAGCCTGACTATCGTCTCTTACAGGCTGGATTGACAGCGATATATTTATCGTACATAAATGGAGCTGATAGCGGATATGGGAGGATGTGTCGGTATGGGCAATTATTATATTTCGCCCATCTTTTTGACAACGTCTCCACGAAATATTCACTTTTCCATACCTCATTAGGGAGCCACAGCCACATGTCGTTTTTATCCCCGCCAGATTTGTTATTTCTAAGCTCAAGCGCTCTGACAAGCCCATCTCCGCCCTGACTGTCAGCAATCTTGTTAAATAAGGCTCTAAGGCTCCTGCTATATATATGTATTACGAGTGAATCAAGAATTTCCATATCCTGTAATGAAGCGTCAGAAAACTGCTCTAGAGTGGCCATACCATTTCTGCTTAGTGCAAGTATTATTTCTCTATCATTTTTCATTTCCTCAGGAAGAGTGTTGTAGAAATGGGCATTGCGCTCAACCATAAGAGCTACGAGTTCCTTATCGTTATGAAAAGCGGTGTCGGAAAAATATAAGGTTCTATTTGATGTGGCCAGAGAAAGCTTTACCATCGCCCTATCGGATTTGTAACGTGCTGATGCAAACTCAAGCGCGTCACCATTTGTTTGGGTGGCATGTGTTACGACATCTTCATTATCCCTAAGGCGTTTTGAAGCATATTTAATCGCCGCTCCGTCTTGTGAAACTGCGACTAACACAATTTCCTGATCATCTTGTATCTCTTTCGACAAGTGCCTCAAAACATGCCCATTCTGTTTTATGCACGCAATGACGAAATCTCTGTCATTTCTGAGTGTTTCAGATGCATATAGAAACGCCTTGTGATTGTACTTGCACAATGATAACACTCTAGGTTTATCTGTAAAAAATGACTCGTGCAAAAAATCTAGATCAATATCAGCGCCGACTTTACCAATAAAGTCTGGGGAGTAGAGCTTTTTCTTGACAAACGCAAGCTTGGGGTCATCTGGTTGGCTCTTAAGGTGTTTATATATGGTGGCGTACAGGGCGTAAAACCCGTGCTTCCTTCCTTGTTCTGCAGCGGTAATCAGGGAGCGGTAATCCTGAGTTGTAAGATTGTTGATGGTTACGACTTCTGACTTGGAAAAATCCGTACTGGAACCGAAGCGATCGTAATACCAGTCGTTATCTTCGTCATTGAATCTGCTGTCTAAGTAGGGATCTACGTCCTTGTTTGGAACATAGAGTGTGATGTACTTTCCGTATACCCAGCCTAGAACTGATTCATCCTTTATCTGGTACCAGTAGTACGATTCATTGTTGATATCAGTGCGGCTCTCACTCTCTTTCAACAATTCTACAACCTGGTTTTTATATAGCACCCCGGTGTAGCGCCCATTTAGTGACGGGGTATCCCGCACCCTTACCTCGTCGTCATTTATTAGCGCTATCTCGCCGAATAGTGAAAATTTACCTCCATAGCTATTGTCTTTCGGTATCTCCGAGATAATGCGCTGTATTTCTGGGTCTGAGATATAGCGGTAAGGCACATATCTCAGTGCGCTGGTAGACTTTGTTGCCGCCTTGAGTACAACCTCCCGATCCGGGTCAATGGCGTATTTAATCATATTTGGATTATTTTCAATCACGATAAGCTGGAGCTTTTTGTCAGCTTTCAGTCTATTGCTAAGGTTTCGAAAAACATAGGGCGCATTAATCTTCATTCCCGCTTCAACAATCTCCATATCTTCACGCAGGACTGGGGCTGCCAGCCTGAAAATTTGGATGAACTTTTGTTCCTGAATGATACGCAGCACCAGCTCGCGGTCTGCGATTGGCGGGAAGTATCCTGGATTGTGCCTACGGATCGAGAAGGTGTTAATGAAATCTTCTGAGAGGATGCGCTGCTTTAGTATGCGGTATTTTGGGTCGTCTGGATGCTCTTGCAAGTGTCTGAATAGGGTGGCATCCAGGGCTGGAAAAACCTGTGTCGTGCTGTAGTCATTATTCTCAAAGTAGTGATTTATGAGTAGCTCATACTCATCTTCATTTAGGGAGTTGATGTCGTGTGTCTGGTAATAATATTCCGTACTGGCATTAAAGCGTTCGAAAAACCAAGGCGTTTCCTGCTTGAATTTAAGATAGGGACTCAGTGTATCTTCCTCGGCATATGCCGTGATTCCAGAACAAGCTAGGAGTATTATGACAAACAGATTTTTGCAGGTATTCACTTTGTAACTCCTGTTATATATTCGCCTTCCCTGTAGCGTCTCAGGATGAGTCTCGCAATTTGGAAATTTTCTCCATCCGACCGATTCTTTTGGCGCGTCACTGTGTTGAGTAACTTACGGGCCATGGTCTGTGCCTTCTCGTGTTCACCGAGCTTAACATAGATTAGCGCCAACTTTCCCATACTGGTGAGGTCTTCAGGGAAGGCCTGGTGCAAATACAGGTAGAGAGGCAGTGCGGCCTCATACTGACGGCGGAAGAATAGCATATGTGCAGAGATTTTGTAGCTGTTCATGCTCTTGTGATAGAGAATTGCTTTGCCGATATTCTCGCGCATGGAGGACAGGTTTTGCTGCCGAAAACCGATGTTTGCCAGAGCAAGATATATGTCGCTGCTTTCCGGATTCAAGTCTCTGGAAATGCTGTAGTAATTCTGCGCCGATTCTAGATCAGAGACCAGCAGCAGCATTTGCCCCCGGTTGTAGTAAAAGTCAGCCATTACGCCCTTTGCAACTAGGACACACAGCAGGAATAATGCAGGTGTGCATACCCATACAAAGGTGCGCGGTACTCGGCTTTGCGGAAGCTTCTGCGTGGGAGTGAGCATACCCAATACCAATGCCAGCAACATGGCACTGACAATAGAGCCGACCACCACGGTGTACATCGTCTTTATTGCCAACATCGCCAGCGCGCCAGCTAGCGGCCCTTGTGCGCTTATAACATGCCTAACCATGTTGCGGACAAACAGCAGCGCTGCCAACAGCCCACCAAGTCCCAGTTCCGCCCAGTGCATAAGGATGATGTTGTGTGCATCATCTGTCAGCGCGGTGTAACTGCCCAGAGTTAGTTGATATTTTGGGTGGCTCTGGAGCACACTGATAACGCCATCCAAATAATGGTTCTTGAATTGCCCAAAGCCCACGCCTAACAGAGGATTCTTGCCAATCATATCCGTCGTTGCCAGCCATAGTGCGCTACGGCCAATGAGTGAGTACTCATAATAGGTATACACTACAACCAGTCCGACCAGGACCAGACCAGCCATCAGCACAAGACTGCGACTTGCCCGCCACAGCAGGTAGAGCGCAAGAAGAATTAGCGTACCCTTGCTCTTTGCCAATATGATGGTGGTGAGTAATACCAGTTGCATAAGCACAAGAAGGACCTTTTTTCTGCGACTATCGGTGCTTGCGTATAAATGCAGGCCGATAAAAAAAGCTACCCCTAGCAATGTTGCCAGAAACTCCGGGTTGCCGACGCTGCCCACGATCTTGTCGTGTGTGTTGAGAATATGTTCCGGAGAAAACAGCCTGAAGAATTGTGCTGTGGCGATGATGCACTGGGCCAGGGATGTGAGGTAGATGGTGCGTAAAAGTGTCTGTCTTTGCTTATCATGCAGATTGAGCATCAGCAGGTAGATTATGAAAAGCCCGGCAATCACCCCGGTATTTTGCGCCGCAGCAATCGGAGCAATGGTGTTGACTCCGCTGATCAGCAATAAGCCCAGGTAAAGAGCGATAAAAATATTTACATCTCGGCCTGGAGTGACAAGTTGCGACTGGATCGCCATATATACTGTGGAGACAACAAGCAGAACGCAAAATGCAACAAGCTTTGGTAGAAAAAACGCCTCGTGAAGATTGTCGCTATAAGCGCTAAGAGAGACTGCTAACAGAGCGGCGATTATGTAAATCAAAATTTGTTCTGAATTGAATTTTGCCGCGACATATTTCATACCCCCCTCCTACAGCGCCTGACAGTCAGAGATTTCTGGCTCAGATCTTGAGTTTAAATTCTCATCACACTTGAACAATAAACTCCAAAATGGATCGTTCCCGCTCATGTCATAACCATCACTCCGGTACAGTGCGGTGACACCTTCATTTCTTACTTGATATTTACGTGAGTGGCATTCCATAGGCTTAGGCACAGGCTATCGCAGGGTACCAGAAGCTCTTTCTCTAGTTCTCTGTGGCAATCAACATTTATAAACTGTTCTTTGATAACTCATGAAAAATGCTCATATAAGGATTCATGATGTATTGTTTGCACTCGATATACAGACAACAGATGTTGGGAGAATTTAACCATTTATCTTTAGGCCTTAACGCCAAACTAAGCCGACCGCCGTAGCGGGACTTGTTGCTATGCTACACAGCACAAAAAAGTGCCGCGGAGGTGGGTCGGTTGGAGCGAGTTTTTATGTGTTTCATTTTATTACACTATATTTACATTACATTGATTTTTAGTGTCTTCATAACAATGATGACAGAGTAATTTTGCTTTTAGGTTTGCATTATTTTCTGATTTTTCGTTCCATTCACCTTCTTTTATAAAAGACTCATGGCATTTTTCACACCATGCACTTGGCCATGGATCGTCTTCAATTGGTTTTGACGAGTACCAATTGACACCAGAAACACCAACTAAATGCTCACAGACAAAAGATTCATTTGCTTCACCGTGATATTCAGAAGTATCTTTATTATTCATTTTTTACACATAATTAGATAAATGTTGTCTAATGGAGGTTATTAACTTATTGATTTTAAATAACATACAACAATCCCTGTCTCGTTATTGAAATTAGCAAATCGGGACCCCGATAAATTAAGACCACTATACCCCAATGTTTACGCGTGTAAAAAGTAAGGGGTAACTAGACTGTGAGGCAGGTCCGCTTTAGGGTGGGTAGCCCCCATAGTGGCCTTTCAGCCTGTAAGACCGCTACTGGCCGAAACCAGGCACTAATTCCGAGTCCTTCAGGTAGTTGCTACCAGACCAAAGATGAATTACCAGGGGCAAATTGCTCGCCCTTGGGGGAAAACCGATAAAACGCCAAACAATAAGCAACGCCAATAAGCACATCCCCACCGCCACATAGAAGCTGACATCCCCGCCCATCGCATCCCAAGTGTAGCCACTATAGAACGCTCCCTGCGCCTAATCTTCGAATCACCGGCAGCTACCTTCCCAAGGTCGGAGATTGTCAGGTGTCTACGGTTTTTGCGGAGGTCACATCGGGCCTGAAGCGTTCCGTCAGGTCACGTAGGCCATGTAGTGCTGTCGTCATCGTCTGGTCGCGCCGTTCCAAAGGATAGACCAGGTAAACCGGAAGCGAGAATTCCGGACTGCCGTCGACGGGAAAAATCTTGCCCTCTTCGATCAAGGGTTGCGTCATGCGTAGCGGAAAGAAACCAGCGCCGCCCGAGTGAAGGATCTGCTGTATCCCCAACCAGCCGACATTGGCCCGTAGCGCCGGCGGCGCCACATCCGGGTAGTGGGTGGAGAATTGTGACTCAAACTCCGCTCCCCACTCTATGTGTACATAGCGCTCGTTGAACCACTCGCCATTCCGCTCGGTAGTGACCAACTGCAGCAACTCATCAAACAGATATTCGATACCGAGGCCAGGTCGATTCTCGGGGGTATACATCAGGCCGATGTCGATATTGCCCTGTATGAGCCCCTGCATGATGTCCTCCTCAAAGCCGATCTCCATGCGCAACGAGACATCGGGCAGTGTCTGGCGCATCCAGTCGCTCCACTGCGGCAGCAGGCCATCCCACAGGGCGATGCGGCCGCGAAGAGTGAGCGTACCGCTGTACCCCTCAGGCAGACCCACGTCATGGCGCGCCTGCTCGACGGTCCTGACCAGGTTCTTGGCATGGCGCAGGAAGCGCTCCCCAGCGGGGGTCAGTTCTGTACCACCTCGGCTGCGGCGCAGGAGGCGGGTGCCAAGTTGACGCTCCAGCGCCTGGATACGGGTACTGACCGTCGACTGGGTGATGTGCAGTCGCCGGGCAGCATTGATGAAGTTGCCGGCAGCGACAACGGCAAGAAAGGTACGGGCAAACTCTGAGTCCATGACGCACTCCTTGTATCGAATATTTCGATATTAAAGTGCGAATAATTTCGTTTGTCTAATACATAGCGAAATACTAGGTTATAAGGGCGTTCAGAATTACTTGGGGGTAATGCGATGCGCTTTGTCACAGGCTTGTTTTCCTGGCGACGGTTGTGGGCCATGTTTTGGCCCTGCGATCCTAATCACGCCAGCCACAGCGAAAAATTGATCTCGGCGGCTGGGGGGTTTATCGGCATCCTGGCACTGCTCTACGTCAGTCAGGCGGTGCTCGATCACCAAGGGGCGGTGATGGTAGTCGCCTCAATGGGGGCGAGTGCGGTGTTGCTCTACGCGGTACCGCACGGTGCGCTCTCTCAGCCCTGGGCGGTCTTCGGTGGGCACCTTGTCTCCGCATTCATCGGGGTCAGTTGCACCACGCTCCTGCCGGACCCACTACTCGCCGCGGCGGCCGCGGTGGGGCTATCCATCGGCGCCATGTACTACCTGCACTGCCTCCATCCACCGGGAGGTGCGACCGCCCTGGTGGCGGTGCTGGGTGGCGAGTCGGTAACGGGGCTGGGTTACAGTTTTATCGTCACACCGGTGCTGGAGAATGTGGCTATCTTGCTGCTGACAGCGGTGCTGCTGAATCTACCGCTGCGCCACCGGCACTATCCTGCCTCACTGGCCAGGCCGTGTGGTGGTGAGGCACAGCCCGAGGAGAAGGCACCCATTGCTCATAGTGACCTGGTCTATGCCCTGTCGCAGCTTGACTCCTTTATCGACGTCAGTGAGCAGGACCTGATCCGCATCTATACCCTGGCGGTCCACCACACCCACAATCCCGTTCCCTGCCACCAGCGTGGGAAAGTGTGCACAGAGGGCAGCGACCACTGCCTCTGCCGCAGGATCTCTAATGCGCAGGGCTAGCTACAGAGGAGCAGAGCGATGATAGTCAATGGCGATGGACATAACTTGCGGAGCGATGGCGAGGGTTACCTAGTCGAGCCCGACGACTGGGATAAGCGTGCCGCAGAACAGCTGGCGGCCCTAGAGCAGGTAACGCTGACCGATGAGCACTGGCAGGTTATCGAATTCATGCGCCGCTATTACAACAACCACCGGGTTGCCGCGGATGCCCGCTTTGTCATTAAATTCATGGCAGAGGAGATGGCAATGGGCAAGAGGGCGCGCAACCACCTGTTCAAGCTCTTCCCCTACGGCTACGTACAGCAGGCCTGCAAGATCGCCGGGATGAAGCGGCCACGTGGCTGGAGTACGGGGTAAGTGAAGGACACCTCTTATCGCACTCACTTATCCAAGCAAGGTGCATATTCACAGCCGTCAATGGGGAGGCTGTAAATGCTGTTCGAGAATAGATCTGGAGTACGTGCACCATGAAACGCGCGCCCGGCTTACGCTCACTTTCCAGCGATCACCACACGGCCCTGGTACTGGCCCGTCGGCTGTTACTGGCCGTGAGCGCTAAAGAGGTTGCCGATGGATGGCAGGAGTTAACGAAGCGGTTCCACAAGGAATTGGAACCTCACTTTCATCTGGAGGAGGAGCAACTCCTGCCCGCGCTGGCGCGCGCGGGTGAAACGGAGATCGTCAAACGCACGCTGGCTGAACATCTCCAGCTAAGGGGCCTCATAGACGATGGGCCTTGTGACGCAGAGACCCTGCGAGCATTCGCAAAACTGTTGCAGGCACACATCCGCTTTGAGGAGCGTGAATTGTTCACCATCCCCAAAAGCGTCTCACGCAGTTCACCCTCCCCCACTCCCAGTGATAGTCGGCTTGGCATCGGCCACGTCTCTTGCGTATGGCATCAGTAGCACCTCAGTGGCCGACATCGACGCCAACGCGATTGGAGGGGATGGAGTCCCCCGCACCATTGCACGCGATGACTCGGTAATACCACCGCCCTGGCCCGGGGCGATCACTAAAAAGTGGTAGTGCGCTGACGAGAGTCCTGTCTGGCGCCTGCTGTGGTGTTGCGTCATGGATGTCCTTGGCGACGGTCTCCCATTTGCCGCTCTCACCTTGTCGCCGCTCTACCCGATAGCCGCTCGCGCCAGCCGCTCCCTGCCAGCTGATGGCGCCGGGATCACTGAAGGGGAGCAGGATGGGAGCCTCGGGGGGAGGTTCAGCTGGCACCGTGCGCCCCTGGATGGCATAGGCGCCTGCGCGCAGTTCCACAAAGATCTCCTCCTCTCCGCGCGGTTTGGTGGTAGCGAAACCGGGGTAGTGGAGTGAGTCACTCTCGCCGTTGAAATCGGCGTGGTAATAGAAGCCACCACGCTCACTGTGAAAGCGCAGTGACCAGGCGAGACTTCCCACCGCCGCTGATTTGATGGTGCGCGTGATGATATCGCGCACCGCATAGGGATCTCCCACAGGGCTGAACTCACCATAGAGGTAGCCCTTGCCCAGTTCCGCAGCGCGCTCTGCAAACCTGTCGAATCTGTCATCCGTGTAGTGGGTGGTGAGGATATCGATGTTGGGATCGGCAAGAGCGGCGTAGGAGAGCTGCTTGTGACCGCCGTCGATGAGCAGATGGTTGGCATCGTGGTGCCTGATGAAAGCGGCCATCTCGTGCAGCCAGCCGTCGCTAGCGCTCTCGATCTCGTTGCCCAATTCCCAGGCGAGGATGGTCGGGTCCTCCTTGTAAAGCCTCCCAGTGACGGTATTGCGGCGGTTGAGGAGCCAGAGCAGGAACTCCTGAAAGGCGCTACGCGCCCTGGCATCGTCCCAGAACTCAGGGGCGTTGACCAGCCGCGCCCACTCGGCATGGCCACCGAACCACTGCCACTCATCCACCAGTGGGATGATAACGCGAAGATGGTACTCTTCGGCGATAGCCAGGCCGCGATCCATGTCGCGGAACAGCTCCTCGTGGTAGGCGATGCTACCGTTATGGTCGTAGATATGGGCCAATTTCCCATCTACGTTGCGCCCTCCTTCGACGGAGAAGGGATAGACACGCAACACCTGTCCGCCCAGGTACGCCACGGTACGCGCTGCATCGCGCTGTTCGAACTCCGTCACCCGGTGCCAGGCGGGGCTCTGCGCTGTAGCACGATCCTCGATAATGAAATAGTTGGGGATGTTGACGGAGATGAAGCGAAAGCGCTTGCTGCCGTCACGCAGTTCGGCGCCGTTACGGGTAATGAAATGGTCGAAGCCCACTACCGATGACGACGTCAGCAACAGCAGCAGTGCAAGTGACACACCTCTCAACATGGCGGCTCCATCGTGATGGTAGGCAAGAGCATTAGCTAATGGGAAAGAACCTCATCAAAGAGTAGCGGAGAAGAGGCAATGTGTCGTCCGCGAAATAGGCCGAGGCCGCTCGGTTTGAGATCGGGGATGAGCAAATTAACGAGGGCAGAGTTAGACCCGTTCACATCACTGTATCTTATGAAAAATCAATGATATAGAGAATTACTACCCCGCCATACACAGCTAGCACGTCGTGATACGCAAATAGCCCTTTTTCTGCTAAAACACGGTATGTGCCATGATGTTCTCTGCAACAACGCTAGCGCGTCGTACCACCCTATGAGCTAGGGAGTCCGCGCCGGTCTCCGTCAACCTCCCAGTCACCGCCTCAACAGCTCTCACGACTCTTTAGCGACCGCTGAAGACATTATGAGTATGCTGTGACCTCGTCTGCTAAACGCCGATCAGCAGAAATGCTAGCGACCAACGATTACTCTACAGGTGCCAAATCAGAAACTACTACGACTTACTCTGTTGTTACGTTTTATACCTTTATATCCATAACAGACCGAAACATGAACCATGTTTCAGTTAGTGACTAAATAAAAGTATCGAGAATATTTCTCTGTTCTGGTTTTTCTTCATCCTTTACAGTAGAAAAAGGCATCCTGACTTGCTTATTGCTGAGACTTTTTAATGTATGCGCGAGCTCGATTAACCTTATCAATACAGTTTGGGTATTTCCCAAATTCCGATTGTATTTTAGCCGCCCCCAGTAAACTTGCAGCCTTGGAGTATTCCACAGTTCCACCAAATCCTTTTGTATTTGCGTAATCCAATTCTTTATATGCCGCTCTTAATCCAGAATCACATTGTTTTGCTTGAGAGCTATTTGGGTTTCCTGCACACCCAAGGTTCGCAATGGCAAGTGTAATCAAAACAGGTATTGTATATCTCATACTGATAACCTCGAATTAAATAGCAAAAAACAATGAGTATCGAACCAATGGCAGTGTAGGCAAAGTATACAACATAACAACTATCTATATTTCACCAGTGAAGTGCGGTAAGTGGGTGTAATTCGTTCGTCGTGCCACCTATGCAAGCAGCATGATATAAAGCCAGTTACCATCTTAATAGTTTCGATATGTTTGAGTTTATCTCATCTACTCCCCATAGAACAAATCCCACTACCATCATCTGCGAAGCGTATGCTTTGAATGTTATACAACTGTTCACAATCTCTATATCAGATTTTATAAAGTTCAGAAATCAGGGATTAAGATTACTGCCCTATTATTGTCTCTTAGCGGACATTTTTATAGTATCGATGGATGTCTGCTTGTGGCCGGATAGCGACCATCTAGCTCTGCTACCACACTTGGTTTCCATACAACCAACATGAGGAAGCCGCCATGAATTCTACATTTCCCTTTGGATCTGATGTTAATACCCATACGCCCTGGAATAAAGGTGCTCTCGTAGGCCAGAAAAAGCCCCTGAAGCTCAGAGAGATATGGGCAATACGCACCAAATTGCAGATAGCACGCAAGATCAGGGA
>JBFFMJ010000007.1:0-192218 GCA_041554195.1 Thiohalomonadaceae bacterium
CAGGTTCCCCTCTTCGATAAGATCCAGCAGGGCCAGTCCACGATTGAGGTAACGACGGGCAATCTTCACTACCAGTCGCAGGTTACTCTCAATCATGCGCTTACGACCCGCCTCTTCCCCCCTCAGGGCCATGCGGGAGTAATGCACCTCCTCCTCTGCCGTAAGCAGCGGTGAGAAGCCGATCTCACCCAAATAGAGGCGTGTGGCATCCAGCTGGCTATCGGGCACCTTGCCGGCCTCGAAGATGGTTTTCTCTTCCTCTTCCATTTCCTCTATATCTTCGACCAGTTTATCGGCCTCAGGATGAAGCTGCTGTTTATCCATGTGTTACCTCGCAAAGTGATCGCTGTCAGGGGGGGGTATTACTCTCAATTTCTCTCCGACCTCCCGCCACCAGTGGCGAGACGTCGACGCTCTCGCCCTACAGTCATGCACAGACCGGGGCGAGCAGTTGCTGGATTTCGCTGATTTCATAAAAGACGGCCACATAGCCCTGATGCCTTCCCTGATCAGGGTTTCGTATCGGCGCGACAGACAACTGCGCTGGCAGCTCCTCGCCGTTATTGGCGTGTGTAAGCCACCATTCACGACTGTCCGGCAGACGCACCGAGGTGTGCATCTCCATCAGCCGATAATTAACCGCTCTGCCACGCCTATCTCGTATCTTCACAATATCTGACCAGTCACGCCCCAAAGCATCAGCCGCCTCTATCGCAAGAAAACGTTCTGCCTCCCGGTTAAGGTAAGTGATTAGATTGAGTTGATTAACGATCAGCAGGGGGAGCGGCAAAGAGTCGAGTATAAGCCGCATGGCCGCCGCATCATCGGCCGCGGGGCTGGAGAGAGAGACCGAGCACATAAAGCGTGCATAATCATTTGCACACGAATATGACATAAGCGCCTCCCTTGCAAAATTCTATAGACCAGAGGTGAAAAATATCATCTCGTACACACCTTAAATAGGCGCTGTACTACCTAGGTATAAATACCTATAGCTGAGTACATTACGGCACGGAACAGGTAATAGAAAAGCGACGATTTATCGCCAAGGGCAAAAGGTAGCGGCCAATGCGACAGTGACGATCAGAGTGGGAAGAGGTGCATACTACTTATATCATTATATTGTCACCGCATGCACATAACGATGTACAAAATGGGAGAGTTCGACGACATTTTCCAGACCCAGTTTCAACATGGCACCCGCCCGGTATTTTTCCACGGTGCGGTAACTGATTTGCAGTTCCTGTGCGATTTGCTTATTGGTCTTTCCGGCAACCACCAGGGTGGCAACCGCCTTTTCGCGCGGCGAGAGGTCATCAAAACGCGCCTGCATCGCCAGATACTCTTGCCGGGAGTCATCCAGTCTCAGCGCCTCAGCCACCTGTTCAAGTAATGCTGTGGGCGACACCGGCTTCTCCATAAAATTGACCGCGCCAGCCTTAATCGCCCGCACCGAATCATTTACCTCACCATAACCGGTAATGATGACCACCGGTATATTAATATGCCGCTCATTCAACTGTTGCTGCAACACCAGGCCACTGATCCCCGGGAGCCGCAGGTCGGTGACCAGACAGCCGCAGGTCCCCTCATCCACCACCTCTAAAAAGGCTTCTGCCGAAGCAAAGTCATACACCTTGTAGCCCGCCATACTTAATGTAGTCTTAATCGCCAGTCGCAGGTCTTCGTCATCATCGACCAGATAGATATTCTGGCACTTACTCATCGGCATCTCCTTCTCGCGCCGCAACGGGTAGTGTAAAACAGAAGCAGGCACCGCCTGATGTCTGCTCGCCGGCCCACAGCCGACCGCCATGCCCCTGTATCAACGAGCGACTTATCGCCAGGCCCATACCGACACCATCCTCCTTATCGGTTTGCAGCACGTCAAAGAGTTGCTCATTAATACCCGGTGGCAGTCCCGGCCCGCTATCCCGTATTGAAATTTTCACCTCCGCTCCCTGCGGATCCACCGCGATATCGATATGGCGCTGCGGACTATTCGCCTTCTTCATCGCCTGTACGCTATTACTCAGAAGGTTAACCAGTACCTGTTCGACCTGTACAGGCTCAACCATTACCCGCAACTGTGGCGTATCATTTTTATTCTCAATACTGACCCTATTATCTCTTAACAGCGGGTAGGTCAGCGCCAGCGAGGCTTCGATCAGTTCGGCCACCGTAACGCTACGTGTTTCAAGTTCCCCATAGCGTATAAATTTGCGCATGTGAAAGATGATTTCACTGGCACGTTGCAGCTGCCTTTCTGTGGTGTGCAGCAGCTCCAGCACCTCCTGCTGCTGCGGTGGCGCTGAAGACTGTTGCAGCAAGGCGATCGCGGCATGGTTAACATGTTCCACCGTCATCAGCGGCTGCGTCAGTTCATGTGCCAGCGAAGCCGCCAACTCCCCCACGGTATTAATACGCGTGACATGTGCCAGCGCGGCCTGTCGCTCACGCGACTGTTGTTGGACCCTATGACGTTCCGTCACATCGCGCTGCACAATCAACCAGACATCGCCATATTTCTTATGCGCAAAACTATAAGCAGAGGCCTCACACCAGAATCGGCTGCCGTCCCGGCGCTGGTACTCCTCTTCCCACTCCAAGGGCAATACAGGCGCCAAGGGCTGCAACCGATCTAACATGGTCCTTCCTGCCTGAACCTTGCAGGAGTCTAATGCAATAAGCGACTGTCCCTTTAACTCACCCGCGGCATAGCCATGCATCCGGTCACAGGCCGGATTGGTCTCAATGATCACCCTATCACTCTGGCGCAACAGCAACACACCTTCGCGCATGTTTTCCATGATCAGGCTATGCAATCGCAGATTTTCCTGATGCAATTTCTCATCGGTAATATCGTAAATCACCAGACGGCGCTCGGGAAATTCCGCCCCCGGCAGGGTACGGGTGACGCCTAAGAAACGCAGGTCACGTGTGCCGTAGCCCTGATCACGCGTCTGCACTTCAAGCTGGGCAGACCTGTCGCTCTGTACTCCATCCGGGATTTTCCGCAGGAAGGAGAGCAGCTCCTGGGCATTCCCCTGCGCAAGATAGAGACTGAGAGGCCGACCAACAAGCTGTCGCCGCTCACGTCCGAACATTGAGGCGGCGGTAAGGTTGATGTCGAGAATAGTGCCGGTACGATCTACCGTGACATAACCTACCGGGGCATAATCGTAAAGTTCGGCATAGTGGGACCGTGACTCCTCCAGTACCGCCGCCGCAGTGCTCAACTCACGGTTCTGCATTTCGAGCTCGATTTGATACAAACGTAACTCGTTGGCATCACCCTGACCCGTATCGTGCGGGCGCTCCTCCTCACAACGCTGTGTTACCGCATCGAGTGAGTCATAGAGTTCACCATCACTCATCGCTATATAATCGGGAGTCTTATTACTTGCCATTATCGCCGCCTGCTAAATTAAGATAATCGCGCTATCCAGCCATGTTCTATTAATCTGACAATGAAGTATTCCTTTAAGCATTGCCCTTCGCCTCAAGCAGTCGCTCTGTGGTCGCAATGGCATAGGGTTCGCCGCCATTTACCCGCAATAATGCGGCACTTATCTGCACAGATATCGCCTCGCCGGACTTGGCAATACGCCGGGTATGTAACGGTTCGACCGCTTCGCCACGCAACAGTTTCGCGCGCAGCTCGGCCGCCTCCTCGCGCAGCTCAGCGGGTATCATCTCATCAGCGCTAGTGCCAATGACATCCTCCTCGCTATAACCGTAAATAACGCTCGCCTGCGGATTCCAGGTCAGTATCCTACCCTGAAGGTCCTGCACCGTGATCGCATAGCCGGAGTCACTGATTACCGAGGCGAAGCGACTATTGCGCTCGCTATCTTTTTTCATCGCGGTGATATCCACCAGAATCAGCACACAACCGGTGATTTTACGATCCTCGGTACGATAGGGTACCAGCCGGAACTCATAGCTTCTGCCCTCATCGTCCGATACCTCGATCACCGTCGGCAGCAGCGACTCAATCACCTTGGCCACCAGTGGTGCCAGTTCCGGCAGATCGATATTCGGCTTAATCACCGGCAGCGGCCGGCCGATATCGCTATCAATCAGGTTAAACAGGCTGCCCGCGGCGCGGGTAAATTTGAGGATTGCCAGCTGCTCATCGACCATCACGATGGGAATATTGACGCTGGTCAGCAGGTTATTCAGGTCGGTAATGGTCTGTACCAGCTCTAGGTTGCGGGTCTCCAGCTCTTCATTAACCGTGGCCAGTTCCTCGTTGGTGCTCTGCAACTCCTCGCGCGCGGTCTCCAGCTCTTCGTTGGTACTCTGTAACTCTTCATTGGCCGACTGCAGCTCCTCACTCGCCGCCTGCAGCTCCTCCTGCATCACCCCGTGCTCTTCAAACACCGACTCCAGGTACTGCCGGGTTTCGGCCAGCTCCTGTTCCAGCTCGGCACTGCGCCGGGACGCAGGGCTCTGTGCTTCGGCGGCGGCCCCATCACTGCTTACGGTGTCAGCCTGGTTTGGCTCCTCATGAAACACCACCGCAAAGTAGCGCCCGCGGTGATTATCCAGCAGCGGCTGTACCTCGATGGTGCAGTAGCGTTTCTCTCCTTCCTCACCAAACAACACATGCGTACGCTGCGCTACCTCGTGATTACGCATCGCGGCATCGATAATAATACGCAAATCACCGACCAGTTCGCGTCTGGCCATGCTCAGCAGGTTAAGGTCGGCGCTGCCTACCAGGGGATCGAGATAGCGCCCGGCATGGCCAAGGAAAAAGACAATATCAAGGTGTTCGTTAATCACCACGCCAGAGGGGGCAAACTTGCCGAGCAACATCTGCTCCAGGTCATAAAACGGCTTACGTTGCATCGACTCTGGCACCTCAATCTTTGTATCGTCCACTACGGCGGGGGTTGGCTCTTTAGAGCGCATCGGGAGAAACTCATAATAGCGGGTTGCGGCCTGCTTCTTACGGTAAATTTTATGTTTTTTGTCCAGCAGTGAAAACAGATCCGAGGCCGAACCGGTGGTCTCTGAGGAGCCAAGAAACAACACCCCCTGCTGGCGTAGTGCATAGTGAAAAATCTTCAGTACCTTCTCCTGCACACTACGATTTAGATAGATCAGCATATTGCGGCAACAGATCAAATCGATATGGGAAAACGGCGGGTCTGCCAGCACATTCTGCGGCGCAAAGATGCAGCGTTCGCGCAGGTGCATGCGCACAATATAGTCGTCATTAACCCTGGAAAAATAGTGCTGCAGGTAACGTGGCTCAATATCTGCCAGTTGTGCCGCGCCATAGACCCCCTTTCTGGCCAGGTCGATCGCCTCCGCGTCGACATCGGTACCAAAGATCTGCATCGACACCGAGGGGGCGATCTCATTCAGTGTCTCCATCACGGTGATGGCGATCGAATAGACCTCCTCTCCGGTCGAGCAGGCGGGCACCCAGACCCGCAGCTTGTAACCGGGTTCCATCTCACGAACCAGCGGCGCCAACACCTCCTCCTTGAGGGCCACAAAGGCCTCCGGGTCACGGAAAAATCGTGTCACATTGATCAGAATATCCCGGAACAGTTCTTCCGTCTCTTCGCTGGAGGACTCCAGCAGTGCGACGTAATCATCGAAAGAATCCATATAATTCAGCATCATGCGACGCTGTAGCCGACGGATGATGGTGGTGCGTTTGTAGTCGCTAAAATCGTGTCCGCACTGCTTCTGCAGCAAGCCGAATATCTTTTTTAAATACTCTCCATGCTGCTCATGTTCCAGCTGCAGCAGCAGGTCGATTCGCCGCTTCACCTGCGGCAACTCACTGGCGATGGCACCCAGCTGTGAGGCAATCTCTGCCGGGGTGGCAATGCGATCAACACAGCCGGAACCGATCGCTGACAGTGGCATCGCATCGAATTGGGCGCTGTCGGGGGCCTGCGCAAAGGTAAATCCACCGGCCGATTTGATGGCACAGAGGCCGCGCGAGCCATCGCTGCCACTGCCCGAGAGCACGATGCCCACCGCCTGCTCGCCCTGCTCCTCGGCCAGTGAAGAGAAGAACAGGTCGATCACCGGGTGGCGCTCAGTCTTTACCCGGCGATGCAGCACAAGCTTGCCTTCGGCTATCTTCAGCTCCTGCCCCGGCGGTAACACGTAGACTTCACCGGCCCGGATCTTCTCACCACTCTTCACTTCACTAACCGGCATACGCGTGCTTCGTTGCAGAATGGAGGGGAGGATGCTCGCGTGGTCGGGTGCCAGGTGCTGCAGCACAATCACTGCCACACCGGCGTCATCCGGCAGGGCCTGCAGCAGTTCACAGATAGCCGTCAGCCCCCCGGCGGAGGCCCCTATCGCAACAACCGTGCATGGCGGGGTCACTTCTTTTTTCAACGGCGCAGTCCTGAAATAAATAG
Source organism: Thiohalomonadaceae bacterium (assembly GCA_041554195.1). Lineage (GTDB taxonomy): Bacteria > Pseudomonadota > Gammaproteobacteria > Thiohalomonadales > Thiohalomonadaceae > JAPHSX01. The sequence goes on from JBFFMJ010000007.1 coordinate 6,402, forward strand.
TGTCATGCTGTTACTTTAACCCTTCCATTCTAATCACTGTCATCGCACTTAGCATATCACCTGGCGCCATGCCTGATGGTCCTTGTTTAAGAGATAACCATCGACCAACGGGGCCAATGTAGTCGCCCCTTGAGTCAGTGTCACCGAATCTGCAAAACCGGTCACAACGACAGATAAGGGTACTGTCTTATAATCTCTCCAAACACATTCACTGCCCCCCTGGAGATCAAAAAATGCAGAAATTACGCCAGATTATCCTCTTCCCCTCCCTGCTGTTATTCGCCCTGTTAAGCGGCTGTAGTGGCGGCGGTGGGTCAAGCTCCACACCACCACCTCCCCCGGGCAAGGTCACCATCACCGTAGTGGATGATCAAGCTGTTGCTATCGCCGATGCGCAGATTCAGGTCTTTGATGCGTCCACTGGCAATCCTATCGCCACGCTCACCAGCGGTGCCGATGGCATCGTCAGTGCCAGCTACTATGAGGACAATATTCAGTTGAAGGTCTCGGCACAGGGCTATGCCCCCTCACCGGCGCCCGGGGTACCGGCCTTGCCGATCGCCCTGCTTTCTGGGCAGACGGAGGCAGTGACTATTACCCTGCAAGGTCTCGACCCGCTGCTAAAGATTGGCACTATTAGCGGTATGGTCCTCGACCAGAATGGCCTTCCGGTAGTCGGTGCACTGGTTACTGCTAATGATGTGACCTCAACCCACAGTGGTGCAGACGGGGGATATACACTTTATAACGTTGCCGAAGGGGATGTCAGCCTGACTGCCTGGATAGTGGGCCTTAACTTCCCCACTGTAGGGCCGGTTGCGCTGCTCGATGGCGACAACCTCACTCAGGATCTCACCGCATCTGGTGCTGCCACGGGCACAGTTACCGGCAATCTTAGTGTTGTGGCTGCCGGTAGCGTCTATTCAGGAGATCCTATCGACGTCACCTTGCTGCACCAGGGTAGCCGTGAGGTCATCCCCGGTTTGCGAGATTTCACTACCAGTAACTTTAATATTACTCATGTACCCAATGGTACCTTTGATGTGATTGCATCACTGGAAAATGATGGTCTGGTGCTCGATCCAGACACCTCTGTCACACAGGGCATTCCTACCGCGACCATCAACAATAACACTTTCGATATGGGTACCCTCAAGGTAACGGGGGGGGTCATCCTTACTAACCCGACACCGACCAACTTTGCCTTCCCGCTCCCTGAGTTGAGTGCAACTCCTACCTTTGCCTGGGACGCCAGCTCCGCCTACTCAAGCGTGGATACCTATGCGATTGAGGTTCTGGATGAATCTAGTAACACCATATGGGGTGGTTTTGATATCAGCGGATTGCCGACTGTGACCGTACCGAAAAGCCAGCGCACAATCGGCTACGATTCTGATGGTACCGCCACCGCAGTACTTGAGCCAGGCAAGGTATACCAGCTGAAAGTTTATGCACGTGATAACGGCGGTGTCTATCTCTCCGCCAGCGAAACTCTGGATGGTCTGTTTCGCATCGCAACACCCGCACCCTAGTATCGGCCGGTGCGGCAAAACAGCAACGGGGCCTTACGGCCCCGTTTTTTTATGCCTCTCTGAAACTTGGCTCACTCCTGCGGCCGCTCCCGATGCCCCGAGCCCACCTTGCCCTTCATTACATAGGGGGCGGGTGAGCCGTCGGGCCGGGTCTGGAAGATGCGCATCGACCACATGTACTGCGCCGGGGCCTGGCGGATCAAACGCTCCAGCTCCTGATTCATGCGGGCGGCATCGGCCACGCTATCGTCACCGGGGAAGTCCTGCAGCGGCGGGCAGATGCGCGCCACGTACTCCCCATGCTCGGGACGATAGATGGTGGTAAAGGGTAACACCACCGCACGGCTCATCTTTGCCAGTCGCGGCAGGGCGTCGATGGTGGCGGTCTGCACCCCGAAGAAGGGGACAAAGGCCGAGTTCTGCGGCCCCAGGTCCTCATCGGGCAGGTAGTAAAAGGCATGCCCCTTTTTTATCGCCTTAATCACCGGGCGCATCCCCTCCTCGCGGCGGAACAGGATCCCCTTAAAGCGGGTGCGTCCCCGTGCCATGAACCAGTCGAAGAGCGGATTGCGTGCGGTCTTTACCAGCCCGACCGAGGGGAAGTGGCGGGTCAGCGCCGCCGCGCCAAAATCGAGCCCGATATTGTGGCTGGTCAGAAGGATCACCGCACGGCCCGCCTCCCGCTGCGCCTGCAACAGCTCACCGCCCTCCAGCTTCAGCATTTGGTCGAGGCGGCGACGACTGCCCCACCACAGCACCCCGTAATCAAGAAAGGATTGCGCCATCACCTGAAAATAGTCGCGTGACATCTGCTCACGCTGCGCCTCATCCAGCTCGGGAAAACACCAGGCAAGATTGGTGGCGATGATGGCGCGACGCTTGTGGTGGCGGGCAAAGATTAGGTCGCCGATGCGCCGTCCCAGCGCGCGGCGTAGTGACCCCGGCAACAGCGCCAGCCAGCCGAGCAGCGCCAGGCCCCACCAGGTCGGCCAGAAGCGCGGCGCGAAAAAGCTGGCGCTAAATGGCGGAGGATAACTACTTTTAATACCGTTTTCGCTCACGTTTAGCCTAACTCTGCCAACAGGCGCTGGATGATACCCTCGGCCTGACTGCCGTAGCCGCCACCGAACATATTGAAGTGGTTGATGATGTGGTAGAGGTTATAAAAATTCTTGCGGATCTTATAGCTGGGGTCCAGCGGCCAGGCCTCTTCGTAGGCAGCGTAAAAGTCGCCGTTAAAACCGCCAAACAGTTCGGTCATGGCGATATCCGCCTCGCGGTCGCCGTAGTAGACCGCCGGGTCGAAGATCACGGGCACGCTACCTCCTGGCGTGCCCGAATACCGTCCATCCCTGGACATAACGGGCACCCCATCACGGCTGAAGGCATAGTTGCCGGACCAGAGATCCCCATGCAGCAGCGATGCAGCGGGGGTGTAACCATCAAACAGAGCGGGGAACGCCTGCAACAGCCGCTCGCCCTGTTGCAGCAGGGTGCGGCTCGCGCCACGCCCGGCGGCCAGCTCCAGCTGTGCGCCAAGGCGCTGCTCGCGCCAGAAGTTAAACCAGCTGTCATCGGGCAGGTTTGACTGCGGGGTCGAGCCGATGGTGTTGTCACGAAACCAGCCAAAACGCTCGCCGCTGTGGCGATGCAGCGCCGCCAGCTGCCGCCCCAGTTGCGCCTGTGAGCCGCTACCGCCCAGCGCCAGGTCCTCCATCACGATGTAGGCCTGCCCCCCGGCAATACCGGTGGCAAGCGGCAGCGGCACACGGATCGCCGCCGCCTCGGCCAGCTCGTGCAGCCCCTCGTGCTCCGCCTCGAACATAGCAAGTTTGTCGCCGCTGTTGAGCTTCACGAAGTAGCTCTGGTCGCCATCACCGATACGGTAGGCGCTGTTAATACAGCCGCCGCCCAGCGCATGGCGCTCGCGCGCCACAAAGGACTCGCCACGGGTCTGGCTGATGGTCTCGGCTATCTCTTCCCACAGGGCCATAGGCTTACATCGCGTGAAAACAAAGGTGGCCGCCATCTTAAACCAAGGGGCGGGAGCTGTCTTGCCGCAGGCTTGGGATGGCCGCGCGTTCAGGCTACACTCGGGCCATGATCAGGATGACCCACAAACCACTCCCCCTCTGCCACGCCATCGACCGCCAACAGGTCGAGGCGGTCGTCCACGACTTCTATATAAAGGTACTGGCCGATGAGAGCCTCGCCCCCCACTTTGCCGGGATCCACGACTGGCCACGCCACCAGGGCTACATCACCGACTTCTGGTGGGGGGTGATGGGGGGCAAGGTGGCCGCACCGCGCCCAGGCGCGATGATTAGCGGACATGAAAATCTGGCGATCACCGGGGCGATGATGCAACAGTGGCTGACACTATTTAAGCAAACCATCAATGAGCAGATCCCTGCCACCGAGGCGGCACAGTGGCAGGCGATGGCCCGCGGGATCGCTAACATGATGGGTGAGCACGGTTTGGTAGAGGATTAATTGAGGAGCATAACTCATGGCGAAGGTACTGCCGGATATCGATAACGCACTGGCCGACTGGATCGCGGCACAACCGCTGTTCTTCGTCGCCTCGGCGCCGCTGAGTGGTGAGGGCCACGTCAACCTCTCGCCACGCGGCCTCGACAGCCTGCGCGTACTCGGCCCCCGAGAGGTCGCCTTTTATGACCTCACCGGCAGCGGCAACGAGACCGCCGCCCACCTCGCCGAGAATGGCCGCATCACCCTGATGTTCTGCGCCTTCGAGGGGGCACCACGCATCCTGCGCCTCTATGGACACGGGGAGGTGGTGCGACCCGGTGATGCCGGCTGGTCACCGCTACGCCCCCACTTCGGCGATGCACTGCCGCAGGCGCGCCAGATCATCCGCATTGAGGTCTCACGGGTACAGACCTCCTGCGGCTACGGTGTGCCGCTGATGTCCCTGCAACGCGAGCGTGATGACCTTATCAACTGGGCAGAGAAGAAAGGGGAGGAGGGGCTGGCCGAATACCAGCAGCGCCATAACCACCACAGCATCGACGGCCTGCCCGCCCCCGGTATCACCCCTGCCGATAAATAATCCGTGCAGGGCGGTACAGGAGATGCCGCTCTTCGGCCACACGGTACAGAATATCGCCACTGTTGCCGAGGATGAGGATGCCGCGCAACCAAGCAGGCCAATATGGGGCTCAGCCTGATCGCCAGCCGCCGTGAGTAAACCGCGCAGTACACAATAATTTCTGTGGTGACAAGCCCTCCGGGCGACTTTTTTTCATGGTTATGCACACCAGAAACGGCAACGGGGAAAGATGTCAACAACCAAAGCACAATATCCACCAGCCTTAGCGACCCATTTGTAACATATTGATTTTATTATCAAAAACATTTCGTTCATTTTCTCGACGATCTAACAGCGCCCCAGAAGTCATGCGGCCTGTAAGCGTTTAGCCCCAAACAATCCACAAAGTTATCCACAGCTTTTGTGGATAACCAAACTACTCCAATGATGACAAGGAGTTAGCGCATTTTTAAGAGATTCCCCCTTAAACAACAGGGCTAAATTTAACGCCATAATTTTCACAAAAAGTCGTGATAAACTCGCCGCATGAATCAACCCATCCTGCGCATTGCCGTCCCCTCCCCCCTGCGCCGACTGTTCGACTATCTCCCCCCGCATAACGCCAGCAACCCCACCCCGGGCCAACGCTTTCTTATCCCCTTCGGGCGCGGGCGCACCGTTGGCATTTTGGTGGAGCTGAGTGACCATAGTGACTGCCCTGACGACAAACTCAAGGCGGCATTCAAGCAACTGGATCAGGCGCCACTACTCGATGCTGCGATGATGAAGCTGCTGCGCTGGGCCTGCGACTACTACCACCACCCGCCTGGGGAGGTGTTTCAGGCCGCACTACCAGTGCTGCTGCGCCAGGAGCGCGCCGCCGCGGAGAAGGGTGTTACCCACTGGTGCCTCAGTGAGGCGGGGGCGGCGCTCGAACTCGATACCCTGTCACGGGCACCGCGCCAGCAGGCACTGATCACACTGCTGCAAGGTGTTGCTGCGCCCGGACTTACCGCCAGTACCATCGACCAGCACGAGGAGAAGTGGCAGCCGGTGATGCGCTCGCTGGTGGAGAAGGGATGGGTGGTGCGCCAGGAGGTCGCCGTCTCTGCGGTCGAGATCGGCAGCGCCGCCGACACCCAGCCATCCCTCACCGAGGCACAGCAACAGGCCGTTGCGGCGATCAGGGGCGATAGCGGTTTTCAGGTCTCACTCATCGACGGGGTCACCGGCAGCGGCAAGACCGAGGTCTACCTGCAGGCCATCGCCACGGTGCTGCAACAGGGCAAACAGGCACTGGTGTTGATCCCGGAGATCGGCCTCAGCCCGCAACTAGTGGGCCGCTTCGCCCGCCGCTTTGCCGTGCCCATCGCCCTGCTCCACTCAGGGCTTTCCGATGGCGAACGGCTCAGTGCCTGGCAGCTGGCGGCAAAGGGCGAGGCTGCGATCATCATCGGCACCCGTTCGGCCATCTTCACACCGATGCTCAAGCCCGGCCTCATTATTATCGACGAGGAGCACGACGCCTCGTTCAAGCAGCAGGACGGTTTCCGCTACTCGGCCCGTGATGTGGCGGTGGTGCGGGCGCGCCAGCTCGATATTCCCATTGTGCTGGGCACCGCCACCCCTTCGCTGGAGAGCCTGCACAATGCCCTGCAGGGGCGCTACCGCCACCTGTTGCTGCCCGAGCGGGCAGGCAGTGCTATTCACCCGACGATGAAGCTGCTCGATGTACGCCAGCAACCGATGGAAGAGGGCGTATCGCAGCACCTGCAACAGGCGATGCAACACCACCTGGAAAGGGAGGGGCAGGTGCTGCTGTTTCTCAATCGCCGCGGCTTCTCCCCGGTGCTGATGTGCCACGACTGCGGCTGGCACAGTCAATGCCCGCGCTGCGATGCCAATATGACGGTCTACGCCGCACAGCAGCGGATGCGCTGTCACCACTGCCAGAGTGAGCGCCCACTCCCCCGGCAATGCCCCGACTGTGGCAGCATCGACCTGCGTCCCATCGGCCAGGGGACCGAACGCATCGAGCAACACCTGCAGGCCCTATTCCCCGAGCGCGAGGTGATCCGCATCGACCGCGATACCACCCGCCGCAAGGGTTCCATGGACAAGCTGCTGGAGAAGATCCACAGCGAGTCGGGGCAGATCCTCATCGGCACGCAGATGCTGGCCAAGGGACACCACTTTCCAAATGTCACCCTGGTGGGGATCCTCGATGCCGATCAGGGGCTGTTCAGCATCGACTTTCGTGCCGCCGAGCGCATGGCGCAACTCATTATTCAGGTGGCGGGGCGCGCCGGGCGGGCCGAAAGGCCTGGAGAGGTGCTGATCCAGACCCACGTACCGGATCACCCCCTGCTCAGACTGCTGGTGGAAAAAGACTACGCCCACTTCGCCAGTGCCACCCTGAAGGAACGCCAGGAGGCAGAGCTGCCCCCCTTCTCCCACTTTGCCCTGCTGCGCGCTGAGGCGGTGGATAGCGAGGCGCCGATGACCTTTCTGGAGGCGGCCCGCAGCAGCGCCGAACAGCTGGGCCACGAGGGTGTCTGGCTGCTCGGCCCGATCCCTGCACCGATGGAACGCCGCGCCGGGCGCAGCCGTGCCCAACTGCTGCTTCAGGCGGCTAGCCGTGCCGCGCTGCATCAACTGCTCAACCACTGGGCCGGCGCACTGGAAGGGGTTAAGGAGGGGCGCAAGGTGCGCTGGTCGCTGGATGTGGACCCGGTAGAGCTGTATTGAGCAGTGCATCACAAATCGCCCTTTAATTATTGTGTCTTGACTCGCAACGTGCTTCAATTTCACCGCTAAAAATATTCATTTAGTCAAAATATTGATAACAAGGAGCTTATCGCACAATGAAAACAATCAAAGTAATGGCTGCCGTTGCAGCTATCGCACTGCCCCTGCAGTTTGCACAGGCAGAAGATGCCACTGTTAATGCGCAAATCGTACTTCCCAGCGTGACCGGCTATAGTGGCGGTATGGGTGTCGCCCTCGGCTACGAGATGCCGATGCCCGATGTGAACCCCAATTTTTCGATTGAAGGTGAGTTCACCACCACCATCTCCAGCCCTGATGATTCCGCATCAGCCGGTGGTGTTACCGTTACTTCTGAGCTTTCCTACTACACTCTGGCAGCCTACGCCAAGTACAATCACCCAGTTAATGAAAAAGTCGACTTGTTTGGTCGTGTTGGCCTGCTGTACGAGAGCGTTGAAGCCGATTATTCCTGTTCTGGTAACACCTTCATTTGTAGCTTAACCCCTTCCAGTTCAGGTAAAGAGACAGACACCGGCCTCAGCTTCGGCTTCGGCATGAACTACGGTATCAATGATAAGATGGACTTCACCGCCGGTTACACCATCATTGAGTCGGATATCAACCACCTCTCTGCCGGTATTAAGTTCAAAATGTAATACCCCTTACCTCCTCACCGCTGGTGAGGAGGTCTCTCCTCCGCAACACCATCTCCACAACCCGCTTGAATGCCCCTTGCCACTACACTCGTAGAACAGGGATAATGTCCGACTAATTCTCTATTGCTACTGCCGGTCTCTATTGCCCCTATGAAATCCCATCTTCAGGAACTCGTTAAAGCCGCCCTGCACGATCTGCACAGTGCCGGGGTATTTGACTTTGAACTGCCCGAGAACATCACCATTGAGCGTGCGCGCGACAGGTCGCACGGCGACTTCGCCTGCAATATCGCGATGGTGCTGGCCAAGCCGGCTCGCAGCAAGCCGCGTGATCTCGCCGACAAGATCGTCGCCCACCTGCCCGCCTCCGAGCATCTGGCCGAGGTCTCCATTGCCGGCCCCGGCTTTATCAACTTCACCATGTCCCCTGCGGCCTACCACGCGGTGGTGGGTGAGGCGCTGGAGGCAGGCGAGGCCTTTGGGCGCTCTGATGTAGGTGCTGGCAAGCGGGTGCAGGTGGAGTTTGTCTCCGCCAATCCGACCGGCCCGCTGCATGTGGGCCATGGTCGTGGTGCCGCCTACGGGGCCACTGTGGCCGACCTGCTGGCGGCCGTCGGTTTTGAGGTGCACCGCGAATACTATGTGAACGATGCGGGGCGGCAGATGGATATCCTCGGCACCTCGGTGTGGCTGCGCTACCTGGAACTGGCTGGTGAGGAGCTGACCTTCCCGGTCAACGGCTACAAGGGCGACTACATCTGGGACATCGCTGCCGATCTGCACCGCGAGCACGGCGATACCTATCGCCAGCTCGCCATTGACGTATTCAACGGCATCCCGGTCGATGAGCCGGCCGGTGGCGACAAAGAGGTACACATCGACGCCCTGATCATGCAGGCCAAGAAGATGCTCGGCGAAGAGGGCTACCTGCTCTTCTTCAACAAGGCACTGGAGGTGATCCTCTCCGACATCCGCAAGGATCTCGAGGAGTTCGGCGTGGTCTACGAGGAGTGGTATCCCGAGAGATCCCTGGTCAGCTCCGGCAAGGTGGACGAGGCGATCGAGCAACTGAAGAAATCCGAACACATCTACGAGGAGAAGGGGGCGCTGTGGTTCCGCTCTACCGACTTTGGTGATGAGAAGGATCGGGTGGTGGTACGTGACAACGGGGTGAAGACCTACTTCGCCTCCGACATCGCCTACCACTGGCACAAGCTGGCCCGTGGCTTTGACCGCGTGATCGACGTGTGGGGCGCTGACCACCACGGCTATGTGCCACGGGTCAAGGCGGCGCTCACCGCGATGGGCGACAAAGAGGATGCCGACAAACTCGACGTGCTGCTGGTGCAGTTCGCCAGCCTGTTCCGTAACGGCGAGAAGGTGCAGATGTCGACCCGCTCTGGCTCATTTGTCACCCTGCGCGAGCTGCGCGAAGAGGTGGGCAACGATGCGGCGCGCTTCTTCTACGTGATGCGCAAGTGCGAGCAGCACATGGACTTTGACCTGGACCTGGCCAAGTCCCAGTCCAACGACAACCCGATGTACTACATCCAGTACGCCCATGCCCGCGTCTGTAGCGTGCTGCGCCAACTCGATGAGAAGGGGCTCTCCTACGACCGCGCCAGCGGCCTTGCCAACCTGCAGGTGCTCAGCGAGTCGCACGAGCAGGACCTGCTGCGCAGCCTCAGCCGCTACCCGGAGGTAGTGGAGACATCGGCGCTGAACCACGAGCCGCACCAACTCGCCCACTACCTGCGCGAACTGGCCAACGACTTCCACACCTACTACAACGCCCATCAGTTCCTGGTGGACGATGGTGCACTGCGCGATGCCCGCCTGACCCTGATTCAGGCGGCACGTCAGGTGCTCGCCAACGGTCTCGGCCTGCTCGGCGTCTCCGCCCCGGAGAGCATGTGATGGCCCGCGACTACGCCCGGCGCACCACCACGCGCAAACCGGCAAAGAAACCTGTCGGTGGCTGGGTGTGGATGCTTGGCGGTTTGCTGGTGGGGCTGTTCATCGCCTTCCTGGTCTACCTGCAACAGCAGGGGGGCGAGCCCTTTAAGGGGCTGAGCCTGCCGAAGATGAAACCGGCCACCACCGATACCCGTTCGGTAAAGAAACAGCCGATCCCCAAAGCCCCGCCGAAAAAAGAGGGGATCAATTTCGACTTCTACAGCATCCTGCCCGAGCAGGAGGTGGTGATCCCCGAGTCAGAACTGGGCAACACCCCAACCCCAACCGTTGAGAAGGCCAACTACTTTCTCCAGGTCGGCTCCTTTAAGAGCGATGAGGATGCCAATGCCCGCATCGCTGAGCTGTTCCTGCTCAACCTCACCCCCACCATTCAAAAGGTAACGGTCGATGGCGGCAACACCTGGCACCGGGTACGGGTCGGCCCCTATACCGACCTGCGCAAGCTTGACAAGGCGCGGCGGCGGCTACAGGACAACGGCATCGATTTCTTTGTGATCAAGGAAAAGCAGGGGTAGGAGGCATTTAGACAATGCCCTATCTCATCCTCCTTACGTTGCTTGTCGGCGCTATCTTCGGCCCGCAGTGGTGGGCCAGCTACACCTTTCGCCGTTACAACAAACCCCGTGACGATATCCCAGGCACGGGGGGCGAACTGGCGCGGCATCTGCTTAAACGCATGCAGATAGATCAGGTGGTGGTGGAGCAGACCGACAAGGGCGATCACTACGACCCGGAATCACACATGGTGCGCCTCAGCGCCGATAACTTTAATGGCCGCTCACTCACCGCCATCGCGGTGGCCGCCCATGAAGTGGGCCACGCCATTCAGCACCACAAAAAAGAGTCACTGCTCGCCACCCGCACGCGCCTCATCACACTGGCCCATTGGGGCGAGAAGGTGGGGGCGGCACTGATGTTCGCCATTCCCGTGGTTACCCTGATCACGCGGGTGCCTCACAGCGGTCTGCTGTTTTTTCTATTGGGGTTTGCCAGCATGGGGATGGCGACACTGGTACACCTGGTGACCCTGCCGGTGGAGTGGGATGCCAGTTTCAACAAGGCACTGCCGCTGCTAAAAAGCGGCCACTACATTGATGATCGGGATGAGAGGGCGGTACGGCAGATCCTGCGCGCGGCGGCGTTAACCTATGTGGCCGCCTCGCTCGCCAGCCTGCTTAACCTGGCCCGCTGGATAACCTTTCTGCGGCGATAAATATCGTTCTCTTCAGTCGTGGCGCATGCTCCTTTACTCTTCGAAATAAGTATAGCCCTCGATACCGGCCAGCAGCTGCTGTAGATAGTGTTCACTGACATCCTCTGGCAGCGCACTTGCCGCCAGCTTTTCCCGATAGCGCTCGACCAGCATCGGGGTGTCGAAGTGAACGTAGCGCAGCAGGTCATCGACGCTGTCGCCCCGTTCGGCGCTCTCCAGGCGATACTCCCCACCCTCACTCATCACCACATTGACCGAGTCGGTGTCACCAAACAGATTGTGCATGTCGCCGAGGATCTCCTGATAGGCGCCGACCAGGAAGAAGCCCATCAGGTAGGGGTGACCCGTGGTGATCTCATGCACCCGCAGGCTCCCCTCCACCCCCTCGCTATCGACATAGAGATCGACCCGGCCATCGGAGTCACAGGTCAGGTCCTCCAGCACCGCATGGCGCGTCGGTTCCTCGTTAAGGCGCTGCAACGGCATGATGGGGAAGACCTGACTGATGCCCCAGATATCGGGCAGCGACTGGAACAGCGAGAAGTTGCAGAAGAGCTTGTCGGCAAGCTTCTGGTGCAGCTCGTCCAGCGCCTCACGATGGGCGCGTACCTCCGGTTTCAGGCGCTTTACCAGGACGTGACAGAGGGCAAAGTAGAGCTGCTCGGCCTGGGCCCGCTGTTGCAGGTTGAACACCCCGTGCAGGTAGAGCGCCTGCGCCTCACCCAGCCAGTTAACCGTATCATGGTAGAGCTCCAGTGCCGGGCGCTGCGCACCGTGCTGTAACCCCGCCCACATATCGTGAAGGATCGCCGGGGCATCCGCCTGCGGGGCCTCCCCCACATCGCCGCCGGGCACCTTCTCCACATCGAGCACATTGGTCACCAGCACCGCGTGGTGGGCGGTCAGGGCACGCCCCGATTCGGTGACGATGTCGGGGTGTGGCAGCCCGTGTTCACTACACACCTCACGCAGGGTGTGGACGATATTGTGGGCATACTCATCGATGGAGTAGTTTCTGGAGCAGGGGCTGCGCGAGCGCGTCCCCTCGTAGTCAATACCGAGGCCGCCGCCCAGGTCGATCACCGTCAGCGGCACCCCCAGCGCGTAAAGCTCGCTGTAGAAACGCCCCACCTCGCGTACGCCGCGCTGGATATCGCGGATGTTGGCCAGCTGCGAGCCCAGATGGACGTGCATCAGCTTGAGGTTCTCCAGCTGCCCCGCAGCGCGCAGCCGCTCCACCGCCTCAAGTAGCTGTGCCGCAGAGAGGCCGAACTTTGACTTCTCGCCACCCGAGTTCTGCCACTTACCCGCGCCGATAGAGGCAAGGCGCAGCCGTACCCCCAGCAGCGGCGCGATCCCCAGCTCGTCACTCTGCTGCAACACCATCTCCAGCTCGGAGAGTTTCTCCACCACGATGGTGACCTGATGGCCCATCGCCTTGCCGATAAGGGCGAGGCGGATATATTCACGGTCCTTATAGCCGTTGCAGACGATGGTGCCGCCGCGCGGCACCATCGCCAGCACCGCCATCAACTCCGGCTTGCTGCCCGCCTCCAGCCCCACCCGCTCGCCGCCGTGGCGTACGATCTCCTCGACCACGCTACGCTGCTGGTTCACTTTAATCGGATAGACGGCGGTATAGCGCCCGCCAAAGCCCTCCGCCGCCATCGCCTTATCGAAGGCAGCGGTGAGGGTGTCGACACGGTCATGCAGGATGTTGTTAAAGCGCAGCAGCACCGGCAGCGAGAGGCCGTGGCCGTGTAGCTGACGGGTGAGGGTATCGAGGTCGATGGCACTCGCGCTATTGCGCTGCGGGTAGACGCAGACATGGCCCGCCTCGTTAATACCGAAGTAGTCATCACCCCAGTGGGCAACGTTGTAACAGTTCTGCGCCTGTTGAATGTTCCAGTCAGCCATAGTCACCTTCCACATAGAGTCCCGCGAATTATCCGCCATTCCCCCCGCGGAGGGAATGTTCTATTGCACCGGACACGGCGCGGGGGTATCTTTTCGCGTTTCACCCCTCGAGCGAGAACACTGTCATGTTGCCCAGCGAAAAAAAGTGGTACAGCGAACCCTGTATCGAAAGCGGCTCCGCCTTCTCCCTGACCATCACCGAGAAACTGTTCGAGGAGCAGAGCCCGTTCCAGAAGGTGGAGGTCTACGCCACCGAGAAGTTCGGCAACCTGATGACCATCGATGGCCTGGTGATGCTCACCAGCCGTGACAACTTTCTCTACCACGAGATGATGTCCCACCCGGTGCTGTTCACCCACCCCAACCCGAAACGGATACTGATCATCGGCGGGGGTGACTGCGGCACACTGCGTGAGGTGTTGCGCCACCCCGGCGTGGAGCAGGCGATTCAGGTCGATATCGACGAGGTGGTAACCAAGGCATCGCTGCTGCACTTCCCCGAGTTGTGCGCGTCCAACGACGACCCGCGCGCCGCGCTGCACTTTGATGATGGCCTGAAGTGGGTCAAGGAGGCGGCGGCGGGGAGCTATGATGTGATCATCGTCGATAGCACCGATCCCATCGGTCCCGCCGAGGGGCTGTTCGGCGAGGCCTTCTACCGCGACTGTCTCGCCGCCCTGGGCGATGAGGGCATTCTGGTGCAGCAGAGCGAGTCGCCGCTCTACCACCTGGAGCTGCTGGCCGAGATGCACTGCTTCATGGGCAAGGCGGGCTTCGCCCATCGCCAGACCCTGCACTTCCCACAGCCGGTCTACCCCTCGGGCTGGTGGAGCTGCACCATGGCCTCGAAGTCGGCCATCGGCGAGCTGCGTGAAGAGGCCGCTACAGCGCGCCCCTTCGAGACCCTCTACTACACCCCCGGCACCCATCGCGGTGGCCTTGCCCTGCCGCCGTTTGTGGCGCAGGCACTAGCCGCGGTAAAGGCCGAGTAGCCCTAGCCCTCCGGCGGCGGAGCCACCGCCGCCAGCACCTCACGTAGCCTGTCCATATGGATAGGCTTACTCAACACCTGCTGCATTCCCACCGCCAGGCAGCGGTCGATATTGTCCTGCGTGACGTCAGCCGTCAGGGCGACCACCGGTACCACGGGCCCGTAAGGTTCAAGCTGCCGTATTCTCTGCGTCGTCTCCAGGCCATCCATACCCGGCATGCGAATATCCATCAGCACCACATCAAATCGGCTGTCGCGAAAACGCTCCAGCGCCTCATAACCATCCGCGGCCGTCGTCACCTCGCAACCCTGCTGACGCAACAGCCCCCCACCGGCGACACGGTTAATGGCATCGTCCTCCACCAGCAGCACCTGAAGTGCATGAGGCAGACAAGTTTCCCTCGCCGACTTGTCTTCGCCCTGAAGGGCACTTCCCCGTTGCAAGACCACACGGAACCAGAAACGACTCCCCTTCTCCGGCTCACTTTCGACACCGATCTCGCCCCCCATTAGATCGACCATGCGCCGGCAGATCGCCAGCCCCAACCCGGAGCCGCCAAAGCGTCGCGCCACACTGGAATCGGCCTGGGTAAAGTCACCAAACAGGCGCGACTGTACCTCCGGTTCAATACCGATACCGGTGTCGCTAACGGAGAATTCAATGCTGATTTTGCCACTACGCTCATGAATAAAGTCAGCCTTTACCACCACCTCGCCACGCTCGGTAAACTTAAGCGCATTACCCAGCAGGTTGAACAGCACCTGACGCAGGCGCGTGGCATCGCCACGCAGCCAGGTGGGAATGCGCCGATCCAGTACCGCCTCCAGTGAGAGATCGCGCTGCTGATGTTGCACCCGCATCAGGCCAACCATCTCATTGATCATCTTCGGCAGGTCAAAATCGGCCTGTTCCAGCTCCAGCTTACCGGCCTCCAGCTTGGAGAGGTCGAGTACGTCGTTGAGGATCTGCAATAGCGACTCACCGGAGAAATTAATCGCGTTCAGATACTCGCGCTGCTGCGCATCAAGCTCGGTTTTATCAAGCAACTTTGCCATAGAAAGCGTGCCATTCAACGGGGTACGAATTTCATGGCTCATGGTGGCGAGAAATTCGTTCTTCACCGCAACGGCCTGGTGCGCCTCTTTGTTTGCCTGTTGCAACGCCTGCTCCATCTTCTTGCGCTCGGTGATCTCGGCATAACTACTGAGCAGGCAGATCTCATCGTCATAGTGAATAAAGGTCGCCGACATCAGGAAGGTAAAACGGTCACCGCTGAGACTGCGCATGCAGATCTCCAGCTCCTGCACACTGCCGTCACTCTCCAGCCGGCGCATCACCCGTTCGCGATCCTCCGCATTGCAATAAAAATCGTCGGCATGAAAGCCTTGAATATCCCCATCACCAAGACCGGAGAGCGTCAGGCCCGCCCGGTTGATGCGAACCAGCCGGCCATCGCTCTTGCGGGTGATCGCCATCGGTGTCGGCAGCGAGTCAAAGATGGTGCGCAGATTTTTTTCGCTGGCGATGTGCGCCTCTTCAATCTGTTTACGGGCAGAGATATCGGTGATCGAAAGCAATATCGCCTTGCGTTCGTTATAGTGAAGAGTGATCGCGGAGAGCAAAGCCCAAAACGGTTTGCCACGACTACTCTGCAGGGGCAATTCCAAACCGGAGACTCGACCATCTCGCTGTAAGACTTCGAGTAGTTGCTGACGGTCTTCGGGGTTCTGGTAGTAGTCGTGGGCCACCTGGCCTCGCTGCTCCTTGGTATCTTCAAACAGCGCCACAGCATGGTCATTGGCGTACAGGTACTCCCCGGTCTCCAGCGCCGTTACGACCACCGGGAAGGGGAGCGAATCGAGTAAGCCGCGTACTTGCCCCTCACTCTCACACAGCGCAGCGGTACGCTCCTCTACGCGCTGCTCCAACAGGGCGTGACTCGCCTCCAGTTCACGGGTCGCGGCACGCACCTGTCGCTCCAGCACCAGCGGATAGCGCAGGGCAAAAATGGCCGAGGCCATTATTAGCGTGAACAGCAGGGCGAAAAATAGCCGCTCACCGGTCATGGTGGCAGAGGCTTCCGGCCAGCCGTGCCGGGGCTTGCCGGCCAGCACCCACTCACCATTTGGCAGGGTGATCGGCAGCGTAATCGCACCTTCAGCGTCAGCCTCACTGCCAAAAAAGAGCGCCCCGTCGGCGCCGCGCGCATCCTGACCACGCAGGGTGATGGTCAGCCCCTGCGCCTCCTCTATACCGGACTCATCCAGCAGGGTCTGCCAGTCAATCACCAGTGAGGCCATGCCCCATACGCCACCGCCGTCCCGTTCACTAAGGTAGATCGGCTTACGGGCGATCACGCCCCGCCCCCCCTGCACCAGATCATAGGGGCCAGCCACCACCATCTTTCTCCCCGCCATGGTCTGGCGCACCGTCTCGGCCTGCCCCTTGATGGTTGCCAGGTCCACCCCCAGCACCGCCTCATTCCCCTGCAGCGGGTAGACATACTCGATGCGGGTACCGACACTTATACCCAGATTTTTCAGCCCCTTGCCAGCATAGCGAAAGAGATTCTCGGCCAGCGGCTCGAACTCCTCAACAGAAAGCCCGCCTCGCGAATAGACGTAGCTCTCAACACTAAGCGCGACAAACAGGCGGCGATTGAGGGAGGACTCCAGCCGCTCCATAACCTCAAGCAGCTGGACAAAGACCTGATCCTTGGCCTGTTTCAGGTAGAGGGCCTGGCTGTGCTGCTCGTACTTGCTCCAGCCCCAGAACATCAGCCCGGCTAGTAGTGGCAGCACGACGAAATAACGTAGGGTAGTATTGTGTTGTTTTTTTATTTTTTCCATGACACTTCCTGTGGGTATCAACTCACGGATTCAACGCGATTAACCAATTCTATCCAGTCGCAGGCGTTCACGCTCATCGAACAGGCGACGCGCTGCAAAATGTACCGCCCCCATAGTACCAAAACCGGTGCCCGAGGCGATGAGAAACATAATGAGTATCTGGTATTTTACCGCTTCCATCGGCTCTGCGCCCGCCAGGATCTGCCCGGTCATCATCCCCGGCAGACTTACCACCCCGGCTGCCGCCATCGCGTTGAGCATCGGCACCATGCCGACACGCATACTCTCGCGCCTTATTATGGCAATGGCATCGCACCAGCTCTGCCCCTGAATTAGCCGCGCCTCGATCACCCGGCGCTGCTGATGAACCGATGAGGTGAGACGCTCCAGCCCTAACGCCACCCCATTCATGGTGTTGCCCAGCATCATTCCCAGCAGCGGGATCGCATACTGCGGCTGATACCACGGCTCCGGCCGGATGATCAGCAGCAGGGTAATCAGCGTCACCGCAAAGGAGGAGAGGAACATCGACAGGGTGCCGACCCCATAACCCCACCAGCCGATAAAGCGGTGCTCCTGGCGCTCCATCACAATGCGCCCGGCCGCCAGCAGCATGATCAGCGACATCAGCGCTATCCAACCGAGATGGACATTGGCAAAGAGCAGCTTCAATACCACGCCGATCAGCAGTAACTGTGCGGTAGTACGTAGCGCGGCGAACAGCAGTTTACGACTGATGCCGAGGGCAAGGCGAAAACTCAGCAGCGACAGCAGCACCACCAGCAGTGAGGCAATCCCTAAATCCAGCGGACTTAGTACGATAAAATTCATGCCGTCACCTCACTCAAGCCACGGCCCTTAATACTGTAATGACGCTGCGCCACCCGCTGGCGCTGTGCCGCATCATGACTCACCCAGATCACCACCGCCTCATGCTCACGCCGATACGCCTCCAGCAACGCCTCCACCCGCTCGACGCTCTGCGGATCGAGCGCGGCGGTAGGTTCGTCCAGCAACAACACCTCAGGGGAATTTTGCAGCAGTCGCGCCAGCGCCAGACGCTGGCGCTCACCGGTAGAGCAGCGCGCCACCTCCCATTCAAGCACCTTGACGTCCAGCCCCAGCGCGTCGAGCAGTGCCGCTTCCGGCTGATCAAAGTGCTCCCCCACCCGCTGCACCCACCAGAACGGCTCGGCGGGCAACAGGCCGACACGACGCCGCCACAGATGACCCGGCATCGACAGCGCGCTCTGCCCATCCAGGGAGACCTCACCGCCATGCGGGTCGAGATCGGCCAGGGCACGCAGCAGCAGGCTCTTGCCACTGCCACTCGCCCCAGAGAGCGAGACACACTCGCCACGATTGATTTGCCAGTCAATCGGCCCCAGATGAAGAGTAGTCAACTCACAAAGGCTGAGTCCCTGGCTGTTTTCGCTATTCACCACAACGGCACTATCGTTATTAAATAAGTACACAGGAGAATACACCATGTCAGAACCTCACATCGCGCAGAAAAAACCCTGTATTGTCGAGCTTGAGGCCGGAGATTACTGGTTTTGTACCTGTGGCCGGAGCAACAACCAGCCATTTTGCGATGGCAGCCACAAGAGCACTGATTTTTCTCCGATGAAATTCACCCTGAAAGAGGGACGTAAGGCCGCGCTTTGCTGCTGCAAACACAGTAAGACACTCCCCTTTTGCGACGGCAGCCACAAAGAGCTTTAAGTGAAGGTGGAGACCTTATTGTAGATGGTAAAGGAGAGCGCGTTCATCAGGCACTGTTGGAGTGGATCAACGTATCCTCAGCACTAATTCGTCGCAAAAAAAAGGGGCACCGAGGTGCCCCCTTTCCCATACTTACGAGACTAACTTACTTGGAGGTGAACTCCGGGTAGGCCTCAAGACCGCATTCGGTGAGATCCACTCCTTCGTACTCCTCCTCTTCGCTAACACGAAGTCCCATTACCGCCTTGATCACCATCCAGGTAACAAAGCTGGCAGCGAAGACCCAGGCGAAGATGGTAGCGATACCGATCAGCTGGGCGGTCAGGGTCGCATCGGGGTTGGTGAATACTACCGCCAGCAGGCCCCAGATACCGACCACACCGTGTACCGAGATAGCACCGACCGGATCATCAATCTTCAGCTTGTCCAGGGTAAGGATGGCAAAGACCACCAGTACACCACCGACAGCGCCGATAGAGGTTGCAGCCAGTGCACTCGGGGTGAGCGGCTCAGCGGTAATCGCTACCAGACCGGCCAGGGCACCGTTCAGCGCCATCGTCAGGTCAGCCTTGCCGAACAGTAGCTTGGAGGTAATGAGGGCGGCGATAACACCACCGGCCGCGGCCATGTTGGTATTCACAAATACCATGGCAACCGCATTGGCTTCACCGATATCGGAAACCTTCAGCTCTGAGCCACCGTTAAAGCCGAACCAGCCCATCCACAGGATGAACATACCCAGTGTTGCCAACGGCATGTTGGCACCGGGGATGGCGTTGATCTCACCGTTGGCACCGTACTTGCCCTTACGAGCCCCCAGCAGCAGTACACCGGCCAGGGCGGCAGCCGCACCGGTCATATGCACTACACCGGAACCGGCGAAGTCGAGGAAGCCGAGGCCGTCGAGGAAACCACCACCCCACTTCCAGTAACCCTGAATCGGGTAGATGAAACCGGTCATCACCACGGCAAAGGCGAGGAAGGCCCACAGTTTCATGCGCTCAGCCACCGCACCCGAGACGATGGACATGGCCGTTGCCACGAACACCACCTGGAAGAAGAAGTCAGACATACCGGAGTAGTAGGGGGCATCATCACCACCTGCCAATACGGCTGCCGCTTCATTGTCCGCACCCAGCAGGAAGCTCATTCCCGGCCAGATACTGGAGACCGCTTCGCCCGGATACATCAGGTTGTAACCCACCAGCATGTACATCACACAGGCAATGGCGTAGAGCGCCACGTTTTTGGTCAGGATCTCAGCGGTGTTCTTGGAGCGAACCAGGCCCGCCTCAAGCATCGCGAAACCCGCTGCCATCCACATTACCAATACGCCGGATATTAAAAAGTAGAACGTATCCAACGCATATTTTACTTCTGTTATTGCTTCCATCTCATTACCCTCCCGTAGGGTCTCGTTATGCGTTACAGCGCGTCACTACCGGACTCGCCGGTACGGATACGCACTACCTGCTCCAGTGACGATACGAAGATCTTGCCGTCACCAATCTTGCCGGTATTGGCTGCCTTGGATACCGCCTCGATCACCTGGTCAACCAAGCTCGCCTCGACCGCCGCCTCAAGCTTCACCTTGGGCAGAAAATCGACCACATACTCCGCACCACGATAGAGCTCGGTGTGACCCTTCTGACGTCCAAACCCCTTCACCTCGGTGACGGTGATACCCTGTACCCCAATTTCGGAGAGGGCTTCACGCACGTCATCGAGCTTAAAAGGCTTGATGATTGCCGTTACCATTTTCATTGAGTGTTTCCTCCAATTAGTGCAGAAAGTTGTTCTGCTTTTTTCAACTCAAAAATATCTCGCAATAAACTTATTGCATGAGGTGTGCCAATAATAAACGGGGAAAAACCGCATAAAAACGGCACTTTTTCTTCTCTACGCACACAAATGGAGCACAATAATCGTGCAGGGTTCTTTGTTAGTGCATCGGCGCAAACGGGAGGGAAATGACAGACAATAAAAAACCCGCCGCGGCGAACCGGGCGGGTTTCCCTATACCGAACCATTACGATCCGGAATAACAACCATCAAACCGTCTTAGAAGGATTTACTCCAGGAGACAGTGGCACGGTAGTTATCGGTCTGGCCAAAGGCCAGGTTGTTATTGGTGTCACTGAACATCAGGCTAAAATCATCCTTGCTGAAAGTGATACCGTAGTCGGTATAGCGAGGCTCCGCATCAAACTGATAACGACCAGCATGCACGCTCATGCCAATATCATTGCCCAGACTGAAGTCTACGGCACCTTCATAGTAGGCGTTGCTGTTGTCGCTATCGTAAGAGACCTTGCCACTGAACTGCTTGTAGCTTGCACCCAGATAGATCTCTTCAAAATTAGCATCATCGGCATTGGGGTAAGTGTAGGCAATCACGCCAGCATCCAGCTCAACACCGCTGAACTCCTTACCAAAACCCAGGTAGAAATCCTGCTCAAAACTTACTGGACTTGTCCATGCCGCATTTGAAACCCAGGTACCGGCGTAAAAACCAGACTCATGCGCATAGTCGATGCCACCGGACACAGCAGAGCTGTCACCGGTCTGGGTAATACCACGCCACATGTAGTTCGAGGTAACACCAATGTTGGCAGTTACCTCTGCCATAGCAATAGTGCTGGTAACAGCCAGAACGGCAGCGGCAATCACAGACTTGGTCATTTTCTTCATTTTGTTACTCCTAGCTAATAATGCTTAATTAAGCAGAAAGAATCTTATCGGTTACACACACGAAAAAACGTTGCATAACGTGTGCCAACATAGAATTCATTTAAAAAAACGGTTACTTGCCGGTTCAATCACCACCGTCATGCACTACTCCGCACCAGCAAAAAGCCTGGCGCGCCAAACTGGTGCATTGGCGAGTTACACGTAACGCAGGCAAATAGCGTAAAATCAAACGTATCCGATATGACTTTGAGACTTTCACCATGAACAAGCCCCTATTCGATTCCATTCTCAAAAGCTTCAGCAGCAGCCTGCCACCCGGTGCTGGTGTATTAAAGGAGGATTTGGAGAAAAATTTGCGCGCCACCCTACACTCAGCCTTCGATAAGCTGGACCTGGTGACACGTGAGGAGTTTGAGGTACAGGCACAGGTACTGGCGCGCAGCCGAGCCAAACTTGAGCAGTTGGAGAAGACGGTTGTCGAGCTGGAACGCTCGTTAAAGGGGTAATGTTAAGGGGTTATAGCGGGCATCGCTGCCCGCATTAACCGAACTACATACAGGTGGGACAGTAGATCGAACCGAGGCGCAGGTGGTAGCGCACCTCCACGCCGGCATCGATCTCACAACCGCAGCCGTCACACAGTGAACCGACATCCAGTACGGTCTCCTCGTAACCATCCACCGGCAGTTCCACATCGCCCATCTTGCGCTTCCACGGTTCGTCCTTGACGATGTCGGTGCGAAAGTGCTCCTCCATCGCCCGCCAGCGTTCTACCATCGGCTCGGCAAGGCCGTTACGGCGCAGGCAATCGACCATCAGCTGTTCGCGATAGTCGAACAGCTCGTTCGAGATCACCATCCAGTGGTGGGCGTTGCGCGGACGATCCCCGAAGTAAAACTTTTCACCGGTGATTAACTGGCGCATGAATGAGAACTGCTTCTCGATGGCACGCCGCCTGGTGACCCCCTCAAAGAAGGGGGCGAGACGCTCATCCTCAAACACCTGTGTGTAGAAGTCCTCAAGGATACGGCTCATCAGCGTCCCCTGCTGCAGCGCCTGCCACATTTCGGGATCCGGCTGTACCGTGTGTTTGGCTGAAGCCGCAGGGCACGCCGAGCCGGCTGCCCCTGCTGCCGCTTGCGGGTGGACGACCACCAGGTCGTCCACCGGTTTGCAGCGACAGGCTAGAAAAAGTCCCTCCTCCTGCTGACCTGCATCAAGCCCCTTTTGCGCTTCCGGGGGGAGTCGGCCGCCTTCGGCCCGATGCAGGCAGCGACGGCAGATGCCGTTGCGACAGGAGAAGGGAAAATCGACGCCCTGACGCAACATCGCATCCAGGACGGTTTCGTCTTCCCGACAGTGATAGTTCGTTCCCTGATAATTAATCGTGGCCATAGTTATTCACTCTCCATGGCCGCTCATGCGCTCAGAACATTGTGAATCTTGGCGGCGTGCTTGCGCGCCTCGATAAACACCATGCCAAGGTTGACCGTCGGCTTGGCGGCAATCGCCAGCACCGCATCGTTACCGGCATGCACCAGCAACATCAAGCCGGTGCTACCTTCGATCAACACCTGTTTCATCTTCCCTCGCCCAATCTCCTCCGCCGCCCGTTCGGCCAGCGCCAGCAGTGAGGCGCACATCGCCGCAAAGCGGTCTTCATCGACCCCCTTGTCGAGCACCGAGCCGATGATAAAACCGTCGGTGGTGATCGCCGCCGAGGCCTCGATGTCATCCGACGAGGTATTCAGCTCCCGCAATACCGAGCGCACAGCGCTGGCCCGTGGGTGTGACGGGTTGTGTTCACTGTCAGTCATAAAATTGTCTCCCCCTGAAAAAAATGGCCACCGAACAGACGTTCAGTGGCCATCCGGCTTATACGGTAGCTTCGATCCCCGGCATAGAAGAGCGAGCCTTGGTCAGCACCATACCGAGGTTGGCCGACTTGCGGCAGACGAAGGTAACAACGTGGTCCTGATTGGTCTTGCCGCGGATGAAAATGTGGATCAGGTTGTCGCTGTTGACGATCATCTCCTGGAAGTAGTGGTAATCGTCCATCGGTACGCCGCGGGCCTTTTTGAACATATTTTCAATGGTCACCACGTTGGAACCCTGGAACAGGTCGGCGGTCGCCGCTGCCAGCAGTTCCAGTACTTCCTCCGGGTGGGAGTCGACGGTCTTGACGCCCAGCAGCATGCCGCTGGCCAGGTCGACATAACCTGCGGCGACGCACTCAGGAACGGTGGTAATGGCTTGTTGAAGCTGATCATTTAAATTAGACATGGTATTTCCTCTCGTTTCGGTTTGACTGTTGAAAAAATCAGTTACATCGCGCTTTGGATGCGGGCGCGCGCTGATGAGGCCCGCTCGGCCATGGCCGAGGAAAATCGTTCAAGGAAGGCCACCTGCTCCTCCGACTGCACCCAGCGCGGCTCGACACGGCGCACTGTCTCCAGTGCACTTAGCGCCTCGTCCCCCTCCCAGATGAGGTAGGCGGCAAGCAGGGTGCCGGTGCGTCCCAGGCCGGCACGGCAGTGCACCGCCACCACCTCGTGCTGTTGCAGCCGCGCCTCGATCTGCTTGCAGATGGAGGCCGCCTGGGTGATGGAGGGGGCCTCCATGTCCGGTACCGGCGACCAGATGTTGGCGATGCCGTACTCACCCATCTCCTCCACCTCCGGCGCCCGTTCGGTGAGGGTCACCAGGCAGGTTACCCCTACCCGTTGCAACGCCTTGAGGTCGTAGTCGATATCGTGAAACACACCGGGGCGCGGGGTACCGGCCAGCTGGCCCTTTTTCAGCCAGAGAAAACCGCGCGGGCCGAAGCTGTCGCTTACATACTCCCGAGCCGCGGCCGGCAGCGGTGGCGGTGGTGGTGCCTCCGGGTCAAGCTGTTCGGGCGGACAATCAGGGGCCGGCACGGAGCACGAACCGGTGCGCACAAAGCACCGCCCCGCCTCGGTCTGTGGCGTCGCAAAGAAGGCCTCGCTGGGGGCCGACTCCTGCACCACCCCGCCTGCCAGCAGCGCGACCTGGCCGCCAAGGCGGCGCGCATGAGCCAGATTGTGCAGCACCACCAGCATCGCGCGCTGGCTGCTCTGCAGGGCGATATAGTCGAGCAGCCGCTCGGCCTCTTCATCTTTCAGGCCGGTGGTCGGCTCATCCATGCAGAGCAGGCGAGTGCCGGTGGCGGTCAGGCGCAGAATGGCCAGGTGGCGCTGCTGCGCCAGGCTGAGGTTGATCACCGGCTCATCCAGCCTCTGCAACAACTCATCAAGACCGGCACCCTCCAGCAGACGTAGCGCCAGCTGGCGCTGCTGCATCGGGGTAAGGCTGCGTCGCTCCGGCAGGTCCTGCACGATATTCTCCAGCACACTGGCCATCATCAACCGCGCACTCTGCGACACCAGTGCCGGTGCCTCGCCCTCGCTAACGGGACGTCCCTCATAGAGGGCATGGCCCCAGCTGCGCAGGCTGGGGTTGGCATCATTAAAGCCGGCCAGGGTGCGCAGCAGGGTCGATTTGCCGGTACCACTGGGACCGAGCAGCACGGTGATCTGCCGCTCCGGTACCTGCAGGTCGACACTCGACAGCACCACCTTCTCACCGAAGGCGACCCCAAATCCCTGCAACGACAACACGGCATCCGTCTGCATGGTCATATCCCCGCGCCTAGCGCCTGACACCGGGGTCAAGCATGGCGAGCATCCCCGTCACCAGGAACTTCACATCCTCGCGTTCACGCGCATCCACCTCGAATACCGGTGCCTTGATCCCCAGCTCTTTGAGCTTGGTATGGAAGGAGTAGATCCCCGGTCGCGGCTTGGCATCCATCCGCGTCACCCCGATCGCCACCGCACTCTTGCCGATGAAGCCCTTGAAGGCCTTAAGGTAGAACTCCAGGTCCGCCAGCGGGTCCTCGCGGGCATTGTCGATGAGCAGCACCAGTCCCAACCCGCCGATGGTGAGGATATCCCACATGAAACTGAAGCGTTCCTGTCCCGGGGTACCGTAGAGGTGAATCTTGGCGCCGCCATCCAGCGCCAGCGTGCCGTAGTCCATCGCCACCGTGGTGTTCGCCTTGCGTAGCGCCACCTCGTCGGTGGCCTTGGCCTCAGTCTGCACCACCGGGATATCGCTAATGCTGTTGATGGCGGTGGTCTTGCCGGCACCCACTGGTCCGGCAAAAATAATCTTGTGTTCCATCTCTTAACTCCTACAGACCAGCGATCTTTTTCATTAATGAAGAGAGCAGGCTCTGGTTACGGTGCGGCTCCAGCTTCGGCTCCTCCGGTGTGCGGTTGATCGCACGGGCAAAGCCGGCGGCACGTGCCGCGCTGTAGAACTCATAGAGCTCTGCTGGCTCCAGCTTCAGCAACCGGGCGGCGAAAAAGATCGAGGTGGGATGGCGCGACAGTAGCGCCGCGATACGCATCGCATTGGGGCCATGCGGCAGCCGGCTCAGGTTCGGCCATAATTCAAGCTCCACCACATCGTCGCGGTAACAGCCCTGCATCAGCCGTCCCTGCGAGGCATAAAAGGCCGCCTGCCACATCAGCTCATCAATATTGCGCCCGATCTGTGTGGACTCGGGGATACGGTGGTCGCCGGCTGCAAGAATGGTCAGCCGGGTCTTCGCCTGTGGGGCGGTGATGAAGGCCGCCATATCGCCAACATAGGCAAAGTATTCGCCGCGAACGCTCAGCATCACCAGCTCACCCAGCCCCTCTACCTCAAGGTGAATGTCCTGCCGGTTGGCGGTGGCGCGACGCAACGTGTTGATGAGGTAATCATCCGGGTCGAAATAGTCGACGCCTGCAGTGCGCGCATCGCCCTCAATTTGTGTAACGGCATTCATCAGTTCCCCTCCAAAAATCATTCGCTGTGGCAGAAAAGGGGAGCACAGCTCATCACCACCCGGCAGGAGCGCGGGGGGACACGCAGGTTTACGGTCTGCATCTAAGATCGAGCAGGGAGACGGCCAGGAGAGTGGTTACACCATGGTGCAACAATAAAGCAGGAGGCAACGGTTACTGTTATTCTGCCCGTATGCAAGCTGCTACCACGTCACATCAGCAACATGATATTCTTCTTCCACTGCAACCCGTGCAGTGACACTGTTCTGGCAGTCCCGCTGTCGTAGGGTCATGCCCCTTAGACCGGTAACTTTGCGAACCAGGCCTTTCGGCCAGGTGTGCCCTTTTCAAAACAAGCGCGAAATACCTGAGTGCATTTCACGGTTATTAATCTACTCACTATTTCACAACAAAACTGTGAACTCCGTCACACTTTTCCATATTCCATACTTGTTTGGTCAGGTATTTAATCTGGAGCACAGCATTGTCGCCTATGGCAAATCGGGCTAGTCTCACGTGAGTGCTATCAGTATGATGGAAAAACAGCTCATTTCATGGAAGGAACCTCATGTCGCTTGCCACCATACACACCCGCGCCGCTGTAGGCATTCAGGCCCCACCGGTTACCGTTGAGGTACACCTGGCCAACGGCCTGCCGGTGCTCAATATCGTCGGCCTGCCCGAGGCGGTGGTAAAAGAGAGCAAGGACAGGGGGCGCGCCGCGCTGCAGAATGCGCAGTTTGAATTCCCCGCCCGCCGTATCACCGTCAATCTTGCCCCCGCCGACCTGCCCAAGGAGGGGGGCGCTTCGACCTGCCCATTGCCCTAGGCATTCTTGCCGCCTCGGGGCAACTACCCAGCGACAAGCTCGAGCAGTATGAGTTCATCGGCGAGCTGGCCCTCTCCGGTGAGTTACGCGCAATACGCGGGGCACTGCCGGTGGCGCTCGCGGCAAAGCAGGCGGGACGGACCCTGGTCCTGCCGCAGCAAAACGCTGAGGAGGCGGCCCTGATCAGCGATGCTGCGGTACAACCCGCCCGTCACCTGCTGGAGATCTGTGCCCACCTGCACGGCCAGCGGGCACTGCCCTTTGCCGAGCCTCCCCCACAGAGCACCACAACACCGCACTATCCGGATCTGGCCGAGGTCTATGGTCAGCACCAGGCCAGAAGGGCACTGGAGATCGCCGCCGCCGGTAATCACAGCGTGTTGTTCTACGGACCGCCCGGCACCGGCAAGACGATGCTGGCAAGCCACCTGCCCGGCATTCTGCCGCCAATGAGCGAGGATGAAGCTGTCGAGAGTGCGGTGATCGCCTCGGTTAGCGGGCAGGGCTTTGGGGCGCAGAACTGGGGCCGCCACCCCTACCGGGCTCCCCACCACACCACCTCGGCGGTGGCGCTGGTGGGTGGCGGCAGCAACCCGCGCCCTGGGGAGATATCGCTGGCCCATCAGGGGATCCTGTTTCTCGACAGAATCGATATGCATGTGGAGGTGCCCCCCTTACCCAAAGGGATCCTGCAGCAGAAACAACAAATGGAAGATAGCGCCACCGTGCGCACACGGGTCAGCCGCTGCCGCCAGCGACAGGTAAGCTTACGGGGTAAGGCCAATAGCCGACTTGAGAATCGTGAGTTAAGCCGCTTCTGTGCCCTGCAGCCCAGCGAGGGGCAACTGCTGGAGCAGGCTACCGAACAGCTGGGCCTCTCAGCACGAGCCCATCAGCGCATTTTACGGCTGGCGCGTACCATCGCCGATCTTGAAGGGGTGGACGAGATTGGGGTGAAACATCTGAGTGAGGCAATAGGCTACCGCAAACTGGATCGCCAGCCGACAGGATAAAATTCAGACGAAAAGCGGGGCGAGCAGGGCGTTAACTAAGTTGGGAAAGAGAAACAGCACCACACCAATGAGCACCAGTGCCAGTAGCAACCACCAGTGGACATAGCGGCGCCGGCGCGAAGCGAATAACGGCCGCTTACTCCAGTTTCGATTGCCGATGTGGTGATCTCTGCGCACGGATAATTCCATAATAGATATGTAGATTAGTCCCACAGCATGACGCAAACTCCCTCCGCGGTAAAGGCACTGTTTCACACTCCACGGCCTGTTACAATGCGCCTCCTGTTTATTAAGACTCTTTTTCCTGTGTCCGATCTCAACCCCCGACAACGCGAAGCGGTTCGCTATATCGACGGCCCCCTGCTGGTGCTGGCAGGTGCCGGCTCGGGCAAGACGCGGGTGATCACCCAGAAGATCGCCCACCTGATCCAGAACTGCGGCATCCCCGCGCAACACATCGCCGCCGTCACCTTTACCAACAAGGCGGCGCGCGAGATGAAGGAGCGGGTCAGCCAGCTGTTGCAGGGCAAGGAGGGGCGGGGGCTGCGCGTCTCCACCTTCCACACCCTGGGGCTGGATATCATACGCCGCGAGCTGGCCACCCTCGGCTACAAACCCGGCTTCTCCATCTTCGATGCCCACGACAGCGCCGCACTGCTGCGCGAACTGCTGCGAAAGGAGGACGCCGGTGAGGATATGGAAAAGGAGGTGCAGCGTCACATCTCCAACTGGAAGAATGCCTTCGTCACCCCGGCACAGGCCCTCGCCACTGCCGAGGATGCACTGGCCCACGCCGCCGCCACCCTCTATGAGGGGTACAACCGCCACCTCAAGGCCTATAACGCGGTCGATTTCGATGACCTCATTATGCTGCCGGTATTGCTGTTCGAGCAGCACCCCGGGGTGCTGGAGCGCTGGCAGGATCGGGTACGTTACCTGCTGGTGGATGAGTACCAGGACACCAATGCCACCCAGTACCGGCTGGTGCAGCTGCTGGTGGGGCTTAACAGCCGACTCACCGTGGTCGGCGATGACGATCAGTCGATCTACGCCTGGCGCGGCGCGCAGCCGGAAAATCTCGCCCTGTTGAGCAAGGATTTCCCCGGCCTCAAGGTGATCAAGCTGGAGCAGAACTACCGCTCCATGGGGCGCATCCTCAAGGCCGCCAACCAGTTGATCGATCACAACCCCCACGTCTTTGAAAAAAAGCTGTGGAGCGAGCTGGGCTACGGCGATCCCCTCAAGGTAGTGGTCGCCGCCGACGAGCAGGACGAGGCACTGAAGGTCGCCTCCGCCATCATCCACCACCGGCTGCAGCACAAGGCCGACTACAGCGACTTTGCCATCCTCTATCGCGGCAACCACCAGTCGCGGCTGTTCGAGAAGATACTGCGCGAGAACCGCATCCCCTACGCGCTCTCCGGCGGCACCTCCTTCTTCTCGCACACCGAGGTGAAAGACATCATGGCCTACCTGCGCCTGCTGGTGAACCCGGACGACGACACCGCCTTCCTGCGCGTGGTCAACACCCCAAGGCGCGAGCTGGGGACCGCCACCATCGAAAAGCTCGGCAGCTACGCCACCATGCGCGGCATCAGCCTGTTCGCCGCCAGCTTCGAGATGGGGCTGCGCGAAAAACTCAGCGAACGGGCGATGGAGCGCCTCTCCCGCTTCACCCACTGGATCGTCGATATCGGCGACCGCGGCCGTCGTGGCGACCCGGTCAGGGCGGCCCGCGACCTGGTGCGCGACATCGACTACCAGAGCTGGCTCAACGACTCCAGCAAGGACCTGAAGCAGGCCGAGCGACGCATGGGCAATGTCGAGGAGCTGCTCGCCTGGCTGGCGCGCATGGCCGAGGATGAGGAGAACGACACCAGCGGGCTGACCGAAATGGTCGCCAAGATGAGCCTGATGGACATCATGGAGCGGCAGAACGAAGAGGAGGATGGCGACAGCGTGCGCATGATGACGCTACACGCCTCCAAGGGGCTGGAGTTCCCCCACGTCTTTCTTACCGGCATGGAGGAGGAGTTGCTGCCCCACCGCGTCTCCATCGAGGAGGACAACATCGAAGAGGAGCGCCGCCTCGCCTACGTCGGTATCACCCGCGCCCAGCGCACCCTCACCATGACCCTCGCCGCCAAACGCCGCCGTGCCGGCGAGCTGGTGCGCTGCGAACCGAGCCGCTTTCTCGCCGAGCTACCGGAGGATGACCTCAACTGGGAGGGCAAGGGGATCGAGGTTCCAGAGGAGGAGCGACAGCAGCGCGGGCGTGCGCACCTGGCGAATTTGAAGGGGATGCTGGGAGGGTAGAAATCGGTAAGCAAAAACGAGTGTTCTGTCGGCTGGACAGCCTCCCCCACTCCGCCATTCGCCCCCCACCGTCGGCTCCGCTACAATACCTGCCCCGTCATCCAATCTATAAAGGTAGTCACCCATGCGCCCAAGTGGTCGTCAGCCCGATGAACTGCGTGAAATCCGTATTACCCGCAACTACACCAAGCATGCCGAGGGTTCGGTGCTGGTGGAATTTGGCGATACCAGGGTGATCTGTACCGCCACGGTGGAGGAGCGGATCCCGCACTTTCTGCGCGGCAAGGGACAGGGCTGGGTGAATGCCGAATACGGCATGCTGCCGCGTGCCACCGGCAATCGCATGGGGCGTGAGGCGGCCCACGGTAAGCAGGGGGGGCGCACCATGGAGATCCAGCGGCTGATCGCCCGCTCGCTGCGGGCGGTGGTTGACCTCAAGGCGCTGGGCGAACGCTCCATTACCGTCGATTGCGATGTGATCCAGGCCGACGGCGGCACTCGCACCGCCTCGATTACCGGCGGCTATGTTGCATTGGCCGATGCCATTACCCATATCAAGAAAACCCAGGGGCTGAAGAAGGAGCCGCTGCTGGGGCAGGTCGCCTCGGTCTCGGTCGGCATCTATGAGGGTACGCCGGTACTGGACCTCGACTACCCGGAGGACTCCAACGCCGAGACCGACATGAATGTCGTGATGAACGACAGTGGGGCCTTTATCGAGCTACAGGGCACCGCCGAGGGACATGCATTTAAGCGCGAGGAGCTGGATGCGATGCTGGCCCTGGCCGAGAAGGGGATCCATGAATTACTCGATTATCAGCGCGAGGCGCTGACTGACGATAGCTGGAGGGAATTGTAATGAAGAAGATCGTTCTGGCCAGTGGCAACAGGGGCAAGGTGCGTGAATTTAACCAGCTGTTCGCCGGGATCGGTGTCGAGGTGGTGCCACAGACCGAGTTCGGAGTGGAAGAGGTCGAGGAGACCGGACTTACCTTTGTCGAAAACGCCATCCTTAAGGCGCGCAATGCGGCGGCCCACACCGGCCTGCCCGCCATCGCCGATGACTCCGGGCTGGAGGTGGATGCGCTGAAGGGGGCACCCGGTATCTACTCGGCGCGTTATGCCCGCGTCGGGGCCTCGGATCAAGAGAATTTAACCAAGCTGTTGCAGGAGATCGAGGGGGTGGCCGAGGCCGAACGCAGCGCGCGCTTTCAATGCCTGCTAGTGTTAATGGAGCACGACAAAGACCCGACACCGATCATCTGCCAGGGCACCTGGGAGGGACGGATCACCACCGCACCACAGGGGGAGAACGGCTTCGGTTATGACCCGGTATTTTTTGTCCCGCAACATGACTGCACCGCCGCCCAGCTGGGCGCCGAGGTGAAAAACCGCCTGAGCCACCGCGGCCAGGCGCTAAGCAAGCTGCTCGCGGCCATGCGCCAGAAATAAACCGCCGCCGATGCTCAACCTCACGGCACCACCGCCGCTCTCGCTCTACATTCACTACCCCTGGTGCGTGCGCAAGTGCCCTTACTGCGACTTCAACTCGCACCAGCTCAACGGGGAGATCGCCGAGGCCGACTACATCGCGGCGCTGCTGCGCGACCTGGAGCAGCACCTGCCTGCGGTATGGGGCCGTCAGGTCTCATCGATCTTTTTTGGCGGCGGCACCCCCAGCCTGATCTCCCCCGAGGGGCTGGATCGCCTGCTGTCGCAACTGCGCTCACTGCTGCCCCTCACCCCCGAGTGCGAGATCACCCTGGAGGCCAATCCCGGTACCGTCGAGCAGGGACGCTTTAGCGCCTTTCGCCAGGCCGGGGTGAACCGCCTCTCCATCGGCATACAGAGCTTTGACGATGCCGCCCTGCAGGCACTGGGGCGCATCCACTCCGGGCGCGAGGCCATTGCCGCCGCCGAGTCGGCCCGCACTGCCGGTTTCGATAACCTTAATCTCGATCTGATGTTCGGCCTACCGGGGCAGGATGCCGCCAGCGCCGAGGCCGACCTGCGCCAGACCATCGCCCTCGCCCCCAGCCACCTCTCCTGGTATCAGCTCACCATCGAGCTCAACACCGCCTTTGCCCACGCCCCGCCGGTACTGCCCGAAGAGGAGGCGCTGTGGGCGATTCAGTCCGCCGGGCAGGCGCTGCTGGCGGAGGCAGGCTATGGCCAGTATGAGGTCTCGGCCTACGCCCGCGATGGTCTACGCTGCCGCCACAACCTGAACTACTGGCGCTTTGGCGACTACCTCGGTATCGGCCCCGGTGCCCACGGCAAGATCACCCACTGCGCCAGCGGGCGCATCGAGCGTACTTGGAAAAAACGCCACCCGCGCGAGTGGCTGGCAGCGGTGGATGGTGCGGCGATGATCGCCGGTCACAACGACATTGCCCGCGACGATCTGGTGCTGGAATTTATGATGAATGCGCTACGACTGGTCGATGGCTTTGAGTGCGAACTGTTCGCCGCCAACACCGGGCTGCCGCTAAGCGCGGCGCAGGCCCCGCTGCAAAGGGCCGAGGAGCTGGGGCTGATCCACTGGAGTCACCAGCGCATCGTCCCCACCACACGCGGGCGTGACTACCTGAATAGCCTGCTGGGTCTATTTCTACCCGAGGAGGGGGCATGAGCGGTGGCGACTACACCCCGATCCCCTGCGGCCTTTACTCCGAGTACGAAGTGGCGATCCTGCACCGCACGCCGCTGCTGATTACATGGCGCGACGAGGACGGCGCTACGCACAACGCATCGCTTATCGCCAAAGACCTGCAGACCCGAAACCACTGCGAATACCTGATCGCCGAAGACCGCGAGGAAAACACTCTTGAGATCCGCCTCGACCAGATCATCAGCCACACACAGGAGCAACCATGAGCATTGGCGACAGCGTTTCCATCCTGATCAACCTGGCGGTAGGCATCTACTTTCTCTACTTCTACCCGCGCAGCATCGGCAAGCGCTTTGCCTCGCGCCCGACACCGCGCGGCTTTGTCCTGCTGCAAAAGGTGGTGCCGCCGGTCGGTGGCTTGATCATCGTTCTCACCCTGCTCTATGCGGTAACACTGTTGCTGGGCACATAGATTGGTTCCTATTCGCGGTGCTGTCGCTGACAAACCATTAACCGTTGGATGGCTGCTAAGCAGACGGGCCTATCAATGACGTGCCGCTGTCGTGTGAAACATTTGCATTGAATATGATATCTGCTATTTACCGGAAAAGTTTCCTGCAACCACTTCACGGTAGCGAATCATTTTGTGTCTACCAGATTCAATTACTACCAAATACCTTCTTCAAAATCTCGGTGGTTCTTGCTGCAGGATTATCGCGAATCTTCTTCTCTTCTTCTGCGATCATGGTAAACAGGCCCGACATGGTTTTCTCCGTGATATAGCTATCTATATCGTAATCATCCAGATTCAGATAGTTACCGGCCACACCCAGTTTACCGATCATGTTTTTATACGTTGAGGTAACACCACTCTTAGCAGTCGCATCCTTCACAATTGGTGCAATTTTCGCACTCAGTGTGCTGCCACCTGTTTTTTTAAGATACTGAGTCGCGGCATCGTCAGGCCCCTGAAGGATCCGGTTGGCATCGTCAATCGTCATATTGGTGACGCTCTTCTTGATAACACTCAGGGTTAATGGCACGGCTGATTCAGCCGCACGATTCATGGTGGTAACAAACTCATCGGCGTATTTGTCGTTACCCGTCTGGCGCAACAGCGATTCCACCCGTTGCAGATTCTCAGGCATCGGTATTTTGACCTCGGGGTTACCCAGAAAGCCGTCCGCCTTACCCAGATTATTCACCGCATAACCAGCACCTTTCTTCAGCGCCTGTTTTAATCCCGCAACAATATCGCCATTACTGAGTGTGCTGCTGACACCAGTAATCTCCTCTTGATCAAGGCCCTGTATTTTTTTCTGTATCTCCTCGCCACTACTGGCCAGGTCTTCCAGCCAGCCCGTGTAGCCGGTTGAAGAGAGGGAAACAGCAATAAGGGTGAAAATGATTTTATAATTCATAGGATATTTCTAAGCACCTGTTAGTAGACGTAAGTCAGGCTAGAGCATGCCGTCACACATTTATCATGACAGAACCCGGTCACCCGCCTGTTTCCTTATGAGCGGCTTCATTATGAGTTCATAGCGAAGGTTTTATCAAGAGAGTCACTCTTCAATCCCTTAGCGTGGCATATCACCTCTTCATCATTAGCAGCCACGCATTACCACCACAACATACAGGGTCTAATTTCCTCATGACGATGGCACAACCCCGTGGGTGATATATATTCATACATGACCAATAGTCTTTTCTAAATTTTATCCTGAAGGTAACTCATGAAGAATTTCAAATACGGCATTATCACCTCTGCCCTCCTCCTCTGCTCAGGGGCTGTTGCAGCTGCCGCAACGAGCAATACAGGGCAACCGACGCCGCCGGAAGACTATCGCCAGTTGGTGGAGATGCCAGGGCAGGCGCAGCAGCTGATGCGACAAGACATGCAGGACCATCTGGCAGCCCTAAGTGAGGTCTTAGGTTACCTCGCAAGCAAAGATTTTACGCAGGCAGCAGAGGTTGCCGAAAAACGGATGGGAAAGAGTTCAATGGGTAAACACCGGGAAACCGGGATGGGGCCGGGAAGGTTTATGCCACTGGAGATGAGACAGATCGGCTGGGCCATGCATGAAGCGGCGAGTGACTTTGCAGAATCGGCCAGGAGTGGGGAGCAGAACAGGATTTATGCCGCCTTACAGAAAGTGATGTCCTCCTGCACGGCCTGCCATCTCAGTTACCGTACTCGCTAGTTTAGGAAGCCCAGGGTCTGTCAGCGGCCATTGCCCAGAGCTAAATTACTTAGCTGACGGACGCATATCCAGAATGGATGGCAGTCCCGCCAGAAACTGCTTCTTTTTCATCGCCCACTGCTGCAAATTTAAATCACCGAGGTCAAGGTGTCTTTGAAGCTTGGCGACGAACTGGTTCAGGTCATCCGTATTGTCAATGTTGTCGACCTGGCTGGCCATAAAAACACCTTGTAGATGCTTTTGTGTCAGCGGCGGCACCAGCAGTGGGAGGATGTTGGGTGTGAGCGCCAGAACGGCACCCATCTCACACAGGCTATACCTGTTGGCAAAATAGTTGGTGCTCAGTAACACGATGGCGGCGGCGGGGCGTTGAATTTGCGACTCGATATATGAGCCAAAATCTTGATTATCGGGTGCTCCCCTCTCCACCAGTGAGGAGGAGACAATATCTGCAGGCTTAAGTTTTGTTCCGGCTTGCAGCAACTCAACCACGGCCTGCGCCAACGCTTTATCCTTTTCCGCGTGGCTGATGAATAATTTCTTTTTCGACATTTACTGACTCAATGTTGATGCCGGTTATTTACGGCGCTTTTAGAAATGTATTACGCCTGCCCTCACTCCCGCAACTCATCAAAGATGGCGATGATGTCGCTACGCCAGCGCATGGTCTGGCTACGAAACTCTTCATCGGTAGCCAGCGCGGTGAGCAGCTCCGGGTCAAAGGTGGTGAGCAGGGTCTCCTCCTGCTCGGCGAACAGGGTGATCTTGAGCGGCAGGTAGGGGATGAGTTGCGGGTACTGCGTGCTGAGCCGGCGCACCTCTTCGGGCTTGCCAAAAAAGACGATGCGATATTTGTCGGTGGCAAAGCCGCTGCTGGTCAGGCCGATATCGACACGCTGTACCCGCGACACGGTATAACCGTATTCGCCGAGGGTTCTTTGCAGCGCCAGCATGGTCTCGGGAAAACTCTGTGCGGATCGCATCATTAGCAGTCGATCATTCCCCGCCTGTAGCGAAGAGGAGAGTGCGATCATCAGTAGTAGCGCGCAGCTACTCACTACTCTGCTTAGAGTGATCATAACGACGCCTCCTCCATGATCTCGGTGTAAATGTTAAACATTTCGGTGCAGGATTGATCCAGCTCGGCGTTGTTATAGACACGGCTGAGGTAGCGCGGATTGATCGCCATCATATAGACCTGATCGTTCTCTTCCACCACCGTGACACGGCACGGCATAAAGAGGCCGATGCGCGGGTCGAGACTGAGGGCCTTGTTGATAAAGCCGAAGTTACAGAAGTAGATCACCACCTGCTTTTTATTCTGCTGCGCTTCGGGGAAGAGCCCCTCCTCCAGATTCTGCACGCGAATGATACGGAAGTTTTTGCCGATGGCGGCACGCTTCACGTTCGCCACCGTCTCTTCCAGCGAATAGTCGGATTCGAGCATCAGCACCGGCTCTTCGATCTCGGCAAAGTGCCAGTGGATGGGGGTCGTCTCGAAACTGCGTACATAGCTGACGATGTCGTCGATGTTCTGCTCGTTCAACCCCAGGGTGAGGTAGGAGCGCATCGGTGTTCCCCTGCGCCCCTCCATCAGGGTGCGCTTGATCATCTGGTCACTGGCCGCCTTGAGAAACCCCGGATTATTCAGGGCCGGCGGCATGATCGCCAGCTCTCGTGGTCGCGAAAAGGTAACCCCGGTGCCGTGCCCCCCCTGGCCGTTGTCACCGTGGCAGCTGGCACAGTAACCGCCGTAAAGTACCTTACCGCGCGCCGGGTCACCCTTGACTGGCGCATACTCTTTAGCGACCTCTTTCTGCCCCTTGGGTATCCAGCTTTTCAGGTGGCTGACAATCGCCCTCACCTGGGCATCGCTCAGAGAGGGGTGGGCAGGCATCACCCGTCCGGGACGCCCCTCACGGATGGTGGTAAAGAGAAAATGATCATCCACCGAGTTAAGAAAGGCGGGCAGCGCCAAAGGCACACCTACGCCCCCCTCACCGTTCAGGCCATGACAGGCGGAACAGTTGAGTTCATAGAGGCGGGCACCATCGGGGGCCGCAGAGGCGACACGGCTAAAAAGCAGTGTGACAATAAACAGTAGTGGGGTGATCGTGCGCATAGTCATCCAGCATTTCGGTTAATGACGCCATATTAGCGGCACCTTATAAACTAACATTGATATAGGTCATAAAAGACCGCACTGTGATGATAGCCCAGACCAAAGATGAAGTGTGTATGAAACCGATTGCCGAATCCTGTATCGAGAACCGCCGCCCCATCCTCACCGTGTTGCGACAGCTGTTGCCGGGGCGCAGCACCCTGCTGGAACTGGGTAGCGGTACCGGTCAGCACGCGGTCTACTTCGCCCCCGAATTTCCACAACTGCAGTGGCAGACCTCGGACCGCCGGGAGAACCTCCCCGCCATTCGTGCCTGGCTGAGCGACGAGGGGGCGAGCAATATCCAACCACCGCTGCGGCTGGACGTGCTGCAGCCATGGCCGGTAGGGCCGGGATTCGATGCGGTATTCAGCGCCAATACCGCCCACATCATGAGCTGGCAGGCGGTGGAGGCGATGTTTAGCGGCGTCGCGGCGGTGTTAAATGAAGGGGGACTCTTTATCCTCTATGGCCCCTTTAACTACAAAGGGCGCTACAGCACCGAGGGCAACGCCCGCTTCGATGGCTGGTTGCGTCAGCGCGACCCGCTCAGCGGCATTCGTGATGTGGAGGCGATGCAGCGCTGTGCCGCCGCTAACGGCCTGCGACCCCACCGCGACTTTGCGATGCCGGCGAATAACCGCATGTTGGTGTGGCGTAAGGCGGATTCGTAAAACCGGGGCGGCCTTTTTACGAAAGCTCCAGTGCCTCTCCCCCCTGGTCGATCAGTGCCTGATTGAGCATGCCGACAAAATCCGCACCATCGCTGTCGCGCACCCAGCCGCCGGCCTCGTCGCTCCAGTCGAAGTGATAGCCGCCGCTTCGTACCGCCAGCCACAGCTGCTTCACCGGGGTCTGGCGGTTGATGATGATCTGGCTGCCGTTCTCCAGCTCCAGGGTAAGGATACCGGCGGCATTTTCGTAGTCGAGGTCGGCGCCGCTGTCATCGATGGCCTCTTCGATGGCGAGCAACATCGCATCGACCCGCTGGTGAAATTCACTCTCATTCATGTGGTTTACCGCCTGAATAGTTAACTGCTTTAGTAAATATATTAACAACACCTTATAATCAACTGCACTAACTGAATCATATTTTGAGGAGAGTCGTAATGCGCATCTGCTGGGCACAATACACACTATGGGCGGTGATCGCCGTGCTGGGTGTAGTCAGCATGCTCTCAGGCTGCGGCTCCAAGGGCGATCTCTACCTGCCCGCCCCCGAACAACAACAGACAGAAGACAAGTAAGCGCATGGACTACTTCAATTATCACGACGGGCGTCTCTGCGCCGAACAACTGCCGCTAGACGAGCTGGCAGAACAGTACGGCACCCCCGCCTACGTCTACTCCCGCGCCACCATTGAACGCCACTGGCTGGCCTTTGATGCGGCACTAAGCGGGGTCGACCACCTGGTCTGCTACGCGGTGAAGGCCAACTCCAATCTGGCGGTGCTCAACCTGATGGCACGCCTCGGCTCCGGTTTCGACATCGTCTCCGGGGGCGAGCTGGAGCGGGTGGCGGCGGCCGGTGGTGACCCTGCCAGGGTGGTCTTCTCCGGCGTCGGCAAAAAGGCCGAAGAGATCCAGCGGGCGCTGGAACTGGGGATCCACTGCTTTAATGTCGAGTCGGAGTCGGAGCTGGAGCGCATCAATGCGGTGGCCGAGATGATGGGGGTTAGCGCGCCGGTGTCGCTGCGCGTCAATCCCGATGTCGATGCCAAGACCCACCCCTATATCTCCACCGGCCTGAAAGAGAACAAGTTTGGCATCGCCATCAGCGATGCCCCCGGCGTCTACGCCCGTGCCGCGGAGATGAGCAACCTCAATGTGATCGGTGTCGACTGCCACATCGGCTCACAGCTCACCGAGGTGAAACCCTTTGTCGATGCCCTGGAGCGGGTGCTACAGCTCATCGACCAGCTGAACGACCAGGGGATCGCCCTCTCCCACATCGACCTCGGTGGCGGCCTCGGCATCACCTACAACGACGAGACCCCGCCGCTGCCCGGTGACTACGCCGCACCGCTACTCGACAAGCTGGCAGGACGCGACCTTAAGGTGATCATCGAGCCGGGACGCGCCATCGTCGGCAACGCCGGGGTGCTGCTCACCCGCGTTGAATACCTCAAGCACAACGAGGATAAGAATTTCGCCATTATCGATGCGGCGATGAACGACCTGATGCGCCCGGCGCTCTATCAGTCGTGGATGAAGATCATCCCGGTTGAGCCACGCGATGATGTCACGCCGCAACACTACGATGTGGTCGGCCCCATCTGCGAGACCGGTGACTTTCTCGGCAAGGATCGCGAACTGGCGCTCAAAGAGGGCGACCTGCTGGCGGTACGCTCCGCCGGAGCCTACGGCTTCACCATGAGCTCCAACTACAACTCACGACCGCGCGCCGTGGAGTTAATGGCCGACGGCGACAAGGTGCACGTGATCCGCGAGCGTGAAACCTTTGCCCAGCTGATCGCCGGTGAGAAGGTGTTGCCGCAATGAGCCTGTCGCGCACCGCCGAGCCGGAACTAATGGAGGACATGGAGCAGGCACGCGCCTACGCCTTCGCCGACTTCGAGCAGCCGCACAACCACTTTATTGAACTGGTGAAGCAGCACTTTCCCGGCGAGGAGTTTGACTGCCTGGTGCTGGACCTTGGTTGCGGTACCGCCGATATCTCACAACGCTTTGCCGCCGCCTTCCCGAAGATGCGCATGCACGGCATCGACGGCTCCGAGGCGATGCTGCACTTCGCCCGCATCAACATCGACGCGGTGCGGCTGCACGAACAGATCCGCCTGTTCAAACGCACCCTGCCAGCAGAGAACCTGCCCAAAGAGCAGTACAGCGCCATCATCTGTAACAGCCTGCTGCACCACCTCAAAGACCCGAATGTGCTGTGGCAGAGCATTAAACAGTTTGCCGCCCCCGGCGCGCCGATCTTCGTAATGGACCTGATGCGCCCGGCCTCAGCAGAAGAGGCCGATGCCCTGACCCGGCTGCACGCCAGCAATGAACCCGCCGTCCTACAGCAGGACTTTAACAACTCGCTACATGCCGCCTATACCCCTGATGAGGTCGAGACCCAGCTACAACAGGCCGGACTTACGGGGTTAAAGGTCGAGATCGTCAGTGACCGCCACTTGATCGTGTACGGCACGGCGGCTTAAGCGGGTGGATTGAAACCTTCCGCCTTCCGCAACCCGGGCTTTTCACCCCTCCCTTCTGTGCCGCACCGGGCGTGAGCTGTTATCACGCCCGTGGAATCCGCTGCCAATGATGCGCTGGTAACAAAGGGGTTCTCTTTGTGTTCTCTCCCGTGTTAGCATGGAGAACAATTGGAAAACAGACGAAACCCCATGAAGCTGACCCGCCGCCAACAGGATATATACGACTACCTGCATGAGAATGCGGAGCGCTTCGCCCATCCCCCCACCTATGATGAGCTGTGCCAGCAGCTGGGGTTAAGCTCACGCGGCTCGCTACACAAACATATTCAGGCGCTGATCGAGGCGGGGCTGGTCGAGCCGATGGAGGGGCGTCAGGGGATCCGTCTGGTGGAGTGGCAACAGGCCGACACGGGGATCCCGCATATGGGGGCTATCGCCGCGGGGCGTCCTATCGAGGCGCTGGCACAGCCGGAGTTTCTGCCGCTGCCCGAGTTTCTGCTCAGCAAACATCCCTGCTACGCGCTCACCGTAAAGGGCGAGTCGATGATCGAGGCGGGGATCATGGACGGTGATCTGGTGGTGATCGAAAAGCGCGACAACGCCCGTAATGGCGAGATCGTGGTCGCCCTGATCAACGATGCCGAGGCCACCCTGAAGCGGCTACAGAATAACCACGATGGCAGCGTGACGCTGATCGCCGAGAACAGCGCGATGCCACCGATGACCTATGCGGCAGAGCAGGTACAGATCCAGGGTGTGCTGCTCAGCCTGCTACGACGCTATTAACAACGTGTAACTCAGGGCCCCTCTTATTATTCTGAGTGCAGCAGATTGGGCACTCAGATTCGTGCTAACAAGGCGCAAATCGCACGTAATAGCTGGCTATTGCGAAGATTAGCAACGCAGATAGCGCGGATATGAGCGTTCAAGATGCGTGCTCATGAATATTTAGAGGTGCCCTTTAATCAATCAGGATAAATGAGGATATGACCAATGGCTGTAATTGCAATGTGGAAGTGCGACCGGGACGGTGCCATGTTTGACGACAAGAAGGCCGCCGATGCCCACGACAAGATGTTGGAGCTGGGAGATGTCTTTACCCGCCTTCTAGAGCAGGTCGTCCCCGACATCGACGAGCTGAAGGCCGAGGAGTTTGGTCTGATCCTGGCGCGTAACAAGGAGCAGGTGATTCTAGCTTGCAAGGGCAGGGTCGAGGCGATGGAAGAGGTGATCGCCGGCCCCGACAATGTCACCCAACTGGAGAGTGTGGAGAATCAATAGGCACTAATGTTAACCCCTGCCACCACCCGCCCCGGGTGGTGGCAAACCACGGTTGCGGCACTAACACCGCAGCCGCAGTGCCTTACAGGTCCCCTTCCGCTCCGGCCGAAATGATGGAGTAGATATTATTGCGCACCTGCATCCCTAGTCTTTTCAGCTCCGTTGGCAAAGAGGCATCACTCATGGTCTTGTCCATATCCAATGTGACCAGCCAGGCTTGCCCCTTATCGTCTTCAACCAGCGATATTCGGCATGGCAAATAACCGGCAAAGGCCAGGCTGTGGCTGACCATCTTTGCCGCAATCAAGGCATCGCAGAACTGAAAGATCTCCATGCGATTGGACTCGCCCCCCATCGCCTTAACCTGCTCGGACAACGGCAGATGACTCACCAGCTTAAAGTTGAGCATGTTGGCGCGAAGCTTCATCGAGGCGATGGCATCCTCCGTCGCGACATCTTCCACCACCTTGCAGCGAATCATCCCCATCACATCTTCGGAGCACTGCTCCGATAACTCAAACATCGGCGGCTCAGCATGACTCAGGCTGCTGAGACCCAGCAGGAGTAATGCGATTGTCACTAATTTTGTCATCAAGACACCTCTTATCGTTAAATTATAAGTCGTCATTCTATTGGGGGGAGAGTGACATATTTAAACTAAGGGGGGGGTACAGTCGTAGAATGGCGGCTCTATCCCCGACTTATAATTGCCGTCAGCCCAATGCATCCTGTAGATCGCGTTTGTGCTCCTCCTCCTGAATCAGGATATCCTCGATAACCCGGCGCAAACCATACTCCTGCAGTGCCTCAGCCTGGGCGATACGTTCCTTGTAGCGGGAAATGGCATTATCTTCACCGGCCAGATCCTGCCGCAACATCTCACTGGCATCGCTGGCAATGTCACGGCGCTCGACATCCACGGTCGGCACACCACCGAGAAAGTCGATCTGCTCGGCCAGCATTACCGCATGTTGCATCTCCTCCTGTGAGTGGATCGTTAACTCCTTCTTGATCGCATCATATTTAGCCCCCGTCAGTGCCGCGGCGTGTTGCACATACTGCACGGCGGCGGCATATTCCCACTCCAGATCCTTGTTCAACTCGACAATGAGTTTCTCTCTACTGATAGTCATGTGAATCTCCTCATGGTGTATGGCATGAGCTAACTGTGGACGGTAGATGGGGAATTTTCCAGTAACTAAACTGGCGCAGTTTTCAGGGCTATCTTCCCTAAGTCATTAGCCTGACATAATCACGGTAGATACAGCGGTCCATCACCACCGTGATCCCGGTGGCGGCCGCCTTCTCCGCCGCCTCGTCATTGATCACCCCGTCCTGTAGCCAGATCGCCTTAATGCCCAGTTCGATACAGGCATCAACGATCGGCATCACATGCTCCGGGGCACGAAACACATCGACCAAATCAGGGCGGACTGGCAGGGCATAGAGGTCCGCATAGGCCGTTTCACCCAGCACCTCATCAACCGCCGGGCGTACCGGGATAATGCGGTAACCAAACCCCTGCATCGAGGCGGCCACACGGTGGCTTGGGCGTGTTGCCTTGGGTGAGAGACCGACCACCGCAATCGTTTTGATTTCGTGCAACAGGGCACGCAGGGCCTCCGAGGATGGGTGGGCGTAGGGGTGACTCATGGCATGACTCTTACTGGTAACGGTTAACCAACAGTAGACGATTTTTCACCCGGCGATAAGTGTTACCGCCGCCTTTTATAGCGGCTCATGACAGCTGCGGCGGTTCATGGTAGTTTCTTGGTAGCTCTTTCTACGAAACATAATAACGAGTGAGACAGGGATAACGACGGGTAATGCATACCCTAACACTGCTGCTGCTAACACCATTACTCGGTGCACTGACCGTCGCACTGCTGCCCGCTGACAACCGCGCGCTGCTGCGAGGCATTACCATTGCCGCCTCAGGGCTTGCCGTGGTGCTGGCCTGCTCGCTGTTGTGGCGTTTTGACAGCACCCTGGCGAGCATGCAATTCAGCGTGACGGTGCCGTGGAATCCGCGCCTCGGCAGCAATTTTGCCCTCGGTATCGACGGTATCTCCTTTCCCATGGTGTTACTGGCCACGGGGCTTAGCCTGATCGCCATCCTCGCCTCCGCCTCGATCACCGAACGTTCCAGGGGCTACTACGCCCTCATCCTGTTACTGGAGACGGCGATGCTTGGCGTCTTCATGGCGCAGGACTGGCTGCTGTTTTACGTCTTCTGGGAGCTGACCCTGATCCCGCTGTTCTTCCTGATCAACGGCTGGGGCGGCAGCGGGCGGCAGAGCGCCGCGCTCAACTTCGTGCTCTACACCATGGGCGGCTCGGTGTTTATGCTGCTGGCGCTGCTGCTGGTGTTCGATGAGGCCGGGAGCCACAGCTTTGCCTATGCCGATATTCTGGCCGGGGCGGCCGCGTTACCGGTCGAGACACAACTGCTGATCTTCCTCGGCTTTCTCATCGGCTTTGGCGTCAAGATGCCGATCTTCCCGCTGCACGGCTGGCTGCCACTGGCCCATGTGGAGGCCCCCTCACCGGTCTCTATTCTGCTCTCGGGGGTGCTGTTAAAGATGGGGGCCTACGGGCTGATTCGCGCCGTCACCATGTTGCCGCTGGCCGCCCAGCAGATGCAGGGTGTGCTGCTGGCGCTGGCGATTATCGCGATTCTCTACGGTGCTCTGCTGGCGTGGCGGCAGAGTGACCTTAAACGG
This sequence comes from Thiohalomonadaceae bacterium, assembly GCA_041554195.1. Taxonomy (GTDB): domain Bacteria; phylum Pseudomonadota; class Gammaproteobacteria; order Thiohalomonadales; family Thiohalomonadaceae; genus JAPHSX01. Next base: position 50,939 of record JBFFMJ010000007.1, read on the forward strand.
ATGATCGCCTACTCCTCGGTAAGCCACATGGGGGTGGTGCTGCTGGGCATCTCCACCCTCAACACCATCGGCCTCACCGGTGCGCTAATGCAGATGGTAGCCCACGGTATGGTGGCCGCTACGCTGTTCCTGCTGATCGGCCTGCTCTACGAGCGCACCCGCAGTCGCGACATTAACGACTACAGCTCGCTGGTGCGCATCACCCCGCGCTTCGCCCTCTTCACCTCGCTCGCCTTTGTTGCCGCCATCGGCATGCCCGGCACCGCCAGCTTTATCGCCGAACTGCATGCCCTGATGGGGGGCTTCCAGCGCTGGGGCTGGTGGGTGGTGGTGCTGAGCGTCGGTGTGCTGATCAGCGCGGCCTATGCGGTGCGCACCCTCAGCCACCTCTTTACCGGCCCGGTGCGCCAGCCGATGCACGGCATCGCCGACCTGCGCCGCAGCGAGCTGCTGGCCGCCTCGGTGCTGACCTTCGGCTCTCTCTTCATCGGTTTTGTACCGGCCCCCCTGCTCAATTTAATGAATGCCTCGGTGGCGCAACTCGGCCAGCTCTTTGTCGGCATCGGGGGTTAATCGAATGAGTGAGACTCACAATACCCCCGACAATATCCGCGACGCCATCCACCACGCCATCGAACACCTTGAACAGGTACTGCCGGCACAGGCACCGATTCGCGACTTTGTTCACCACAATACCCTGCACGGCTACCAGCATCTCGATTTTCCCGAAGCGCTGGCGGCGGCCCGCAAGCTGACCGGGGCCTACGGTTACCAAAGTGGTGATGAGTACCGCACCTATTACCAGGCGGGGCGTATTACCCGGGACGACCTTGCCGCCGTGCTGGCCGAGGATGAACGCTTCGACCACCAGACCGTGCTGATTGATTCCAATGGCCTGCACCTCACCCAGGCCGACGTGGTGATCGCCGCGATGACCCACCCGATCCAGGCGATGACCAACTGCCAGCTTACCTGGCAGATAGAGGAGCGATCGGCCCTGAGCCGTTTTCACGACGATGTCGCCTACGAAAACCGCAAGCGCATCCTGATGACCAGCCGCAAGGCCGAGCCCAAGGCGGTGAGCGAGTTGTGGCAGGCGACGCTGGCCCGACTGGAGCTACAGCACTTCCTGCTCCATCCGGAGGAGCTGACCGACCTGAGTCAGGAGCAGGCCGAAAGCCTGATGAGCGAACTGGGTAACAACGCCACAGAGCCTGCCCACCAGGTCAGCGGCGATGAGCCACTGGGGCACACCCTGATGCGCAAGTCCGCGGCCAGGCTGCTCGATTCCTTGCTGGGGCGAGTCGGTGACGAGCTGACCCTGCGCGGCCTGCTCAGCCAGCTCACCGGTCATGACATTCTGGAGGAGATCCGCCCGGCACTGATCCGCCAGCTCGGGGCCTACCTCGATCAGGGTCTGGCCGCCTGGCATGGCGAGGGGCGTGGCAACGGTTTTTATCAGCAGTGGCGCGACTGCGCCGAGGGCGAGCTGGGCTGGATGTTCGACGACCTGCCCGAGTGGCGCGACGAGCTGGAGATGCTGGCCGACGACCCCTTCGATGCGCTGTTCGACGAACTACAGCGCCTCAGCCTGCCCGAGGAGAAGTGGCCCGCCTACCTTGAGCGGCTGGCGCTGGAGCTGCCCGGCTGGTCGGGGATGTTCCTGTGGCGCCACCGCCACCCCGGCTACGAGGGGCTACAGCCCGAGCAGGTAGAGATGACCGACTACCTAGCGGTACGGCTGATACTGGAGCGCATCTACGCGCAGCGGCTGTGCCGCCGTCTGTGGCGCATCGAGGCGAGCATCGATGTGCTGCACTGGTATTTCCGCCGCCGTCGCTCCGAGCTTTACGTGCGTTACACCCTGTTCAACCAGCGTCTGCCCGAGTACCTGATCAACGCCGCGCAACGCCTCACGGAACACTATGCCGTGGGCGAGGAGTATGCCGACTGGCAGGGGCTGGCCGACAAGATCTGGACCTGGAAGCAGTGCCCCGCCTCGGACACGCGGCGCGGCCACACCGTCTTTGGCAGCGGATGGCGACTGTTCATACTGGCACAGCACCTCGGGCTCAGCGGCGCGCAGCTGCTGGAGCTTGAGGATGCGCCGCTCGCCGCCCTGTTTGCCGCGCTCGACCTCGACGATGAGAGCACCGGCTTTCTCTGGCTACAGGCCTACGAGCGCCACTACCACCAGCAGGTGTTTAACGCCCTCACCCTCAACCATGGCCGCGGCCCCTGGGCCAAACGCAACGCCCGCCCCGACGCCCAGGTGGTGTTCTGCATGGATGACCGCGAGGAGTCGATTCGCCGCCACCTCGAAGAGCTCAATCCTAATATAGAGACCATGGGGGCCGCCGGTTTCTTCGGCGTCGCCATCAACTGGAAGGGGCTGGATGATGAGAAGGTAACGCCGCTCTGCCCGGTGGTGGTAACCCCGGTACATGAGCTGCGCGAGTTGCCGCAGGCGGGGCAGGAATTTCTTATGGCGCAGCACCAGAAGCGCCGCGCGCAGCGCCTGGCAGTGAAAAACCAGCTGCATCAGGAGATGCGCCAGCATCTCCCCCTGTCGGCACTGACCATGATGCTCAGCGCGCCGCTCGCCCTGCTGACCCTCGCCGCCAAGGTGCTGGCCCCGCGCCTCAGCGGGGAGTGTCTCGCAGCGCTGCGCCAGCGCTTTGATAAAGGCGTGCCGAGCCGCGTGGCGATCACCGCCGAGGTCTCCAGTGACAGCCCGCCACCGCCCCCACAAAGGCCGCGACTCGGCTTTACCAATGCCGAGCAGGCCGATCGGGTAGCGGACTTTTTGCGCACCATCGGCCTGCAACAGGGGATGGGGCACTTCGTCGTCATGATGGGCCACGGCTCGGGCAGCCAGAACAACCCGCACCTCGCCGCCTACGACTGCGGCGCCTGCTCCGGTCGGCACGGCGGTCCCAACGCCCGCGTCTTCGCCGCGCTGGCCAACCGCCCAACCATCCGCACCCTGCTGGCCGAGCGCGGTCTGGTGATCCCCGACGACAGCTGGTTCCTCGGGGCCGAACACAACACCTGTGATGAGACGATCCAGTGGTACGACACCGATCTCATTCCAGATAGTTTGCAGGACAAATTCGCTACCCTGCAACAGCAGCTGCACCGCGCCGCCCGCCTCTCGGCCCACGAACGGGCACGCCGCTTCGCCTCCGCCCCCGATACCGCACGCCTCAGCCCGGAGCAGGCCTACCGCCATAGCGTTGCCCGTTCCCTGGACTTCAGCCAGGCACGCCCCGAGCTGGGACACGCCACCAACGCCTTCGCCCTGATCGGTCGGCGCTCCGTAACTCGTGGTGCCTTCTTCGACCGTCGAGCCTTCCTCATCTCCTACGACCCGACCGAGGACAGTGACGGCTCCATTATCGAGGCGATCCTGCTGGCCGCCGGTCCGGTGGGGGCGGGGATCAACCTGGAGTATTACTTCTCCACGGTAAATAACGAGGGCTACGGCTGTGGCTCCAAGGTGACCCACAACCTTAACGGCATGATGGGGGTGATGCACGGGGCGAGCGACGACCTGCGCACCGGCCTGCCCGAGCAGATGATCGAGATCCACGAGGCGATGCGCCTGCTGGTGGTGGTAGAGGCCTCGACCGAGATCCTCACCACCGTCTATATGCGTCAGCCGCCACTGCAGGAGCTGATCGGCAAGGGGTGGCTGCTGCTTGCGGCCAAAGATCCGAATTCCGAGGCGATCCACCTGTTCCATCCCGCCAAGGGGTGGTGCCGCTGGCAGGGCGAGCCGCAGCAGCTGGCACAGGTGAAGCGCTCCGCCGACTGGTATAGCGGCCAGCGCGAACCGCTGCCGATGAGCCTGATCGAACAACCGGAGGTGCGCCATGCCCGTTAAGCTGATCGCGCTAGTACCCCTGCTGCCGCTGCTGGCCGCACTGTGGATCGCCATCGGCTACGCCTTCGCCGCTAATCGCGGCGAGGCGGGTGAGGCGATGACCCGCCGTGTGGCGCTCAGCGCCTCGGCCCTGTCGCTACTCGCCATCCTCGCTCTCGACCTTGCTGCCCTGCTCTCCGGCAGCACGCCGGGGCAGGTGGTGCTGGGGCAGTGGCTGGCGGTGGGCGACTACCAGATCCTCATCAGCTTTACCCTCGATACCCTGGGGCTGGCGATGACCACGCTGGTGGCGTTCATCGCCCTTCTCACCCTGCGTTTCTCGGTCAACTACATGCACCGCGAGGCCGGCTTCCAGCGCTTCTTTATGGTGATGTCACTGTTCAGCGCAGCGATGCTGCTGATCGTCAGCGCCGGGAATGCCGTGCTGATGTTCATCGGCTGGGAGCTGGCCGGGGTCAGCTCCTACCTGCTCATCGCCTACGCCTTTATTCGACCTACCGCCACCGCCAACGCCAGCCGCGCCTTTGTCACCAACCGCATCGGCGATGCCGGATTTATCCTCGCCCTGTTCCTTGCCTTTAGCTGGTTTGGCGGTGTCGAGTGGCCGACCCTGCTCAGCGGCAGCGTCGAGCTGGAGAGCCTCGGGGCCGGTGTGCTGGCCGGGGGCTTTTTACTGGCCGCGCTGGCCAAGTCGGCACAACTGCCCTTTGCCCCATGGATCGCCCGTGCGCTGGAGGGGCCGACCCCCTCCTCGGCGATCTTCTACGGCTCGCTGATGGTACACGCCGGGGTCTACCTGCTGATCCGCCTGGAGCCGCTGTTCACCCAGGTGCCCGCCCTGTCGCCGCTGCTGATCCTCCTTGGCCTGCTCTCCGCCCTCTACGGCTGGCTGGTGGCACGGGTGCAGAGCGATGTGAAGTCGGGGCTGATGTTCGCCACCACCGCCCAGGTGGGGCTGATGTTCATCGCCTGTGGCCTCGGCTGGTACGAACTGGCCAGCTGGCACCTGATGGCCCATGCCAGCTGGCGTGCCTACCAGTTCCTGAGCGCCCCCTCGATGATGCAACTGGTGAGCCGTGCACCACGGCCCCTGCCCGCATGGCTACGGCGTCGCCGCGGGCTCTACCACGCCGCACTACAACGCTTCTGGGTAGAGGAACTGAGTGATGGCCTGCTGGTGCACCCCACCTACGCGCTGGCAAAGGAGGTGGAGCGCTTTGACGCCTCGGTGGTCAACCGTCTGGTCGGCCACATGGACACCACCAGCGTCGCCTCCTCTCTGAGTGACTGGGAGCGGCGGCACCATGGCCGTGACAGCGGCGCAAATGGCATCGGTACCGCACGCGGCCTGGTGGGTCGCAGCATGGAGTGGCTGGCGGCGCGCCTGGCGTGGCTCGAGGAAAACCTGATTCTACGAAGTGGCGGCGAGGGGCTGTTCTCCCTGATCAGCCGCTTTGGTGAACGGGCACAGCTAGTTGAGCAACTGCTGGAGCAGCCACGCTACCTGTGGCTGATGATCATGGCGACCTTTGTGGTCATTATCTAAAGAATGCACTGACGATGGTAATGCAAGAGATCCCCTGGGCAACACAGAGCAGCATACCCATTTTGGCGATTATGCAGGTGCTGCCGCTGGCGGCGATGCTGCTGATCCTGGCGGTGCGTAAACAGGCCCGCCTGCTCTTCCCCATCGCCCTGCTCGCCTCACTGCTGGAGCTGCTATTGGCGATCGAGCTGTATCAAATGCTGGATCACACCTCCACCGCCTTTCAGTTTGGCGAGAGCCTGCAACTCATCGGCCCGCTCGCCTACCACGCGGCGGTGGACGGGGTAAGCGTGCTGTTTCTGCTGCTCACCGCCCTGCTGGCGCTGCTGGTGATCCTCTACGGCCAGGTGCGCCCCTTCCCGCCGCAGGGGCTTTTTCTGGCAGTGGTGTTTGCGGTGGAGGCGGCGCTGGTCTCCAGCGTGGTCACGGTAGACCTGATGTGGTTTGTTGTGGTGACGGCGCTGCAACTGCTGCCGGTCAGTTACCTGCTGCACAAGTGGTCAACCTCGGCGGCCAAGGATGAGGCGGTCGCCCGTTTCGTGCAATTTATGGGCAGCGGTCTGCTGCTGCTGTTCGCCGGTGCGCTGATGCTTGGCTGGCAATATGCCGATACCCACGGCGGGCCGTGGAGCTTTGATCTTTACCAGCTGGCAAAACAGCCGGTAGAGCCCAGCTGGCAGTCGGCGATCTTCTTCCTGTTGTTCTATGGCATGGCGGTACGTATCCCGATCTTTCCGCTGCATGGCTGGCTACCGCGGGTCGCCGAGCACGGCTCGGTGGCAGTGGCCCCGGTGTTCCTTATCGGTCTGAAGACCGGCATCTACGGCCTGATCCGTTTCGTGCTGCCGCTGCTGCCCGAGGCGGTGATGCGGTGGCACAGCTACGTCATCGCCTTTGCCGTGGCGGGGGTGTTTTACGCCGCGCTGCTGGCACTCACCCAGGTCAACCTGCGCCGCCTGCTCGCCTTTGCCGTGATCAGCCACTCGGGGATCCTGGTGATCGGGCTGTTCAGCCTCAGCCACCTCGCCTTTCAGGGCACCATGATCCTCTCTGTCAACTTCGGCCTGGCGGCGGCAGGACTGCTATTTATGACCGGCATGGTGTTTCGTCGCACCCGCACCCCGCTACTGGGACAACTGGGCGGGCTGTTTGAATCAATCCCGCTGATCGGCATTACCTTCTTTCTCGCCGGTGTCTCCATCGTCGGCATGCCGGGCACCCCCGGTTTTGACGCCGCCCATTTGATCCTTGAGGCCTCGATGCATCGCTATGGCGCGCTCGTCACCATTGCCGCGGCACTGGGCAATGTGGTCGCCGCCGGATTTCTATTGTGGGCCTTCCAACGCGCCTTTCTTGGTCCCAAACCCGAGGGCCTGCGCGAGATAGAACCGGTGAATCGTGCCGAAATGTTACTCGCCTCGATCATTCTGTTCTGCCTGCTCAGCGCCGGTTTCTACTCCGAGCCCTGGCTGGAGCTGATCGATATGTCGCTGGTCAATTTAAGTGAACTCTATGCACAAGCACATTAAGGAGTCAGCCGCGTGATTGAAACCGTCACACAGCCGGGGGACTTCCCCTTCATCAGCCTGATGCTGCTCAGCCTGCCGCTGATGGCGGTATTGATCTGGGCACTGGGTGAGCGACAAGCCCGCTGGTTAGCGCTGTTTGCCGCGCTGTTTGAGCTGTTACTCGCCATCGTGCTGCTGGTGAATTTCGACAGCAGCAACGACGACTTTCAGTTTGTTGAAAAGGCAAGCTGGATCCCGACACTCAACATTCACTACCTGCTCGGAGTGGACGGGATTTCGCTGCTGTTCTTACCACTGACCGCGCTGCTCTTTCTCGGCGTGATCGCCATCTCGTGGAATAGCGTGCGCAGCATGCCGCAGCTCTACTATATTTTACTACTGCTGCTGATGGCCGCCACACTGGGCATCTTCACCGCCCTCGACACGATGCTGTTCTTCCTGTTCTGGGAGATGACACTGATACCGATCTATTTTCTTATCAGCCTGTGGGGCACCGGTCCCAACCGGCGTTTTGCCGCCACCAAGTACACCATGCACATGTTTGTCGGCGGAGTGCCGATACTGTTCGGGTTTGTGGTGCTGGCCTTCAGTCACGGCGAGATGGGACCGCTATTCGATTACACCACCCTGTTAAATAATCCCCTCCCTGCCGAGGTACAGACCACCGTCTTTTTATTATTACTCACCGGCTTTGCGGTAAAGACCGCCATCTTCCCGATGCACACCTGGTTGCCCACGGTGGCGATGGAGGGGCCGGTCGGGCTGACCGCCATCATGGTGGGATTAAAACTTGGTGCCTACGGACTGTTGCGCTTTACCCTCCCGCTCGCCCCCGATGCGGCGCAGCAGTTCCACTGGCTGCTCGCCGGCCTCGGTGTCATCGGCATACTCTACGGCGCCGTGATGGCCCTGGCGCAGACCAACCTGCGGCGTATGCTCGCCTTCTCCAGTATGAGTCATACCGGACTGGTGTTACTGGGACTCGCCGCCTTTACCATTGAAGGGATCCAGGGTTCACTGTTTCAGCTGCTCAACTTCACCGTGATCAGCGGCGGCATGATGCTGCTAAGCGGCATGCTGCACCAACGCATCGGCTCCACCGAGCTGATCTCGCTGGGCGGAGTAGCCACCTCCATGCCACTGCTCGCCACCTTCTTCTTTCTCTTCGCTCTGGCCAGCATGGGGATCCCCGGCACCAACGGTTTTCCCGCGGAATTTCTTATCATCGTCAGCGCACTAAAAACCCACACCGGTGCCGGACTCGCCGCCCTGTTCGGTATCGTTCTCGGGGCGGGCTACCTGCTCGCCTACTATCGCCGCGCCTTCTACGGCCCGGTGGCCAGCAACGTCGTCGCCAATGCCATGGACCTGCGCGGGCGTGAACTGCTAGTGGTTACCCTCTTTGCCATTATCATTATTGGTAGCGGTGTTGTCCCCAGTGCGGTGCTCGATGTTACCCGCAGTGCTGCCGATGCCTGGGTGAGCAACATCGGAAAGTAAACGCCACTCAATCTAGCGGGCTACGTACCGCATTGCCCCCACGCTTCATTACATGTGTATAGATCTGAGTGGTTTTCACATCGTTGTGCCCTAGTAATTCCTGAAGGGTACGAATGTCAGTACCACTCTCCAGCAGATGCGTAGCAAAACAATGTCGAAAGGTATGAGGTGTTACACGTTTAAGTACACCACAACGTTTAACAGACTCTCTCACCGCACGCTGTACATTTTTCTCATCGAGATGATGCCGCCTGATCACACCTGAGCGAGGATCAGTTGAACGACTTATTGAAGGGAAAACATACTGCCAGCGCCACTCATGACATGCACTAGGATATTTTCTCTCCAGGGCAAAGGGAAGATATACACAACCAAACCCCTCCCTCACATCAGATTCATGTACTCGCCTGGCATGAGCGAGTTGACGCCTCAGAGCTTCAGTGAGCGATTCTGGAAGCACCGTTACCCTGTCCTTGCCTCCCTTCCCCGAACGGACAACAATCTGCCTATATTCAAAATCAACATCCTGAACTCTCAAGCGTATCGCCTCCATGAGACGCATACCTGTACCGTATAACAAACGGGAGATCAGACCATTAGTTCCAGATATACCGTCAAGCACCTGCATCACTTGTTCTTTTGGGAGAACTACAGGGAGACGTGAAGGCTTTTTTGCACGAGTAACATCACTCAACCATGGCAGATCAAGGCCAAGCACTTGTTTATAAAGGAAGAGCAACGCAGAGAGCGCTTGATTTTGAGTAGAGGCTGTAACATTCTTGTCCACAGCCAGGTGAGTTAGGAAGGCGGAAAGCTCGACCTCACCCATATCAGCAGGATGCTTTTTATGATGGAAAAAAATATAACGCTTAATCCACTGAAGATAAGCATCTTCAGTGCGGATACTGTAGTGTTTTACCCTGATAGCCGGCGAACATCATCCAAAAGTCGCGATCTTGTCATCGAAACCTCCCTGCTCCGTTAGCAAATCCATTTAGGCCCGTATTCTGGAGCTAAGTCACTGTTTTATAAAGACACAGATTTTTATACACCCTAAATGCTCCATTTTCAACGGAGCATTTAGGGTGTCTACTTATAGTTAGCGGTTGCCAAATAGTGAGACCAATGAAGAATTATATATTTACAATCCTACTTATTGTTATTCAAAGTCAGACGTATTGTTTTGCTTCGGATTTGTCCATCAAAAGCAGTTACTACACGAAGGTGCCAGAATCTATTTCCTTTGATGACGTAAATCTAACTTATGACGGTAAAGATCTGTCGATTGCATATAAAAATCATACACATAATTTAATGTCAGGGACCGAACACAAGGGTGGCAGTGGCAACGGTTACGACATTGCCTCATCTGAAGTAAAGCGTAACCATGCTGATAGCGGCATTCTTATAGCTGTGGTCGGCATGAGTTGGTATATGGCAGCCTCAAACTATGGTGAGACGTATACTTTGCATATATTTGCACTTAAATATGATCAGGCAGGGGCAACAGAACAATCAACTTTACAAAAGATTGGTGAATGGGACCTTGGCAACAGTGGGAAAGGACTTGAAGACACGAAGTCTTACTCGTTACGGTGGAGCGGTACAAACTTATATTCACTTATGATTAGCAAGAAAGCCAATAAAGCTCAGTATGACATCGACTTGGCCAAAGGGTCGTTTAACCAGGTCAACATAAAACAGTTGTCGATATCACCGTCATTTCACTGCGCTGACAACCTGTTTAACCTGTCATTTGTAGAAAACATTATATGCAGGAATAATCATGCAGCTAATTTAGATCTGATTATGTCAAAATTATATGCTTCAAGCGCATATGCTAACAAAAGGAAAGATCAGCTTGAGTGGCTGACCGAAAGAAATCAATGCGGATCTGATGTTTGCTTAATAGAAGCATATAACAGTCGTATATTTTCACTTGTAAACAGCCGCTAACAACTAACTCAAGCCGACCCAACTCCGCGGCGGGAGACTCCCCTAGTTTTGCACACACCTAACCAATCATTTGTTAAAGGTGTAGAATGGTTAGCAAGAGCGTTAGGCGAAAGAGTTAAATAAAAGAAATGACATATACAGTTAAGTTCATAAGTCTTGAAGAAACAGATAAAGATCTCATCATCTCTTTTGCTATTGATTTGCGCGGGTTTGATATAAATAGCCTCACTCTTCTTAGAACACTTTTCTTAGAAGATATCTTGCCTGAAGAGGAGAGGGGCGTGCATGTGACGTACGAAGGTGATGAATATGAGCAAGAAGACTTTAACATGCTCACTAGCATAAAAATTAGTGATGACATCTTATTGGTGGAATCAACATTTAGAGCATATTGTTTAGATATATCCAGCCTGTTAAAAAGTGATATAAATGAAATGGTTAAATTATTAGAGAAACAAAATTATGACAATCGATTTACGATCAAAATCGCCTAACAAGCACTCCAGCCGACCTCCTTTTGGGAACGAGCCTCTTAGTTAAACGTGAGTGTCTGCTCCTAGGAGGTTAGGAGACGATTTCGTAGCTAGTCCCTGAAGTCCGCTTTGGTCGCACTCCAGATACCCTCCCCCCATAAAAATATATCGACTATTTTCAACAGTGAGTCACCCCACCACAACATTCCGCGCCCCCGTCTCCCGCAACCGCAACGCGGCCACTAACGCCACCACCGCAAACCCAGCCATCAACAACATCGCACTGTGGTAACCCGCGGCACTGTAAACATTCACCCCACCCATACTCTCGCCGCTCCAACTCAGGTCCAGCACCCAGCCGAACAGCGGCTGCATGATCGCAGCACCGAGGAACAGGCCGGTATTGACCACGCTGATTGCCATACCGGAGAGGGCCGGTGCCGCCACCTCCTTAGCCACCGCATAGGTCATCACAAAGCCGCCCCCGGTGAGGCCGAGCAGGGCGAACAGCCCCATCGCCAGGGTGCCCGGTTGCCACGGGGTGTAGATGAGTGCCAGCCAGGCGAGCAGGTAGAGCAGCGCACTGAGCACCGCCACCGGCTTACGCCGCCCCAGGGTGTCGGAGAGCCAACCGAGGGCGAAGGTACTCAGCGCCATGCTGAACAGCGTTACAGTGGTGTAGCTCGAGGCCTCGGCGGTGGTGAGGCCGTGCAGGTCGCGCAGCAGCGGAATGGCCCACAGTCCGGCGAAGGCGAAGAGGCCGCCGGCCATGCCGAAGTTAAACCAGAAGCCGGGCCAGATAAGGCGATTGCGCCAGACACCCTTCATGTCGTGCCACCAGTGCTGTTCACGCTCGGCGTGGGCCACCTCGCCCGCCATCTCGCGCAGCGAGGGGAAGCCCGCCTCCTCGGGGCGGTTGCGCACAAACAGCATTGAGAGCAGTGCCAGCAACAGCGAGAACAGGCCGATGGCGACGAAGATCTCGCGCCAGCTCCAGAAGCCCAGCAGGTAGGCCAGCGGACCAGCCGCCAGCACCGAACCGAGGTTGCCGATGAGCAACGTCATCCCCGAGACGATGCCGTAGATGCGCTCGCGAAACCAGACGGTGTTGCTCTTCATCAGGCCGACAAAGATCACCGACACCCCGAGCCCCACCAGAAAACGCCCGACGGAGGCGGTAGTCAGGGTTTCGGCCAGCCCAAACAGGATCGAGCCGAGCCCGGCGACGATATTCCCCAGGGTGATCGAGACGCGGTTGCCCAGGGTGTCGGCCAGCACCCCGGCCGGTAGCTGCATCACCGTATAGATGTAGTAATACATCGCCGCCAGCGAGCCGAGGGCCGCGGCGCTGGTGCTGAAGCTCTCCATCAGGTCGGCCGAGACCACCGCCGGGGCCATACGGTGAAAGAAGACCGAGATATAGGAGATCACCAGGATGGCGAAGATGGACCAGCGCACGCGCTGGAAGCGTTGCTGATCAACCACTTCGTTCATCTCAGACACGGACAGGCCAAATGCAGACGATTACGCCATGAAGGAATCAAGGAATTAGTCATCAAGCGCAAACTCAATTCTCTCTGACAACCCTTCGAGTGCCTTACGCGCGCAGGCGGCATCCTTTTCACCACCGGGAGCGCCACTAACACCTACGGCACCAATGTTGTAACCACCGGCAATAATTTTAATCCCCCCCTCCATCACAATAAGGCCTTCGATGTGATTAAGCTCCGGGCGAATATCCGCACGAGCCGCCTTAAATGCACCACTGTCCGTCCAGGCCATGACGGTCATATTGGCCTTGCGCACTGCTATCTCCAGGGTAAAGCGCGAGGCGAGGTCATCACGCAGGGACGCACGCTGCAGGCCGAAGCGATCGACCACAACGGCGCTGACATGGTAACCATCTTTGCGGCAGGCCATGATGGTTTCACTGGCGATATCACGCGCTAACTCCATACCGATACTTTTGCTATTTACAATTTCAGCGGCATTCACTGACATACCCGATAGAGTGGCCAGAATAGCGACTGCAGTGTTTTTCATCATTGCGTTTTTCATCATCTATCTTCCTCTTTGGCTTAATCAAAAAATTGCGTAAAACTTTCCACCGCTTCCCGTCCAGTTCGATAACTGTTTACCACCGCCTCCTCCTCGGCATAGCCGAGTGCCATACCACAAACGACCACGGTTTCATCAGCATAGCCCAGCTCCTGCTTAATGATCTGCGGGTACTCGGCCAGTGAGGCCTGCGGGCAGGTGGCGAGCCCCTCCTCCTCCGCGGCGAGCATGAGCGACTGCAAGAACATGCCGTAGTCGAGGTAGGAGCCGGTAGACATGATGGGATCCATAAAGAACAGCAGCATCACCGGGGCATCAAAGGCGCGGAAGTTGGCAGCCTGCTGGTCGAGCTGGCGCTGCTTATCCTCGCGCTTAATCTCGAGGGCCCCGTAAAAGGCGAGGCCGCAGGCGAGGCGGCGCGCCTTGTAGGGGGGCTCCCAGCTCAGCGGATAATACTGGTAGGCCATCTGCGATTTCTCGCCGTTGCGAAAGGCGGCCTCAAGCCTTTGTTGCAGCCGCTGCTTGGTCGCACCCGTTACCACCGCCACCTGCCACGGCTGCGTATTGACACCGGAAGGGGCGTGGCGCGCGACATCAAGGATGTGCGTGATCTTCTCCGCCTCTACCGCCCTCTGCTGGTACGCACGGATCGATTGCCGCTGTTTTATCGCTTCGCTGACCTTCACTTTGCCTCCTGATAGATTTTGTTTGAGCGGACAGTGTTACGTTATGTAACACCATTCTCCCTGTTGCTGATTACCCTGTTGCAACCGCTTATTTACACTGCACTACGCGGGATGAGCTTTTCACACCCACAGCCGCACATCTTCCAACTCCCTGTTCTTGATTGGATTTGTCGAATTATTCATCAACGTGGCTTCACTCTGCACAAAAGGGCTGAGCCTCGGCGGCGGTTTCCCCTATTCATCAGTCCCTCGTAGCGTGTTACCCGCTACCGCAAAAAGTGTTACGTAAGGTAACAAAACAGTCACCCTCCAACTCCCACAAATGTTTGTAAGCCACTAGTTTTATTGATATTTTCAGCAGCCGCATAGCGCTTTATACATTGCCGCGTTGGCAGCAGGAAGTACAGCACGGCGAGCCGAACACCACCAACAACTGGAGACATGTTCATGAGTGACAACAAGAAGCCAGATACCACAAGACGCAATATCCTCAAGGGGGGCGCTGCACTGGCCGCCGCCGGTTCCATGCCGATGTTCTTTATGAAGGATGCCTGGGCCGCCAGGACTTTCCGCAACGATCCCGGCAACTCCGCTACTGTGACCCTCGGTTTTAACGTGCCACAAACCGGTGCCTACGCCGATGAGGGCGCCGACGAGCTGCGCGCCTTCAAACTGGCGGTGAAGCACCTCAACGGTGAGGGCGACGGCGGTATGCTGAAGACAATGAAGCCGCTGCACCTCAAGGGTAACGGCATCCTCGGTAAGAAGGTCAAGTACGTGACCGGTGATACCCAGACCAAGTCCGATGCGGCCCGTGCCTCGGCCAAGCGGATGATAGAGAAGGACGGTGCCATCATGATTTCCGGCGGCTCCTCCTCCAGCGTGGCGGTAGCCGTTCAGGGCCTGGCCCAGGAGATGGGCGTGATCTTCATGGCCGGCCTCACCCACTCCAACGACACCACCGGTAAGGACAAGCGCCGTTACGGTTTCCGCCACTTCTTTAACGCCAAGATGTCCGGTGCCGCCCTCGGCCCGGTACTGAAAAAAGAGATGGGTACCGACCGTAAGGCCTACCACCTGACCGCCGACTACACCTGGGGCTGGACCCAGGAGGAGTCGATCAAGGAGACCACCGAGGGGCTGGGCTGGAACACCGTGAAGACCGTGAAGACCCCGGTAGGCGCGGGGGATTTCTCACAGTACATCACCCCGATCCTCAACTCCGGTGCCGACACCCTGATCCTGAATCACTACGGTAAGGACATGATCAACTCGCTGACCCAGGCGGTGCAGTTCGGTCTGCGCGACAAGCAGGTCAACGGCAAGAACTTTGAGATCATCGTGCCGCTCTACTCGCGTCTGATGGCACAGGGTGCCGGTGACAACATCAAGGGCATTCTGGGTACTACCAACTGGAACTGGTCACTCAAAGACGCCGGCTCCCAGGCCTTTGTTAAGTCCTTCGGTAGCGAGTACGGTTTCCCGCCCTCACAGGCGGCGCACACCTGCTACGTGCAGACCCTGCTCTATGCCAACGCCTGTGAAATGGCCGGTACCTTCTACCCGCCCGAGGTGATCAAGCAGCTGGAAGGGTTCAAGTTTGATGGCATGGGCAACGGTCCGACCGAGTACCGCGCCGAGGACCACCAGTGCTTCAAGAATGTGCTGGTAATGCGTGGTAATGAGAACCCCAGCAGCCAGTTCGACCTGCTGGAGATCGTACAGGAGGTGCCGCGCTCACAGGTTGAGTACCCCGCCTCTATCTTCGGCGGTGAGCTCGGCCCCTACGAGGTTTAATTACCCGCTGATCACAAGCCACCCCGTTCAGGGGGTGGCTTGTTTTTTTATCGGTACAACGTAAATAGACAACTCACTTGTGTGTAGCGTGACTACTTACACGTGAATTTTCTATCCACAAGAGCTAACTCATTATGGACGCCATCTTTATCCAAATCGTCAACGGGCTGGACAAGGGCGGGGCCTATGCATTGATTGCACTGGGCCTGACCCTCACCTTCGGCACCCTTGGTGTGGTCAACTTTGCCCACGGCGCGATCTTTATGCTCGGCGCCTTCTGTGCGGTGTCGATCCAGAACCTGCTCACCCTTTCCACCAAGGTAAAGGATGAGAGCATCACCTTCTTTGATGCCTACAAGGAGGTGCCGTACCTGGAGCTGTGGTGGGGCGATACCGGCACGGCGATCATCGACCTGGCCGTGCCGATCTCCATCTTCGCCGCGATCCCGATCATGCTGCTGATCGGGCTGGCGATGGAACGGGGACTTATCCGCCACTTCTACAAGCGCAGCCACGCCGAGCAGATCCTGGTGACCTTCGGCCTGGCGATTGTGATTCAGGAGATCATGCGCTCCTTCTTCGGTGCCAACCCCATTCCCACCCCGGCCCCCGATGTGGTCTCCGGCAGTTTTGCCATCGGTGCCCTGTTCGGCATGAGCGAGACGCTGGTCTACCCCTGGTGGCGCATTATCTATTTTCTCTTCTCGCTGAGCATAATCGGCGCGGTATTTGCCTTCCTGCGTTACACCACCTTCGGCATGGTTGTGCGAGCCGGGATGCATGATCGTGAAACGGTGCAGCTGCTCGGCATCAATATCGAGCGACGCTTTACCATCGTCTTCGGCATCGCCGCCATCGTCGCCGGTCTGGCCGGGGTAATGTATGCGCCGATCCTGCCGCCCGACTACCACATGGGGATGGACTTCCTGGTGCTCTCCTTTGTCGTCGTCGTGGTCGGTGGCATGGGCTCGCTGGAGGGGGCGGTGGCCGCCGGCTTCCTGCTCGGCATCCTGCAATCCTTCGCCTCGATGAACGAAATTAAATCGATCATTCCCGGTATCGATCAGATCATTATCTACCTGGTCGCCGTCATCATCATCCTGGTCAGACCGCGCGGTCTGATGGGCAGACAAGGGGTGATGGAGGACTAATCATGAAAGCACTTATTAATAAAATCGACATGCATAACAACCTGCACGCGATGCTGCTGTTCGCGGCGGCGGTACTCACCATGCCGTTGTGGCTCAGCCCCATCGGCGCCTCCTACCCCGACCTGCTGCAGAAGTTCGCCATCTTCGGCATCTTCGCCATCGGCTATAACATCCTGTTCGGTCTTACCGGCTATCTCAGCTTCGGTCACGCGGCCTTTCTCGGCATAGGCTCCTACGCCACCGTCTGGTCGTTCAAGCTGCTGACGATGAACGTGCTGCCGGCAGTGTTCTTCGCCATCATTATCTCCGGCGTGTTTGCCGCGATTATCGGCTTTTTAAGCCTGCGCCGTTCGGGGATCTACTTCTCGATCCTGACGCTCGCCTTCGCTCAGATGTTCTACAACCTCGCCTACTCGGTGCTCACCCCGATCACCAACGGTGAAACCGGTCTGCAGCTGAGCAAGGACGATGCCCGTATCATCGACGGGCTGTTTGTTGAGGTCGCAGAGGGGCTTCCCTCCACCAACTTTTTCGGCCTGGAGATGAGCGGCTACGCCGGCTTCTACTTCTGCGCGGTGCTGTTGATCCTCGGCTTCTACCTGTCGCTGAAGATCTTCCGCTCACCGTTTGGCCTGAAACTCAAGGCGATCAAGTCGAATCAGACCCGCATGCGCTACACCGGTTACAACACCCGGCCTTATCTGCTGGTCGCCTTCATCATCTCCGGCATGTACGCCGGACTGGCCGGCTCGCTGATGGCCGTCACCGACCCGCTGGCCGGTGCCGAACGGATGCAGTGGACCGCCTCCGGTGAGGTGGTGTTGATGACCATCCTCGGCGGTGTCGGCACCCTGATCGGGCCGCTGCTCGGTGTCGGTATCATTAAATACTTCGAGAATATCTTCTCCGCCTTTAACGAGGCGATGCTGCACGCCAGCTTCTCCTTCCTCCCCGACTGGCTCGCCAACATCATGGTCGCCATCACCTCACCCTTCGTCGGCGAGGGGTGGCACCTGACGCTCGGTGTGCTGTTTATGGTGGTGGTGATCTTCCTGCCCGGCGGCATCATGGAGGGGTATCAGCGTGTTCATAGCCGCTTCACACAGCGCCGCGCGAAGTCGGATCACGACACTGCCACGCCAACCACCGAAGAACAGGGCTAAGGGGGATACTCAGATGGAAAATATCGTTCTTAATATATCCGGCGTGAACAAAACCTTTGGCGGCCTGCAGGCGCTGAATGACGTCAACCTCGCCATCGAAGAGGGTAAGGTGCACGCCATCATCGGCCCCAACGGCGCCGGCAAGTCGACCCTGCTCAACTGCTGTATCGGCCGACTGCACCCGGACACCGGTTCGGTCACCTTCGACGGTAAGAACATCGTCGGCATGCAGCCGCACGAGATCAACCAGACCGGCATCGCCCGCGTGTTCCAGACCCCGGAGATCTTCCCTGATCTCACTCTTCTGGAAAACGTGATGATCCCCGCCTTCGCCAAACGCGACGGTGCCTTCAAGTTCAACTTTATCCGCGGCCTGATGCAGGAGAAGGCAATACGCGAGGAGGCTGAACATGTGCTGGAGGATCTCGGCTTGGCCTCACAAATGCACCACCACTCGGGCAGCATGTCGCGCGGTGACAAGCGTCGACTGGAGATGGCGATGTGCCTGATCCAGCATCCGCGCCTGCTGCTACTTGATGAGCCCACCGCCGGCATGGCACGTCACGACACCAACCGCACCATCGAGCTGCTGCAGAAGATCAAGGAGCGCGGCATGACCAAGGTGATCATCGAGCATGACATGAACGTGGTTTTCAGCCTTGCCGACCACATCTCCGTACTGGCCCAGGGGGCCATTATCGCCAGCGGCACGCCCGATGAGATCAAGGGCAACCCGGTGGTACAGGAAGCCTATCTTGGAGGCGCAGAAATATGAGTCAACACACCGCACCCGTCGTACCCCGGGTCAGGGCCGCCGGCACCGCCCCCGCCTTCTTCTCCTGCTGGGACATGCACTCCTATTACGGCGAGAGTTATATCGTACAGGGGGTCAGCTTCGACATCCGCGAGGGGGAGATCGTCGCCCTGCTCGGTCGCAACGGTGCCGGTAAGACCACCACCCTGCGCTCGATTGCCCGCATGGATGAGCCACAGCTGAATCATGGTGAGGTATGGCTGGATCACCAGCCGCTGCACAGCATGAAATCACACCAGGCCGCCCAGCTCGGTGTCGCACTGGTACCGGAGGATCGCAGCATCATCCCCGGCCTCACGGTGCAGGAGAACCTGGAGCTGGCGCAGATCGCCCCGCCCATCGGCTGGACCATCGAGCGTATCTATGAGCACTTTCCCAAGCTGGGTGAGCGTCGCGATCAGATCGGCATCACCCTCTCCGGCGGTGAGCAGCAGATGCTGGCGATTGGCCGTGCCCTGGCGCGTGATATCAAGCTGCTGCTGCTGGATGAGCCTTACGAGGGTCTTGCCCCGGTGATCGTGCAGGAGATCGAGAAGATCCTCATCAGCATCAAAAAGCTCGGCATCACCACCATCATCGTTGAGCAGAATGCCATCGCCGCACTGCGTCTGGCGGATCGCGCCATCATCCTCGATACCGGTCATGTGGTGTTCGACGGCAGCGCGCAGGAGGTGCTCGATAACGAGGAGCTGCGTCACCAGTACCTGGCGAGTTAGCTTTTTAATATCCCCTCTCCCTGACCCTCTCCCTGGGGGAGAGGGAATGGCAATAGATCTGCCCCACCGCACTCGCGACGTGATTGAACCCTGGCATCGACTCTGACATAGTCGGTGCCAGCTGATTCAACAAAATGGACCGTGCGATGAAAACAATGAAGGCGTTGGTGAAGAAGTACCCCAAAGAGGGGATCTGGCTGGAGGATGTCCCGCTGCCCGAGGTGGGCAACAACGATGTGCTGATCAAGATCCAGAAGACGGCGATCTGCGGTACCGACATCCACATCTACAACTGGGACGAGTGGTCACAAAAGACCATCCCTGTGCCGATGACCATCGGCCACGAATTCGCCGGCACCATCGTCGACATGGGGGCCAACGTCACGGGACTTAATATCGGCGATGTGGTCTCCGGTGAGGGGCACATCGTCTGCGAGCGCTGCCGCAACTGCCTGGCCGGGCGTCGCCACCTCTGCCCCAATACCATCGGCGTTGGCGTCAACCGCACCGGCTGCTTTGCCGAGTATTTATCGATACCGGCGAAGAATGTCTACCGCCCCAACATCAACATCCCGCCCGAGGTACTCGCCTGCTTCGACCCCTACGGCAACGCGGTACACACCGCCCTCTCCTTCAATATGGTGGGGGAGGATGTGCTGATCACCGGGGCCGGCCCCATCGGCATCATGGCGGCGATGATCGCCGACCACGCCGGGGCGCGTAACATCGTCATCACCGACATCAACGACTACCGCCTCAAGCTGGCGAAGGAGCTGACGCCAAGGGTGATCCCCCACAATGTCGCCACCGATGGCCCGATCAGCCGCGAGTTTCTGCGCACCCTCGGCATCCTTGAGGGCTTCGACGTGGGGCTGGAAATGTCGGGCGCGCCGGCCGCCTTCGAGGAGATGGTGGCAAAGATGATCAACGGTGGCCACATCGCCCTGCTCGGCATCCTCCCCGACGGCGTCGGCATCGACTGGACCAAGGTAGTATTCAAGGGACTCACCATCAAGGGCATCTACGGCCGCGAGATCTTCGAGACCTGGTACAAGGGGACGATGATGGTGCAGACCGGCCTGCCGCTGGAGAAGATCATCACCCATCGCTTCCACTACACCGACTTCCAGAAGGGGTTTGATGTGATGCGTTCGGGGGAGTCAGGCAAGGTGATCCTTGACTGGAGTGAGGTGAAATAATCATGAGTTTCAAAAGCGCCAAACAGAGCCTGCAACAGGATCTGCAGGAGATCCGCGATGCCGGTCTGTGGAAGACCGAGCGCGTGATCGCCTCGGAGCAAAAGAACGACATTACCCTTGCCGATGGCAGCGAGGTGGTCAACATGTGCGCCAACAACTATCTGGGATTAGCCAATAACCCGGAGGTAATTCAGGCAGCAAAAGCCAGTTATGACCAGTGGGGCTTCGGTCTCTCCTCGGTGCGTTTTATCTGTGGCACCCAGTCGATTCACAAGACACTTGAAGCGAAGGTCTCGGAGTTCCTCGGCATGGAGGAGACTATCCTCTACGCCGCCTGTTTCGATGCCAACACCGGACTGTTTGAAACCATCCTCACCAATGAAGATGCGGTGATCTCCGACGAGCTCAACCACGCCTCGATCATCGACGGGGTGCGCCTCTGCAAGGCGGCGCGTTATCGTTACAAAAATAACGATATGGCTGACCTGGAGCGCTGCCTTAAGGAGGCGAAGGAAAATGGCGCGAGGCGAATCCTCATCACCACCGATGGGGTCTTCTCGATGGATGGCACCATCGCGCAGCTCGACAGGATATGTGACCTTGCCGATAAGTACGATGCGATGGTGCACCACGACGACTGCCACGCCGTCGGCTTTATGGGCAAGACGGGCCGCGGGGTACACGAGCACTGCGGGGTAATGGATCGCGTTGACATTATCACCGGCACCTTCGGCAAGGCGCTGGGCGGGGCCTCCGGCGGCTACACCTCAGGGCGCAAGGAGATCATCGAGATGCTGCGCCAGCGCTCGCGCCCCTACCTCTTCTCCAACACCGTGGCCCCGGCGATCTGTGCCGCCTCGCTCAAGGTGCTGGAGATGCTCTCTGCCTCCACCGCGCTGCGTGACCGGCTGGAAGAAAATACAAAATATTTCCGCGCAGGAATGCGCAAGGCAGGCTTTGCCATCAGTGAGGGCGAACACCCCATCGTCCCGGTGATGCTGGGCGATGCCAGTCTGGCGCAGGAGATGTCGAAGAGATTACTAGAGCGCGGCATCTACGCCATCGGCTTTTTCTTTCCCGTCGTGCCAAAAGGCAAGGCGCGCATTCGCACCCAGATCTCCGCCGCCCATACCAGAGAGGATCTGGACAAGGCGATAGCGGCGTTTGCCGCGACGTATGCGGAGCTCAAGGGCAACACCTGGTAAACCACACACCATGCATACCCTCTCTGCCCTTGTCTCAGGCCAGTTGGCTGGGGCGACTCGTGTAAAAATAGCCGAGGGTCTCAGCGAATTTCCCAGAGAGCTTTTTGCACTGGCAGAGACGCTGGAAACACTGGACCTCTCCGGTAATCAACTAAGTTCTTTGCCGGATGATTTTTACCGTTTCACCAAGCTACGCATTCTGTTCCTTTCCGATAATCAATTTCACTGTTTCCCTGCGGTACTTTCCCAGTGCCCCGAACTCAGCATGGTGGGGTTTAAGGCCAATCGAATCTGCGAGGTGCCGGAGGGGGCGTTACCGGCGAAGATCCGCTGGCTCATCCTTACCGACAATCAAATAGAAAAACTCCCTGCCTCCATCGGCCAGAACATTCAGCTGCAAAAGGTGATGCTGGCGGGCAATCGCCTCGCCTCCCTGCCGGAGGCGATGGCGAATTGTGTCAATATCGAACTGCTTCGGCTCTCCGCCAATCAACTTCAGCAGTTGCCTGAATGGCTTCTCACCCTGCCCAGGCTCTCCTGGCTCGCCTTTTCAGGCAATCCCTGCAGCCAGGGCGATGATATTGAACACACCCTGCAGGAGGTTCACTGGGATGAGCTGCAGCTGAGCTGCCAATTGGGTGAGGGGGCGTCGGGTGTCATCTCACAGGCCCGCTGGGGCGGTCGCGCCGATGTGGCAATGAAGGAGTTCAGGGGCAGTGTCACCAGTGATGGTCTGCCGGCCGATGAGATGGCCGCCGCGATTGCCGCGGGGCAGCATAAAAATCTGGTAGCACTGCTGGCAAAACTGGTCGGCCATCCGGAGCAGAAGAGCGGACTGCTGCTGAGGCTAATCGATAAGGATTTTATTAACCTGGCCGCCCCGCCCAGCCTGGCCAGCTGCACGCGTGATATCTATAGCGAAGAGTGTCGGTTCAGCTTACAGGCCTTATTCAACATAGCGGAGGGTATTGCCTCCGCCGCCATGCACCTGCACGAACGACACATTATGCATGGCGACCTCTACGGCCATAATATCCTCATCAACAAGGCGGCCGATTGCCTGCTGGGGGACTTTGGTGCAGCCACGATCTACACCAAGCTGCCCGCACACACCGCGGCCCCCCTTGAGCGGTTGGAGGTCAGGGCCTTTGGTTGTTTACTGGAGGAGTTGTTAGAGCGGCTGGATATAAAAGCGAGCACGGCCTACCCCGAGGAAGTGGCCCAATTGAGGGGACTACAACAGGCATGTGTGGCGGAGTGTGTCGGTCTGCGCCCCGGATTTGCCGAAATATTGGCAACCATTGAAAGCGCTGGTGAGCATATGGGCTAGTCGCGACTTCACCCGACTGTCGCGGACAACAACGCTCTAACGGCAGGGACGGCACCGGCGCGTTAACCCCCTCACTCACCAAGCTTGGCAATCGCTGGCCGGTGCTGCAAAAAGTAGAGGGCGATCACCGACAATGCACCAAGAGTGTCGGCCAGAATATCCTTCTGCGCATCCCAGATATCCCCCTGGGAACCCAGTACTGCGATGCCTGCCGATGCATCGGCGCTAACGGCATATTGCCATTCGAAGATCTCATAGACACCGGCCACCGCGATGATGGCAAACAGGGGAAACAACGCCACGATCCAGCCGGTACGTACCAGTCGTCGGGTCACCATCCACTCGGCGAGCGGGTAGGCATAAAAGCCGACCGAGAAGTGGGCGATGCGATCGTAATGATTACGTTCAAATCCAAACAGCTCAGAGAACCAGTCGAACGGCACGCGCTCAAAGGTATAGTGGCCACCGATGGTGTGCAGAAGAATAAACACAGCCATCAAGGCGTAACTGCTATTGGAGAAGCGGTGAATACGTGACAAAGCGAGAATGGCGCCGACCACCAGCAGCACCGGAATATTCTCCGCCCACCAGACGGCCCGGTCATAAGGCCCTATCGCACAGGCCGTGAAAACCAGTCCATAGACACCCAGCAGCAGATAGGGAAAAGTGCCGATTCCCTGTGTTCTAAGTTGCATCCACATTGTCTCCTTCTGTTACCAGCATGGTCGCAAAGAGCTCGCCTCCGGGCTCCCTCTTTTCCCATGATGTCGAATCCTGTTGCTACGCTATTAGTATACAGAAACGGGGGTTGTGGAAACGTCAACAACTCCACCAGACAGCGCTAATAGCATGGCACCGCCTGGAAGAGCACGATACGCTGCAAAGGCGTTTTGCTATGGCTTGCCAGACCCTGCAGGGCTTTTAGGAAAAAAACGGGAGTTAGGAACTCAATGCCGCGACGCACTCTACGCTCTATCTTTGCGGGCCTGACAGTTTTGTTGTGCAGTGCTGTGCTCCAGGCTCAAACAGCCCCGAACGGGGCACCGGCACCGCTGGAAGAGCTGGTACTGACCAAGGAGTTACAGGCCCAGCTGAAGCAGCGCTCAGGGCATTACGCATCACAACTTCACTGGCAGTCGCTGGCCCACTTTTATGCCGCGCGCAACTACCGGCCGGTGTGGGTCGGTGCGGCCGGAGCCAACCATCGGGCCGCTACGTTATTGAACGCGCTGCATCAGGCTGCAGACGAGGGACTGAAACCGACCCTCTACCCGCTAGCACGGCTTGCGCAGTTGTGGCGAGATAAAAGCCCCCGGGCACGCATCACACTGGAGCTGCTGCTTAGCAGCACCTTTTTTGACTACAGTCACCACCTGCTCTCGGGGCAGCTCGAGCGTGGGGAACTCTGGTACATTGCCGAGGAGAAGCACGACAGCGTCGCCCTGCTGCACGCGCTACTGGCCAACAGTAATTTCTCGACTGCACTCAAGAGCCTGCCACCCCGCCACCCCGCGTACCAGCGTCTGCGTGAGGCCCTGGCCCACTATCGCAAGATTGAGGCTGCCGGCGGCTGGCCGGCCATCCCGGCGGGGAGCAAGCTTCGCCCCGGGGCCGTGGATCCGCGTGTGCCGCTGCTGCGCCAGCGCCTGCTCCTGGAGGGCGAGCTGCAGTTCTCGCCGCTCAGCGAGCAGCGGCTTTACGATCAGGCGCTGCGCTACGCCCTCGAACGCTTCCAGCTGCGCCATGGTCTCACGCCGGACGGTGTCCTCGGCCCCCTGACCCTGACCGAGCTCAATGTGCCACTGAGCCGGCGCATCGCCCAGATCAAACTGAACATGGAGCGCTGGCGCTGGTTGCCCGAGCAGCTCGGCCACCGCCATATCATCGTCAATATCTCCGCCTACCAGCTGACCGCCTACGACCACGGCGAACGACAGTTCACCATGGAGGCCATCATCGGCACGCGTGATACCCCAACGCCTATTATTACGGGGAAGCTACATACCGTCGTCTTCAATCCACACTGGAGCATCCCCAAAAAGATCGCCCTGGAGGAGGTCATTCCCCACCAGAGGCGCGAACCGAACTACCTCACCTCGCGGCAGATCCGGGTCTTTAGTGGGTGGGTTAATGGCAAGGAGCTCGCCCCCGAGAGCATCGACTGGTCTCAGCTTAACTGGGACAATTTCTCCTATATGCTGCGCCAAGATCCGGGGCCGAAAAATCCACTGGGCAAGCTCAAGTTCCTCTTCAGCAACAACTTCCGGGTTTACCTGCACGATACCCCGTCACAGCAACTCTTTAAGCAGACGGAGCGCGCCTTCAGCCACGGCTGTATTCGCGTTGAGGCCCCACGCCGGCTGGCCGCCTTCCTCCTCGCCGATTCGCCCGATTCGCCCTGGAGTGAAACGGTCGTCCGTTCAGCCGTTGCCACCGGGATCACCCGCGAGGTGGCAGTAAGCCCCCCGGTACCCACCTACCTACTCTACCTTACGGCCTGGGTTGGCGAGGATGGGGCGGTGCACTTCCGCAAGGATATCTACGGTGAAGATGAACCGCTGCTGGATGCACTGATGGAAGGGGAACTCGACTGAGTGGGTGTGGTCTACTGTAAATTGAGTGATTTTCCTATGGGTTTTACAAATGCTTTTACGCCGGACTTTTCTTCAGGGCCTCGCCGCTGCCGGGACAACCCTCATCGCCCCTGCAGCAATGGCCATGACCACACAGAGTGGCGAGCGCCGTCTCAATCTCTACAACCTCCATACCGGTGAGCGACTCACCAGCACCTACTGGGGCGATGGCGAATACCACAAGGATGAGTTGGCGGCGATCAACCACCTGTTGCGAGACCATCGCAATGGGGAAGTCAGCAACATCGATCACAAACTGCTCGACCGGCTGCACAGCCTGCAGCAACAGCTCGGCCACGATGGAACCTTCCAGGTGATCTCCGGTTACCGCTCCCCCGCCACTAACGCCAAACTACAGCGGGCCAGCAACGGCGGCGTGGCAAAACGCAGCCTGCACATGCAGGGGCGGGCCATTGATATCCGCCTGCCCGGTGTTGAACTCAACCATCTGCGCCTGGCCGCCCTTAGCCAGAAAGCCGGTGGCGTGGGCTACTATCAGAAATCGAACTTTATCCATCTCGATACAGGTCGTACTCGCTTCTGGTAGCACCACCCCATAGAGATAGAGAAGGACTAAAGGGGGCACTATCTGTCCCCTTTATGTATCGCCGCCACAATGCCCCCTGTTGCATCTGACCTCCATGATTTGTATCTCAGCATCACTCCACCAATCTGGCACTCACCACCAGTGGGGTGTTGATCACCGCCAACAGTTTTCCCTCATCACCACGCTGGTAGGGTGTGTTCGAGAGCAGGTAAGCAACATACAGCACATAGTCACCGCTTGGTGTGCCGGGAAGGGTACGTATGCGGTAGCCCGCTTCAGGGGAGGAGCCTCGATAGGCCTCTGGCGGGTTACTGCTGAGGCTGTCCTGGAACAGATAGGGAGTGACAGAGAGGTATTCATTCAGCGCCTCCGGTTGTGTCACCATGCTCAGTACCGAACCGATGCTGCCATCCAGCGCCATCCATTTCGCATCGGCATAAGCCGCCAGCTGATTCGCTGTTGATGGGCTGGTTTTTATCTCAACCGCCGCCTCAATCCCCTCCAGATGCACCCTGTCAAAGGGGGCATTACGGTAATCGGTTGTTACCAGCATGGATATACGGTCTACCGGATAGAGCTTAGATAACAGCAGCGGGATCTCGGAATGATGTTTGTAATAGAGATGATCGCACTTCACATCCGGTGTTGTCATGCCACTCTCCAGCCTGATGTGGTCCACCGTCCTTGTTACGGTGCGCACTGGCCCGTCAATATATCCCTCCATATAGGCATCAACCGAGTCTTCATTAAATTCAATGGTGCCGGTAAAAAACAGAACACTCCAGTCAACCTCCCCCCGAATCTTTGTTCGGTCCATAATCGACTCGCCGTTTAGTTTCAGCTTATCCATGACGGCAATATTTTCCTGAGAGTAGGAAAATTCATAGATCGGCGAAATAACCGCCTGCTCCCTGGCACGATACCGCATATAGCGTCTTGCCGTTAATGGCGGTGGGGCTGACTCATAATAGGCGGCATAGGCCCAAGCGCTGGTGTGATTAACGGGGTCTTTGACCTCAATTTCGACAAGTTTATTCGCACTAATCGTGGCGTCACTCGACGTTGCTCTATCTCCGGCATCTACCGCCATAAAGACCAGTTCATCGTTGAGACTAAGGTGAGCCACCGCTGTAGCGTTATCACTAGCGACACGGTTAGCCGACAGTGGCCTGTCCCACACCCAGTTACCGTTGGCATCCTTCTGGTCTATCTGGAACGGGATGAGTTCAGCCCTACCAGAACGATACGAGAAGAGCCGGATATTCTCGATGCCTCGGCCAAGCAAGCCACTTAGCTTGTCGCCAGTAAGAACCACGGGGTCAATCTCACGGATGATGCTTTTCGCATGACTGGCCGAGGCCAGTGGCATGGTGTCGATAAACAGTACTAGCAGCCAGAGCAGGGTCAACGCCCAACAGTGAAGGGTCAGTTTCGGAGTGATCATGATAATCCTCCACGAAAAAAATGGCCTTCTTTGAATGCGCAACATAATTCACTGGAGTTGCTTACTCAAAGGGGAGTCGGCCTGAGCACAACCTGTGTCAATATTTGAAACAACGTCCACTGGAACCGGACTCTCGGCCAGCCCGCGTTTTTGACCTGTATCTATGCCGGAGGGGAGCCTTTCTTGAACATCTTCATCATTTCTCCCCGAAACTCAGGGGTATCTTCGTAACCATGCACTTTCGTGCCGTGTTGTATCGCGGCATCAACGAGCTCCTCCTTGCTATCGGCGGAAAGAGCGACAGTGCAACCGATATCACTAGGGTAGTCTCTACAATCAATATAATAGCGTGACATAACATCCTCCTTGGGGGTGAAATTACTGAATAGTAAGAGGGTTATTTCACCGGGGTACGGCTAGATAACGACTTCTACGCTGAAATCATAGTATATTCGTCGGAAATTACAGTGTGCGTTCAAATTTGGGTTTTCTGAAATCTGTAGGCACAGCAGCACAAGGTGACAAATAGCTATAACTTATTGATTTGTTGTGCAGATTCGTGGGAATTCATCAGGGGCAGAATACCTTTTTCCCTTATATAACAAATAGTGTGTTCTGCCCCCCATTTTTCAGACTGTGATTTAGTTCTCATCACTCATATAGATAAACGCTGAAAATCATACGATATTTCATCAACAGGACACTTTCATCATGAAAATGCATCATGTCGCTCTTTCTGCTGCGCTCCTCTTTGCACCAAATCTCTATGCAGACAATAAAACCCTTGAGGCGGCCGTCGGGGCCGGAATTGGAGCGGCTATCGGTAATGAGGTCGGAGGCCGTGAGGGCGCCATTGTCGGAGGTGCCGTTGGCGCTGCTATTGGAACCTCCGGCCACGATGATACTAATCGTCCCACTCACCAACCATCCACTTCCGTTCACTATGAAGTCGAGCAGAAGAAGGGCGGACACCCATCCAGCTACCACTGCCCGCCAGGCCAAGCGAAGAAGGGGCGCTGCTAAAGCAAAAACCGCTTCAGCGGAGAGAGAGAGCATGGCTTTCTTATCTTGACGCAAACTTTGTTCGAAAGCCGTTTTGCACCACTTAACCTACATCAAGACCTCGTCTCCTGGATGGTGCTAGCATGCACCCTTAAACGTTTGGTAATGAGGTGTCGATATGGGTTGTTGTGGAAGCTGTAATGGTCAGGATAATGACAAGACCAAAGGGCAGGATAAAGATCAAGAGAAGAGCCAGCAACAGGACAAAGGTCAAAAACCGGAGAAGAAGTAGAACCTTATCCGTTCAATTCGCCATGGTTATATTACGGTTTGGCCATGAGCGAGAAATATAACCGGGGCGAGAGAGAGGGAGCAGCGCACCCCTTCATTCATTATCCAACGCTGATACCTCTTCTGCCTTACCAAGCTTAATAGCATTTTGCAGCACTGATTTTTTAAAGAATACCGTTTCCTTGGTAGTGATATTGCGCGTTTCCCACCTTTCACCATCATCAGAAATAATTTCTATCGTCATACCGGAAATCATAAATTTCTTGCCAACCATTTTATCCATAATCAAACCTTTTCATTCATGCAAATGAAGGGGAGGGGACACTGTTATCTTATGCCTTTCCTGCAGACAGCTAAGTGCTCTCTCTACAACGGATTTCCCCTTTCTCCATACTTCCTGTTTCCATCCCTCATCTCGTGGATAGAAGGTCGTTAATAACCCTGACTGTATTCTCTCACGTTCAGGCTGCTCCTTTGTCGCGTGGTATTGTAGCCAGTTCTCCGCCCTTAAAGACCAGAACACCGATAACGGTTGAACGGTACCAAACTCAAGGCTCACAGCCGTCACTTCGCTGTGTGGCAGCATTTTTGGAATTGCCTGCTTCAACGAACCATGAATATGCACCGAGACCGACTCCCCCTCCAGTGTGCTCCTTAGCTCTTTACCCCAGCATGCCCTGGCTCGGGCGTAGGCGGGGTCCTTCAGCGGCACGTTCATAATGATTTCAGCTGCACCATACTCCCCAAGGCCGGTATGAACGTCGATGAAGAACACCCGGCGTGCTGATGAAAGGTGTTTTCTAACGATGTCCGTAACGGTCTGATTTGACCAGGTGGCCGACGAGCCGCCATAGAAGAGCCCTTGTGGGTGGGAGTACTGTCCCTGGCTAACCGCCTTTTTTAGCGCTGGCTTTCCCTGTATCAAGACAAACCAGCCAAGGCGTGCGAGCGCCAATCCATTCGCCCAGTAAGACAGCGATTCTGGTGCAGCAACTGTGGCGAGCGCATCATACCCGGGGTTAACAGGGTGCGGACGGGAATGGTCGAGAAAATTGCGATTAAGATCGACATTCGCTTCGTTAACCCGCCTGAGGTGAGAAAAACCCCAGGGGTTGATCGCATGAATCATGACCAAACGAAGATCATCCGGTATCTGTTCGTGAAATCCCTGCTGCAACAGCCCCAATTGCAGCGCAGAGCCTGCAAAACCCTCCACACCGTGTGTGCCAGAACTCACGACCAGCACCCTCTTCGCATCCGCCGGGCCGAGCAAGGCCACATCAATGTAGAGTGCCGAACCATCGGGGGCCGTCAGGGGGTGTCGAATGCTATCTAACTGCGCCCCTGCCATCTTCGCCGCCTGTATAAAGCGCGCTCTCGCCTCGGTATAGCTTGAAGAGAAGGCATCCGTCTCACCACGCCCCTCTGCCAGAACCGTGGTGGGCATCAGCCACAGAAGAAGTAGAGTAACTAAACGTGACTGCCACCTGGTGTCATGTCTGCTCAACACTCTTTTCCTTTTCGATTGTCATAGCAATAATAGGGAACCTAGCCTGGTATGGCCTTATACATCCGGTGCAAAGCGCGCGGCGGAATGTCACACTAGCCACACTTACAACTGATCGAAATTCAATCCCCCTTCCCCTTCAACAGTAGTCGATTAAGTGCTGGGCAGCCGTCTGATGTCTCTCATCTACCCCCGTTCACCCGCCCCCACCTATCACGCTTTATCCTAGGTCCGCCTCTGGATAGATCTCGTCATAGGCGGCGTAACTGGCATAGGCCACCACCGGCAACACCACAACCAGTAGTGGCATAGCGAGAACCATCGTCAACATGACAAGTAATGAGATGGTCAGCCCCCACCGCATCATCAAGCCGAAATGACACCACGCAGTAACCACACTGGAGTGTACAGCGGCGACAAAGTTCATCTTGCGGTGCATGATCAGAGGAACAGAAAAAACGGTCACCATGAAACTCATCAAGGCAATGAACAGCCCAATCGCCCCACTGAATCCCACATAAATCAACAGCGATTTGCGCGCTGCGGCATCGGCAAACACGGAGGCATCAAGTGCCTCCAGCCGGAAGTCAAAATAAATCCCGTAAATCACCAACGCATCGGTTACCCAGATCAGGTAACAGACACAGAGGGTGAAGGTCAGAAACCAGATACCCGGTGTCGCCTCGGTAACCCCCAGGGCAAGGTCTTTAAAGCGAGGGCGCTGACCGGCACTTAACAGACGACCGGCACGCTGATAACCGGTAAGTAGAATTGGCGCCACCACCAGAAAACCGGTCACAAAGGGATAAACCAGCAACACATATCCGCTTGCGTTCATTAGCCAGACGAAGGCCATTCCAACCAACACAAATATGCCACTAAATGCCATGCTTACCCACTGTGTGGCACGAAAGTCACGCCAACCATGCCTCAACCAGTGACGGATGCTGTAGTTATCTTTCATTTACGACCTCTCCTCAGTAACAGTAAACCCTGTGCCAGTGTGCAGCAGAGAGATGTGACGAACTATCGTCTTGCTGCAGCCGCTATGCAGGATCATATTGTCATCACGATGGCGTCCGGATAGACAATAAGCAGAATCTATACTCTACCCTGTTATCCCTTCCAGGGGTGTCTAATCAATGTTGAGATAAAGGTAGCCGCACCCAGCTCTCGGTTTTCTTAATCTGAGTGAAAACCGGGTTCTGCGACGACTGATGTTATGCCCTCAACCTCTGCTCACACGATAAAATCTGTTTATTGATTCTCCTGTGAACGGTCTGCTCCCAGCACACCACACTTTAATCCTGCGCTTTTTATACTAGGCTTGTAACACTAAAACTCACTGAACAGATATGGAGGTGACGACAATGGTTCATACCGTCCTGGAACACACACTGCCTAAATCGGAGAAGGACCCATCCATTCCTTTTGCACCAACCGATTGGAGCCTGGAAAGAGCGGTTGAGCTGGCCAAGGCCGAGGGGATTACCCTGACCGAGGAGCATGTGAAAGTGTTGCTCGATCTACAGGATTATTACTTTCACCATGAAGATCGGATCAATTTACGTGAACTCCACGATGCGCTGGAGGAGGAGTTTCATATCGACGGTGGTATAAAACATCTCTATGAGCTATTCCCAGGAGGCCCCATTGCA
This sequence comes from Thiohalomonadaceae bacterium, assembly GCA_041554195.1. Lineage (GTDB taxonomy): Bacteria > Pseudomonadota > Gammaproteobacteria > Thiohalomonadales > Thiohalomonadaceae > JAPHSX01. Next base: position 83,030 of record JBFFMJ010000007.1, read on the forward strand.
CAGGGTTTCCGTCTGGCGGGATTAAAAATGCCCGCCTACGCCAAAGATGACAACTTCGGAACGGTTATGTAAACAAGTGCCGTTAAACAGAGAAGGGCCGCTACCTCGGCCCTTTTTCATAGATAGGCTATTGTTCTATGGTTAAAATTTAACCCTCCGTCCTCTTTGAGTTAGATCGTTATTGGTTCAAGGATAACGGCATCATTCAGATTCAGGGCGTGAAACGAAAAGGTGTGATGAAAGGCAATGCAGAGAGGGAATCATCTTTCCATTCATTAAAGGCCACCGAACCCTCCCCTCCCTGGGCCAGCCCTTCTCCCACAGGTATCACCGCTATTTCTCTATCTCCCCTTCATACTGCTTAATCACCGCCTCAATATCGGCAATGGCGTTCTCCAGCGGGTCATCACTACTGTATCGTTGACGACTTGTCTGCTGCTCGACTTTCTCTTTACTCTTACCTGCGGTGGAAAGCAGGCGCAGGGCGAGCACACTGACATTGTCGCTATAGGGGTAACTCAGCTGCTCGGCCTCCTGGGCCATGCCGTTGATAATGTCGTCGAGGTTGCCGGGGCGACATAACAGATTGCCCATGACCGCATCATCCATCGGCCCCCACAGCCCGTCGGTGCAGAGCAGGAGTACGTCCTCCTCACGCAGGGTAACGATATTGCTGACGGTAGGTTCGGGCTCTTCCACCAGGCCACCGCCCAGACACTGGGTGATCTGGTTGCGCTTAGGGTGGGTCTCCTGCTCGCGTCGGCTGATCTCGCCCTTCTGGTAGAGCATCTCGACAAGGGAGTGATCGGTGGTGCGGTAGAGCGGCAGGCCGTTCTGAAACAGGTAGAGACGGCTGTCGCCCACATGGGCCCATACCGCCTTGCTCTCCTGTACCAGGCAGAGCACACCGGTGGTGCCAGGCGTAACAGGTGGGTCCTGCATTTCGCCGAAATCGACAATGGCCTGGTGGGCACTTAACAGCAGCTTGGCTAGAAAGGGTTTGGGCTTTCTAATCGGGCGGCGGGCATCGAGGTAGAGTTTTGTAGCGACATCGACCAGGATCTGTGCCGCCACATCGCCATGGGCCTGACCGCCCATGCCGTCCCCCAGCACCAGTAATACTCCTTCATCGGTTTCGATGGCCTGGAAGCGATCCTGGTTGTTGTTTCGATTGCCCAGTCGGTTGGCCTGACCCAGTTCGTAGATCACCCCTCACCCCCTTTTAATCGGGAGAAGCTGCTGGCGAGACGCCCCAGCAATGAGTTCTCTTCCTCCTGGTAGCCCGGCCCCAGCTTGCCGCCATCGCCCATCGCCTCAAGCAGTTCATCGACACTCTGCGGGCGATACATCGGATCAACCTCCATCGCCCAGTCGATGACGGCGAGGATCTTCTGCGAGTAGCCTTTCTTGAACGCCTCAACGGCCGGTTTCATGGTGTCCTTCATGCGCCGCTCTTCGGCGGGTGGCGGCGCCAGCCCTTCGATGCAGGCCCGCATGGTGGCGCCAATGGCATAGATGTCGGTCCACGGCCCGACATAACCGCCGACCATCGACTGCTCGGTGGGGCAGAAACCAAGGGTCAGCACCTGTCCCGGCTGGTACTGCCGACTCTGCTGCATCTCATGCACCGCGCCAAAATCAAGCAGCAGCGGATTGCCCCCGGCCCGCAGGTGGATATTGCCGGGTTTAATATCGAGGTGTAGCAGCCCCTTAGAGTGGATTAATTTCAGGCCATCGAGCAGCGGCAAAAAGACATGGTAGAGAAAGGCCTCACTCAACCCCCCCTTGTGCCGCTTAATGTACTCCTGCAGGTTCACCCCCTTCTGATACGCCATCACCATGTAGACAGTGCGGTTGGCACGAAAGAAGTTAATCACATTAACGATGTTGGGATGCTTCAGGCCACCCAGGCTGTTGGCCTCCTGAAAAAACATACGCCGCCCGTGGGCAAACTGCTCGGCGGCCTTCTCATCATTGGTGTGGATGGTGTGGCCGTCCTCGCCACGGTAGGCCAGCTTGCGCGGCATATACTCCTTCAGTACCACCTGCGGGTGCTCAGGGTCTGGCCCTGTCGCCAGATAGACGATGCTAAAGCCACCGCCCCCCAGCTTCTCCGCTATAGTGTACTCCTCCAGCTGAGTTCCTGGAGCCAGGCTGATGATCTGATCGTTCATGTAAACCTTTAAAGTTACCCCACCGAGCGGTCGCTGTTCTTTTGACTATGCCGCCATTCGGTTACCATGTAACACACTATATCAAATAGTCACTGTCCATCCTGTTTAGATTTTGCAGCATTACTAGGCTTTTTTGTGTGGAAAATGTGGTCATATACATACTATCCGGCCATACGGACAAAAAAAATCACCGTAATGAGGTAAGCATGATTAGGCTGGACCGTTACACAAACCCTTGGGGCTATCTATGATTCGCAGTATGACATCCTTCGCACGATGCGTAAGCCAGGGAGAATGGGGCAGCCTGCAGCTTGAGCTGCGCTCGGTCAATCATCGCTATCTGGAGCTGAACCTGCGACTGCCAGAGACCATTCGCGTACTGGAACCAAAGATTCGCGAGCGCATCAGCCAACGCCTGGGGCGCGGCAAGGTGGATTGCAACATCCACTTTCAGCCGCCCGTCGAGAGCGCCGGTGAGATGGTAATCAATGAGGCGCTGGTGAAGAAACTGGCCCACGCCACTCGTGAGGTCGATGCCCTGCTCTACAACCCCTCTCCGGTCAACTCTCTCGATGTAATGCAATGGCCCGGGGTGATGCAGCCCCCCGCACTGGACGAGGAACGCGTTCACAACGAGGCACTGCTGCTGCTCGACCAGGCGATTGAGGAGATGACCCAGAACCGCAGTCGCGAGGGGGAGAAGCTCAAGGCGATCATCCTCAAGCGCTGCGACGCCGCCGACGAGGTGGTCAAGGCAGTACGCGCCCGCCTGCCGGAGGTGCTGGCGGCGGTGCGCAACCGCCTGAGTGAACGCCTTGCCGATCTGCGCCAGGAGCTGGACGAAAACCGTCTGGAGCAGGAGATGGTGATCGCCGCGCAAAAGCTCGACGTGGACGAGGAGATGGACCGGCTGGAGACCCACCTCACCGAGGTGCGCCGTGTACTCGACTCGGACAAGCCGGTGGGCCGTCGCCTCGATTTTTTAATGCAGGAGCTGAACCGCGAGGCCAATACCCTGGGCTCCAAGTCAGCCGATACCGAGACCACCAGCGCCTCTGTCGAGCTGAAGGTCCTGATCGAGCAGATGCGAGAGCAGGTACAGAATATCGAATAGCCGCGTCTTTGATGACGGGCGATTAATGATTAGAGACTAACGACTAAGAAAGGCAATCAGTGTGAGTAATTCATCCGGTACTTTATACATCATCTCCGCCCCCTCCGGGGCCGGCAAAACCAGCCTGGTCAAGGCACTGCTGGAGCAGACCGCGCAGATTATCGTCTCGGTTTCCAACACTACCCGTGCGCCGCGCCCCGGCGAAGTCGATGGCAAGGATTATCACTTCACCGAGGTCGAGGCCTTTAAAAAGATGATTGCCGAGGATGCCTTCCTGGAGCACGCCCAGGTGTTCGATAACTTCTATGGCACTTCACAGGCCCATGTCATGGAGCAGATGGCCAACGGGGTGGATGTGGTCCTGGAGATCGACTGGCAGGGCGCGCAGCAGGTGCGCGAAAAGATGCCCCAGGCGCTAAGCATCTTTATCCTGCCCCCTTCACGCGAGGAGCTGGAAAATCGCCTGCGTGGTCGCAACACCGACAGCGACGAAATCATTGAGCGTCGCATGCGCGATGCGATCAGCGAGATGAGTCACTACAACGAGTTTGATTACCTGGTATTTAACGATGACTTCGATACCGCCCTGGGCGAGCTGCGCGCCATCATCCTTGCCCGTCGCCAACGTGCCGAGGCGCAAATCGCACAAAACCAGTCCCTGCTCGATGCATTGCTGGCATAACCGCTACGCTTTGGCTAAAATAGCCGGTTCCTTGAAACAAGAAAGCATTCCCTGGAGTAACGAATAATGGCACGTGTAACCGTCGAAGACTGTCTGGACAACGTAGACAACCGCTTTCAACTGTGTCAGGTCGCTACCAAGCGCGCCCGTCAACTGGCCAACGGCAACGCCGAAGCACTCGTTGAGTGGGAGAACGACAAACCCACCGTTGTTGCACTGCGTGAGATTGCCGAGGGTCTGATCACCCAGGAAGTTCTGGATGCGAAGAATGCCGCGCCGGAGAGCACCACCGAGATCGGCGACGACGAGATCCGCGAAGAGACCGTTTAAGCCCCCCACGCCGAACCACTGCGGCGGGTAACGTCACATGGATCAGAGTCGGATGTTTCTCATCAGTGACCTCTGCGCCATGCTCGACGCCTACCTTGAGCCGGAGCAGGTGCAGGAGGTCTACCAGGCCTACCTCATCGGTGCCGAGGCCCACGAAGGCCAACGCCGTCTAAGCGGCGAACCCTATATCTATCACCCACTGGCGGTCGCCAGTATTCTTGCCGACTTACGTCTGGACCACAAAACCATCGCTGCGGCCATCCTGCACGATGTCATCGAAGATACCGACATCGACCACGATCAGCTCGAGAAGCTGTTTGGCAAGGAGATCACCGCGCTGGTCGAGGGCGTCAGCAAACTCACCCACATCGAGTTTGAGTCCAAGGCACAGGCGCAGGCGGAGAACTTCCGCAAGATGATGCTGGCGATGGTGCAGGACATTCGCGTGATCCTGATCAAGCTGGCCGACCGCCTGCACAACATGCGCACCCTGGGCGTAATGCGCCCGGAGAAGAAGCGCCGCATCGCCCGTGAGACGCTGGAGATCTACGTCCCCATCGCCACACGCCTGGGCCTTAACCGCCTGCGCCTGGAGCTGGAAGACCTCGGCTTTAGCGCCTACTACCCGGTACGCAGCAAGATCCTTGGCGAGGCCCTGAACAGGGCCCGTGGCAACCGCCGCGAGATCGTGCAGAAGATAGAGTCCGCCATCGAGGAACGGCTGCGACAGGAGGAACTCAGCGGCGAGGTTTCAGGGCGCGAGAAACACCTCTACAGCATCTATCTCAAGATGCAGCACAAGCACCTGCGCCTCTCCGATGTGACCGATGTCTTCGCCTTTCGCATCATCGTTGACCGGGTCGATACCTGCTACCGTGTGCTTGGCATGATCCACAATCTCTACAAGCCGATCCCTGGCAAGTTCAAGGACTACATCGCCATCCCCAAGGCCAACGGCTATCAGTCGCTACACACCGCACTGCTCACCCCTTACGGCTTTCCCATTGAGGTGCAAATTCGTACCACCGATATGGAGAAGGTGGCCGAGTCGGGGATCGCCTCGCACTGGCTCTATAAAAGCGGCGATGAGTCGGGCGGTATCGCTCACCAACGTGCCCGCGAGTGGCTGAAGAGCCTGCTGGAACTGCAGCAAAATGCCGGTGATTCACAGGAGTTTCTGGAGAATGTGAAGGTCGACCTGTTCCCCGACGAGGTCTACGTCTTCACCCCACGCGGTGAGATCATGGAGCTACCGCGTGGTGCCACCGCCGTCGATTTTGCCTACGCGGTACACAGCGATGTGGGCAACAGCTGTGTCGCCGCCAAGATTAACCGCCGCCTCGCCCCACTACATACCGAACTGCGCAACGGCCAGTCGGTGGAGATCATTACCTCACCCGGAGCCCAACCCAATCCCAGCTGGCTCAACTTTGTCTTTACCGGCAAGGCACGCGCCACCATTCGCAACTTCCTGAAAAACCTGCAACACGGCGAGTCGATCACACTCGGTCGCCGACTGCTGGAAAGGGCCTTGAGTGAGCTCAGCCTCAAGTGTGACGATATCCCCCCCGAACACTGGCAGGCACTGGTCAAAGAGCTGGGCTTTGAGGACCGCGATGCACTGCTGGAGCAGATCGGCCTGGGCAATCGCATGGCCCCGTTGATCGCCCGAGCCCTGCTACCGGCCGATGCCACCCAGGGACAGGTGTTTAGCGCGCCCCAGACAGACTCCGTCCATCGCCCGCTCTCAATCAAGGGCACCGAGGGCACCGTGGTGCAGTATGCCAAATGCTGTCGCCCCATCCCCGGCGACCCGATCCTCGGCTTCCTCACCTCCGGGCGGGGCATTGTGATCCACACCCAGCAGTGCAAGAACGTCGCCGAATTCCGCAAGTACCCCGAGAAGTGGATCGATGTGCAGTGGGAGAAGGAGGTCGAGGGCGAGTTTCCACTGGAGCTACGCGTCGACGTCACCAACCAGCGCGGCGTACTGGCCACCGTCGCCGCCGCCATCGCCGAGACCCGCGCCAACATCGACAACATTACCCTGGATGAGCGCGACGGCCTTAACACCACCATCAACCTCACCATCGCCGTTAGCGGGCGACTGCATCTGGCGCGCATCATGCGCCACCTGCGCACCATCGATCAGGTCTTGAAGGTTCATCGCAAATAGCGACAATATCCCTGTAAGGCACTCGGATAATAACTTTTAATTTGTAGGGTTTTCCCTACTTTTAATTGGCGCGAACTACTGCTACTTTGTTCAATAAGGGATATAAAATTAGAGAGGCCCTCTCCCCCACCGCCCCTTTAAGACATCACAGGAAGTGCCCAGTAGTCCCTAAAATTTCAGGAGTCGGGCATGACAACTACACCGTTAGAAACAGCAGACCTCACCGGAATCGGCGTGATTGACGATCAGCACCAGCAGATATTTGCCCTAATCGATACTCTGGGGGAGATGGCGCGGGGTGACGAGCGTGAACAGACCGGCGAAGCGATTAACCGCATCGTCTCACACACCCTTGCCCACTTCGAGTTTGAAGAGGAGCTGATGGAGCAGGTTGCCTACCCCTTTCTCAAGGTACACAAGCGACTGCACGACCACTTTATCCAGCGCCTTGCCGGTTACACCCAGCGTTTCGATGCCGGGGAGGATATTGCCGTCGAACTGGAGCAGTTTCTTTCCAGCTGGCTGCGCAGCCACTTCGCACACGAGGACAAGGACTACAGCCCGCAGGTCCTGGCCGAGATGCAGGGGCTGACCAACGAAACAGCCATCGCCGACAACGAAGGTTGGTTCAGCCGTACCCTGCGCCTGATCGCCTGATCAAAAATATTTTACCCCTCACCAAAGCATGGCTATTACCTGTTACACTCTTACTGATTCTGGCTTATAGCCCCCTTCAGCAAGGGAACGCCTCCGCTACTATTTTGCGCCACCACAAAACAGGGACGTCCGATGGCGAAACTCGTTTTATAGGATCGCATCATGGCGCATATCGACTGGCTAGACAGTTATAACTTCCACATTGACATCATCGATGAGCAACACATTGGTATCCTCAACCTGATCAACCAGCTAGATGACGCAGTTAGCCGTCGCGATCGGGAGAAGGTTGGGCATGTGCTCAATGAGATTGTCGCCGCCATCACTGACCACTTCGAATTTGAAGAGGAATTAATGTCCGCATCCGGTTATGGTCACCTCAAGGCACACAAGAAACTCCATGATCGTTTTATCGGAAGACTGGTCGACTTTGCACAGCGCTACGACTCTGGAGAGTGCATTATCGAGGAATTTCACCCCTTTCTGCAGGAGTGGTTCGGCCAGCACATCGAGGAAGATAAGGATTTCTGTTTAAATGCCGCTGCCGAGATGAATGCTCCACAGAAAAAAAAGAAGGGGTGGTTTGCCCGCACCTTTGGCGGGGGGGAGTGAGCCTCGGCCTCTGAAGAGTGGACTCGACCGGATCATCACACGATAAGACTAAAGCGGCTACGCGCTCCTACAACTATTGTGTACCATTGCCATATTCAGCTTTAGTCAATAACCTCAGGAGCGGACAATGGCACGCGAAATCATCCATACAGATAATGCCCCCCAGGCCATCGGTACATACTCACAAGCGGTAAAAGTGGGGAATACCGTCTACCTCTCCGGGCAGATCCCACTGGTACCCGAAACCATGGAGATGGTAGGGGGGGATATGGAGGCGCAGATCCGCCGCGTCTTCGACAACCTCTCCGCGGTGGCCGAGGCGGCCGGTGGCTCGCTGGCCGATGTGGCCAAACTCAATATCTTTCTTACCGACCTTGGCCATTTTTCGCTGGTCAACGAGGTGATGGCCTCCTACTTTCAGCAGCCCTACCCGGCGCGCGCCGCTATCGGGGTTGCCTCCCTGCCCAAGGGCTCCGCAGTAGAGATGGACGGGGTGCTGGAGCTGGGCAGCTAAATGTCCAACGCAGAAGGGGGCCGCCTTAGTCGTGACCCCTTCACCCTGCTGGCCATGGCGGTAGCTGCATTGGCACTGCTTGAGCTTCTCGCCACCGGTCTGCTGAACAATCTGGAGTTTGCCTTTAACGACCGGCTGCTGGCCTATCATGCCGAGCACCGGGTACCGGACGGTGAAACCCTGATCATCGATATCGACGAGCGCAGTCTGGAGGCAATGGCCGAAGTGCATGGCCGCTTCCCCTGGGCCCGCTCGGTACACGCCGAGGTGGTGGAGTGGGTAGCGGCGCAACAGCCGCGGGCGATTCTGTTCGACATCCTATTTACCGACCCCGAGCTGCTGCGCCCTGACGATGACGCCTATCTGGCCGAGGTCGCCGCGGCACAGCCAAACCTCTTCTTCCCCTTTGTCCCCCTCAACAACGACGACCCCAATGCCGGGGTACCCCTCAACACCGTTGGCGAGGCGCTCGGTTTTAGCCGTACCGCACAGGCCTCGCAGACAGCCCATGTCGCACTGCTGCTCCCCTACACCGCCGCCTATATCAATGGCCGGATGGGCAGCATCAAATTTCTTGAGGATAGCGATGGTGTTGCCCGCCACTACCCGCTGTATCACGAGATCGACGGCTGGCGACTACCCTCGCTACCGGCCAAGGTCGCCTCCGCGCTGGGCTATACACTGCCCGCTACGGAGCAGATACGTCTTAACTGGCAGGGGGCGGCCCTCAGCTATCCACGCATCTCCTATTCCGATCTCTACCAGGATCTTTCGCGTCGTCAGCCGCAGCGCCCGCGCGATGAGTTTCGCGACAAAGTGGTGATCATCGGTGCCACCGCTACCGCACTTCACGACCTGCGCGCCACCCCGGTGGCCAGCCTCCACCCGGCCACCGAGATCATCGCCACCGCCCTCGATAATCTGCGCCATGGCGACTACCTGCGCGACGCCCCGCGCTGGCTACCGGCACTCGCCGCGCTGCTGTTGATCGCCGCGGTGCGGCAGGCCTTTCGACATGGCCGTTCACCGATCCGCATCGGCCTGTTGATGCTCGCCGCCAGCCCGTTGATTGTGTTGCTCGACTCTCTACTGCTGCTCAACCGGCTGTGGCTGCCGCTCTTTATCCCGCTATTGTTTGCCTGGCTCTATTATGTGCTGGCCGCCCTCTATGCCTACTGGCATGAGCGCGCCGAACGCAAGCGCTCGGTGGAGATCTTCAGCCGCTTTCTCGACCCGCGCGTGGTCAATGAGCTGGTGGCCAAGGGCGAATCGGCACTGGACCTGAAGAGCGAGAGCCGCCAGATCACCGTGCTCTTCTCCGATATTCGCGGCTTTACCACCCTCTCGGAGCGGCACACCGCAGAGGAGATCGTCGCCCTGCTCAACGACTACTTCAGCCGTCAGGTCGAGGTAATCTTCCGCCACGGTGGCACCGTGGACAAGTTCATCGGCGATGCGGTCATGGCCTTCTGGGGCGCGCCGGTGGACGACGGTCAACAGGCGCGTCACGCGGTGGAGGCAGCGCTCGACATGGCCGATGCCCTGATGGCCTTTAAGGCGTATTTGGGCAAGCAGGATGAGAATTTTGATGTCGGCATCGGCATCCATACCGGGCCCGGGGTGGTCGGTTTTATCGGCTCCCACAACCGCCTCGACTACACTGCGATTGGTGATACGGTAAATCTTGCCAGCCGCATCGAGGGTCTGACCAAGGGGGTGGCGCGCATCCTGATATCCGACGATACCCGTGCCCAGTGCGGTGAGGCATTTGACTTTACCGACCACGGTTTTTATAAGGTTAAGGGGCGCACGCAGGAAGTGCGATTATTCGAGCCCAGGAGAAAACAACCATGAGACGTATCCTATTCAGCCTCGCCCTGTGCGGCCTGTTCCCGTCCGCGCTACTCGCCGCAGAACAAGTCGCGACCATCTTGCAGCAGACCTCTCTGCAGGCCGAGCCTTACAGTGATGCCAGAACACTCATTACCGTGAAGACCGGCCAGCAGGTCAAGGTCATACAGCGTAAAGGCGGCTGGTATCAGGTTCGAAGCGGGTATCAGAGAGGCTGGCTACGCATGAGTCACCTGCGCCTTGGCACCACCAGCGGCTCATCTTCGGCTGGCAATGGTATTTCTGAGACGCTACGTTTTCTCAACACTGGGCGCTCCGGCTCCAGCGGCGTTACCGTCGCCACCGGCATCCGTGGCCTGGATGCCGCCGATATGGCCAACGCCCGGCCCAACCACGGCGCGGTGAAAAAACTTGACCGCTTCCAGAGCAAACCCAAACAAGTAGAAAAATTCGCCCGTTCAGCACAACTCAAAACCCAGCCACTGGGCTACATGGAATGATTGGGGGAGCCATCATGCACAGACCATTTACCATCGCCACACTGCTATTACCGCTGCTGCTAGCGGGCTGTGTGCAGGGCGAAGACAGCCCACTGGCCAAGCTGACACGCAACCTCAATGTCGAACAGACCCTGAAGACGGCCCAACAGGCCTTCGGCGAGGTACCGCTAAAAGAGGAGGAGGCGATTGGCCGCGAGGCGGTGGCGGTGCTGCTGGGGGCGGTACCCCTGCTCAATAACGATAAAATTCAGCGCTACGTCAACCGCGTCGGCGGCTGGGTGGCGCTGCATACCGAGCGCAAACAGCTGGCGTGGCGCTTTGGTGTGCTGGATAGCGATGACATAAATGCCTTTGCCTCCCCCGGTGGTTATATCTTCATTACCAAGGGGCTGCTTAAGCGGATGCAGAGCGAGGCCGAACTGGCCGGTGCACTGGCCCACGAGACGGTGCATGTGCTGAAAAAACACCACCTCACGGCCGTACAGAAGGCCTCCCGGGTAGACCTGGCGGTCTCCCTAGCGCGCACCCAGGTCAGCGCGGGCGACAGGAAAAATCTCGATAAGATCTCCAACGGCTTCAAGGAGCTCTACGCCCGCGGCCTCGATAAGGAGGATGAGTTCCAGGCGGATCGCATGGGCGTGGTGATCGCCACCCGCGCCGGTTACGACCCCTACGGCCTGCCTGCGGTGCTACAGACCCTGGCCGGGATGAATCCCAACGACTCCTCGCTCACCTTCCTGTTCAAGACCCACCCCCCCGCCAGCAAACGCCTCAGCCTGCTGGAGCGACTGTTCAGCCGCCTCGACCCCTACGCCCGTCAACCACAGGTGGCTAAACGGTTTACGCAACAGCTGGCGCAGCTCAAATAACAGCGCCCTCTAGCGTGAGTGCCAACCCGCCACAGGGGGACAGCGAAAAGAGGCTGGCCCACCGCCTCGACGTCACCACCCTTAAGGGGGTGGGGCCAGCGATGGCCGAGCGGCTGGAGAAGCTGCACATTCACAGCGTGCAGGATCTGCTGTTTCACCTCCCCTACCGATACCAGGATCGCACCCGTATCGCCCCCATCGGCAGCCTGCGCCCCGGCGATGAGGTGGTGGTCGAGGGCGAGGTGCAACTGAGCGAGATCAAATTTGGCCGACGCCGCATGCTGCTCACCCGCCTTAGCGACGGCTCGGGCAGCCTCACCCTGCGTTTTTTCCACTTCAATAATGCGCAGAAGCAGAGCCTCTCCACCGGCACCCGGCTGCGCTGCTTCGGCGAGGTCCGCACCGGCAGCGCCACACTGGAGATGGTTCACCCGGAATTTCGCCGCCTGCAGGGTGAAGCCAGCACGGTCGAGGAGCACCTCACCCCGATCTACCCCACCACCGAGGGGCTACAGATGCCGGGGCTGCGCAAGCTCATCGACCAGGCACTCGATGCGCTGCTGGCGGGCCAGCTTGCGCTGCCGGATCTAATCCCCCCAAACCTGCTCCCGGCCGGAATGAGGGGGCTGCGTGAGTCGCTGCTGACGCTGCACCGCCCGCCCCCCGATGTGGCCCTGTCGCAGCTTATCGATGGCGAACACCCGGCGCAGCAGCGCCTCGCCTTTGAGGAGCTGCTGGCCCACCAGCTCAGCCTACGCCTGCTGCGCCAGCGGATGCGCCAGCACAGCGCCATCGCCTTGAGCAGCCCCGGTGAGCTATCCAGACAACTGTTACAGCAGCTCCCCTTCAGTCTCACCGCGGCACAGCAGCGGGTGCTGACGGAGATCCGCGACGACCTGCAACAGCCCACCCCGATGCAGCGCCTGGTGCAGGGCGATGTGGGTTGCGGCAAGACCATCGTCGCCGCACTGGCGGCGCTACAATCGATAGAGAGCGGCCAGCAGGCCGCAGTGATGGCCCCCACCGAGTTGCTGGCCGAGCAGCACTTTCAGAGCTTTCGTGACTGGCTTGAACCGCTGGGGATCGAGGTCGCCTGGCTTACCGGCAGGCTGCGGGCCAAACCGCGCCGCGAGATGCTGGCCGCCATTGAGGGCGGCACGGCAGCCCTCGCCATCGGTACCCATGCACTGTTTCAGCAGGAGGTGGTATTCAACCAACTCGGTCTGGTGATCATCGACGAGCAGCACCGCTTTGGTGTCCACCAGCGTCTCGCCCTGCGTGAGAAGGGGGTACAGCAGGACGGCAACCATCCGCACCAGCTGATCATGACCGCCACCCCCATCCCCCGCACCCTGGCGATGACCGCCTATGCGGATCTGGATCTATCCATCATCGACGAGCTGCCACCGGGGCGCACCCCGGTAGAGACGGTGGCGATCACCGATGAGCGCCGCGATGAGGTGGTGCAACGGGTCGCCGCCGCCTGCGCCGAGGGGCGTCAGGCCTACTGGGTCTGCACCCTGATCGAGGAGTCCGAGACGCTACAGTGTCAGGCCGCCGAGGAGACCCTGGAGCAGCTGCGCCTGCTGCTGCCGAATCTGCGCATCGCCCTGGTACATGGCCGCATGAAGGCGGCGGAGAAGGAACAGCAGATGACCGCCTTCAAACGGGCCGAGCTGGATCTGCTGGTCGCCACCACCGTCATCGAGGTCGGGGTGGATGTGCCCAACGCCAGCCTGATGATTATTGAGAATGCCGAACGGCTGGGGCTAGCACAGCTGCACCAGCTACGTGGCCGGGTTGGGCGCGGTAGCGCGAAAAGCAGCTGCGTATTGATGTATCATCCCCCCCTCTCCCAGCGGGCACGTGAACGGCTGGGGGTGATGCGCGAGAGCAACGACGGCTTTGTCATCGCCCGCAAGGATCTGGAGCTGCGCGGTCCCGGTGAGGTGCTGGGCACCCGCCAGACCGGCATGCTGCAACTGCGTATCGCCGATCTGCAACGCCACCAGGCGCTGATGCCAGAGGTGACTACCGCGGCGCAGCAGCTACTGGAACAATATCCGCGACAGCTCGCCCCGCTGCTTGAACGGTGGTTAGGTGAAAGACAACGTTACAGCGATGTATAGAGCAAGTAAGCACTTACAATAAAAATGAAAGACGACTTCGGGAAACATGCGGTTGAGCCGGTATGGCGCAACAGCTATCGGCTCAACCGGGCGCAGCTGCCTGAGCAGTGGCGCGACTGGCTGCTGGATCGCTCCTCGCTCACCCTGCGCCTGCAGCAGGCCTGTAGCGGCCGTTTTCGTGTCGAGCTGCTGTCACAACGACTGGAGCGACCGATGCTCAGTGAGGCACGAGCCCTCAGACGCCCACCGCAGGAGCTGGCAGTGGTACGCCAGGTACGCCTGCGCTGTGACGACGAGGCCTGGGTCTTCGCCCGCACCGTGATCCCGCTCCCCTCGCTACGCCGTGGCCTGCGCCAGCTGGCCCTGCTCGGCAACCGCCCGCTGGGCGCGGTACTGTTTGCCGACCCCACGATGCACCGCTCCGCTGTCGAGGTGGCGCGGGTCGGCCAGGGCAAACGCCTCTTTGCCCAGGCCATCAGGGGCACAGATCCTACAGTCAGTGAGATCTGGGGCCGACGCTCCGTCTTCACCCTGCACAGCCAGCCCTTACTGGTGAGTGAATTTTTTCTCCCCCCCCTAGCACAGAGGTCTCCATGCGACCGTTGCCGCTAGCGCGCCTGCAACCACTGTTGCTAAGGCTGCGTTTGGCGCTGCAATGGCTGCGCCCCTATCTTCATGTCTGCCACCTGCACCGCCCGGTGGATCTCATCCTGCTGCTGATCCCGGCATTGTGGGCGATCAGTCTGGCCCACGAGCCGCTGCACTACGGGGAGATCCTGGCGCTACTGCTGGCCACCAGCGCCATGCGTAGTGCCGCCTGGGTCTATAACGACCTTATTGATGCGCGGCTACTGGCAGATGCCCCCGAATCCTTTGTCACCCTTGGGCTGGTGAGCCATCGCGACGGCTGGCGACTGTTTGGCGGCCTGCTCGGTTTTGCCACCCTCATGCTGTTAGTTCTCGATGCCGAGGTCTTTCTGTGGGGCGGCGTAGCGCTGGGTCTGCTGCTCGGCTACCCGCACATCAAGCACCGTACCCTGCTAACCCAGCCCTATATCGGCCTCTGTTTTGCCTGGATGGTGGCAATGGCACAGCTGGTCTCGCCCGGTATCGACACCAAGAGCCTGTGGCTGCTCTTCACCGCCACCCTGTTGTGGGCCACCGCCTTCGCCATTCTCTACGCGATACCTCGACGCGGCTATGAGGAACGAGTGGGGGTCGGTTCGCTAATTTATATCATGGGTGATAACAGTGGGCTGTTTGTACTTGTTTTACAGCTACTTGCCACGATCTCCCTGTGGTTTGTCGGCAAACAGGCTGAGCTAGGGAGCGCCTTCGCCATCGGACTGCTGAGCGCTCTGGCACTACTGCCCTATCAGCAATGGCTACTGACGAAACACCCAGGCAGCGGTGCCACCCGTGCCTACCGCAGCAATATTGTATTTGGCCTGGTGATACTCGCAGGTCTGTTCGGTGAGGCGCTGTAAGGCGTTTCTAAGAGCCTGAAGTCCCAGCAGTAGTCCGCTCCCCCTGCGTTTACACCACCCTGGCGCAGGCCCACACCACAACCCGCTTCGCCCCGCCTCTTCGTAGCCGCCGCGCCAGCTCATTCACCGTAGAACCGGTGGTCACCACATCATCCAGAATAGCGATATGAGCGGGTAGTTCGCCGCGCACCGCAAAGGCCCCCCGGATATTGCGCTGACGCGCCTTTTTCTCCAGACTCGACTGGGCCGCGGTAGCCATTGGCCTCACAGCCAGCTCAGCGGCTAGCGGGATCCCCAGCTGCCTTGATACCGACCGTGCCAGCTCCAGTGCCTGGTTGAAGCCGCGCTCACGTAGGCGACGGCGGTGTAACGGCACCGGCAAGATGCAGTCGGGCCGCTCATCCCCTCTTGCCGCGATCGCCTCGGCCATCAGCCCACCCAACAGGCGGGCGTTAACCAGTTGCTGGTTAAACTTAAGACCGAGCAGCAGGTGATCCAGCGGCGGGGCATAGCGAAAGGGAACAATGCTGCCATCGAGCGGTGACGCATGCTTAAGACACTCCCCACACAGCCCCACTTCGTGCGCTGCCAGCGGTAGGGCACAAAGTGGGCAGGCGACAGGGTTATGGGGCAGCTCGGCAAAGCAGTGACAACAGAGGTCCCGACCTCCCTCACCCGGTGCGCCGCACAGCAGGCATCGCAACAGATAAACCACTTCTTGTACGTTTTTTAACCAGTGGTATACCTGTGGTAACTTTCTCATTTGACAGCCCCTCCCTGAGCATGAATACTCGGCCCACTTTCTACTCCTACATCTAAGGTATTCCCGATGTCACAGGCTGTCCAGCAGCAAGCGGAACTTCGTCACGACTGGTCGCAGACCGAAGTCGAGGCACTCTTTGCACTGCCGTTTATGGATCTGATGTTCCAGGCGCAGCAGCTGCACCGTGCCCACTTCGACCCCAACGTCATTCAGGCCTCCAGCCTGCTTAACATCAAGACCGGCGGCTGCTCGGAGAACTGCGGTTACTGCTCGCAGAGCGCCCACCACGAGAAGGAGGTGGACCTGGAACGTGAGCAGCTGCTCGATGTACAGACCGTCCTTATCGAGGCGAACAAGGCCAAGGAGGGAGGGGCAACCCGCTTCTGCATGGGGGCCGCCTGGCGCGCGCCGCGCGACGAGCAGCTCGATGCGGTGATTGAGATGATCCAGCAGGTAAAGGATTTAGGCATGGAGACCTGTGTCACCCTCGGCATGCTCACCACCAATCAGGTGGGGCGCCTCAAGGAGGCCGGGCTCGACTACTACAACCACAATCTCGACACCTCTCGCGAGTTCTATAAAGAGGTGGTGACCACCCGCAAGTATGAGGACCGCCTCGACACCCTTGCCAATGTGCGTGCCGCCGGCATTAACGTCTGTGCCGGCGGTATTCTCGGCATGGGCGAGTCGCGCTCGGATCGTGCGGGGTTGCTGATCGAGCTGGCCAACCTGCCAGAGCACCCGCAGAGCGTGCCGATTAATCTTCTCGTTAAAGTCCCCGGTACCCCCATCGGTGACAGCGAGAGCGCTGGTGGTCTCGACATCTTCGAATTCATTCGCACCATCGCCATCACCCGCCTGATGATGCCCACCTCCTTCGTGCGTCTCTCCGCCGGGCGCGAGGGAATGAGTGACGAGGCCCAGGCGCTCTGCTTCCTCGCGGGGGCCAACTCGCTGTTCTATGGGGATCGCCTGCTGACCACCAACAACGCCACCGTCAACCACGACAAGGAGCTGTTCGAACGGCTAGGCATCATCCCGGCGGCGTAAATGGCCAGCCCCTGTGTAGAGCGCCGTAGGTCACGTTGCGATAGCTACGTGACAACTAAACCGTATTCATGATCGATCTAAAGCAAAAACTGGCCGAGCGCGAGGCGCAAAACCTCTATCGCCGTCGCCGCGTCAGTGACGGCCCGCAGGGACCGCAGCAGCGCGTCGATGGCAAAGAGATTTTAAGCTTTTGCAGTAACGACTACCTCGGCCTTGCCAACCATCCGGAGCTCGTTGCCGCGCTGAAAAAGGGGGTCGATGAGTACGGCGTTGGCAGCGGCGCGGCCCACCTGGTCAACGGCCACTCACGCGCCCACCACGCGCTGGAGGAGGAGCTGGCAGAATTCACCGGCCGTCCCCGCGCCCTGCTCTTCTCCACCGGTTACATGGCCAACCTCGGCACGGTCTCGGCCCTGATCGGGGCGGGCGATGCGATCTTTGAAGACCGCCTCAACCACGCCTCCCTCATCGATGCCGCTCTGCTCAGCCGCGCCCGTCTCAGCCGCTACGCTCACACCGATACAGCCTCCCTGGAGGGCAAGCTTGCCAGCAGTAAGGGGGAGCAAAAACTCATCGTCACCGATGGCGTCTTCAGCATGGATGGCGACATCGCCCCGC
This sequence comes from Thiohalomonadaceae bacterium, assembly GCA_041554195.1. Lineage (GTDB taxonomy): Bacteria > Pseudomonadota > Gammaproteobacteria > Thiohalomonadales > Thiohalomonadaceae > JAPHSX01. Next base: position 100,556 of record JBFFMJ010000007.1, read on the forward strand.
TGCCTGAACTGGCCGCGGCGGCGAAAAAAAATGACGCCATGTTAATGGTCGATGATGCCCACGGCATCGGCGTACTCGGCCCGCAGGGCGCAGGCAGCGTCGCCCACTTCGGCCTCGGCATCGATGAGGTGCCGGTGCTGATGGGCACCCTCGGTAAGGGGGTTGGCAGCTTTGGGGCCTTCGTCGCCGGGAGTGAGGAGCTTATTGAATGGCTGATCCAGGCGGCCCGCCCCTACATCTACACCACCGCCACCCCGCCTGCCATCGCCGAGGCCAGCCGTGCCAGCCTTAAACTCATTCAGGGCGATGAGTGGCGACGGGAAAAACTACAGGTTTTGATCAAACGTTTTCGACAGGGTGCGACACAGCTAGGGCTGGAATTAATGGAATCACAAACACCGATCCAGCCGCTCATTATTGGTGACGCCGCCAGGGCTATGGCGTTGAGCAGACAACTTGAAGCCCAGGGGATACTGATTAGCGCCATTCGCCCCCCCACGGTGCCCGAGGGAACGGCACGGCTGCGCATCACCTTCAGTGCGTCACATACCGAGGAGCAGGTCGATCGCCTGCTTGCCGCGCTGGAGTCCACCGCCTTATGAGCCTCTATATCGAATCAACAGGCAGCGGCCCGGATCTGGTAATGCTCCACGGCTGGGGGCTGCATGGCGGGCTGTTCCACCCGGTCATCGAGCCACTGGCACAACAGTTTCGTCTGCATCTGGTTGACCTGCCGGGCCATGGGCGCAGCGGAGTGGACGACGGTGACTACACCCTCTCTGCCATTGCCGATACGATTGCTAAACAGGTGCCGCACAACGCCTACTGGCTCGGCTGGTCACTGGGGGGGCGTGTCGCCCTGCAGGCCGCCGCCGATGGCCATGCCATCGACAGATTGATCCTGGTCGGTAGCAACCCCTGCTTTACCCAGAAAGAGGGGTGGCCCCACGCCATGCCGCAGGCTGAACTGATGCAGTTCGCCGAGGCGCTGAAGAATGATTACAAACAGACCCTGCTGCGCTTTATCGCGGTGCAGTCACGCGGCTCGGAACGGGGCCGCGAGGAGCTGCGTGAACTGCGCGCCGAGCTCTTCGACCACGGCGAACCGGACCCCAGGGCGCTGGCGGGCGGGCTGGAGATCCTGCGCAGCATCGACCTGCGCCCGCTGCTCGCCGCCATTGCGCAGACGACCCTGGTGATGCACGGCGACCGCGACTCCCTGGCCCCGCTCCCCGCCGCCGAATACACCGCCGCGCAGTTGCCGCACGGCGAGTTAAAGGTTATCAAAGGGGCGGGCCATGCCCCCTTTATCTCCCACCCCGCCGCCTTCATCACCGCCCTCGAGGAGTTCATCCATGGCTGAGTCGCCGCTGCGCCCGGATAAACAGCAGATGCGTGCCGCCTTTGAGCAGAGCGCGGCCCATTACGATGCGGTGGCGATCCTGCAGCGCGAGGTGGCGGATCGCCTGCTGGAGCGTCTCGATATGCTGAAGATGATCCCCGCCACTATCCTCGACCTTGGTAGCGGCACCGGTTACTGCAGCGACAAGCTCGCTGCCCACTATCCGAAGGCACGCCTCACCTCCCTCGACCTGGCCGCTGCCATGGTGAATAAAACCCGCGAGCGTTTCTCTAAATGGTCGCGCTTTCGTCGTGGCCACCAGTTTGTCTGCGGCGATGCCGAATCGCTGCCCTTTGCCGACAACAGTTTTGAGATGATCTTCTCCAGCCTCACTATTCAGTGGTGCAGCGATCTGGAGGCAGCCTTCAGCGAGATGAAGCGGGTGCTCAAGCCGGGTGGCGTGCTGCTCTACACCACCCTCGGCCCCGACACGCTAAAAGAGCTGCGTGCCAGCTGGGCGGCGGTGGACGAAGAGGTACACATCAACACCTTCCTCGACATGCACGACGTCGGCGATGCCATGCTGCGTGCCCGTCTCGCCGAACCGGTAATGGACATGGAACAGCTTACCATGACCTATGAGGATGCGATGACCCTGATGCGCGACCTCAAGACACTCGGTGCCCACAACGTCAATCCCGGTCGCCGCCACAGCCTCACCACACCGAAAAAACTCAGGGCGGTGATGCAGGCCTACGAGCAGTTCCGTGGTGCTGACCAGCTGCTGCCCGCCAGTTACGAGGTGGTCTACGGCCACGCCTGGCGTGCAGAAAATGAAACAGACAACTCGCAACAGCCACCCGGAGAATTTGCCATCTCACTGGAGCAACTCGGCGGTCACCATGGCTAAGGGATTCTTTATCACCGGCACCGACACCGAGGTAGGCAAGAGCTGGTGTACTGTCGGCCTGATGGCAAAATTGCAGCAGCAGGGACAGAGCGTAGTCGGCATGAAACCGGTGGCCAGCGGCTGCAGCGAGACCCGCGAGGGCCTGCGCAATGAGGATGCGCTGCTGATCCAACAGCAGGCCTCCAAACTCATCGACTATGCGATCATCAACCCCTACAGTTTTGCCCCCGCCATCGCCCCGCACATTGCGGCGGCGCAGAGCGGCGAGCGGATTAAACTCGGCAGGATCACCGAGCAGTTTATCCACCTCAAGAATGAGGCCGATACTGTAGTGGTAGAGGGGGTAGGCGGCTGGCAGGTACCGTTAAATGATAACGAGAGCGTGGCCGACCTGGCACTGGCACTCAAGCTACCGGTGATCCTGGTCGTCGGCCTGCGCCTTGGCTGCATCAATCACGCCCTGCTGACGGCAGAATCGATCAGACAAACTGGCTGTACCCTCGCCGGCTGGATCGCCAATTCTCTGCACACCGATATGGGTGAACAGCAACAAAATATTGATGCCATCGCTCAGCGTATAGATGCGCCACTGCTGGCAACAGTACCTCATCTTAAGGCACTGGATGCCAGGGCGGTTGCTGCCTGTTTTGCATAGCCGCTAACAGCCGGTAGAATCACCCAAAGAACTCAGGTAAGGGATGACATGAAGCGCATCATTATATTTTTTCCCTCGGTTATTTCCCCGCTGTTCAACGGTACCCGTTACTGGAGCGTATTACGCACTCCTTGTGCCCTGCTTCTCGCCACCTTTTTGTCTACCTTTAGCGCACACATCATCGCCGTCCCCGAGACCTGTAGCTACGACACCTATCAGTGGAGTACCGTGGAGAAGCGCGCGGTCAATCGTCTGTGGGTCACTCACCCCTATAGCGAAAACAGCGCCGATGAGATCGATGCCGATACCGGCTGTAGCGTCTGTCTTGAAGATCAACGCACGATCACCCTGCCCGGTGTGAAGCCGTTTAAGGTTTGCCGGGTGATGGCCTCGGTGATCGAGAGTGCGCTAATGGATCTGATAGAGGCGGGCGAGCCGATCATGAGTATCGTCGCTTATCGTGTTGGCCAGACCCGTGGTGATGTCGATGAGAACGGTCTGCGCACAGAATTTAGCAACCACTCCTTTGGTGTCGCCATCGACATTAATTCACAACACAACGGGCTTTATGACCGCTGCATTAGATTCGGCCCGCAGTGCCGTCTGATCCGTGGTGGTGCCTGGCAACCTTACGTCGATGAGGCAAGCCTGCACCCCGAGGGCGCGGTGGTAAGCCGCTTTAAACGCGAGGGTTTTTTATGGGGTGGTGAGATCCGCGGCAGGCAGAAGGATTTTATGCACTTCTCGCCCAGTGGTTACTAATTTGTAATCACTTAAAGATAGCCAACAATACGCTCGGCATCGCGCTTTGCATTCCCCAGGCAGCTGGTGGCACCGGGTGACGGGGTCATATTAAACAGAATACCGTTGCCCGGATCGATCTGCGCCTCACCCAGATGCAGTATCTGTTTCTGTTTGTCGATCATCACCGGGCGTATGCCACCGATACCCCTGGCAAAGTGCAGCTGTTCGAGCTGTAGTGAGGGGATGATCTTGCGCGCCTCCTGCAAAAACAGACGCCGCCCCACACCCGGTACTTCGTAGAGCATATTGCGCAGCATATAGCCACGTACTTCCTTTTCACTCAACAGGCCGCCCATCACCTTTAATACGGCAAGCTCCGGTTTGGTCACCTGCAGAAACTGCGGCAGGGTATTCCAGTGGTAGCGCTCCAGCAATGGCAGCACCAGGGCGGTGGGGCCAAAGCGGGTCTTGCCCGGCATCAGAATATCGGGGTCGCCATGAACCGCGGCAAAGGGAAGTTTGTCATTCTGTACCGTATAGACCTTGCCGTTGAGCATCTGCGGTGTGTAGTAGAAGCTACCCGCTACCGGCAGGCAGGCGTACTCCCTGCCATAGCCCATCTGCTGGGCAAACAGCAGGCTGTGGCCCCCGGCAGAGACGACCACAGTGCGCGCCTCAATCACCTCATCACCCAGCTCAAGGCGAAAGCCCTTTTCATGCTGCTGGATGGTGCGCACCTGGGTGCCGAGTCGCAGCTGATAGTCCGGCTGTAGCTGCTGTGCCCGCTCGGCAAAAGAGAGGGCGAGGCGCTGAAAATCGACCGCGCTATATTGATCGCGCACGGCCATCGCCAGCACCCGCTCCTTGCGCCCCTCCACCACCTTTGGCTCGATGGTGGCGATGCCCTCGGCATCGAGTAATTCGGCATCGGGAAAGTCGTGACGGAAGCTGTCGTATCGTACCGCCAGCCGCTCACACTCGCGCTCCCCCACCGCCAGCACCATCTTGGGATATTTAAAGATAAGCCTGTCGCGCTCGCCCTGCGGCAACATCTGGGCGTAGTCGACCACCATCTGCGCCGTCTGTTTAACCTGCAGCGCCTTCTCCAGGGTGTAATTGGTCTCGATATCGCCACAGTGCAGGGTCTGGCTGTTATTGCGGCCATCGGTGTTGACGCTGGCCAGTGAGGGGTACTTCTCCAGCAGCACCACGCGCCCCACATCACCCCGTCGCGCCAGCTCATAGAGCAGCGCGGTGCCGGAGATGCCTCCGCCAATAATGGCAACGTCGATCTGTTTCATGCGCAGTTCCTGATTTCCCACAGTGAAGGATGGGAAAAACCGAGTTTACAACTTGGGATTATAAATAAAATGAAGTGGTGCGGAAGTGTTATGGGGGGGGCTGGCGGCTATTTCAATGCGATCAATCGTCGCCGCCGGGCCAGTTGGAGATGAGGATGACACCGCCAAGGATCGCCAGCGCCCAGCTCTCTACCGGCATGCCGTAGGCCATGCGTGCCGGGGCATAGCCGTCCAGCCCCAGTAACAGGGCCGCGCTGATGAGCAGTGCACTGCCTATGATGGCAAAGAAGGTGCGGTGGTTGGCACGACGGATCTCGCGGCGGATCTGCCGCAGCTGATCACTGTTGGAATGGATCTCCAACGTGCCATTTTTCGCCTGATGCAGCACGTCGTGGATCAGTGAGGGCAGCTCTGGCAACTTCTCGCCCCACTGAGGGATGTTCTGCTTTAAGCGATTGGCGAAGGCGCGGGGACCCACCTGTTCGCTCATCCAGCGCTCAAGGAAGGGCTTGGCGGTCGCCCAGAGGTCAAGCTCGGGGTAAATCTGCCGACCCAGCCCCTCGATATTGAGCAGGGTCTTCTGCAGCAGCACCAGCTGCGGCTGCACCTCCATGTTGAAGCGCCGTGCGGTCTGGAACAGACGCAACAGTAGCTGGCCGAAGGAGATCTCGGCCAGGGGACGCTCGAAGATCGGCTCGCAGACGGTGCGGATCGCCGCCTCGAACTCATCGACGCGGGTATCACTCGGCACCCAGCCCGACTCCACGTGCAGCTCGGCCACGCGGTGGTAGTCGCGCTTAAAGAAGGCGAGGAAATTCTCGGCGAGGTAGCGCTGATCTTCCTTGCTAAGATTACCGACGATACCGAAGTCGACAGCCAGATACTGCCCCTCGGGCGAGACAAAGATATTGCCCGGGTGCATATCGGCGTGGAAGAAGTTGTGGCGGAACACCTGGGTAAAAAAGATCTCCACACCGCGGGCGGAGAGCGCCTTAAGGTCGATGCCGGCCTCGCGGATCGCCGGGATATTCCCGATGGGAATGCCGCTGATGCGCTCCATCACCATCACGCTCTTGCGACAGTGCGGCCAGTAGACCTCGGGCACATAGAGCAGTTCCGAACCCTGGAAGTTGCGGCGGATCTGCGTGGCGGAGGCAGCCTCGCGCATCAGGTCGAGCTCATCAAACAGGGTCTTCTCAAACTCAGCGACAACTTCCACCGGGCGCAGGCGACGTCCCTCGCTCCAGTAGCGTTGCAGCTTGCTGGCGATGATATAGAGCAGGCCGATATCACGACGTAGTACTGGCTCGATATTGGGACGAACGACCTTCACCACCACATCGGTACCATCGAGCAGTTTAGCGGTATGTACCTGGGCGATGGAGGCAGAGGCGAGCGGGGTCTCGTCGAACTCGGCAAAGACCTCGCTGAGCGGCTGACGATAGGCCTTTTCGATAATCGTCACAGCCACCTCACCGGGGAAGGGGGGTACCCGATCCTGCAGTTTGGTCAGCTCTTCGGCAATATCATCGGGCAGCAGGTCGCGTCGGGTAGAGAGGATCTGCCCGAATTTAACGAAGATAGGCCCCAAATCCTCCAAAGTACGGCGGATACGTGCACCACGCCCCACCTCTTTGTTATGCAGCAGACGCCACCACATAATCCAGCGTAAAAACCGCAATGGACGGAACAGGTGAGAGGCGAGGATCAGATCATCCAGACCATGACGCATCAGCGTCCAACTTATGTAGATCAGGCGCATGGCCTGGCCGGGACGGATCACCGTGTTAAACCCCTTGAAAAATATTCTTAAATTCGCTTTAGCGCAGGGCTTGCGCCCTTACTCTACTATCTGCTTTGACAACCGCGTCACCCGCGCCTCAATGCGATCCACATCGCTGCGCAGGGTATCGACGCCACAGATAAACTCCTCGACCTCCCACTCCACCGGCAGGGTGTCGCTCTCTTCATGCAGGTAGTCGGCGGCATCGCGCCCCAGATGCTCGGCGGCACGCTCGCCCCAGGCGACGAGACCGCGCACGGTATTGCCAAGCTGGTGGGCGACGATATCGCCGGTAAGGCGCGACAGGTGCTCCTCCCAGTCAATATCGAGTTTCTCGAATACCCGCTGGATCTGCTGGCCCAGCTCGACGTCGCCGTCGATCTCCACCTCGCCGCTGAACATCCCCTCACCGGCGCGACCCGTACTCATGCGCAGCAGGGCAAAGGGGGCACCACGCAGGGTGGTATCGATCTCGCCGTCATAGTCGCCCATCAAGCGCAGTCGGCCTTCGATGGTGGGTTGCAGGGTGAGGGTGATGCCGGTGCCGCGCAGCTCTAGGGCGATGACTTTGCCTTCGAGGCGGCGGAGGCGTTCGCCGGTTTTCGGGTCAAGGGCGAGCGCCGCGTTAAGCGCCTGCTCCAGCAGCGCCAGCGCGGCGACATCGATCATGAAGCCGCCAGACATGGCTAAAACTTGTAGCCGCGATGCAGGGCGACAATGCCGCCAGTCAGGTTGTGATAATCGCAACGCTCAAAACCGACCGCCTCCATCATCCCCTTGAGGGTCTCCTGGTCGGGGTGCATGCGAATCGACTCGGCCAGATACTTATAGCTCTCGCTATCATTGGCCACCAGCTTGCCCATCATCGGCAGCAGCTTGAAAGAATATTGATCATAAATCGCACTAAGGCCCGCGTTCTTCGGCTTGGAGAACTCCAGCACCAGCAGGCGACCGCCCGGCTTAAGGATACGGAACATTGAGGCAATCGCCTTGTCCTTGTCGGTGACGTTGCGCAGGCCGAAGGCGATGGTGATGAGGTCGAAGTGGCTATCGGGGAAGGGCAGCATCTCGGCGTTGGCCTGGGCGTAGCGCACATTACCGACAATGCCGCGGTCAATGAGTCGCGAACGCCCCACCTTAAGCATCGAGTCGTTGATATCGGCGAGAACGACTTCGCCCTCGGAACCAACGATTTCAGAGAATTTAGCCGCCAGATCGCCGGTACCACCGGCAATATCGAGCACCTTCCAGCCGCGACGCACGCCGCTCTTCTCGATGGTGAAGCGCTTCCACAGGCGGTGAATACCGAGCGACATCAGGTCGTTCATCAGGTCATACTTGGCTGCCACCGAGTGGAATACATCGGCCACCTTGCCCGCTTTCTCTCCGGTCGCTACCTGCTCGAAACCGAAGTGAGTCGTATCCTGTTTTCCTTCCTGATGATTCTCGTTCACGCTTCTTCCTATGGTTTATGCCTTACGCTGGTGGCCCGCGGCCGCCAGTCGATCCAGATAATCTTGCCAGTATTTCTCGTAATTTACACCTAGATTGTACAGGGTATCCCAGGCGTAGATGCCGCTCTCGTGACCATCGTCAAAGCTCGGCTGGATGGCATAGGTGCCTACCTGCTCGATCTTCTCGATATTCACCTCCTCCTTGCCCAGCTGTAACACCTCCTGCCCCGGACCATGGCCCTGCACCTCGGCAGAGGGGGAGTAGACGCGCAGATACTCGCAGGGCAGGTTGAAGCGGCTGCCGTCGTCGAAGGCGATCTCAAGGCTGCGTTGCTGCTTGTGCAGGGTGATCTCGGTTGGTATGTGTTTATTGCTCATGGTGTTCCTCGTTACAGGTTAGCGATCTATCGGCGATAGCTAACAAGTGGTGTTCAATCGGGGCTGATTCAATGCGACGGAAAGTGGGGATTTTACCCTACTACCTCGCTCGGTTACAGGATATAACGACTTAGATCCTCATCGGCGGCAAGTTCACCCAGCTGCTCATCAACGTAGGCGGCATCCACCGTGACGCTATCGCCGCCCCTGTCGCTCGCCTCGTAGGAGAGGCCCTCCAGCAGCCGCTCCATCACGGTATGCAGCCGGCGCGCGCCGATATTCTCGGTCTTCTCGTTCACCTGGAAGGCGATCTCGGCAAGACGGGTGATGCCATCGAAGGTGAAGTCGATACCCACCCCCTCGGTCGCCAGCAGCGCCTGATACTGCTCGGTGAGCGAGGCATCGGGCTCGGTAAGGATACGCTGGAACTCCTCCACGCCTAGGGCGTCGAGCTCAACACGGATCGGCAGGCGACCCTGTAGCTCGGGGATGAGGTCGGAGGGCTTGGAGAGGTGGAAGGCACCCGAGGCGATGAACAGGATGTGATCGGTCTTCAACATGCCGTACTTGGTGGATACCGTGCAGCCTTCTACCAGTGGCAGCAGGTCGCGCTGCACCCCCTCGCGGGAGACATCGGGGCCTTTACCCTCGGTGCGACCGGTGATCTTGTCCATCTCATCGAGGAAGACGATGCCATTCTGCTCAACCGCGGTGAGGGAACGTGCCTTGATCTCCTCCTCATTGACCAGTTTGGCGGCCTCCTCATCGGTCAGCTGCTTCATCGCCTCCTTGATGCGCATCTTGCTCTTTTTGGTGCGCTGGCTGCCCATGTTCTGGAACAGCCCCTGCAGCTGCGAGCTCATCTCCTCCATACCGGGCGGGGCCATGATCTCGACGCCGATGGGGCTGGCACTCACCTCGACCTCGATCTCCTTGTCATCCAGCTCGCCCTCACGCAGCTTCTTGCGGAATTTCTGCCGCGTGCCCGACTCCTCAACGCTGGGCTTCTCCTCCTCATCGAAGCCAAAGCCGCCACTGCGGGCCGGTGGCAGCAGAATGTCGAGAATACGATCCTCCGCCGCCTCAAAGGCACGGTGGCGTACCTTTTTGGTCTCCTCCTCACGCACCATCTTCAGGGCAACATCGATAAGATCGCGAATAATCGACTCCACATCGCGACCGACATAACCCACTTCGGTAAACTTGGTCGCCTCAACCTTAATAAAGGGGGCGTGGGCCAGCTTCGCCAGACGGCGGGCGATCTCGGTCTTGCCGACCCCGGTGGGGCCGATCATCAGGATATTCTTCGGCGTGATCTCGTTGCGCAGGCTCTCGTCCACCTGACTGCGGCGCCAGCGGTTGCGCAGGGCGATGGCCACGGCACGCTTGGCGCTGGCCTGGCCGATGATGTGCTTGTCAAGCTCCTGGACGATCTCTCTGGGGGTCATGGTCGACATAGTGGCTTAGCTCTCGCTCTCTTTAGCCAACTCTTCAATCGTCAGATTGTTGTTGGTGTAGATACAGATACTGGCGGCAATGTTGAGGCCCTTTTCGACAATCTCGCGGGCGCTCAGTTCGGTGTTCTCATAAAGGGCAGTGGCCGCCGCCTGGGCAAAGGAGCCGCCGGAACCGATGGCGATAAGGTTGTTCTCCGGTTCGATCACATCACCATTACCGCTGATCATCAGGGTCGCGGTCTCATCGGCCACCAGCAGCAGGGCCTCGAGCTTGCGCAACACCCGGTCGGTGCGCCAGTCCTTCGCCATCTCCACCGCCGCGCGGGTGAGGTGCCCCTGGTGCTTCTCCAGCTTCGCCTCAAAGCGCTCGAACAGGGTAAAGGCATCGGCGGTGCCACCGGCAAAACCGGCGATCACCTTGTCGCGATAGAGGCGGCGCACCTTGCGCGCGTTGCCCTTCATAATGGTGTTGCCTAGCGACACCTGGCCGTCGCCGCCGATCACGACCTGGTCGTTGCGGCGCACGGCAAGAATGGTGGTTCCACGATACTGTTCCAATAATACTTCCTCGAATCAGGTTGGGCGCTAATTTTACACCATTCAGGGGAGCGTTTCTCTGGGCAAAAAAAAGCCCTGTCTCGACAGGGCTTTTCCCGGACCAGAGGCTGGCTAGTTGAGTGAGTAACGTTTTTTCTCCGGGGGAAGTATTTTCCCCGCAGCACGCTCTTCCTCGTGCCGTGCCTGATGGCGGGCACGAGCCTGCTCGGCCTTCGCCCGTTTCTCCTCGGCCAACTGCTTGGCCTCGGTACGCTTCTGCTCAGCCACAAGCTGCCCCGGAGTGTTATCTGCCACCGCATTTGCTTGTGCAATAACTGAGCAGAACAGCAAGCACCCCATTAGTAGACTATTCATCTTCATTATCATTCTCCTAAGTCAGATTACGGTGTTCCCAAGGTGACGGTGTAATCTTGTAGATTACCCGTGTCCCCTGCATAGCTTCTTATCTTTATGTAGTAGACTCCCGTTGCCGGAGCAATCCAACCAGAGATGAGTGAACTATACCCAGTACCACCATCATCATTCGAAATCAGCATTGCCATGCCATCCGTATCATAAAGCTCGAGCACTGTATCGGAATAGCTGTTAACCGTTGTCTCAATGCTGTAGCTGTTAGCCGCCACTGCTGTAAATGAGAGCCAGTCACTGCTATCTAAGCAGAAATTATGACTTTGGGTAGATCCAACGCCGATCAGTGTCGCAGAAGTGTATAGATCATCCTCTTCATAGCTATCCGGCGAACAGCCCGTCACACTCATGGTGACCGGGGTACTGCTGTTATTGGTGGTGTCACCATCGTACAGGTAGTTATAAGGGTCAGCGATGGCGCCGATGTAGTAGGTACCGGTTGTCAAGTTGATTGGTAGCGAATCTACGAGCGATCCGGTATTTGTTGCGCCTGCCGCCAGGCCGCCAATGGTACGTGTGGCCAGCCATGTGTCTCCTGTCGTGACGGTGGAGTCAGTAGACAGGTAGTACCTGACGGTAAAGCTGTCCGTGATATCGGCGCTTCCAATATTCGTGACACTATTACTCAGCGTAATACTGTCACCGGCTTGCACGCTGGTCGGTGAGACGGTAAAGGTCCCCATGGAGAGATCGGGATTGACCACCGTGATCATCGTGACCAGACTGGTGTTGTTTGCGGAACTACTCTCGACTGTCAGCCCTGCGCTATCTATTACGGCGTAGACATAATAGGTGCCGACCGACATATTAATTGAGTAGGTAACGCTCCCGCTATCCGATGCTGAAGCGGCTAGCGAAGCGACACTGCGTGTCCCAAGATTAATATCCGCACCATCCACGATGCTGTCTGTCGAGAGGTAGTAACTGATATCGAAACCATTCTCGTCACCGCTGCCCTGATTGCTTACCGTGTCGCTAATCGTCATCTCGTTATAGGTATTAACGATGGTATCCGGCGTGAAGCTGGTAAATACCAGATCGGAGGGTACCGGTGCGGTTACGGTTACCGCTACGGTATTGGATGTATTATCAGTATCGTCATTTTCCACTACGGTGTTAAGCGGATCGACAATTGCACCCAGGTAGTAACTGCCAGTCGCAAAGTCACGCGGCAGTTGTATGTCAAAACCGCTGTTCACATCGTCCACTGTGGAGATACTTGTGATGGTACGGCTCCCTACATAATAGTCAGAGATTCCATCGACTATCGCATCGGCAGAGAGGTAGTAATAAACATCCACCCCATATGCATCGTAACCGCTGTTGCTGACGGTATCGCTCGCCGTAATGGTCTCACCGGCTGGAACGCTTGCAGTCGCGCTAAGTCCTGAAATTGTCAGGTCTGCAGGCAGGGGCGGCCCAATGCTGAGAGCATAGGCGTTACTGGTGTTGTTGTTTTCGTACAGTTCGACGACCTCTGAGCCAGTGTCGATCAGTGCACCGAGATAGTAGCTACCCTGCGCCAGGGTGCCTGGTATGGCAAATGAGCTACTGCCTGTGTTGTTGGCCGCGGCATCCAGTGAGCTTATGCGGCGAGAACCCAGATAGGTGTCGGCAACGCTAATAATGTTGTTGGTGGAGATGTAGTAGTCCACATCAAAACCGCCCGACGTGCCTGTACCCTGATTGGTGATGGTGTCACTGAAGGTGAGCAGAGCATTGATTGCCACGGTACTCGGAACGGTCATACTGTCCATGATCAGATCTGGCTGCGGCGGTGGAGCCACGGCGGTAATGGTCAGGGTATAGCCGGTGTTGGCCCCCCCCCAATATCCGCCTGCATCGACGTAATAGGTGCCAGTGCTTGGCGCGGTCCAAACGAGATTTGAAGCGTAGTTGCCACCAGAATAATCAATATCATCGTTCCAACCTTCCATGATATAGCTGGAATCAAAGAGGCCGAGGGTGGTATCAGCCTCAGCCCCCAGATCTGATGTGCTAATGGTGTACTGGTAGCCCGCTATGGCGTCGAATTTTATCCAGTCATCAATATCATCATAATGATTGTGCCGCTGCGAAGTGTTTACTGCCATGGGCCTTGCGTCGACAAAGCTGTCATCCTGCTCGTAGCCATCCGGTCCAGGAGGAGGAGGGGTAACTCCCCCGCCACCACCACTACTACAGGCAGCCAGTAACAGTGCGCAGACTGGTACTGAGAAGAGCTTCAGTTGTTTAAATATGGTCGGGAAATTTGTATAGCGGATGCCCGCTGGGGAGGTTGCCATATCTGCTCCTTAGATTTAGTGTTATTTATTTCCAGTATTCACATTCATGCAGGCAATGCATGAACGAACTTGTCTTAAGCTACCAGCTATTAGCGATAACTACACAACTATAAATTCATTATTTGTTAGCCGGGTCACATTATGAGATGGTCCGCGGTTGTTAAAAGCCGGTTAAGTTGGCGCCTTTGTCTGACCGGCGCAGGTAGGACGCCGCCCCCGCCGAGGTAAGGATGCACCACACCGCAAACAGCGCTCCAGGCAGCGCCGTCTCCGGCTCAAAATGTTTAAGTGCCAGCACCACACCGAGTCCGGCATTCTGCATGCCGATCTCTATCGCCATTGTCAGCTGATGGCGGCCATCAAAACCAAATAGCCGCGCCGCCTGCCACCCCAGCAGATAGCCCAGGGCGTTAACGATCACCACCACCGAGACCAGCGTCACGCCAACACTGGCAAGACGACCCTGATTGGCCGCCACCGCATAACTACAGATAAGGATAATCGCCAGTGATGCCACTGCCGGGGCGATCTGCTCTGCCGTTGCCAGTGCCGCCCTCCCTTGGCGCTGCAACAGCTGGCGCACGCCCAGACCGATGATCAACGGCAACATCACCGTCAGCAAAATGGTCTGCATCATCGGCCAGAAGGGGATCTCAAAATAGACCGAGCCCATCCACTTCACCAGCGTCGGGGTGAGGATGGGGGAGAGAAAGGTCGCCACCGTGGTTAGCGCGATCGAGAAGGCCACCGCCCCACCGGCCAGATAGACAATGACATTGCTCGCCATCGCCCCCGGCGCACAGGCCACGATAATAAAGCCCAGCGCCAGCTGCGGCGGCAGCCCACTCAAGCTCGCCGCCGCAAAACCCAGTACCGGCATAATCGAATACTGCGCCAGCACCCCAAGGCCGATCGCCTTCGGGCGCGTCAGCGTCTCACGCAGATCCACCGGATGCAGCACCACCCCCAGCGCAAACATCGTCGCCGCGAAGAGCCACTGAAACCACGGTTTAATCCAGATAAACGTCTCTGGTGAAAGATAGGCGATGATCGCCCCCAAAAGGGTCAGCGGGGCAAGGCCGTTGGTAATGAGTCGGAACAGAAGCATGGTTGTTTATTCTGGTTGTGAGATTAATATGCCATGGTACGATGGAACAGCACACACCACCAACAAACAACCGTTTTTATGGGCCCTGGTATTTTGCATTCAACTTCGCACAATGTACTGACGCAAACTCACCGGGATGAACATCATCGAGATACGGATATTCATCAGAAACAGGGTAGTCTTTCTCTCTAACCCTATTTATGAGACGGGAGAAACCGGGCTCAGACGCTGTCACCCACACTGAGCATACCGGGCTTAGTGAAAAACAAGAGATACTCTCCAATGATTAAACGAATGATAATAGCCGTGGTAATTCTCTTTGCAGTATTACTATTCATGCTGCCGAAAACCGACGACGCCTCGAAAAAGAAAATGGCAAGCGCAGCGATGTTGATGTGCAGTAATGACTTCCGTAAAGCCGTGGCCGATCATCTACACAATATAAAAGAAGGCTTCCCTAAATTCGACAATCGCTGCCCAGAATTAATTGCCAAGATAAGCGTGGACGATGAGGGAACAATCAATCTCATTGGTGCCAAACATGGTTTGCATATAGTGCTAACACCGATTGAGGTGTCGACGGGTATTCGCTGGAGCTGTCATGGGCAACCGGCAGAGGCGATCACCAAGTTATGTAAGCCATAACAACGCTGTCATCCCTGGCAACGGTTAGAAATTAAGCTGTACTGTCGCAGTCGGCCCTCTCATTTCAAGATCAACTTCCGACTTACTATTGTCAACGGGGAGGTCTCCTTCTGCTCTCCTGCCACCCTCACTCTTTTATCAGCTGTTTCCGCAACGGCTTAAGTGATAACACGGCCAACAACACGGCGCTCCCCCACGCCAGCCATGTCGGCACCAGCTCTGAACCTTGACCCAGCTGCACGCTAATATCGATAGCCATGTTGCTGGCGATCACATCAGTGATCAACCCCAGCGAGATACTGGCAATGGTAATGCCCAACAGATAGGTCGCCAGCACGCTATTTCCCAGCTCTTTTTTTACCACCGCTAAAGTGGCGATGTTGGTGGCGGGACCTGCCAGCAGAAACACCAGCACGGTGCCGGGCGAGATACCCGCCAGCAATAGCGCGGCGGCAACGGGGGTGGAGGCGGTGGCGCAGATATACATAGGTATGCCGACCAGCAGCATGATTAACATGGCGGGCAAACCACTGCCCCACTCGGCCAGTGCCTGAGCCGGGATAAAGGTCGCGACCAGTCCCGCCAGCACGATACCGATGGCAAGCCAGGGGGCGATGTCATCGAGTATTTCAGTAACGGCGTAGCGTAGCCCCTGTTGGCTCTTCTGCATTGGGCTAGTTGGTGCCGGTTCTGAGCTACATGCACCGGAGCAACAGCTGCTGCAGCTGGATGTCGCGGTGACGGGCTCGCTCTTCGGCTCTGGCAACACGCTGCTTAACAGGCCGGTAAAGATGGCGCTAAGAATCGCGGCAATGGGGCGCACGATAGTCATGAAGGGACCAAGCAGCGCATAACTGACGGCGAGGGAATCGGCCCCGGTCTCGGGGGTGGCGATGAGAAAAGAGACGGTGGCGCTGCGCGAGGCGCCGCCGCGATGCAGGCCGAGGGCGGCAGGTAACACGCCGCAGGAGCAGAGCGGCAGCGGCGCACCGATAAAGGCCGCCTTGGTTACCGGCCACAACCCGCGCCCGCCAAGCCAGCGGGTGAGCATGGCATCCGGCACCCAGGCCTTGATCAACCCGGCAGCGATAAGTCCCAGCAACAACCAGGGGGCGGCATCGAGATAAACCGCGAGGATATTGGCCGGGAGCTCGCTAATCACTCCGCCTTTTCGCCCTCGGCCTGCTTATCGCGGGTGGCCTGCAGCAGCTCGGCATTGCGCTGGGCGAGCCGCTCGATCAGCGGGTCCAGTCCGCCGCTACGCATTTCGGTGGCGAAGCTGCTGCGGTAGTTGCTTACCAGGCTGATGCCATCAACATTAACGTCGTACATCATCCACTTATCATCCTTCATAAACAGGCTAAAGCTGACCGGCACCCGTGGCCCGCCATTGGGCATGTGTACCTCGGCGCGGACGCGGGTCTTTTTGGTGCTCTCATCAGTTTCTACCGGGAGGTAGCTGATCAGGTTGTCGCTATCCTGCAGCAGCTCGCCCAGCTGTTTGGGGTCATCCAGGATGGCCGAGACATAGAAACGCACCATCAGGTTCTTGAACTCATGGCTAAAGCGTTGACGCTGCTCCTCGCTGGCCGTGCGCCAGTATTTGCCCAGCACGTAGCGCGACATCACATCAAGGTCCACATGGGGCAGCAGCACCTGCTCCACCAGCTCAAACAGGTGCTCGTGTTTCTCATCGATCGCCGCCTGCTCTGTCTTGAGCACCGTCAGCAGCTCCTGCGTGACCCCCTCCAGCATCTGGTGCGGCGGGACGCTGGCCTGGGCCGAGGCCCCGAAAGCCGTGAGGCTTAACAGCAGTAGCACGTAGTGAAAGAGGCGCTTTATGTGGATATTCATATTCATCATTCCTAACCCTTAACTTTATTGAGTCGATTCTGGCCAATCGTAGCGCACTTGGCAAAGGTGTTTTGACACCCCATCATGCTAGAATGCGAACTTGTGACCCGGTTCTCGGGTCTATCTGTAAACCTTGGACAGCCACTTTCCCGATTAGTTGTATGAAGACGCCAGAACTCCTCGCCCCCGCCGGTAACCTGAAAAACCTGCGCTACGCAATTGCCTACGGTGCCGATGCGGTCTACGCCGGTATGCCCCGCTACTCGCTACGGGTGCGCAATAATGATTTTGCGAGCCTAGAGCAGCTCAAGGTCGGCATCGACGAGGTGCATGCCGCCGGCAAGCAGTTCTTCCTCGCCACCAATGTGCTACCGCACAATGCCAAGGTAAAGACCTTTCTGCGGGATATCGAGCCGGTGGTCGAGCTTAAGCCCGATGCGCTGATCATGGCCGATCCCGGCCTCATCATGATGGTGCGCGAGCGCTGGCCCGAGGTTGAGGTCCACCTCTCGGTACAGGCCAATACCGTCAACTACGCCAGCATCAAGTTCTGGCAGTCGATGGGGCTGAGCCGGGTGATCCTGTCGCGTGAGCTGTCGCTGGATGAGGTGGCGGAGATCCGCCAGGAGTGCCCCGATATGGAGCTGGAGGTCTTCGTCCACGGTGCGCTCTGCATCGCCTACTCCGGCCGCTGCCTGCTCTCGGGCTACTTCAACCACCGCGATGCCAATCAGGGCAGCTGCACCAACTCCTGTCGCTGGCAGTACGATGTGAAACCGGCCGAGGAGAACGAGACCGGCGATGTGGTAATGAAGGATTTGACCGCCTCCACTACAGGCAATGGCGAGCGCCATCAGGCCTCCGAGGGGGTCTACCTCATCACCGAGCACGAGCGCCCGGACTCACAAATGCCGATTGAGGAGGACGAACACGGCACCTACATCATGAACTCCAAGGATCTGCGTGCGGTGGAGCATGTGCAACGTTTGGTGGAGATCGGCGTAGATAGCCTCAAAATCGAGGGTCGCACCAAGTCTCACTACTATGCGGCGCGCACCGCCCAGGTCTATCGGCGTGCCATCGACGATGCGGTGGCGGGTCGCCCCTTTGATTACCGCCTGCTCGGTACCCTGGAGAACCTGGCCAACCGCGGCTACACCGATGGCTTCTTCCAGCGCCACCACACCAAGGAGTACCAGAACTACATGAGCAACCACTCCGCCAGCCTGCAGCAGCAGTTCGTTGGCGAGGTGGAGAGCTACGATGCCGAAAGTGGCATCGCGGTGATCGATGTGAAG
The DNA here is from genome assembly GCA_041554195.1 of Thiohalomonadaceae bacterium. Taxonomy (GTDB): domain Bacteria; phylum Pseudomonadota; class Gammaproteobacteria; order Thiohalomonadales; family Thiohalomonadaceae; genus JAPHSX01. The sequence continues at coordinate 118,736 of JBFFMJ010000007.1, forward strand.
AACAAGTTCGCCGTCGGCGACTCGATTGAGCTGATGACGCCACAGGGTAACCAGACGATTATCCTGGAGGCGATGACTGACGAAAAGGGTATTGCCATGGGTGAGGCCTTGGGTGGCGGCTATCGGGTAATGATTCCACTGCCACCGGGCAGTTACGACAAAGCGCTTATTGCAAAGAACTTGTAAGCTTGCACCGGCTGTTACTGCGGGTTAGCCTTTCTCTCCAAACTAGAGCGTAACCCTATCTAATTAGTGAGACCCCCAGTATGAGCCGTCCCGATTCCGGAATCAGTGCCTTTCCCCTCTCGCGTATGCGTCGCATGCGCCGCGACGACTTCTCGCGCCGTCTGATGCGCGAGAATGTGCTTACCGCCAATGACCTGATCTACCCGATGTTTATCCTGGAGGGCGAGCAGCAGCGCGAGTCCGTGCCCTCAATGCCAGGGGTTGAGCGGGTCTCTATCGATCTGCTGCTGGAGCAGGCGCAGGAGCTGGTTGAACTGGGCATTCCGATGGTGGCGCTATTCCCGGTGACCCCGCAGCAGGCCAAGAGCCTGGATGCGGCAGAGGCCTACAACCCCGATGGCCTGGCACAACGTGCGGTACGTGCGCTGCGCGAGAACTTCCCTGAGCTGGGGGTGATGACCGATGTGGCGCTGGATCCCTTCACCATTCACGGTCAGGACGGTCTGCTGGATGAGAGCGGTTATGTGATGAATGACGAGACCACGGAGGTGCTGGTGCGACAGGCACTCTCCCATGCCGCCGCCGGGGCGCAGGTGGTCGCCCCCTCTGACATGATGGATGGGCGCATTGGTGCGATTCGTGAGGCGCTGGAGGCCGCCGATCACATCAATACCCGCATCATGGCCTACTCGGCCAAGTATGCCTCCAGCTTCTATGGGCCATTCCGTGATGCGGTGGGCTCGGCTGATAACCTTGCTGGCGGCAACAAGTACACCTATCAGATGGATCCGGCCAACTCGGACGAGGCACTGTGGGAGGTGGGGCTGGATCTAGCCGAGGGGGCCGATATGGTAATGGTGAAGCCCGGTATGCCCTACCTGGACATTGTGCGCCGGGTAAAGGATCAGTACGGTGCTCCCACTTACGCCTATCAGGTCTCCGGCGAGTACGCCATGCTCAAGGCCGCCGCGCAGAATGGCTGGCTGGAAGAGCAGGCTGTGGTGATGGAGTCGCTGCTCTCATTCAAGCGCGCCGGGGCTGACGGCATCCTCACCTACTTTGCAGTACAGGCCGCTAAGTGGTTGAAACAGGGTTAATTCCCCGCTCTTTTGTATCATAAAAGGCATAATTTCTGGGCCTCGCCTCCATAGCCCTCTATAATTCGCGAAATTCTAAAAGGACAGGAGCAATCCCATGTCACGTAAGAGTCACATATTCAGTATGTTCGGCAAGTCGCCGGTCAGCCCGATGCAGAAGCACATGGCCGAGGTACAGGCCTGCGTCAATGAACTAATCCCTTTCTTTGAGGCCGCGCTGGCCAATGACTGGGAGAAGGCGGCGCAACTGCAGAAGGAGATCGCCCGCCTCGAGGGGGCTGCCGATGACCTTAAGCGTGAACTGCGGCTTAACCTGCCCAGCGGCCTGATGATGGCGATGTCGCGCCGCGACCTGCTGGAGACTCTCACCACCCAGGACAAGATCGCCAACAAGGCGAAGGATATCGCCGGGCTGATGCTGGGCCGCAAGATGAGCTTCCCTAGTGAGATCGGTCCGCTAATGCTCGATTTCGTCAAATGCTGCGTTGACGCCTCTGCCCAGGCACAAACGGCCATTAACGAACTTGATGAGCTGGTTGAGACCGGTTTTCGTGGTCGTGAGGTCAATCTGGTCGAGTCTATGATCACCCAGCTCGATGAGCTGGAAGGCAAGAGCGACAAGCTTCAGGTCGAGGTGCGTACCCAGATGTTTGCGATAGAAAAGGATCTATCGCCGGTTGACGTGATGTTCTTCTACCGCATCGTTGAGTGGATCGGCGAGCTTGCCGACCAGGCCCAGCGTGTGGGTAGTCGTCTTGAAATCATGTTGGCCCGTTAAGAGGATACTGTCGTGGAATACGCAACAATATTTATCGTACTCGCCTGTATCTTCGGCTTTTTCATGGCCTGGGGTGTGGGTGCCAACGACGTCGCCAACGCGATGGGAACCTCGGTGGGTTCCAAGGCCGTCACCATCAAGCAGGCCTTTATTATTGCCGCTGTGTTTGAATTTGCCGGGGCCTATCTGGCCGGCGGTGAGGTGACCAAGACCATCCGTAAGGGCATGATCGACGCGGAGATGCTCTCGGGCAGTCCCGAGCTGGTGGTCTACGGCATGATGGCCGCACTACTGGCCGCCGCTATCTGGCTGCTGGTCGCCTCGCGTGCGGGCTGGCCGGTCTCTACCACCCACACCATCGTCGGCGCCATCGTCGGTTTTGCCGCCGTCGGTATCGGTTTTGAGGCGGTGGAGTGGGGCAAGGTTGGCACCATCGTCATGAGCTGGGTGATCTCCCCCGCCCTCTCCGGCATCATCGCCTACTGGCTCTTCGTCAGCGTGCAGCGGCTGATACTCGACACCCAGAATCCGCTGGAAAATGCCAAGAAATATGTGCCCTTCTATATCTTCCTGGTCGGCTTCATCATTGCCCTGGTGACCATGTTCAAGGGGCTTAAGCATGTCGGCCTGGACCTCGACATACAGACCAAGTACGGCGTGGCCGTCATCATCGGTATCGTCGTCATGATTATCGGCAAGGTATTAATCGGTCGCCTGAAGTTCGACCCCAGTGCCGACCGTGACTTTCACTTTGCCAATGTGGAGAAGGTGTTTGGTGTACTGATGATCTTCACCGCCTGCGCAATGGCCTTTGCCCACGGCTCCAACGATGTGGCCAATGCGGTCGGTCCACTGGCTGCGGTAGTCGGCATCGCCGAGTCGGGTGAGGTGGCACAGAAGTCGGTGATGCCCGCCTGGATCCTGCTGCTGGGCGGTGTCGGTATTGTTATCGGCCTGGTTACCTACGGTCACAAGGTTATCGCCACCGTCGGTACCGGCATTACCGAACTGACCCCCAGCCGTGGTTTTGCCGCCACCCTGGCCGCCGCCACTACTGTGGTCATCGCCTCGGGTACCGGCCTGCCGATCTCCACCACCCACACCCTGGTAGGGGCGGTATTGGGTGTCGGTCTGGCACGGGGTATCGCCTCACTTAACCTTAATGTGGTGCGCACCATCTTCCTCTCGTGGATCGTTACCCTACCTGCCGGGGCGATCCTCGCCATCGGCTTCTTCTTCCTGTTTAAGGGAATTTTCTCCTAAGCGGACTAGCAGACATTTGCCGGACCATAGGCTCGCGTTTTTACGCGAGCTTTTCATTTGTGCTTCGTATAATCTAGCGACGTCGTAACCCCCCTTTCTGTGGAGACCAACATGTCACACTCAGCCGACCGCTATGGCGTAATGGGCAATCCCATCGGCCACAGTAAATCACCGATGATTCATACCCTGTTCGCCGAGCAGACCGGTCAGGCCTTAAATTATGAGGCGCTGCTGGTAGAGCTCAACACCTTTAACGAGGCGGTTGAGACCTTTCGTGCCGAGGGGGGGAAGGGACTGAATGTCACCGTCCCCTTTAAGCGTGATGCCTGGAAACAGGTCGATGAGCGCAGCCCCGACGCCGAACTGGCCGGCGCGGTCAACACCATCGTGCTGCGCGAAGATGGCAGCCTGTTTGGCGACAACACCGATGGTAATGGCCTGGTGCGGGATATTCGCGATAACCTGGGGATCACTCTGGCGGGTAAGAAAATACTCATCCTCGGTGCCGGAGGCGCGGTACGTGGCGTGCTAGGCCCGATACTGCAGGAGTCCCCCACGCTGGTGGTCATTGCCAACCGCACCCCGGTGCGGGCGCAGGAGCTTGCCGAAGCCTTTGAGCAGTATGGCAGCACCGAGGGGTGTGGTTTTGATGAGCTGGAGGGCTCCAGCTTCGACATCGTGATCAACGGTACCTCGGCCAGCCTTAAGGGTGAGGTGCCGCCGCTCCCCGATACCCTGCTGAACAAAGGGGCGCTCTGTTACGACATGATGTACGCCGCCAAGCCCACGGCCTTTATGGTGTGGGCCGATGATCACAGCAGTGAACACATCGCGGATGGTCTGGGGATGCTGGTGGAGCAGGCGGCGGAGTCGTTCCTGATCTGGCGTGGGGTAAAGCCGCAAACCGCCCCGGTGATCAAGGCGGTGCGGGAGAGCCTGAACGCGGCGGCTTAACCCCCCCGATTCTCAGTCCTTGCGGGCCACATTGGCATAGGCCTCAACCTTAAGCTGGTCGGCCTGTTCATCCAGGGTTTGCTTCTTCTCCTGGCCGGAGCTGGCGAGAATCTTCTCGAAATCATCCAGCGGTGCCACATAGGCCTTAAGGCGCCGGTCATTACGACGACGCTCGCCCGCCCGCCACGGCTTGTCCCGCCAGTTCACGGCGCGGCGCTCATTGTTGTAGCTGCGATACTGGTATTCACGAATCACCAGCTCCTTGCCACGGTAGACCTGACCGGCAAACTTCTCCATCATTTTCAACGCATACTTGTCACTGTCAAAGTCGGCCACTACATAACGTACAGTGATACCGTCCTCCAGCGTCTTCTCCTCAAAACGAAACCTTGCCCTACTGCTAAAGCCCTTGAAGAAGGCGATCAACTCACCAATATTGGCCTTGGGTGGCAGGTTGCCGATAAACAGTTCCATTTACAGCTCCTTTTTTTCACATCAATTCAATGTAGCACTGGCTTTAACGATATTTATCCTTCAGGCGTACGTAGTGCTGTGCCGAGTAAGCTAGCCACTTCTCCTCCCGCTCGTTAAGAGCACGTGCCTTTTTCACCGGGGAGCCTACCCACAGATAGCCACCTTCCAGTCTCTTTCCCGGCGGCACCAGACTGCCCGCGGCGAGAAAAACCCCCTCCTCCAGCACCGCCCCATCAAGCACCGTGGCGCCCATACCAACCAGACAGCGATTGCCAATGGTGCAACCGTGCAGGGTGACATTATGACCAACGGTGACATCATCCCCGACGACCAGCGGGAAACCGCCGGGCTCGGCGGGGTGGTCGTGGGTCACGTGCAGTGCCGAACCGTCCTGAATACTGGTACGTTCGCCGATGCGGATGGTATTTACATCACCACGCAATACCGCCATCGGCCAGATGGAACTATCAGCACCGATCGCCACATCACCGATCACCGCGGCCTGCTCATCGACATAGGCGCTGTCGGCGACCTGCGGCGTGATCTGTTGGAATGGACGTATCGCCATCACTCCCCTCCCTAGCGCATGGTCACCAGCTCCTCGGAGCTGGTGGGGTGGATGGCAACGGTGTCGTCAAACTGCTTCTTGGTGGCCCCCATCTTTAGCGCCACGGCAAAGCCCTGCAGCATCTCATCGACGCCGTGACCGATCATGTGGATTCCGACCACCTTCTCCTCAACACCGACACAGACCAACTTCATCGCGGTCTTTGTTTTGTGGTCCGTCAGGGCGTTATACATCGGAGTGAAGCGGGTCTGGTAGACCTTGACCGCATCGCCATGCTGGTCGCGTGCCTCATCCTCTGTGAGGCCCACGGTGCCGATAGGCGGGTGGCTGAACATGACGGTGGGGATGTTTTCATAGTCGAGGCGTCGCTCTGGCTGATTATTAAACAGGCGGTCTCCGAGACGGCGCGCCGCTGCAATGGCCACGGGTGTAAGCTGGGCGCGACCGGTCGCATCACCCACCGCGTAGATACCGGAGACATTGGTGTTCTGGTAATCATCGGTGGGGATAAAGCCATACTCATCCATCGTTACCCCCGCCGCCTCAAGGTTAAGCTCGGCGGTATTCGGTGAACGGCCAATCGCCCAGATCACGGTATCGAAACCCTTCATAATATGGCCACTCTGACAGCGGAGGGTAAGGGTGCCGTCGGCCTCCTTCTCCACCTTCTCCAGATTGATATTGGGCAGGATATTGACCCCCTCGTTAACCATCTCCTCCATCAATGTCTCGCGCAGCATGGCATCGAAACTGGCAAGAAAGTGCTGGCGGCGCAGCAGCAAATCGACCTCAGAGCCAAGGGCTTTGAGCAGCCCCGCCAGCTCAACCGCAATATAACCGGCACCCACTACCGCCACCCGCTTGGGCTGCGCGGTGAGGGCAAAAAAACCATCGGAGGTGATACCGTGTTCGGCACCGGGAATGTCCGGGGTCATCGGTACGCCGCCGGGGGAGATCACGATATGGTCCGCGGTGTATTGCTCGCCGCCCACTTCCAGCGTGTTGGCATCAACGAAACGGGCCCGTCCCTTAAGCCAGTCAATTTTCGAGTCGTCGAGATAGGAGCCGTACCAGTCATTAATACCCTGAATGTAATCCTCACGCCCCTTCACCAGATGTGCCCAGTCGAAATTATTCACCATCACATCAAAGCCGTAGCCTTTGGCGTCGCGCAGGGCATGGGCGATGGCCGCCCCGTTCCACATCACCTTCTTCGGTACACAACCGACATTGACGCAGGTGCCTCCCATCTTGCCCATCTCGATCACCGCGGCCTTCTTACCGTGCATCGCGGCACGCTCCGCTGCCGAAAGACCACCACTGCCGCCGCCAATGGCGAGAAGATCATAATGTTTGCTCATATTTATTCCCTATCGTTTCAGCCTTTAAGGCCAGGTTAAGCCAATGAGCTGATTCTAGCAGCAAGCCGATTGAGCTGTCTTTGTCGATCCAGAAATACTGAACAACTCACTTAAGTAATTGCTATCTCCTTATGAAATGCTTAATCTTCAAAAAAGTCATAATGACAAAGCATAAAACCAGAACGTGGACGTGACCGGACAATGGAACCGATAAATTACAAATACCGCTTTAAATTCAAGGACGGGCGCGAAGAGGTATTCGATGTCGAGCTCGATGGCGTCAAACTCGAACCGCTAACAAAACTGCCCGAGAAGCTACCGGAATGGACCCGTCTTGAGTTTAATAAATGCTCCAACTGTACCCTGGATTCACTTGAAATTTTCTACTGCCCACTTGCTGCACGACTAATGCCGCTGGTCGATAAGATGCACGATGTTGTCTCGATTGATGATGTAAAGGTAGAGGTGACCCTGGATGAGCGCATCATTACCCGTGATGCCACCGCGCAGGAGGGGATCAGCGCACTAATGGGTATTATCACCGCCACCTCCGGCTGCCCCCATACCGTCTTCTTCAAACCGATGGCGCGCTTCCACCTTCCCTTTGCCAATACCGAGGAGACCTTCTACCGTGCCGCCTCTATGTACATGCTCGGCCAGTACTACCGCTGGCAGGCCGGCAAGAGCGTGGATATGGATCTGGAAGGGATCCACAAATTCTACGAGCAGGTGGCGACAGTGAACAAGGGCATTGCCGATAGGCTACGCAGCACCAAGCGAGAGGATGGCAGTGTTAACGCCATCGTGCTGCTCGATATGTTCGTCAAGAGCATGCCGATGCTGCTGGATGAGACTCTCACCGAGTTAAAACCACTTTTCACCCCCTATATTTATGTCGATTAGTTCATTACATTCAACCGGTTAGCGACATAACCCGAAAGACCAAGCTTTTATATCAAATATATTCTTGACAGAAGCGCTGCGCTTTCCTAAGCTTCGAGGTAACCAAACATTGGTTATACCCCCCCAACTTCAGGAAGGCATCCCCCGCCTTCCTTTTTTTTACCCAGACTAATGCACACCTCAGAAAAACGTAGCGAAACTTGCCCAGAGTCAGCGCATCGGTGGCTATTTTAGTGCTATCTAATATATACTTACCGGCTCCCTGTTTTACACCTATCAAGTGGTATACATCTTGGTGCTATCACCCAGACCCAGTCGAACACCTTCCAGGGCCCGCTATGGGCTACTGATTATGCTGCTGGCGGTTGCCGGTATGCTGTTTGTTGCCGGTCCATCTGTCGAAAACTTCAACGGCGATACCAGTGATTACTTCGTCGAGGGGCTGGACGCTGGTAACGATGAAGATGAGGATGGCAAGCCGATTCTGAGCGCGACCACCACTCCCCACATGCGTGCCAAAGAGGGGGGTTGTTGCATCGCCTCAAGCCCAACGGCTCACCTGACGCAACTCGTTATCTCCCCCTCCAGCCGCGCTCCCCCCGCCTGAAACAGCTTTAATGTATCTTTACGGGGAGTGAGCTATGTGCTCCCCCCTGTGTTTCTAGCTTTACTTTAAGGGTCTCCCCCATGTCACCGTCACAATTTTGCAATCTCGGCCTTATGCGCTGGTTACCCTTTATGCGCTGGTTTAACCAGATCAGCAGCAGCAGTGTACGTGCCGATATCGTGGCAGGCCTTACCGGTGCGGTCATCGTACTGCCGCAGGGCGTCGCCTTTGCCATGATCGCCGGGCTGCCGCCGCAGTACGGCCTTTATACCGCGATTGTTCCACCAATTATCGCGGCCCTCTTTGGCTCTTCGTTTCACCTTATTTCGGGGCCGACCACGGCGATCTCCATTGTGGTGTTCAGTACCATCAGCCCGCTGGCCGAGGCGGGTAGTGAGCAGTACATCGCGCTGGTGCTAACACTGACACTGCTGGCGGGTGTCTACCAGCTGGTACTGGGGCTGGCCCGTATGGGCTCGCTGGTCAACTTCGTCTCGCATACCGTGGTGGTGGGCTTTACCGCGGGGGCGGCGATCCTCATCGCCACCAGCCAGCTTAAGCACTTCTTTGGTGTGGAGATGCCACGCGGTGAATCGTTTGCCCACACCTGGATGCACCTGATTGAGAAACTGCCCCATAGCAACCTGTATGTGGTGGCGATTGCCATCACCACCCTGATAAGTGCCCTGCTGTTTAAGAAATTCCTGCCGCGCTGGCCCAACATGCTGATGGCGATGGTGGTCGGAGCGATCCTCTCTCTACTCCTCGGTGCTGAGCAGCACGGCATCAAGCTGGTAGGTGAGCTGCCGGCGATGCTGCCGCCGCTCTCCATGCCCGATTTCTCCTTTGCCACCTTAAAGCAGCTGGCCCCAGGGGCGCTGGCGGTGGCGCTGCTGGGTCTGGTCGAGGCGGTCTCTATTGCCCGCTCGGTGGCCGCGAAATCGCACCAGCGTATCGACGGCAATCAGGAGTTTATCGGCCAGGGGCTGGCGAATATTGCCGGCTCCTTCTTCTCCTCCTACGCCTCCTCCGGCTCCTTTACCCGTACCGGGGTTAACTACGAGGCGGGGGCACGTACCCCACTGGCAGCGATTGCGGCGGCACTGTCACTGGCGCTGATCCTGCTGCTGATCGCCCCATTGACCGCCTACCTGCCAATCCCGGCGATGGCCGGGATCCTGCTGCTGGTCGCCTTTAACCTGATCGACTGGCACCACATTCACAGCATCGTCCACACCAGTCGTGCCGAAGCGAGCATTCTTGCCACCACCTTCTTCGCCACCCTGTTCCTGGAGCTGGAGTTCGCCATTTATGTTGGGGTAATGCTCTCCCTGGTCGTCTATCTCAACCGCACCGCACGGCCCAAGGTGACCACCATGGCCCCGGATAGTAATGAGGTACATCGCCCCATGGTCAGCGTCTCGCACAATCCACAGCCCCAGTGCCCACAGGTGCGCATCGTGCGCATGGATGGCTCGCTGTTCTTCGGCGCGGTGAATCATGTGGCGGGGCAGTTCCGTTTCTTCGGCGAGGAGGCCCCCGAGCAACGCCGTATACTGTTGCTCTGCAACTCGGTCAACTTTATCGATGTGGCCGGTGCCGAGTGGGTGATGCAGGAGGCGCAGCGCCTGAAGTCACAGGGGGGCGGCCTCTATCTGTGTAATCCCAAGGAGACGCTGTGTGAGTTCTTACGCAAGAGCAAGGTCATTGAGGTGATGGGGGAGGAGCACGTCTTCGACTCTAAGAGTGAGGCGGTACAGAAGATCTTCCTGGAGCTTGATCGCGACATCTGCCGCAGTTGTGAGCGCCGCATCTTCCAGGAGTGTCAGAGCGTCCCCTTCGCCACGACTTAGTCGATCTGCAATAGTGGCGGCTGCTCTATCCGCAGCTGCTGCTCGCGCAGGGTAAGGATCTGCTCTTCCCAGTAATTCACCGTATTAAACCAGGGGAAGGCGAGGGTAAAGGCCGGGTCACTCCAGCGTCGCGCCAGCCAGGCCGAGTAGTGAAGCAGGCGCAGGGTACGCAGTGACTCTATTAGCGCCAGCTCGCGGCGATTAAAGTCGTAAAACTCCTCATAACCCTCCAGCAGTTCACTGAGCTGGCTGTTCATCTGCCCGCGCTCGCCGCTGAGCAGCATCCATAAATCCTGCACCGCAGGGCCGCTACGACAGTCATCCAGATCCACCAGGTGGGCCCCCGTGTCGGTCCAGAGAATATTGCCGGGATGGAAGTCGCCATGCAGACGTAACGTACTGGTCTCCACAGCAGCAAAACGCCGGTGGATCTCCTTCAGCAGCCCCTCAGCCAGATCACGATACTGCTGCTCGTACTCTCTGGGCAGAAAACCGTTCTCCAGCAGGTAGGCAAGACTTTGATCACCAAAGCTCTCGGGGGTAATGGCCGGGCGATGGGCAAAGGGGCGCGTCGCCCCCACCGCGTGAATGCGCCCGAGAAACTGACCGAGGCGATACTGGGTATCGGGGTCGTCCAGTTCCGGCCAGTGGCCGCCGCGCCGTGCAAACAGGGCAAAACGAAAATTGTGATAAGTATGCAGGGTCTCGCCGTTGTCAGCGGCCAACGGAGCGACCACCGGGATCTCCACCTTGGCCAGCTGCGCGGCAAAGGCGTGCTCCTCCAGAATAGCCTCATCGCTCCAGCGTGCGGGGCGGTAGAACTTGGCAACGATGAACTCCCCCGACTCCAGGCCGATCTGGTAGACCCGGTTCTCATAGCTATTAAGGGCCAGCATCGAACCGGAGCAGCGATAGCCTTGGGCATCGATGGCATCGAGGATCAGGTCGGGCAGCAGGGCATCGTAGGGGTGGGGCTGAGGAGAATTCATAGTGATCTTTTGTTTAATCGCATTGTCCCCTATTGTAGGGTGTATGCCCCATTGAAACACGACTATCGGAAAAGTTGACCATGCCCAACCCACTGCTACAGATGACCGACCTCCCCCCTTTCCACGCGATTAAGCCCGAGCATGTAGAGCCTGCCATCGACACGGTACTGGCGGAGAACCGTGCCGAGGTGTCGCGTCTGCTGGAGCGTGTCAGCGCGCCAGGCTGGAACAACCTGGTCGCCCCGCTGGAGACGCTGGACGACCGCCTCAACCGCATCTGGTCGCCGGTGAGTCACATGAACTCGGTGGTCAACTCAGCGGAGCTGCGCGCAGCCTACGAGGCCTGCCTGCCCAAGCTCTCCGACTACGCCACCGAGATGGGACAGAACGAGAGGCTGTTCCAGGCCTTCGAGAGCATTCGTAACGGCAAGGAGTATGACAAGCTCGATAGCGCCCAGCAGAAGATGATTGAAGACACCCTGCGCGACTTCCACCTCTCCGGCGTTGCACTGCCGGCGGAGAAAAAGTTACGTTACAAGGAGTTAAAATCCGAACTCTCCAAACTCACCACCAAGTTCAGTAATAACGTGCTCGATGCCACCAATGAGTGGAATATGCATCTGACCGAGCGCAATGATCTGGCCGGGCTGCCCCAGTCAAGCCTGGGCATGCTCAAACAGGCCGCTGAGCGCGAAGGTGAAAAGAAGGGGTGGTGGGTCTCGCTGGAATTCCCCAGTTACTTCGCAGTAATGACCTATGCCGACAGTAGCGAGCTGCGCCAGCGTGTCTACGAGGCCTTCGTGACTCGAGCCTCGGACCAGGGGCCGGATGCGGGCAAGTGGGACAACGGCCCGGTGATGGAGGAGATTCTGCGCATCCGCCACGAACTGGCCGACCTGCTCGGCTTCCAGAGCTACGCCGAGCGCTCTCTCGCCACCAAGATGGCCGAAGAGCCGCAGCAGGTAATCGACTTCCTGCGCGACCTCGCCAACCGTTCCCTCAGTCTGGCCCGCGAGGAGCTGGACGAACTTCACGCCTTCGCCAAAGAAAAACACGGCATAGAGGAGCTACAGGCCTGGGATCTCGGTTACTACGCCGAAAAACTGCGTCAGGAAAAATACGCCACCTCGCAGGAGGATCTAAAACCCTACTTCCCCGAGGATCGCGTGATCGACGGCCTGTTCGAGGTGGTGAATCGACTCTACGGTCTCGATATCCGCCAGGTCGAAAAATTCGACAGCTGGCACGATGATGTGCGTTTTTATGAAATTTTTGATAACAGTGGTGCACTGCGCGGCCGCTTCTACCTCGACCTCTACGCCCGCCCCCTCAAGCGCGGTGGCGCCTGGATGGATGAGTGCATCAGTCGCCGCAAATTGATCGATGGCGAGGTACAGACTCCCGCCGCCTACATGGTCTGCAACTTCGCCCCGCCGGTGGGCAAAGACCCCGCGCTGTTCACCCACGACGAGGTGCAGACCCTGTTCCACGAGTTTGGCCACGGTCTGCACCACATGATGACCCTGGTCGACTACTCCGGCGTCTCCGGCATTAACGGCGTACCGTGGGATGCGGTAGAGCTGCCGAGCCAGTTCATGGAAAACTGGTGCTGGGAGCGCGAGGCGTTAGACATGTTCGCTGCCCACTACCAGAGCGGCGAGAAGATCCCCGATGAACTCTTTAACAAAATGATCGCGGCGAAAAATTTCCAGGCAGGGATGCAGATGGTGCGACAGCTGGAGTTCTCCCTCTTCGACTTCCGCCTCCACCTCGAATACGACCCGGCAAAGGGCGGACGTATACAGCAGATCCTCAACGAGGTGCGTGCCGAGGTGGCAGTGGTCCACCCCCCCGAGTACAACCGCTTCCAGCACGGCTTCTCCCACATCTTCGCCGGTGGCTACGCCGCCGGTTACTACAGCTACAAGTGGGCCGAGGTGTTGAGCGCCGACGCCTTCTCGCGCTTCGAGGAGGAGGGAATCTTCAACAGCGCCACCGGCGCATCATTTATGGAAAATATTCTGGAGCAGGGCGGCTCACGGGATCCGATGGAGCTGTTTATCGAATTTCGTGGCCGTAAACCGACGATTGATGCACTGCTGCGCCACAGTGGAATAGTGAACAATTAATGTGTCACCGTGAGAGCCTCGTCCGATCATGAAGGTGATATCTCAGTGGGGTTTCTCATTATGGTTATCGTCGGCATCATCGTGATGCTTGAAATCCTTGGGAAAATTAGGGGCGAATCCCATGTAGATAGCCAGCAGAATAAACATTATCAGGCCGTGTACTTCATCAAACTCATGGGGTTGGATTACAGAGAAATTAACCAGAATAGTTGCCAGCGCTTCAGCAAAGAGCAGGGATACAGCGCAGAAGAGGACTGCAAACAGGAGGCCGCGCATCGTTAGTGACTACTAAGCATGAAGCATAACGGTGTTTACTGTTGGTACCACAATGCTTATAAGCATGTCCCAAAAAGCTCAAGGGATAATGAAATATCACACTGCTATGACTAGCAGTGTGATAATCTGGAAAATTTACCTTAAAGACCAATCAGTTCAGCGTGACCGGCCATCTCTCGCACTGCCGCCAAAACAACCCCGGAAGAGGTCTTATCAGGATTATACTCAACGACGACCAGATGACGTTTATCCTCCGGCATGTGCACGCTGACAACATCATCTAAGCCCCGTAACGCGGCCTCCACCTGACCACGGATTTCATCGCTAACTTCACGATCAATATGAATGGTCACGTCAGCAAGTTTAATATCGGACATATTGCTCCCTCACTTCTAATTGTATGTTTAATTTATAACCAAACCCCAAAATAAGTATAGGACGTCATCTTGTCGATTGTCTACTCAATAACGGTAGCGCTATTATGATTTCTCAATTTAAGCCTCACCCGGCGGCGTCAACTGCACCCCGTTATTCCACGGCATCATCACCAGCACACGGGCGATGATGCAGCGACCAACGAAGGTGACCATAATAGTGCCCACCAGCAGCATCCAGTAGAAGATGCGGGTCGGGTCGAACAGCGCGATGATCACGAAGGCGGTATAGACTTCACGCACCTGGCTGGGGAATGCGAAGACACCCTTGAAAAAAATGTATTCAATGGTCTGTATCATGCTGATGAGAATCACACCATAAAAACCATAGGCACTTAGCTGCTCCATTTGGTCGCCTGGCATATAGTTTGCTGCAAGGCCCGTGATCATGCAGACAAGTGTTAATGCCCAGTACCACCACTCTCTGCTGGTTGGATTAATAGCCAGTTTCATCCTCTTCCCCCTTATATTATTACGTTCTATTTACACTATTGCGTAAGATATTATAACCAGTCGGTAAGCATAACGCCGATACCAATACTCCGACCGTAATGATTATAATCAATCAATGATTCGCCGTGCCCGTTGAACAGTTGCAGGTAACCGCGCAGACGATCATTGAGGGGGAAGGTGTAGTCGAGTTGAATTGCCCCCTTATTATCGCTACTTAAATTATTGCGCAGCATAACCCCAATCGAGTGGTCACTGAATTTTCTCAGTAATCGCAGCTCGAAGTTGCCCATGTAATCCTCAATATCGATATTGTCGTCTTCGCTAGCCGCCTCAGGCACGCGCCACCACGGCTTAATACTAAGGTAGGTGCCTTCGTGCTCCAGCACGAAATCGAGCATCACCCGGTTCCAGCTGCGTGACAGTGGCTCGGTGCCGCCATTCGATTGATGGTTAAGCGACAGGGTAATAAGGCGTCCGTGGAAATTATTCAGCGCATAATCGCCGTGAAAACTCAGCAGGATCTCTGGCTCGTAGTTAGTCTCGCGAAACGGTGAGGAGTAATTGCCGTTATAGGCCTGCCAGAAAGACTGCTGGGTATAGCCGAAGGAGAGCATGCCATTATTACCAAGCAGCTCGCGCACCAGCGGCACCTTGAAGCTGAACTGCATCTTTATTTCGTTCTGTTCTACTTCCAGCGGCATTCCGGCATAGGGGACGTTATTGGGGCTATCGGTATAGGCGAGCGGCAGTATATAGGTGGGGCGATGCGGGGTAATGGCAAAGGGGTTGTCGTAGGTCTCCCACTCCAAGTCCAGACGCTGGTCGATGGCCGACTCCTCCTGCGCCTCAGCCACTGCCGCCAACGACACCAGCATTAGCAATAAACAAATCAATCTCATCATGTCGTTTCAGCCGCCTGCAACTCGATCGGGATCTGTGCCAGTTTTTCATAGAACCGTTGCCGTTGCCGAATCGGCCACCACTCATAGAGAAAAAGATTTATCGGGTACCACATCGCCACCCAGCCGGTGATCAGAAATCCCTCCCCCGCAATCGACCAGAACGGTCCGCTATAACCCTGTGCCACAATCGTGTGGTGCGCCAGGATACAGAAAAAGAGAAAGCCGAGCCCGATCGCCAGTGCCTTGCGCCCCTGCCGCAGTACCCGGCTGAACTCACGCGCCGTGGCCTGCGCACGATAGGCAAAATAGTGATGGATCGCCTGAGGGACGCCTGCGGCCTGCTCATCGTCACAGAGCTCAGAGGGCAGATGCAGCGACAGCTTGAGTGGCGTCTCAAGGGTGAACTCCTCCGCCGAGTCCACAATATACTCCTCGGCAGCGGGCGCGAGATCCTTCAGGCGGAACGGTGCCGGGTCCAGCGAATTGAACAGCTGCTGAATCGAATGCAATTTCAGTTCAATCAGATAAAAGCCCTCTTCACAGCGGTAATTCTCCACACTCTTTTTCATCTCGCCGCCCCATCCGGTTTGCCTGCACACGAGGCGCACCGCATAATCACACCATACTCGTCATAAGGCAAAATTAGCATGAAATACCGAGACCTTCGCGACTTCATCGCGCAACTCGAACAAAGGGGTGAGCTGAAGCGTATCAGCCGCGAGATCGACCCCAATCTTGAGATGACCGAGATCGCCGACCGCACCCTGCGTGCCGCAGGCCCGGCGCTGCTGTTCGAGAACCCGAAGGGCTCCGATATACCGGTACTCGCCAACCTCTTCGGCACCCCGCAGCGGGTCGCCCTAGGCATGGGCGAGGAGTCGGTCGAGGCGTTACGCGAGGTGGGCAAGCTGCTGGCCTACCTGAAGGAACCGGAGCCACCGAAGGGGCTGAAGGATGCCTGGAGCAAACTGCCGGTGTTGAAGCAGGTGCTCAACATGTCCCCCAAGGTGGTAAAGAACGCCCCCTGTCAGGAGGTGGTACTGGAGGGCGACGAGGTTGATCTGGGCAAACTACCGATACAAACCTGCTGGCCCGGCGATGCCGCCCCCCTCATCACCTGGGGTCTCGTTATCACCAAAGGGCCGCGCAAGGAACGGCAGAACCTCGGTATCTATCGCCAGCAGGTGATCGCAAAGAACAAGGTGATCATGCGCTGGCTCTCCCACCGTGGTGGGGCGCTGGACCTGCGCGACTGGCAGGAGAGGCACCCCGGCGAGCCCTTCCCGGTGAGCGTGGCCCTCGGGGCGGATCCTGCCACCATCCTCGGTGCCGTCACCCCGATCCCCGATGCCATCTCCGAGTACGGCTTTGCCGGGCTGCTGCGCGGCTCCAAGACTGAGGTCGCCAACTGCATCGGCAACGAACTACAGGCACCCGCCAGCGCCGAGTTCGTGCTGGAAGGCTACATCTACCCCGATGAGATGGCCGACGAGGGTCCCTACGGCGACCACACCGGTTACTACAACGAGGTCGACCAGTTTCCGGTCTTCACCATCGAGCGCATCACCCACCGCAAAGACCCCATCTACCACTCCACCTACACCGGACGTCCGCCCGACGAACCGGCCGTCCTCGGCGTCGCCCTTAACGAAGTCTTCGTGCCGATCCTGCAAAAGCAGTACCCGGAGATCGTCGACTTCTACCTGCCAGCCGAAGGCTGCTCCTACCGCCTCGCCGTGGTCTCGATCAAAAAGCAGTACCCCGGCCACGCCAAGCGGGTAATGCTCGGCATCTGGTCATTCCTGCGCCAGTTCATGTACACCAAGTTCGTCATCGTCGTCGACGACGACATCAACACCCGTAGCTGGGAAGATGTGATCTGGGCCATCACCACCCGCATGGACCCGGTACGCGACACCACCCTGCTGGAGAACACGCCGATTGATTACCTCGACTTCGCCTCCCCCGTCTCCGGCCTCGGCGGCAAGATGGGCATGGACGCAACCAATAAATGGGAAGGCGAAACCGACCGCGAATGGGGCACACCGATTGTGATGGATGAAGCGGTGAAACAGCGGGTGGATGAGATTTGGGGGGAGTTGGGGATTGAGTGATGGTGGTAGGGTGGAATAAGTTAAGTGCATTGCATTTTGTTTATTGTGTGCGGTGGATCTGCTTGCACCCCATATCTTGTTCGTTAGCTTATATGAGTGTATTTCATAGGGTGAATATATGCCTTTAGAAGGAAGGGAGAAGAGGGTCTTTGAATGGTTTTCCAAACAATCCCTAGAGCTTGAAGAGAAAGCAAATAAAAATGGCGGTAGACTTCGGAGAGATGATATATGGAGAAGAGAGTACTATCCCTACCCATATTTAATACTAGAGCCAGATGAAGTTATATTGCAAAGATTTTCAGATATTTTCACCAATTGCATAGATCTATCTAAAGATGGAAAAATAACACCCACTCCAATGATGGAGAAAGATGCACGACTTGCTCAATTCTTTACTGAAATAACAGAAGAAACTAATTGGCGAGGAATACTCCATCGAGAGTCAATAAATCAAGCATTAGAACAAATCACCGCATACTTTGAAAATGGCCTCCCTTTAGGTGCTCGAATATTCAAGGGGTTACCTAAGGCAAAAAGCAATCATCTTTACAAGTTTTCAAAAAAGAAATATGTGGAAAAATGTATAAATATGGAAGGTTTCAAATATCACCAGCGTCCTACTACTCGAAAGGAAGTCATTTGCGTGCTATGAAGGACTTAGAGACTCAGAGGCACTATCGGCTCAAGGCAATTAGAGACGTTATGGAAGGAACAAACAGCATAAAGGTACAAGGGGAGATTATCGAAATAGTTAATGGAGTGGTGCCGTTATATTTTATGCTTCAGGATTATTATTTATTTAGCTCCTGCAATGAAATGAGCCGTAGATTGCCTACAGATTTTGAGGCTGATTCTGTTTTGGTTATTAAAAATAAAAAGGAATTTATTGCGAGACTAAGAATTAGTCTTCTCGCAATTTATCCTAAATGGGAGCACTTGGACGGAGACGTGTATTATTACGACCCATATAATGATCTACCAACGGATACAAACCAAGAGTTTTACAAACATATATCATACGCATATCAAAAGGAACATCGCTGCATTATTAGACCAAGATCAATTGATGGTTCAAATATTAGTTTGGAACCATTCTTTGTTGAACTTGGATCGTTAAATGATATTTGTGAAACAATCAATTCATAACAACTATACAACCCATAACACGTAACGCGTGGGCAAAAAAAACTGCCCACCCTACCCCTACACAACTTCAATCAACTACCCCGCGCATTCAAATAAGCCCGCTCCGAAACATCATGCCAGGCACTGGCCTGATCACGGAATGCCTTAAACGACTCATAGACCTTCTTGCTCATCGGATCCTTGTTAGCGACCTCGGCCACCACCTCATCGGAGACACGCTTTAGCTGTGCCAGTACCTCGTCGGGGAATTTACGCAGGTCTACCTTATGTTTTGTAACCAGCGTGTGCAGCGCCTGATTGTTGCGCGCGGTGAGTTCTGAAAGGCCATCGAGGTTGGCGGCCTTGCTGGCGGTCAGCACGATGCTTTGCAGATCCTTGGGCAGAGCATCAAAGGCCTTCTGGTTGATAAAACACTCCAGCGTGGTGCCCGGCTCGTGCCAGCCCGGATAGTAGTAGTGCTTAGCCGCCTTGTGCAGGCCGAAGGCGAGGTCGTTGTAGGGGCCGACCCACTCGGTGGCGTCGATGGCACCGGATTTTAGCGAGGAGAAGATCTCGCCACCGGGCAGGCTGACGGGGGTGCCGCCGAGACGACTTAACACTTCGCCGCCGAGGCCGGGGATGCGCATCTTCAGACCCTTCAGGTCATCGAGCGTATTGATCTCTTTATTGAACCAGCCGCCCATCTGCACCCCGGTGTTCAGCGCCGCGGTGGGGACGAGGCCGAAGGGCTTGTAGACCTCCTGCCACAGCTCCATGCCGCCGCCGTGGTAGAGCCAGGCGTTCATCTCCTGCGCAGTCAGACCAAAAGGCACGGCGGAGAAAAACTGTGCCGCCTCGCTCTTGCCCTTCCAGTAGTAGGAGGCGCCGTGACCCATCTGTGCGGTGCCGCGTGAGACGGCGTCGAAGATCTCAAAGGCGGGCACCAGTTCACCCGCGCCGTAGACCTTTACCTCAAGCCGACCACCTGACATCTCGGTGATCAATTTCGCCAGGTTATTGGCCCCGGTACCAAGGGCAGGGAAGTTCTTCGGCCAGGTGGTGACCATCTTCCACTCGATCTTGTCCTGCTGCTGCGAGGTGGCCTGCTGCGCCGCCTGCTTCTTTTCACCACAACCGCTGGCCAGCATTGCACCGGCCGCCAGTGAGCCGGCCCCCAGCCCCTTGAGTACATCACGACGTTTCATCGACTCTTCCCCTGCTTATTGGTTGATTGTGCGCACAATCCTACCCAGCCGTAGCGGCCCAAACAAGCAAAGGCTTAAGCCTCGGAGGCAAAGAGGTAGCGGTGGCGTCCCGCCGCCTTGGCCCGGTACATCGCCTGGTCGGCGCTATTGAGTACGGTCTCGATGGTGTCGCCATCCTCCGGGTAGAGGCTGATGCCGATGCTGGCGCCGACGTGGCAGGGCTCTCCGGCAACCATGATCTCCGCGGAGATGGTGTCGAGGACCTTCTGCGCCATATCCGACACCGCCTCACGGCTGACAACCCCCTGTAGCAGCAGTACGAACTCGTCACCACCGAAGCGGGCCACCGTGTCCGACTCCCGGACACACTGTTTTAAGCGTTTCGCCACCTGGCGTAGCACCATGTCACCGGCGGCATGGCCGAGGCGGTCATTGACCGGCTTGAAGCCGTCGAGGTCAATAAAGAGGAAGGCGGCACGGCACTTGTTGCGGTGGCACTGGCTCAGCGCCTGGGCCGCGCGGTCGTAAAGCAGGTTGCGATTGACCAGGCCGGTAAGTGGATCACTGTTCGCCAACTCGCGTAGTCGCGACTCGGTACTCTTCTGCTCTGAAAGCACCGAGTAGAGGCCGATATAGTGGCTGACCTTGCCATGGCGATCCCTGATGGCACTGATGGAGAGCCACTCGGGAAAGAGGTCCCCGCCCTTGTGGCGGTTCCATATCTCCCCCTCCCAGCGCCCCCTGGAATCCAGCTCCTGCCACACTTTGCTGTAAAACGTGTCATCGTGGCGCCCCGACGCCAGCAACGCCGGATTCTTCCCCAACACCTCGTCGGTACTGTAACCGGTCAGCCCGCTAAAGCCACGATTAACCGAGAGGATCCGCTGCTCAGCGTCCGTAATTACCACCCCGTTGGTCGCCGTTTCCATCACCTTGGCGTGCAATTCCAGGCGTTCCAGCAACTGCTCCTGCTCCCACCTCGAACGTGCCAGGCGCCACACCACCAAACTGCTCAGCAGCAACAGAAATAACAGTAACGGCAGGTAGATCACCTGGTGATCACTCAGCAGCCGTGCGTCACCCTCGCCACCGTAATGTGAGACCACCAGCACGGCATCCTGTGGCAGGCCCGAAGCGTACTGCCAGAGACCCGCAGCAGCGCTGTCCGTGGTATGCCGCTGGGCATACTCCTCCAGACTCAGGGCGGCGAAGGTGAACAGGCCATTCTGCGTGCGAAGCTGTCCATGGCCGCGCTCGACTATCTTCTGCCACTCTCGGGCAGACTCCTGCGCAAAGCTCTGCTCCCGGTTAAACATAAAGGCAAAGCGACGCTTGCGATCGGGGTGATAGAGCCAGAAGCCGTCGCTATTTATCAGTTGCAGGGTAACGGCTTTCCCCTCACCCAGGCTGGCGAAATGGTCAAGCAGCCCCCGCGTCTCATAGTTCAGTATCAGCAGGCCGTTACGCGCACCTGTCGCATCAGCGGTTGGCGTGGCAACGCGCAGCATCGGTCGGTATGGCAGCTCCACCACGCCATTCTCGACATTGAGGTCCATCGGCGAGACGTAGACCCCTCCCGGCGGGAGCGCCATGGCCTCGCGAAAATAGTAACGCTGTGACTTGTCCTGCAGCTGCGACGGCGGCACCACCGTGGTCGTGCCATCCTGGTAGTGGTAGTCGATGCGCACCCGCTCGCGCCCCTGCAGGTCGAGCCAGCGCAGCTGCTGATAGCGTTTGATATGCCGCGCGAATGTCTCCAACTCCGACTGCAAGGCATGGCGTTCCTCTTCACCCCCACCCGCACAATAGCTCCTCACCGCATGGCTATCCGCCAGGTAGTGCAGTTCTGTGACCACCCCGCTGATATCGGTCTCGATGGCCCGCAGTGCTAGGGCCACACGGCTCTCTTCCTGCGCCTCAGCCTGTCTGCGCTCATGGGTGATATCAACGCGGAAATAGACGGCAAACAGCACCACCACCAGCAATAGCAGGGGCAGGTAGCGCTTGAGAAAATAGGGAAGGATCTGTCGAACCTCTCTAAAGCGTGAATTCTGGTTTTGCGGCATCGGTATTCCTGAGTATGCGTTAGGCCCTGACACCCCTGGTGGGGGTGCCATCATCATCCATCAGGCAGAAAGTGACTCTCCTCTTTTAAATATGGCAAGCTGGGGAGGAAGTGACAGGAAGAACGGCTTTTTAGAGTTGTTGCAGATTGGCGTAGGCGAGCACCAGCCACTTGGTGCCGACATCATCAAAGGCGACCTGTACCCGCGCCTGTGCGCCGCTGCCTTCGCAGTTAAGCACGGTGCCTTCGCCAAATTTCTGGTGCGCCACGCGCTGCCCCAGTGAGATCCCCCCCTCTTCGCTTTGATCGAATTCATTAAAGGCGGGCTGGCGACGATAGACCGGCTGGCTGACCGCACCGCGCATCCGCACCTCCTCGATATACTCGGCCGGGATCTCGGTAATAAAACGCGACGGGCTGGTGTACTTCTCCTCGCCGTAAAGGCGGCGTACCTCGGCGTGGCTGAGGGTGAGCCGCTTCATCGCGCGGGTCATGCCAACGTAGGCGAGGCGACGTTCCTCCTCCATGCGTCCCGGCTCGTCGCTGGAGAGCTTATGCGGGAACAACCCCTCCTCCAGCCCCACCAGAAAGACCAGCGGAAACTCCAGCCCCTTGGCGCTGTGCAGGGTCATCATCTGCACCGCATCCTGATGCTCGTCGGCCTGACTCTCACCCGCCTCCAGCGCGGCGTGGGAGAGAAAGGCGGAGAGGTCGTCCATCTCATCTTCGACCAGCACCTCCCGCATCTCGCCGTGCTCGTCCTCGCGGATATCGACATAACCGTCGTATTTAAACTGCCGCGCGGCGGAGACCAGCTCCTCGAGGTTTTCGATGCGCGCGCGTCCCTTCTCGCCCTTCTCTTTTTTGTAGTGGTCGATAAGGCCGCAGTGTTCGACCAGATGCTCCACCTGCTCATCCAGGCGGTGGCTCTCTGTCTCCCTGTCCAGCCGTTCGATCAGGTTGATAAAACCCTCGATGGCGTTGGCAGCACGCGCCGCGAGCCCCTTGCCAATCACCAGCTCCCTGGCCGCCTGCCACATCGGCTGGTTATTGGCGCGGGCATACTCGCGAATCGCCTCGACGCTGCGCAGGCCGATGCCGCGGGTGGGGGTGTTGACGATGCGCTCGAAGCTGGGGTCGTCGTTACGATTGACCAGTAATTTGAGGTAGGCGAGCGCGTCTTTAATCTCGGCGCGCTCGAAGAAGCGCTGGCCGCCGTAGATGCGATAGGGCATCTGCGCCATCATCATCGCCTCCTCCAGCACCCGCGACTGGGCGTTGGAACGGTAGAGGATCGCGGTCTCGTCGTAACGGCCCCCATCGCGCACCCAGGCGTCGATCTGGTCGGCGACATAACGCGCCTCGTCCTGCTCGTTAATCGCGGTGTAGAGCTTGATCGGATCGCCCTTCTCGCCGTCGGTCCACAGCTCCTTGCCGAGGCGGTCGGTGTTCTGTGCGATCAGGGCATTGGCGGCAGAGAGGATGGTGGAGGTGGAGCGGTAGTTCTGCTCCAGGCGGATCAGGTCGACACCGGGCAGATCCTGCTGGAAGCGGTGGATGTTTTCAATCTTCGCGCCACGCCAGCCGTAGATCGACTGGTCATCATCGCCCACCGCGAACAGCTGCCCCTTGTCGCCGGCGAACATCCGTAGCCAGGCGTACTGAATGCCGTTGGTGTCCTGAAACTCATCAACCAGGATGTGGGTGAAGCGGCGCTGGTAGTGGTGCAGAATATCCGCGTTGTCGCGCAACAGCTCATAGGCACGCAGCAGGATCTCGGCAAAGTCGATCACGCCGTTGCGCTGGCACGCCTCCTCGTAGGCGGCGTAAAGCTTCACCATCTGCTCGGCGTAATGGTCGCCATAGGTGTCGATGTGCTGCGGGCGCAGCCCCTCATCCTTGTTGCCGTTGATGTACCACTGCAGGGTACGCGGCGGCCACTTCGCCTCATCCAGCTGGAACTCACGCAGGATGCGGCGGATCAGCCGGTACTGATCGTCACTGTCGAGGATGGAGAAGGCCTGCGGCAGGTTGGCCTCGCGCCAGTGGGCACGCAGCAGGCGATGGGCGATGCCGTGAAAGGTGCCGACCCACATGCCACCGGCGGGCTGTTCCAGCAGCTTCTCGATGCGGCTGCGCATCTCGTTGGCCGCCTTGTTGGTGAAGGTGACGGCGAGAATGCTCCAGGCCGAGGCCTGACTGGTGCGCACCAGAAAGGCGATGCGGTGGGTCAGCACGCGGGTCTTGCCGCTGCCCGCCCCGGCGAGGATCAGGTGGTGGCCCGGCTCGGCACAGACGGCGTTGCGCTGGGCGTCGTTAAGGGGGTCGATAAGGTCGGTAATATCCATCGCTCGATTCTACCAGAAAGAGCCGCCGGCGCCGGGCCAATAGCTTGAAAATGGGTGTCGATGCCAAGCATAATCATCCCCCCCTCACAAACCGCTACGGAGCCTCCCCATGTCCGACAACCCCCACTATGATCGCATCGGCGGCGAACAGAAGATCCGCGAGCTGGTGGACAGGTTTTACGAGCTGATGGATGCACGTGACGATACCCAGCCGCTGCGGGATATGCACGCCAAAGACCTGCGCGTCTCCCGCGACAAGCTCTTTATGTTTCTCTCAGGCTGGCTCGGCGGGCCACAACTCTATATCGAGAAATACGGTCACCCGCGCCTGCGCCAGCGCCACATGCCGTTTGCCGTCGATAGTGCCGCGCGCGACCAGTGGATGAACTGCATGATTCAGGCGATGGAAGATGTGGGTATCGAAGAGGAGATGCGCCAGCAGCTGGAGGCGGCCTTCTTCAAGACCGCAGATTTTATGCGTAATCAGCCTGAGTAACGAGCCCGTATAACCCCGCTGTTATGCTAGCATTACGGCTTGACTCACCCTGGAGAAATAGACCGTGCACTCTCCCAGAATCGGCCTGCTGCTTGCTCTGCTGCTGGCACTTGGCACCGGCTCGATAGATGCCGCCGAGGAGCAACACGAATCGGTGATGCTCAACGACGAGACTGAAATGGAGCTGCGCCGCTTTCCCACCGAAGGCAACGAGCTCATTCTCGGTTTTCCCTGTGACCTCGGCACCGGTGAGGCTGAAGCGCAATCGGGCGAAGTCCTTTCCGAACGCAGCCTGGAAGTATGGCTGGCGGATCTGCTCGGTGCTCACTTTCTCCCTATCGCCCCCAGCAGCATGCGCTCACTCCAGGGTGAGGAGGTTGCACGGCTGATTCAACATGCGGTGGATGAGCGTGGCGACAAGCGCATCGTGCTCACCGCCAGTGGCTTCGGTGCGGTACCCGCGCTACGCGGGGCGCAGATCTGGCAACAACAGCAGCCGCATGACAAACACCTGCTCGGGGCGATTCTCTTCTTCCCCATGCTCACCGCCGCTAATCCAGAGCCGGGCAAGCCCATTAAATACCTTCCCGTGGTCAGTCAAAGCAATCTGCCGGTGGTCATCATGCAGCCCGGCAACTCTCCCACCCGTTTCTGGGCAAAGAAGCTAAAGCGGGAGCTGGAAAAGGGCGGTAGTGTTGTCCACATTGAGAACCTGCCCAGGGTGCGCAGCCGCTTTTACTCACGTCCCGACGCCAGTGTAGCTGAACTGGCAATGGCCAAACGTTTACCGGAGCTGGTAGAACAGGCGGTAGATAAATTGAAGCAACTTGAGAAAGATGAGGAACAGCCGTGAAACATTTTCTGTTAATCGTTAGCGCCCTGATTTTTACCGCCACGGCGCAGGCCAAAGATCTGAAACCCTATAGTGGTGAGGCTCTGTCCGATTTCACCCTGAGTGACATGGCGGCTAATGCGCATACGTTGAGCCACTATCGCGGCAAGGTGGTGATGGTGAATTTCTGGGCCACCTACTGTGGCCCCTGCATTAAAGAGATGCCATCAATGCAGCGGCTGAAGGATAAACTCAATGGCAAGGCCTTCGAGATCCTCGCCATTGACATGGCCGAAGAAAAGGCCGATGTCAGCGCCTTTCTGCAGCGACACAAGATCGCCGTGAACTTCCCCATCCTGCTCGACACTGAAGGCGAGGTGATCGAACAGTGGATGGTGAGCGCCGTGCCCACCACCTTTATCATCGACCCGCAGGGAAAAATTCGTTACGCGCTTTACGGGGGGCTGGAGTGGGATAATGATGAGGTGACAACGGTTATTCGCGGCCTTATAAACGGCGTGGAATAAACTCTACTTGTGGAAGCTAACGGATTATATCCGCATTTAACTGTACTTAACATTCACGCCACCACCGACAACCCATTACCATGCTTGATTTAATCAGCAAAGAACGATTAGTACTGTATGTCATTTTCATCAGTCTTGTGTTTTTTCCTGTCATCCACGACCCTGATTACTTTTTCCATCTGGTTGCTGGTGAGTACATTATCGGGCATGCCACACTCCCACATGTCGATGTCTTCTCCTACAGTAACCCGGGCAAACCATGGGTAATGCATGAATGGTTATTTGAAGTCGTCATTTATTACATACATCTGGTCGGCGGGGACCTCGGCGTAAAATTAGTAGCCGCGTCAATAATCATAGCGATCATTAGTAACACGTTGCGCTGCGCCCCAACCAATACACGCTATGCGGCTATCATTGTCCCTCTAACCATAACAGCACTGCTGGCCCCCTTCATCACCCCTCGCCCTCAACTATTCACCTATCTCTTTTTTTCGTTTTACCTGTTTTCACTATTTCGCTGCCATTTTGACCACGACTGTCGTCATCTTAAGTGGCTACCATTTATCATGATTGGCTGGACAAACATGCATGGTGGCTACATTATCGGGTTAATCATTATTTCTCTTTTTCTGGCCATAGAGATACACAAAGAAAATACCAATGATCGAGAAAATAAACCTTGCATAAAACATCTTACAATAACGCTTGCCGCAACCATCATAGCCTCATCAATCAATCCATATTTCATCTATCACTGGCTGTTTCCCTTCCAGTTAATTGGTGCCGATTACATTAAATTCATTAGTGAGTGGCAACGACCGGATTTTGGCAAGATATACTTTAAAATCTACCTTGCTTTCATCGTTATCTATCTCATTATCCTTTTAAACTCTCTACGTTCTAAATTTCTCGCCTCTAACCTGACACCAATACCTTTCATAATCGCCAGCTTCCTCAGTGCTCGACACATACCTCTCGCGATCATTATCACACTCCCATTCTGGTTGCTTCAGTCGTCTGCCATTAAGAAGTCAAACTATCTTACTAGAGCATTCGCACATCCCAAACTATCACCCACCATATTCAGAAAAGAACTAGGTAATATTGAATATTTTTTGAACGCGACCATTTTGCTCATTCTTATTGTCTGCGCTGTTACGCTCTACCCATTATTCCACAGCCATGACGACAATGTCATAAACAGGTACCTACCGGTCAATGCAACCAACTTTATCGAGCAGCAAAACATTAAAGGTAATATGTTTAACACCTATCGATACGGCGGTTACTTATTGCATCGTCTTTACCCGGAGCAAAAGGTATTCATCGACATTCGTGCAGATATGTATGGTGCAGACTTTATCGGTAAGTATGAAACACTATTGTTTGCAAAAAACGGATGGCTGAAATTGGTAGACGATTACAATATCGCATATTTTATCTGTGACAAATTCACCCCTATCGCCAGAGCACTCAGGGAGCACAGTGAATTCACGGTGCTTTATGAGGATAGCTTAAGTATTGTTGCCATAAAGAACTGAAGGTGAAGCTCATGTGATATTTTTATAAGCTTGGAATTTAGTGGCATCTAAAACATCACCGTTTGCACTTACTTCCTGAAATAAAAGATATTTTATCCCTGCATGTTTTTCTATTCATACGCCTCAAAATATTATCCATTTAGAGCACCGTGAGCAGGGCTTTCTTACTACACCTCGCGCCTATACCCACTGAGGTCGTATGCCAACAACAGGTCTCGACGTCGCACTGTAATGATGTACTACAATTTGAGATAAGCCTCCAGTTCGTGCGCAAACGCCTCTACCTCACTGAGAATCCGCAACTTACCCTCATCCTGCTGCTGCTCGACCCGCTGCTCTTCCAGCTCGGCGTAAAAGGCCTCAAAGGTCATGTGGCCCGCCTCGCCCTCGAACAGTCGTGCCCGACAGTGCTCCATCCACTGTGCATGCTCCTCAGCCGTCAGGGTCTCAGGATAGTTGCGTGCACGGTAACGGAACAGCATCTCTGGCAGACGCTGGTCATCGAAGCTCCAGCTCTGTCCCGCCAGCTCATCAGGAGCCGTGTTGTGGATAGCCGTCATATGGCGCTTGTCGCCATCACTGAAGAAACCACCGCCATAGAGCATTAGGTCGGTGTCGGTTTTCGGCTCGTACTCACGGGGTGCAAAAATATCGGCGATCTTCTTCTGCAGCTCTTTACGTGCGGCCAGTACCGCCTGGCGATTTTTCTGACAATGCATTAAATCAATATTGAGTCGCTTCGCCGCATCACCGGTAAGGGTTGAGGTAGGGGAGATCACCGGGCACTTGTTGATCAGGATCTGTTTGAGGGCGGGACGCTCGACACCCTCCGGCAGCTCGGCATTGGGGGTATAGAGTCGCTCAGCCAACTTCTTTGCACTGAGCTCCAGCAACATCTGTGGGTCCTGTGCCAGGTCAAAGACAATCACGCTGTTCTTATTGGTCGGGTGCGCGCAAAGCGGAACCACCATACGGGTGTTGCCGTGGTCGCTGCCGTACATCCCCGAGGTGTGGAGGATCGGCGTCAGATCCTTAAGGTCGAGATACTTCAACACCTCTTTCTTGCGACGCAGCCTGTAGCAGAAATCGAACAACTTCGGCTGCTTGTCTTTGATCAATTTTGCCATCGCGATGGTGGCGTAGACATCGGAGAGGGCATCGTGCGCCTGCTCGTGGCCGATACCGTTGGCCACGGTCAGCTCCTCCAGCTTAAAGCTGGGACGATCGGCATCCTCGCGGCGCGGCCAGCTAATCCCCTCAGGGCGCAGGTCGTGGCAGGCACGTACCATGTCGATAATGTCCCAGCGCGAATTGCCATCCTTCCACTCGCGCAGATAGGGGTCGTAGAGATTGCGATAGAGGGTGTTGCGTGTCACCTCATCATCAAAACGCAGCGAGTTGTAACCGACGCCACAGGTGCCGGGCTGTGACAGCTCCTCATGAATGCGGGCGATAAACTCCGCCTCCGGCATCCCCTGCTCCAATGCCTGCTGCGGTGTTATCCCGGTGATCACCGCAGAGATGGGGTGCGGCAGTGTGTCGGGGGCGGGGCGAGAAAAGATATTCAGCGGCTCGCCAATAATGTTCAGATCTTCATCGGTGCGCACCCCGGCGAACTGTACCGGCCGGTCACGCGCCGTGTCGATCCCAAAGGTCTCATAATCGTGCCAGTAGAGGGTGTTATTTGCCATGTCGCCGTTCCGTTTTGAAGATGGATGAAACCATACCATATCGGGTAATTAAAAGGGCTAGAGCCCATGTCATTCACTAACAGGACTTGAGCGGAGACTGTTTATAGAATCTTGATAGCTCTTCATAGATGGGCGCGTAATTTTTATGCAACTGTTTGGGCTGCTCAAAGAAGAGTTCCGTCATCACCGCAAAGAACTCCGCGGGATTGGTGGTGGCATAATGGTCGATACCATTTAATTCATGTTGAGTACGACTATTGAGATTGGCATAGGCACGAGTAAAATCCCGGGCCCATTCCTGTTGGGTATTCCCTACATGTAGCGGGGGGATCCCATTCGCCGCGCCGTCAAGAAAATCGAGCTTATGGGCAAATTCGTGTAACAGAACATTGGAGCCCTTTCGACGCTGCGCCCGGGTTGAAGGGTCTATATCGGCCCAGGAGAGGACGACCGGTCCACGCGCCCACGCCTCACCACTCAGACCTCTGCTCACTTCATGTACCACACCGGCTTCGTCACGCTCACGATGGGGTGCGATAAAGGCCCCGGGATAGACGATGATCTCGCTCCAGCCATCGTACCAGTCAAGGCCGAGGTTAAGGACTAACAGCGAGGCCTCTGCAGCGATGAAGGCTCGCATCACCTCATCAAGTTCAAGGCCATCTGCACCGACTATTGCCTTGCGATGAAGAAACAGGCTGGCCAGCTCACGCAGCCGGTGTCGATCTGATTTTTGCAACTGTGACACTAGCGCAGAGGCGTCGAGCACACGTTTCCAGATCATAATCGGAATACGGTGGCGATGCAAAAGGCGCTGCGTCCACCAACGCTGAATTCTTTCCAGGCCGATCACGCGTCTTCAGATCGTTGCTGGCGCGCGCGCCAGCGCAGGGTGAATAACGTTGCACCACTGGCGACAACCATTAACAGCAGCCCCACCGGCCAGAGTAAAGGCAACATCTCCCAGCCGATGGCGATAACCATCCACTGTTGTTCGCCGGCAGCAACCGACAATGCATACTGCTCAATGGCATAGTCACTGTAGAACAGCAGTAGTGCGAACAGGGCGGCATAAATAGCCATACACATAGGCGTTACCTTTTTTCTCCGGTGGCAGGCGGAAAATAGAGCCTGTGTAAGTCTCCACACAGCTCGTTTGCTTAATAGTTATGTCTCGCCCAACCATTCATGTGGGTGGAGGTACTTGGCATAGAGTTCCGCCTCGGGACTCCCCTCTTCCGGTTGCCAGTTATATCGCCACTTCACCAGCGGGGGCATCGACATCAATATCGATTCGGTTCTCCCTCCCGACTGCAGGCCGAATAGCGTGCCACGATCAAATACCAGATTGAACTCAACATAGCGGCCACGTCTATAAAGCTGAAAGTCGCGCTCCCGTTCACCATAGGGCATCGCTTTACGTTTGGCGACAATAGGACGGTATGCCTCGATATAGGCATCACCGACACTACGCAGGAAGGCAAAACAGGTGTCGAAGTCCCATTCGTTCAAGTCATCAAAAAACAGCCCACCAACACCACGTGTTTCATCACGATGCTTGAGGTAAAAATAGTCGTCACACCATTTTTTATATCGGGGATAGACTGTTTCACCGAAGGGGTCACAAGCCGCTTTAGCCCTTTGGTGCCAGCCAATGACATCTTCATGGAAGGGATAGTAGGGGGTGAGGTCGAAACCACCGCCAAACCACCATACCGGGGCCTCACCCTCTTTTTCTGCCACGAACAGGCGTACATTCGCATGAGAGGTGGGGACATAGGGATTCTTCGGATGTATCACTAGTGAAACACCCATTGCCTGAAAGGAGCGGCCAGCCAACTCGGGGCGCTGTGCCGTCGCCGAACCCGGTAGTTGTTCACCACGTACGTGGGAGAAGTTAATTCCGGCCTGCTCAAACTCGGCCCCATCACTCATCAAACGAACGATACCGCCACCGCCTAGTCTCTTATCCGCTTCGTGCGGTCTCTGCCACTCATCGCGAATAAATGTTCCCGCACCATCCTCTGCCTCTAAGCCTTCAACAATTTCCTGCTGTAGAGACAACAAATACTCTTTTACTTGTTCAATGCCAATCTGACTCATAGTGATCCAATAATATGACTTAGCTGTGGAAAAATGTAAGCCTCAACCAAAGTGTTGCCGAGAATCGCCACACAATTAGCCAAGCCTGATCATTGCATCACTCAGAAGATCGCGAATGACCGTTGGCCGCTCTGCTCCGCCCAGTTCACCATGCAGGCAGTAATCAACTTCTGTGCCCATGTCGCGCAATACAGCTAGCGGTGTAGTTGCCGGTTTTTTGCCCGCCTGGTTGGCACTCGTGGAGACGATGGCACCACCAAAGAGATGACAAAGCTCCCGCACTAAAGGGTGTGCGGTAACGCGCACCGCGACTGTTTGGTGCATCCCGCGTATCCACTCAGGACAGCCTTCACTGGCGGGAATCAGCCAGGTGTTGGGGCCGGGCCAGCTGGCATCGAGTTTTGACCGATGTCTGGGCTCAAGCGGCTGGATGAAAGGTTGCAGCTGTTCGAGGTTACTGGCGATAAGGATTAAGCCCTTTTGCCAGGGACGATGCTTGAGCAATAACAGTCGCTCGACGGCATCATAATTCATCGGGTCACAACCGAGACCGTAGACCGCCTCGGTCGGATACGCAATGAGGCCGCCGGCGTGTAACACGCGGGCGGCCTCACGAATCTGGAACGGCGTTGCCAAGGTTAGGCTAAACCGAGTTCCTTCTGCACTTCCGCGTTGCGCGCAAGGATCTTCACCTTATTCGCCTCACGCTCATCACGCAGCTTTTGCGCCAGCCCCTCATCGGAAACAGCCATGATCTGCGCGGCCAGGTAGCCGGCATTCTTGGCACCGGCACTGCCGATGGCAACGGTGGCGACCGGGATACCGCCGGGCATCATCACGGTGGAGAGCAGTGCATCCTGCCCCTTCAGCGGACCACCGTCCATCGGCACGCCGATAACCGGGCGCACGGTGATGGCTGATACAGCACCGGCAAGGTGAGCGGCAAGACCGGCGGCACAGATAAAGGCCTGGCAACCGCGTTTTTCTGCTCCGGTCACATAGTCGTGGGTGGCCTCCGGGGTACGGTGTGCCGAGTGGATACGCACCTCGTAGGTGATATCGAATGACTTTAGGACCTTAAAGGTCGCCTGCATTGCAGGCAGATCGGAATCGGATCCCATCAGGATGCCAACAAAGGGGGTGCTCATTATTATTACTCCACAAAAAAACAGTTATGACGGTTCTATCGCGATAAAAGTTCCGTGGAGGAGCCCTCCTCAGAACGGGTAATTAATACCGATCAGGCCTCCGCCTCTTCGGTATCGTCCTCTTTCTCATAGGGCTCGGCAAAGCCGCAATCCTTCTGCGGACAGACCTTTTCGGTGCCCTTACGCTTGGTGGTCTTGATCGTAAGGATCGGCCACTCACAGTCGGGGCAGGGCTCATTAATCGGCTCATTCCACACCGCATAATCGCAGTCTGGATAGGTAGAGCAGGAGAAGAAAATCTTGCCGCGGCGTGACTTGCGACGCAGCATACTTCCCTTGTTGCACTTGGGACAGCTAACGCCGGTATCCTCCGGCTGCTCCAACGGTTCGAGATGTTTGCACTTGGGATAGGCACTGCAACCGATAAACTTGCCGTAACGTCCATCACGAATCAACAGCGGCGAGTCACACTCGGGACAGCTGCGTCCTTCCACCACTTCAGGCTCGGCGCGCTTCTCTTCACCGTCGATATTACGGGTGTAACTGCAATCAGGATAGCCGGTACAGGCGACAAAGCGTCCGCGCTTACCGAGCTTGGTAACCAGCGGCTTGCCACACTCGGGGCAGACCTCGTCCATCGCCTCTTCGGTGACATCCTTGCGCGACACGCTGGCCTCTTTGTCGACCACCAGATCCTTAAAGGGTTGCCAGAATTTTTTCATCAGTGGCACCCACTCCTCCTCGCCACGGGAGACCGCATCAAGCTCGTCTTCCAGTTTCGCGGTAAAGTCGTAATCGACGTAGCGGGTGAAGTGCTGGGTAAGGAATTTATTTACCACGCGACCCACATCGGTGGGATAGAAACGCTTCTTGTCGATCTCCACATATTCGCGATTTTGCAGCGTCGAGATGATGCTGGCGTAGGTAGAGGGGCGACCGATGCCGTGCTCCTCCAGGGTCTTTACCAGGCTTGCCTCGGAGAAGCGCGGTGGTGGCTCGGTAAAGTGCTGCTCGGGTCGGATCTTGAGCAACTCGATCTTTTCCCCCTCGAGCATCGGCGGCAACAACTTGTTGTCGTCCTTTTTCTCTTTGGCGTCGTCCACCGACTCCTGATAGACCGACATAAATCCGGCATGGACAATGGTCGAGCCGTTGGCGCGGAACAGGTTGCCTTCACCGGCACTGAGGTCAACCGCCACCGTATCCAGAGTGGCATGTACCATCTGGCAGGCCACCGTGCGCTTCCAGATCAACTCATACAGTCGGAACTGATCCTTGGACAATTTATCCTTCAGCGACTCCGGCACTCGCAGAATGGAGGTGGGGCGCACCGCCTCGTGTGCCTCCTGGGCATTCTTCGATTTAGTCTTAAAGATGCGCGGCTCGTCCGGCACGTTGTCAGTGCCGTAGCGCTGGCCGATAAATTCGCGCAGCTCCTCCAGGGCATCCTGGGAGAGGGTCACCGAGTCGGTACGCATATAGGTAATGAGACCCACGGTCTCACCGCCGATGTCGATACCCTCATACAGCTGCTGTGCCGTGCGCATACTGCGCTGGGTGGTGAAGCCCAGTTTACGCGCCGCCTCCTGCTGCAGTGTGGAGGTAGTAAAGGGGGCAGCGGGGTTGCGCTTGCGTTTTTTCTTTGTCACTTTGCTGACGGTAAGCTGACCCTCGGCACCCTTTAACAGGCCCGCCTCAACTTCATCGGCGCGACCACTGTTATTAATGGTGAACTGCTCAATCTTCTCGTCTTCAAACTGGATAAGTTTAGCGCTGAAGTTTTGTCCCTCTTTGGCGACATCGGCCTCAACAGTCCAGTACTCTTTGGGATCAAAGGCCTCGATCGCCTCCTCACGTTCGACGATCATGCGCAGCGCGGGAGACTGCACCCGGCCGGCGGAGAGACCGCGGCGGATCTTTTTCCACAGTAGTGGCGAAAGATTAAAGCCAACCAGGTAGTCAAGGGCGCGACGCGCCTGCTGTGCATTCACCAGCTCCATTGCCAGCTCTCGCGGATTGGCAACGGCCTCCTGGATCGCCTTCTTGGTCACCTCGTGGAATACCACACGACCTACCGGCTTATCTTTTAGCAGGTTGCGCTTGCCCTTCAGGATCTCCAGCAGGTGCCATGAGATCGCCTCACCCTCGCGGTCCGGGTCAGTGGCGAGATAGAGGGCTTCGGCCTTGCGTAGCGCCTTGACGATGGCATCGACATGTTTGCTGTTTTTGTCGATTATTTGGTACTTCATCGCAAAGTCGTTGTCAGGGTCGACCGCCCCCTCTTTAGGCAGAAGGTCGCGCACATGACCATAGGAGGCCAATACCTCGAAATCTTTGCCCAGGTATTTCTTAATAGTCTTCGCCTTAGCCGGCGACTCCACAATTACCAGATTCTTGCTCATTACGACTCACTAGTAAAAATGCCCGCTAGATGCGGGCATTGATAGCCATCTCTGACTCCGCTGAACTCAGTGCAGTTGTGCTACCACCTCGTCCAGAACCAGGTCTTCCATCCATGCCACGGCCGCTTCCTGACCGGGCTGGTTAAACAATACCATCAGGATCACCCACTTCAGCTGCTCCAGATCGACCTCGTCGCTCTCCAGCGCCATCACCCGGTCAATGACCATCTCGCGGGTGGCGTGATCCAGGACCCCCATCTGCTCGAGGAAGAGGATAAAACCGCGACAATCACTGTCCAGTTTTGCATCCTCACGTTCCGAGTAAATGCGAAATGACTGCTGCGGTGCGTTAGGCAGGATGCCGTCACTGCCAGCCGTGGTCAGCGACTCCAGCCAGTCGAAGGCCTTGCCAATCTCGGAGCGGTGAAAACCGGCATCCATCAGCTCCAGCTGCAGCGACTCGCGATCCTGCTCCAGTTCACCCTCGTCATACATGTAGTTCTCGAAGAGGTAGATCAGGATTTCAAATACGTCTTGTTTCATCTCACAATCTCTTGGCGCTTCGTGCGTAGCCACCGGCGGCAGACTCAACGAAACCTTGTAGTTCCAATAGTAACAGCATGGAGGAAACCGCCTCCGCCGTCAATCCACTGCGCTCTACCATTTGATTCACCGGGGTCGCTTCATGGCCAATACAAGTCAGTAGCGTCTGATACTCCTCATCCAGCCCATGCGCTCTCTGTATCACCTCCTCGCCGTCCCCTGCCCCCTCCTCGGTCATCGCGGCGAGCAGCTGTGGTGCCAGCTCTTCAAGAATATCACCTGCCGACTCCACCAGCTTGGCCCCCTGACGTATCAACTGATGACAGCCGCGGGCCAGCGGGTTATGGATAGAGCCGGGGATGGCAAAGACCTCACGCCCCTGCTCGGCGGCCAGTCGAGCGGTGATGAGGGAGCCGCTGCGTAGCGCCGCCTCCACCACTAGTGTACCGATAGAGAGACCACTAATAATGCGATTGCGCTTAGGAAAATTACCCGCCAGCGGCGGGGTCCCGGGTGAATACTCCGAAAGAATGGCACCTCCGCCATCAATAATGGCATGGGCCAGCTTACGATTGGCGGCAGGATAGACCCGATCCAGCCCGGTACCCGCCACAGCAATGGTCTGGCCGCCACCCTCTAATGCCCCCTGGTGGCTGGCGGCATCAATACCTGCTGCCAGACCACTGGTGATCACCATGCCCGACGCCGCAAGGGTACGGGCAAAATCGAGAGCCGTCTCACGTCCGGTAGCACTGGGGTTACGACTACCCACAATAGCCAGCTGCGGATTTGCCAGCACCTCGGGGCTACCACGCAGGAACAGCAAAGGAGGGGCATCAGGGAGTTCGCGTAGCTGCTGTGGGTAGTGTGGGTCTTTGAGCGTCAAGAGGTGGCATCCCTCCTGCTCCAGCCAATCGAGGTCGCCCTCTACAGCCTCCCAATCAGGGTGGCGCAGATAGTCTACCAGACGATCATCGGGAAGATGGGGGGAGTCAAAGAGTTGCTGTGGCTCACCGTGACGCTCCAGCAGTTGGCGAAATTTTACCGCCCCAACACCCGGAGCATGCCACAACGCCAGCCAGTATCGAACTCTCTGCGTTTGCGCACTCATCATGAGGCAGCCACCTCCCTGTGGCTGAACTTATCCCAAAAGGTTAGGGGTTGGTCACCTGATCGAGCAGCCGGATGGTACGGGTGGCATCCATTATCAGTGCATAACTGACACGGTCGAAGACGCGGAAGATCATTGCTGTTCCGGCCTTCTCGGTAGGCAGCCTTACATCATCTTCCCCCGAGACAATATCTTCCACTTGCTTACCCATCTGATTGACTGCGAGTACATGGCCCGGCAGCACATCATGCTGACGCCCAAGGTCCAGCACTACCACCTGATACTGACCGATCATATTCACCCCATCCATCACCGCCACAATTTGACCCTCCACCTTGTGGTCAGGGGCTCGCGGGGTGAAGCTGTGCTGAATGATCTCGTCGCCCTTGGGGATAAGGCGATCACCCCGTAAAACCTCTCGAGTACTATCGGTGATCCGCATAGTCGCTGGGTCACCAAGGCGGGTCAGCTTCGCATCACCCAGGTACACCGCCTCGTAACCGAGAATATCACCTTCATCCTTCGGGTTGTGATAGACCTGGCCCTTGCGGACGACGACATAATCCCCCTGAATCTTGTCCTCATCAAATCCGCGGGCATAGACCTTGTAACCATCACCCGACATCAGACGCTCGTCGGTATGCTGCATCACGTAGGGCATTGACTCCAGTTCCCCTTCAGAGAGGACACGCGGGCGGGTCAGGAAAGGACCGATAGTATTGATCGAGATAGTAGGAATCGCCTCTTCCAGCCCCAGTTCACGTACACGCGGGCTAAGCTTGACGGTAGGATAATGCTGTCCCGACTTGAGCACATCTGGCGGAAGATCCGTTGTCACCGCTGTTCCCACAACCTTGCCGTTACGTGTCACCTGCATCAATGGCTGACCATTAACGAAGATGATGGTAAGGATGTCACCCGGAAAGATCAGGTGGGGGTTAGCAATATGCGGATTAAAGTGCCACAGTTTTGGCCACATCCAGGGGTCTTTAAGGAAACGCGTCGAGATGTCCCACAGGGTATCCCCCCTGACTACCACATACTTTTCAGGGTAGTTGTGCTTCAAAACCACAGGCTGCGGTGCAGGCTCAACAGGAGCCGCTGCAGGGGTCTCCACCACCTCGGGCGCTTCCTCTTCCTCGTACTCATCGGGAGTACCGGCACAACCGGCCAGCGAAAGGATCAACACCGCAACCAGATTGATAGGAAGAAAACGGGTAGAATGAAGACGTTTGATATCCATGGGCATCCCTTAATTCTCAGCAACTCAGGCGAGTTTAGCGAATTTTTTTCCGCCCTCATAGTCTGGCGGTTTATGGTAAGAATTCAGTATGATCATTACTTTAGCAACAAAAGCTGTGGTTTTACTATAGCTTTATTACGGAATTAGCATGTCACACCTCACAATTTTACATTTTCCAGACGAACGTCTGCGCACCGTAGCCAAACCGGTAGAGCAGGTCGATAAGCGCTTACGCAAGGTCATCGACGACATGTTCGAGACCATGTATGAAGCCCCCGGCATCGGCCTGGCGGCGACTCAGGTCAACTTTCATCAGCGCCTTATCGTCATCGACATCTCCGAGGAGCATAACCAGCCACTGGTTTTCATCAATCCGGAGATCCTTGAGAAAGAGGGGGTTGAGGAGATGGACGAGGGGTGCCTGTCGGTGCCCGGGATCTACGAGAAAGTCCAGCGTGCCGAAAAGGTGAAGGTGCGTGCACTGGATCGTAACGGCGAGCCCTTCGAGCTGCAGGCCGACGGCCTGCTGGCGGTCTGCATCCAGCACGAGATCGACCACCTTGATGGCAAGCTGTTTGTCGATTACCTCTCCAACCTCAAGCGCCAGCGCATCAAAAAGAAACTGGAAAAACAGTCTCGCCAGACTATGTAAGCACTGACTAACGCGGAATCCCATGACCAAACCACTCAATATCGTCTACGCCGGCACGCCGGAATTTGCCGCCACCGCGCTGGCTGCATTGCTGCAGACCGAGCACCACATCTGCGCGGTCTATACCCAGCCGGACCGGCCCGCCGGGCGCGGTCGCAAACTCAAGGCGAGCCCGGTTAAGGAGCTGGCGCTGGCGCACGCAATTGAGGTACGCCAGCCCGAGTCACTGAAGGATAACGCGACACAGCAGGCACTGGCCGCCCTCAAGCCCGATGTCATGATCGTCGCCGCCTACGGCCTGCTGCTGCCTGCCGAGGTGCTCTCCATCCCGCGTCTCGGATGTCTCAATATTCACGCCTCACTGCTGCCGCGCTGGCGGGGCGCCGCACCGATTCAGCGTGCCATCATTGAGGGCGATGTCGAGACCGGCGTCACCATTATGCAGATGGATGTGGGGTTGGATACCGGCGATATGCTCTACAAACTCACCACCCCGATCACCCCTGAAGACAATGCCCAACGTCTGCACGACCGACTGGCCGAGCTGGGAGCACGGGGGATCGTCGAGGCCCTTGCCGCCATTCAGGCCGGCGATCTTATCCCCCAGCCGCAGGACGACGCCCTCGCCAATTACGCGAAGAAACTGAGCAAGGCCGAGGCCACCATCGACTGGCAGCAGGGCGCGACACAAATCGCCCGTCAGGTGGCGGGCTTCAACCCCTGGCCGGTGGCCCAGACCACCGTCGACGATAAGGTGCTGCGTATCTGGGAGGCGGAGGCGCTTGCAGACGCCGCTAACGCCCCACCTGGTAGCGTCATCGCCTGTAGCAAACAGGGGATTGATGTGGCCTGTGGTGAGGGCTCACTACGGCTCAAGCGCCTGCAACTTCCTGGCGGTAAGCCACTCTCTGCCGCCGAGTTTCTCAATTCACGCTCCCTTGATGGAGTCGTGCTCGGTGGCTAAATCATCCCCTACTCCCCGCCTTAGCGCCGTCTCGGTACTCACCCGCGTCAGCAGCGAGGGGCAATCCCTCTCCTCGCTACTGCCCCACTCTTTTCACAACCTGCCTCCCGAACGCCGCGCCCTGGCACAGGAACTCTGCTACGGCACCCTGCGCTGGTGGCACCGGCTTGATGCCCTGCTCGCCCGCCTGCTCGACAAACCCCTGCGTGCCAAGGACGCCGATGTCCACTGCCTGCTGCTGTGCGGTCTCTACCAGCTGGAGTACATGGAGATCCCGCCACACGCCGTCGTCTCCGAGACGGTGGCGGTAACCGCGGCGCTGAAAAAGGGGTGGGCCAAGGGGCTGGTGAATGCCGTACTGCGCCGCTTTCAGCGAGAAAAAACGGAGCTGGAACGAAAGCTGAGCGGTGCCCCGGAGGCCCGTTACGCCCACCCGCTGTGGCTTATCGATGCCCTGAAGGCCGCCTGGCCAAGTCAGTGGCAGGCGATCCTGGAGGCCAACAATCAGCGCCCGCCGATGACCCTGCGCAACGCCCGCGATCACCAGTCACGCGATGCCTATCTTGACGAGCTGAAGGCCGCCGCGATCGAGGCCGATGCCAACCCCCACTCTCCCGATGCCCTCACCCTGGCCCGCCCGCAGGATGTCGAGACCCTTCCCGGCTTTAGCGAAGGCCGGGTCTCGGTGCAGGATGCCGCCGCCCAGCTGGCCGCTAACCTACTGGGGCACCAGCCGGGGATGCGGGTACTGGATGCCTGCGCCGCCCCCGGTGGAAAAACCGGGCATTTGCTGGAAATATGTGGCGATATCGAGCTGATTGCGCTGGATATTGAGGAGAAACGACTAAAACGTGTCGCCGAGAACATGACCCGCCTGAAACGCCAGGCGACCCTGCTCACAGGCGATGCCGCCAACCCCGAGAGCTGGTGGGACGGCCAACCCTTCGAGCGCATCCTGCTCGACGCCCCCTGCTCGGCCAGCGGCGTGATCCGCCGCCACCCCGACATCAAACTACTGCGCCGCCCCGAGGATATTGATCAGTTGGTCACCCTACAGGCCACCATCCTTGAGGCGATGTGGCCCCTGCTCAAGCCAGGGGGTATGCTTGTCTACGCGACCTGCTCGGTCCTGCCTCAGGAAAACAGCCAGCAACTCACGGCCTTCCTCGAGCGGCACAGCGATGCGCAAGAGCAAAAAATCACCGCCAGCTGGGGGGTGGAGACTGTGGTCGGCAGACAGATCCTGCCGAATCAGGATGGGATGGATGGCTTTTATTACGCTTGTATCGAAAAGCTTGCTGCTTAATCCGCTGAGGCGACTGCGTCCAGGGCGCTGGCTGCGCCTTCTCGCCGCCCTCCTCTGCCTGACGCCTGTTGCACTCCACGCCAGTGCCTTTTCCATCAACGATATCCATACCGAGGTCAAAGAGGGAGTCCATCTCCTTGATGCCAACATTGACTACCGCTTTAGCGACGATGCCCTGCGTGCCCTGAGTAACGGCGTACCGCTTACGGTACACCTCACCATTGAAATTGAACGGCTACGCAAATGGTGGCTGAATGATGAAATCGCCACGCTGGAACAACGCTACAGCCTGCAGTACCACGCCCTCTCCCACCAGTATCTGCTGCGCAACCTCAACAGCGGGGCCTTCTACAGCTTTCCCCACTACCCGGCGGCGGTGAAGGCGCTGGGCACGCTACGCGATCTGCCGCTGCTCGACAGCAAGCTGATCCGCCCCGCGGAGCGCTATCAGGTCTCGATGCGGGTGGCCCTCGACATTGAAGCGCTACCCTCACCGCTAAGGCCGGTCGCCTATATCACCCCCGCCTGGCGTCTTCAGAGTGACTGGTACACATGGTTCTTGACACCCTAAAACGCCTCACCTCCGGGCCCAAGCCGGTAGTACTGCTATTCGTACTGCTGCTCGCCTCGCTCTATCTGATGAGTGCCGCCACCCAGAACTCCGAGGTGTTCGGTCGCCTCTATTCGCTGCTACTGGCGATCAATATCCTCGCCATGCTACTGCTGCTTGCCCTTATCGGGCGCAACCTTATCTCGCTCATCGGTCAGTATCGTCGCCGCGCCGCCGGGGCACGCCTTACCGCACGACTGGTGATCATGTTCGCCATTCTCGCCGTCAGCCCCATCTCCGTGCTCTACTATTTCTCGCTGGAGTTCCTGCACCGCGGCATCGACAGCTGGTTTGACCTGCGCACCGAGAAGGCACTGGAGGATGCACTGGAGCTGGGGCGTAGCGCCCTGGACAGCCGCCTGCGCGAGCTGCTGCGTGACAGCCGCACCATTGGCCTGGAGCTGGCACGCAAGCCCGACAGCACTATCGGCCTGAGCATTCACGCGATACGTGAGTCGACCGACGCCACCGAGATGACCCTGCTCACGGCCAATGGGCGTGTGGTAAGCAGCAGCAGTCTGGATCCCTCCACGGTGATCCCCACCCTGCCGAATCAGGCGATCCTGCAGCAGATGCATCACGGCCTTGAATATGCCGCACTGGAGCCGCTGCATGATCGCGGCCTGCACTACCGTATCGTCATCCCCATCACCAACCCCGACCCGCTGGGCGAGCCGCGCCTGCTGCACACCCTCTACCCCATCCCCGAGCGCATTGATACTCTCGCCGCCAGCGTGCAGAACGCCTACACCAAGTACAAGGAGTTGAGTTACCTGCGTGAGCCGCTGAAATACAGCTTCACTCTCACCCTGTCTCTGGTACTGCTGCTCAGCCTGCTCACCGCGGTGTGGGCCGCCTTCTTTTCGGCGCGAAGGCTGGTCGCCCCCATCCGCGACCTCGCCGAAGGTACCCGTGCCGTAGCCGAAGGTGACTACGACATGCGCCTGCCGCTGCCGGGGCGTGACGAGCTGGGATTTCTGGTACGCTCGTTTAACGAAATGACACGCAAACTCTCGCGCGCCCGCGATGCCGCCCAGCAGAGTCAGGCCCAGGCCGAGGAGCAGCGCGCCTATCTGGAGGCGGTACTCGGCTGCCTATCCTCCGGGGTGTTCACTCTCAACCAGCACGGCAGCCTGCGTACCAGCAACAGTGCCGCGGCCACTATCCTCGGCATCGACCTGAACGAGATCGCCGGACTCTCACTACAGCAGGCGAGCGTGAAATATCCCATGCTGGAACCGCTGCTGGAGACCATCGCCGACCACCTGGCACCGGAACACGGCGGCTGGCAGGCGGAGGTTGTGCTGTTCGGGGGTAGCGGCCGCCGTGTCTTGATCTGTCGAGGCTCGCCATTGCAAGCGGAGGGGGAGCTGCCGGGTGAGCACGTCATCGTGTTCGACGATGTCACCGCCCTGATCCAGGCACAGCGCGATGCCGCCTGGGGCGAGGTCGCCCGTCGCCTGGCACACGAGATCAAAAATCCACTAACCCCGATCCAGCTCAGCGCCGAGCGCCTGCGTCACAAGTACCTTAAACAGATGTCGCCAGAGGACGCCGAGGTACTGGATCGCTCCACCCACACCATCGTGCAGCAGGTGGAGAGCATGCAGGAGATGGTCAAGGCCTTCTCCGACTACGCCCGCCCGCCCAAACTGCAACTCACTCAGGTGGCACTGGGACGGCTGGTCAAGGAGGTTCTGGACCTTTACCAGGGCGATGAGCGACTACGCATCACCCTCGACAGTAAGGGCGAGATGCCCACCATTGAGGCCGATATGGGGCGACTGCGCCAGCTTTTACACAATCTGGTGAAGAACGCCATTGAGGCCAATAGTGACAACGCCCCCGTCACACTGCGCTTACTGGTGCATTGCGCCGAGAAAGACAGTTGCCGTTTTGTTGAGTTACGCTTCGAGGACAACGGCCCCGGCTTCTCCGAGGAGTCACTGGATCAACTGTTCGAGCCCTACGTCACCTCCAAGCCCAAGGGCACCGGGCTGGGACTGGCGGTGGTGAAGAAGATCGTAGAGGAACATGGCGGTATTATCTGGGCCGAAAATCACCCCGAAGGCGGCGCCGTCATCACCGTGCGCCTGCCGGTTCAGGCCAAACACCGTGAGCCGCAGCATAGCGACAGGAGTCGCCCGCTGCTCAATACCGAAGCCCAGCTAAGCCGACCCAGGACTGATAGATGAACTCACCGCAACACATACTGGTGGTGGATGATGAACCCGACATCCGCACCCTGCTCAAGGAGATCCTGGAGGACGAGGGCTATAGCGTCAGTACTGCCGAGAACGCCGCCGAGGCGCGAGGTGCGCGTCAACAACACCGTCCCAACCTGATCCTGCTCGATATCTGGATGCCCGATATTGATGGCATCACCCTGCTCAAGGAGTGGACTGCAGGTGAACCACTCGATATCCCGGTGATCATCATGTCGGGCCACGCCACGGTGGAGACGGCGGTGGAGGCAACCCGCCTCGGTGCCCATGATTTTATCGAAAAGCCGCTGTCACTGGCCAAACTGCTGCTCACCATTGACCACGCGCTTGAGAGCTATAACCTGCAGCGCGAAAACGCCGGGCTGCGCCGCGAGGTACAGAGCCTGGAGGAGCCGGTAGGGCGCAGTAAACAGTTCGTTCAGCTGCGCGAACAGACCCTGCAGCTGGCACTACACGATACCCCGGTACTGATCTCCGGTGAGGGGGGCAGCGGTAAGAACCTGTTTGCCCGCTACCTGCACAACAACAGCACCCGCCAACACACCCCCTTTTTCCGAGCCGATGTCACCGCCATGAATGCCCGCGAGGAAAACGCCAAACTGTTCGGCAGCGAACACGGGGGCGAGATCCAGCCCGGCCTGCTGGAGCAGGCCAACGGGGGCACCCTCTATATTGACGATGTGGGCGAGCTGGACGCCGAGGGACAGGGCCGCCTGCTGACCCTGCTTAAGGATGGCTGCGTTACGCGACTTGGCAGCAACACGCCTCTCAATGTCGATGTGCGCATTCTTGCCGGCAGCCGCCACTCGCTGGAGCAACGGATCGCACAGCAGAAATTTCGCGAGGAGCTCTACTACCAGCTCAATGTCGTCTCACTCTACATACCGGCGCTGCGCGAACACAGCGAGGATGTCCTTGACCTGCTCAGCTTCTACATCGACTACTTTGTTGAGCGCGAAAAACTCCCCTACCGCAGCTTCA
The DNA here is from genome assembly GCA_041554195.1 of Thiohalomonadaceae bacterium. Lineage (GTDB taxonomy): Bacteria > Pseudomonadota > Gammaproteobacteria > Thiohalomonadales > Thiohalomonadaceae > JAPHSX01. The sequence continues at coordinate 163,198 of JBFFMJ010000007.1, forward strand.
CCACGGCGGCGCAGAATCGTATGCGCCAGCACGCCTGGCCCGGCAATGTGCGAGAATTGAAGAACCTGATCCAGCGCCTGCTGATCACCGGTAGCGAGCGCCAGGTCGATATCGGTGAGGTCGAGGAGGCCCTGGGCCAGCAGCACCGTGCGCCCATCGCCGATGCCGCCAACCTCGCCTACGAGTTGCCGCTACGCCAGGCGCGTGAACAGTTTGAACGTAACTACTTCGAGTCACTGATGCGCCGCTACGAGGGCAGCGTTAACAAAGTGGCACAGCACGCAGGCGTTGAACGCACCCACCTCTATCGCAAGCTGCGCTCGCTGGGGATTAATCCCAAGTCCAGCGGCTAAAGAGGCCTGCGGATAATTAGTGTGCTTTTTGGGTGCGGTCATCCAACGGTCACGTTAGAATGTGCGCAATAAATAATGCCACAAAATAAGGCGGTTTTTCGCCCATGAAGATCATCATCCTCGGTGCAGGCCAGGTCGGCTCCTCACTGGCCAACAACCTCGCCAGTGAGGCCAACGACATCACTGTCGTCGATGTCGACAGCCAGCTGCTGCACGACCTGCAGGATCGCCTCGACCTGCGAACCATTAAAGGACAGGCCTCCCACCCCGATGTACTGCAACGGGCCGGTGCCGAAGATGCCGACATGATCATCGCGGTAACCAATAGTGACGAAACCAATATCGTCGCCTGCCAGGTCGCCTATACCCTCTACCACACCCCCACCAAGATCGCCCGGGTGCGCTCACAGGCCTACCTCGAGCACGCCGAGCTGTTCACCCAGGAGGCGATGCCGGTCGATGTCATCATCAGCCCCGAGCAGCTGGTCACCGACTATGTACACCGACTGATCGAACACCCCGGTGCGCTGCAGGTACTCGATTTTTCTGGCGGCCGGGTACAGCTGGTAGCGGTCAAGGCCTACTACGGCGGCCCGCTGGTGGGGCACGAGCTCAAGACCCTGCGCGACCACATGCCGGGGGTGCAGAGCCGCGTTGCCGCCATCTACCGGCGTGGCTGTGCCATCAACCCCGAGGGCAACACCGTTATCGAGGCCGACGACGAGGTCTTCTTCATCGCCGCCAAGAAGGATATCCGGGCCGTAATGAGTGAGCTGCGCAAACTGGAGAAACCGGTCAAGCGGGTGATCATCGCCGGTGGCGGTAACATCGGCAAGCGCCTCGCCAAGGCACTGGAGAAGCGCTACCAGGTCAAGTTGATCGACCACAATGCTCGACGCACCCGCTCGATCTCCGAGGAGCTGGACAACACTATCGTGTTGCAGGGCGATGCCGCCGATGAAGAGCTGCTGCTGGAAGAGAACATCGAGCAGACCGATGTCTTCTGTGCCCTCACCAACGATGACGAGGTCAATATCCTCTCAGCGATGCTGGCCAAGCGCCTGGGGGCGCGCAAGACGATGGCGCTGATCAACCGCGCCGCCTATGTCGACCTGGTCGAAAGCGGCGATATCGACATCGCCATCTCACCGCCACAGGCAACGATTGGTTCACTATTGGCCCATGTGCGTCGCGGCGATGTGGTGATGGTGCACTCGCTACGCCGTGGTGCCGCCGAAGCCATCGAGGCGATCGCCCACGGCGATGCGGCCTCCTCCAAGGTGGTAGGCAGAGCGATTGATGAGATCAAGTTGCCGGATGGCACCACCATCGGTGCCATCGTACGCGGCGATGAGGTGCTGATCGCCCACCACGATACGGTGATCGAAGCGGAGGACCACGTGCTGCTGTTCGTGGTCGATAAGAAGCGCATCCCCGAAGTCGAGCGGCTGTTCCAGGTCGGCGTAACCTTCCTCTAGTCCGATACCCAGCATGCAACTAACTGCCATCCAACGTATCGTCGGCCTGCTGCTGATGCTCTTCAGCACCACCATGCTGCCGCCGCTCCTGGTCTCACTGCTAAGCGCCGATCAGCTTCACATCCCCTTCATGCTCGCATTTGCCCTCACCTTCACCACCGGTATGTTTGCCTGGCTACCGGTGCACAATGTGCGCAAGGAGCTGCGACTGCGCGACGGCTTTATGGTGGTGGTGCTGTTCTGGACGGTACTCGGCCTGTTCGGTGCGCTACCCTTTGCCATTGGCAATAACCCGCACCTGAGTATTACCGATGCGGTATTTGAATCGATTTCCGGCCTCACCACGACCGGGGCCACCGTGATCACCGGTATCGACAATCTCCCCCCCAGCATTCTCTACTACCGCCAGCAACTACAGTGGCTGGGCGGCATGGGTATCATCGTACTGGCCGTGGCCATCCTGCCAATGCTCGGCATCGGAGGTATGCAGCTCTATCGGGCCGAAACCCCCGGCCCGATGAAAGACAACAAACTCACCCCGCGTATCACCGAAACCGCCAAGGCACTGTGGTACATCTACCTCTGGCTCACCATCAGCTGCGCCCTGGCCTACTGGTTTGCCGGCATGAGTTTCTTCGATGCCATCGGCCACAGCTTCTCCACTGTCGCCATTGGCGGCTTCTCCACCCATGATGCGAGCATGGGCTACTTCCACGAGCAGCCACTAATCGAAATGGTTGCCATCGTCTTCATGCTGCTCTCCGGCGTTAACTTCGCCCTGCACTTTGTTGCCTGGCGCAGTGCCAGCCCGCGCCCCTATTTTCTCGACGCCGAGTTTAGAACCTACATCACGATCCTTGGCGTGATCAGCATCATCACCACCGTCTACCTCTATATAAACCAGACCTTCACGGAGCTGGAGCATACGGTCTTGCACGGCATCTTCCAGGTGGTCTCTATCGGCACTACCACCGGCTTTACCACCAGCAACTACGCCCTGTGGCCCGGCTTCCTGCCGGTGCTGCTGCTGTTCGCCAGCTTCATCGGCGGTTGTGCCGGCTCCACCGGCGGCGGCATGAAGGTGATCCGTTTTCTGCTGTTGTTAAAACAGGGGATGCGTGAGATTGGCCGTCTGATTCACCCCAACGCGGTGATCCCGATCAAGGTCGGTGGCAAGGTCCTGCCTGACCGCGTTATCGACTCGGTGTGGGGCTTCTTTGCCACCTATGTCGCCATCTTCAGCATCATACTGCTGTTGTTAATGATGACCGGTCTCGATCAGATCACCGCCTTCTCCGCCGTCGCCGCCACCATGAACAACCTCGGCCCCGGGCTCGGTGATGTCGCCCTGCACTACGCCGATGTCTCCGACTTCGGCAAGTGGATTCTCTGTTTCGCCATGCTGCTGGGGCGGCTCGAAATATTCACCCTGCTGGTGCTGCTCACCCCCACCTTCTGGCGCAAATAATTGGATAACGAGGCCACACGCATAAAGTGGGATGCCCGCTACCGCGATAGCCACCTCAATGCCAGCAGCATCGCCGAGGTCCTACGGCAAAACCCGCAACACCTGCCCACACAGGGGGTGGCGCTCGACCTCGCCACAGGCCTCGGTGGCAACGCGCTGTTTCTGGCAGCAAGAGGATTAGTCGTTCACGCCTGGGATATCTCCCCCGTAGCGATAGAAAAACTCAACGCCCGTGCACAACAAAAGGGCCTCGTCCTGCACACCCAGTGTCGCGACTGCGTCGCCGCACCACCGCCACCCAGCAGCTACGATGTAATTGTCGTCAGCCGTTTTTTAGAACGCGAACTCTGCCCCGCTATCAGCGACGCACTCAAGCCCGGGGGCTTACTCTTTTATCAAACCTATACACAAAAAAAAGCGGGCAGCCGTGGACCGGGCAACCCCCATTTTTTGCTGGCGGAAGGTGAGTTACTCCAGCTATTCAGCGAGCTGCAGCCGCTCTCTTACCATGAGGCTGCAGAGGCACTTTTTATTGGCCAAAAAAAGTATGACTGACATCTTGGGGGGCTCGCCTCATCCGCCGCTGACAGCGGCCTGCATGACGGCGATAAGCGGTTGGACTAGACTTGTCATTTAGCGTGTTCAGCACCGTACCGCCATTTTCGACCGACAGGCAGCCGCTTATGTCCCGATGTCTTCTTTCCCTGTTATTGACACTGTTTGCTGTCGCGCTGCCGGCCGCTGAACTGACGCTATTGAGCGGCGCTCAGGGCGGCGGGCGACTCAATCATATCGATACCAGCAGTACGCTACGCTTTGAGCAGACTCCTTCCCGCGCCCTCATTCTCGGCTGGCCTGTTAGCCACCATCAGGATCTGGAGATCTTTTACAGCCAGCAACAGACCCGGCTTATCGACGGCAGTGTTGCCGTCCCGGCGCAGGCCCTGTTTGATATCGATGTCCACTACCTGCAGCTGGGCGGTACGGTACTCTCCGAGCAACGCTATGGCTGGCAGGGCTTCCTGAGCGGTGGCCTGGGGTTGACCCACTTCAGCCCCTCACTTGGCGGGGCCACCGCGGAGAATCGCGCCTCGATGAGCCTGGGGCTGGGTGCCCGTTGGATGCCGCACGACCATGTGGGACTGCGCCTGGAGTCGCGTCTCTATGGCAGCCTGTTTAACAGCAATAGCGCGATCTTCTGCAGTGGTGGTTGCCAGGTATCCGTGTCGGGGGATCTGCTCAGCCAGTATGCGATCTTTGCCGGGCTGGTGGTGCGCTTCGACTAACTCCCTACTACTCCGTCTGCTGCCCTGACCCGGGTTGATGCGCCAGTTCCAGTTCCCCCTTCTCCTGTAGATGTTTCGGCAGTTCGTTCTTCACCGCGACACCCAGCTTCTTGAATTCACCGGCCTGTTTTATCACGTTGCCGCGCCCGCTATAGAGGCGGCTGTAAGCGGTTTGATAACTCTCACGCGCCTTCTCCAGCGCACTGCCCACATCGTCCATGCTCTCGACAAACAGACGCAGTTTGTCATAGAGCTTACCCGCCTTGTCGGCCAGCTCAGCGGTGTGCTTGTTCTGGTCTTCAAAGCGCCACAGCTGGCGCACGATATTGAGGCTGGTGAGCAGGGTGGTGGGGGTGGCGACCAGCACATTCTGCTCCAGCGCCTTCTGGAACAGTGACTCATCCCCCTTCAGCGCCTCGACAAAGGCCGACTCGATGGGGATGAACATAAAGACCATCTCCGGGGAGTTGAGGCCGGGCAGCTCGAAGTAGTTGCGATCGGCCAGCTCCTTGATGCGGTTGGCGACCGAGGCGATATGCTCTTTAAGCGCCTGCTCGCGCTCCACCTCCTCCTCGGCATTGACATAACGGGTGTAGGCATTGAGCGAGACCTTGGCGTCGATCACCAGGTGTTTCTCATCGGGCAGATAGACGATGGCATCGGGGCGTGAGCGACCATTCTCCGTGTTAAAGCTGACCTCACGCCGATAGTCGATATCCTTGCGCAGACCGGAGCGCTCCAGCACATTCTCCAGGATCAGCTCCCCCCAGTTACCCTGGGTCTTCTTCTGCCCCTTCAGCGCGGTGGCCAGCTGGTGCGCCTCTTCGGTGATCTGTTTATTCAACTCCTGCAGGTGCTGCAGCTCAGCCCGTAGCGCCCCCTGCTGCTGCGTATCCTTGTGGTGGATATCCTCGACCTTCTTGCGGAATTCATCGATCTGGGTGCGGAAGGGGCCGAGCAGGGTAGCCATCGACTGTTTGCTCTTCTCATCGAAGGCCCGGCCCTTCTCCTCGAAGATCTGGTTGGCGAGATTCTGAAACTCTTTTTTCAGACGCTCCTCATGCTCCTGCAGGCGGGCAAACTGCTGACGCACGTGCTCCTCCTTCTCCTTCGCACTGGTACGCAGCTCGGCGTTCTCTGATTGCAAGGCACCGACACGCCCCTGTTCATTCTTCACCTCGCCCTTCAGTACCGCAATCTCATCCAGCGCCTGCGCCATCCGCTCTTCAACGGCCTGCAGCCGCGCACTGCTACCGTGGCCCTCGCGTAGTGCCTCATCACGCTGCATGGTGGCCTGCTGGAGTTGTCCCTGGAGTGTATGCTGCTGTGCCTGCAACGCCTCTAACTGTCGGGCCTGTCCAGCCTCTTTCTCGCGCACCACCGCCAGTTCGGTCTCCAGCGGTTTGAGCTTGCGCCCCGCGACAAGCGTCGCCAGCAGGTAGGCGACTGCCGCGCTGAACAGCGCGATCAGGGCAGGTAGCGCCCAGGGTTGGTCTTGCAGCATGGTTTTGCTCCGGCATGGCTATTTTCGGTCGCTGGGTGACCGGTATGGAGCGATTGTACAACGAAAGGGGAAAGGGGAAAGGGGAAAGGGGAAAGGCAGGATTGTACCCTCTGCCTTTCACTCAGGATCGGTAGTAGCGGTAAGGTGGGACTAGTGCTCCCCCCGCGTACGATGAATCCCCGCCAGACGATTCCCCTGCTTCTGTGGCCCGCCCTTGGGAAAGATATCGTGCAAATAGTGGTTGTTGCCGTGCTCTGGCCCCCACGCTTTTTTGAAATGTTTAATCATTTCGCGTACCTGTACCTGAACCCGGTGTTCGGCAAAGTAGTCACGAATATAGTGGATCACCTCCCAGTGCTCATCAGTTAGCTCGAGTCCCTCTGCCTCAGCAAGTGCGATAGCAAAATCCTCGGTCCACTCATCGATATTGATGATGTAACCCTCTTTATCGGTTCGTATCTGCTTGTCACCAACATCGAGAAGTTTCTCATTATGGATACTGGAATCAACGTGCACCGTTCACCTCCGGAGTTCGTTCTGAATTGAATAGATGATGTAAACAAAGAAGCTGCCTGCGAGTGCAGACAGCCTTTACAGCGGTTTTAGTAACGACCAACCCGCTTCATGCGTACCACCTGATAGGCGCGGCCCAGGTAGCCAATCGGCACGCTCCACACATGTACCAGACGGGTGAACGGGAAGATCAGGAACACCGTCATGCCGAAGAAGATGTGCAGTTTATACACGCCATCTACCGAGGCGATCAGGTCGGGGTTCGGTTGCAGTGTGGCAACACTCTGTACCCAGTCGACCAGCATCAGCATGGTGGTGGCATCACCGTGGCCGGCATGACCGATGGAGGTCGGTATCGTCGATAGACCCAGCATCAGTGTCACCACGACCCAACCGATGGTGAAGGTGTCACGCTTGCGTCCGGCGGCACGAATGCGATCATTACTGATGCGTCGCAGCCACAACATAAAGCCACCGATCAGTGCCATGGCACCGAAGATAACACCGGCACCAATCGCGATGTACTGGTGCTGAATATCAGAGATACCCAGCGCCAGGAATACGCTGTGCGGTGTCAACATGCCCGCAAGGTGACCGAAGAAAATGGCAATAATGCCCACATGAAACAGGTTACTCGCCACCCGCATACCGCTGTTACTGAGTAACTGACTGGAGTCAGCTTTCCAGGTGTACTGCTCACGGTCATAGCGGATCCAATTACCGAGCAGGAAAATTGTTCCTGCCAGATACGGATAGGCACCAAAAATAAAATCGTGCAATGTCATGATTCTCTCCTCAAGCTGCCTTGGCCAGATAGCCACGCTTCTCTATGACTCTAATCAGACGGCCGTAGAGGCTGTCCACCTTTTCCAGATTATCCGCTAACACCGTCAACACCTTTGCTGCATCGTTGAGGAAGAAACGCGCCTGAATCTCATCAAGCGTCGAAACATACTCAAGAATCAGCGGCAAAAAGTCGGGCAGTTCACCGTTAGATACTTCAAGCCCGGCGGCCTTGTAGTGCTCCGATATTTCCACCATTGCCGGCCCGCGCTCCCGACTCTCACCAAACAGGTGGTGGGTCAGGTGCAGGTCATGCTCCGGGGTCATGTCGAAGGTATCGACATAGGCCTGTTGCAGGCGCGTCAGGTCCAGTGAGTTCATCCAGCTGACCAGCTCCGTCACCACGGCCTTCTCTTGCGCGCTGACCTCCAAGTCGCTCTGAACCAACTGCTGAACGGCATGCAGATTGCTCATTAACTCGGCATCCGGGTAGTCGAGCAGGCGTGCTGCTATTTTATAAAATTGCATCGTCTTGCCTCCCCTTAACCCTTGCCCTTGGTGTCAACCGGTACCACGCCCTTGGGGTTGTGGGTACTGATACGACGCGCCGGGAACAGGGTGACACCTGAACCACCATCCTCACCGTGAGAACTGATGTTGCCTGCCGTGAAGCCGACCTGGCCCTGGAAGGCGTAGGGGTCATCCTGCACCATCTCTTCATGCGCGGTGGGAATAACGAAGCGGTCTTCGTAGTTGGCAATACCGAGCAAGTTATACATCGCATCGGACTGTGCCTCGGTAAGGCCGGCGGTCTCCAGTGCCGCGGTATTGGTAACACCATCCACCGCCTTGCTGCGCTGATTGCTGCGCATCGCCAGCAGTTTTTGCAGCGCACTGATGATCGGACCTTCATCACCGGCGGTCAGCAGATTGGCCAGGTACTTCGCCGGGAAGCGCAGTGCCTCGGCCTTGGGGATATTGCCATCGGCCTCGGTGGGCAGATTGCGCTGGTCGATCTGGCTCTGTACCGGAGAGAGCGGTGGCACGTACCACATCATCGGCAGGGTGCGATACTCAGGGTGGATGGGGAAGGCGATCTTCCACTCCATCGCCATTTTGTAGACCGGTGACTTTTGCGCCGCTTCAATCCACTGCATCGGTACACCGTCGGCCTCGGCCTGCTTGATCACCTCGGGGTCACTCGGGTCGAGGAAGATCCCCATCTGTGCATCATAGAGCTTCTGCTCGTTGTCGGTACCGGCGGTATCGGCGATCTTGTCGGCATCGTAGAGCATCACGCCGACGTAGCGGATACGACCCACACAGGACTCGGCGCAGGCCATCGGCATGCCCGACTCGATGCGCGGATAACAACCGATGCACTTCTCTGATTTACCCGACTCCCAGTTGTAGTAGACCTTCTTGTAGGGGCAGCCACTGACGCACATGCGCCAGCCACGACACTTGTCCTGATCCACCAGCACGATACCGTCCTCGGCACGCTTGTAGATGGCACCGGAAGGACAGGAGGCAACACAAGCCGGGTTGAGGCAGTGGTTGCACAAGCGTGGCAGATACATATGGAAGGTCTTCTCGAAATCGGCATACATCTGCTTTTCGATATTCTTGAAGTTCTGATCCACCGAGCGCTTCTCGAACTCGCCCGCCAGATCATCCTCCCAGTTGGGACCCCACTGAATCTTCTCCATCCGCTTTCCGGTCAGCTGCGAGAACGGACGTGCCGTTGGCGCCGCCTCAGAGAGTGGCTTGTTCTGAAGTTTGGCGTAGTCGTAATCGTAGGGCTCGTAGTAGTCGTCAATCTCCGGCATATCGGGGTTGGCGAAGATATTGAGCAGCTTGCTGACACGGCCACCGGCCTTGAGCTCCAGCTGGCCACCCTTCTTCACCCAACCACCGTTCCACTTCTCCTGGTTCTCCCACTCCTTGGGGAAACCGATGCCGGGCTTACTTTCAACATTATTGAACCAGGCGTACTCGACACCCTTGCGGTTGGTCCAGATGTTTTTGCAGGTGACCGAACAGGTGTGGCAACCGATGCACTTGTCCAGATTCAGTACCATGGCGATTTGCGCGCGAATTTTCATAATTGTCTCCTCGAATCTCGGTTAACCACGGATTAGTTATTAATTCCGGGTGGGTTGAGTTGCGCTTCGCGCTCGGGTGTCAGCGGTCTCTCCAGCCAATCGACATCGCCGTCCTCGATCTTGTGAACCAGAACGAATTCATCACGCTGTGAACCCACGGTGCCGTAGTAGTTAAAGGCATAGGAGAGCTGGGCGTAACCGCCGATCATATTGGTAGGCTTGACCACCACCTTGGTAACCGAATTAAGAATACCGCCACGCTTGCCGGTGGTGTTGGAACCGGGAACGTTCACGTTCTTCTCCTGGGCGTGGTACATAATCGCCATGCCGTTTGGCACACGCTGCGAGACCACAACTCGGGCCACGGTGGCACCGTTGGAGTTCACCGCCTCGACCCAGTCGTTATCCTTCAGACCAATGGTTCGCGCCTGATCCTCGTTAACCCAAACATAAGGGCCACCGCGGAACAGGGTCAGCATGCGCAGGTTGTCCTGGTAGCTGGAGTGGATACCCCACTTGGAGTGTGGCGTGATCCAGTTGAGCATCAGGGTGTTTTTGCCTTCAAGCTTCTTCGACAACTCTGCCGGCAGATTCTTGTGGGCACCGAGGTCCTGCGGCGGACGGTAACAGCAGAGGCCTTCACCGAAGTCGAGCATCCACTCGTGGTCGAGATAGAAGGATGCACGACCGGTCAGGGTACGGTAGGGAATGTGCTCGTGGATATTGGTGTAGCCCGCGTTGTAGCTCACCTTCTCCGACTCGATGCCAGACCAGGTTGGCGCGGTAATGATCTTGCGCGGCTGAGCCTGAATATCCCGGTAGCGGATCTTCTCCTCGTGACGACCCTCGTAGAGATGACTGTGGTCGATACCGGTCTTCTTCGACAGGGCGGTCCACGACTTGTGTGCCACCTCGCCGTTGGTTTCGGGGGCCATCTGCAATACGGTATCGCAGACCGCGATATCCTCTTCCAGTGATGGACGACCTTTGGAGATACCCTCCTCGGTGATCACACCGTTGAGCACACCCAGCTGCTCAATCTCCAGATCGGTATTCCAGTCCAGACCCTTGATGTTGTTGCCCAGCTTGTTCATTAGCGGGCCAACAGAGCAGTACTTCTTGTAGGTATTGGGGTAGTCGCGTTCAACCACTTTAAACAGTGGCGCGGTCTTGCCGGGAATGAGGTCGCACTCACCGCGCTTCCAGTCCTTCACCTCACCGAAGGGCTGCCCCATCGCCATCGGGGTGTCGTGCTGCAGCGGCAGTGAGACCACATCTTTCATCGTACCCAGACTGGTCTCGGCGATCTCGGAGAACTTCTTCGCGATGCGCTTAAAGATCTGCCAGTCCGACTTCGACTCGAAGGCCGGGTCGATGGCGGCATCCAGCGGGTGAATGAAGGGGTGCATGTCGGTGGTATTCAAATCCGACTTCTCATACCAGGTGGCGGTCGGCAGAATAATATCCGAGTAGGCACCGGTAGAGTTGAGGCGGAAGTTGATGTCCACCATCAGGTCGAGCTTGCCCGCCGGGGAGTCCTCACGCCACTTGATCTCTTTGGAGTTGGCCCCCTCGGTGCCCTCCTGCATGACGCCGTTCTGCGCGCCCAGCAGGTGCTTGAGGAAGTACTCATGGCCCTTGGCCGAACAACCGATAAGGTTGGCGCGCCAGACGAAGAGGTTACGCGGGAAGTTCTCCTCGGCATCGATATCCTCCGAGGCGAAGGCAAAATCGCCGCTCTTCAACTTATCTGCCATGTATTGTGAAATACCAGCCTCGTCAGTGGCACCGGCAGCCTCGGCATCCTTAACGATGTCGATGGGGTTTTTATTAAAGTGCGGTGCCGATGGCAACCAGCCCAGACGCTGCGAGACGACGTTGTAGTCGGCCAGCATGTGGCCCTTGTACTTACCCTTGGCGGTCGGTGAAAGAATGCTATCGGCATCCACCTTCTCATAACGCCACTGGTCGGTATGGAAATACCAGTAGGTGGTGGAGTTCATGTGACGCGGTGGACGATGCCAGTCCAGCGCAAAGGCCACGGGGGCCCAACCGGCCTGCGGACGCAGCTTCTCCTGACCGACATAGTGGGCCCAACCGCCACCTGACTGACCGACACAGCCGCAGAAGTGCAGGATGTTCATAATGCTGCGGTAGGCCAGGTCGTTGTGATACCAGTGGTTGATCGCCGCACCCATGATGACCATCGACTTACCCTTGGTCTTGGAGGCGTTCTCGGCAAACTCACGACCGGTGCGCTCCAGATCAGCGGCCTTGATGCCGGTGATCTTCTCGCCCCACGCCGGGGTATAGGGAACGTTGACATCGTCGTAACTTTTTGCGGTGTTATCACCGAGGCCACGGTCGATACCGTACTGGGCGATGGTCATATCAAACACCGAGGTCACCAGCGTCTCGCTGCCGTTGATCATGACTTTGCGCACCGGGATGCTGCGCATCAGCAGATTATCTTCATCGGGAGCAAAGTGCGGGAAGGCGACGGTAACGACGTCATCCTTATTATCGATGCAGGAGAGTTCAGCATCGATATCGGACTGGTCCGCTGAGTTCTTCTGCAGGGTATTCCACTTGCCCTCTTCGCCCCAGCGGAACCCTAGCGAGCCGTTGGGCACGACAAAGGCTTTTGCCTTACTGTCGAAGACCACGGTCTTCCACTCGGGGTTATTGCTCTCGCCCATATTGTTGTCGAAGTCAGAGGCACGTATGAAGCGATCGGAGACGTAGTGATCGCCATCCTTACGCAACATCACCTGCATCGGCATATCGGTGTAGGTCTTCACATAGTCGGTGAAGTAGGGATCCTGCTTTTTAATATGGAATTCGGTGAGTGCCACATGCCCCATGGTCATAAAGGCGGCAGCATCGGTACCCTGACGTACCGGCATCCACAGGTCGGCGAACTTTACAAACTCGGCGTAGTCCGGTGCCATCGATACGATCTTGGTACCGTTGTAACGCGACTCGATCGCAAAGTGCGCATCGGGGGTACGGGTCATCGGCAGGTTGGCGCCGCAGATGATGATGTACTTGGAGTTGTACCAGTCGGCCGCTTCCGGCACGTCGGTCTGCTCACCCCAAACCTGAGGGGATGCAGCGGGCAGATCGCAATACCAGTCGTAGAACGAACCGCAGGCACCACCAATCAAGGAGAGGTAACGCGAACCGGCGGCGTAGCTGATCATCGACATTGCAGGGATGGGGGAGAAACCGTAGATACGATCCGGTCCCCACTTCTTGATGGTGTAGGCGTTGGCCGCCGCGATCATCTCGGTAACTTCATCCCAGTGGGTGCGAACAAAACCACCCAGACCGCGTACCGCGGTATAACTCTTGCGTTTTTCCGGGTTGGCCTGAATCGCCGCCCAGGCATCGACCGGGTCTTTACCGGAAGCGCGTTCCTGACGATAGAGGTCTACCAGACGACCACGCACCAGTGGATATTTAATGCGGTGAGGACTGTAGAGATACCAGGAGAAACTTGCACCACGCTGACAACCCCGCGGCTCATGGTTTGGAAGATCTTCACGAGTACGTGGGTAATCAGTCTGCTGCATTTCAAACGCAACAAGACCGTTCTTGACGTGAATTTTCCAGCTACAACCACCGGTACAGTTTACGCCGTGGGTGGAACGTACCACCTTGTCGAAACGCCAGCGATTACGGTAGGTCTCCTCCCATTGGCGGTCATCGGTGGTAGCGATGCCATGCCCGTCCGAAAACGTCTCCGAACTTTTTGAAAAGAATTTCAACCTATCAAGAAAGTGACTCATTATGCTTTCTCCTACCAACCTGCCCTTACGGGCAGGAAATAAAAAGAGTGGGTTCACCTTGGGGGTAATCAGTCATATCGGCGATTGATATAAACCCACTCAAACCTTTTAAAGAATTTGATACCTAGCGTATCAGGGATTCTTGAATTCAGCCTTTGGGCCAAGGTAGTACCACCAGTTGAGTATCAGGCATACCGCGTAGAACACCGCGAAGCCGTAAAGCGCATTCTCAGGGGTGGTGGCCTTGATCTGCTCACCGAAGATCTTCGGGATAAGGAAGGCACCGTAAGCCGCTACCGCCGAGGTCCAACCGAGGGCGGGGCCTGCCTGCTCCTTGGGGAAGATCATGGCGATGGTACGGAAGGTGGAACCGTTACCAATACCGGTGGCGGCGAACAGCAACAGGAAGAGGATGAAGAAGGGTACAAAGAACTCTTCCGGGGTAGCCGAGGCATAGGCTGCTTTAAGATAATGCGCAACACCGAGGGCGCTACCGATCATCACAACAGCGACAATACCGGTCACCTTGGCACCACCCATCTTGTCGGAGATCCAGCCACCGACAGGACGAATCAGCGCGCCGATGAATGGACCCATCCAGGCGTACATCAGGGCCGAAGGACCGTTGGGGTTCTTGGTGCTGTGGGTCAGTTGCATCACCCCATCGACCATCTCGGGCAGATGCTGGAAACCAAACACCACCTTAATCGCCAGGGCGAAACCGGCGGAGTAACCGATGAAGCTACCAAAGGTCATGGTGTAGATGATGCTCATTACCCAGGTGTGCTTGTTACTGAAGATCTTGAACTGACGTTGCAGGTTCGGCTTGATATCACCGGGGATCAACTTCATCAACATGACGGTAGAGAAGAGGATACCGGCAATCACCGGCCACTTGGCCCAGCCCGGCGCACCCAGTCCCATTGGCAGGATGATGTAGAGACCAATCGCGGCGGTGAAGAAACCGATTAGCAACATACCAGAAATCTTTGCCATCGCCCCGAGAGGTGAACCGATATGCGGTGAAACCTCTTCGGTACGCAGGTTGTTCATGCCAAACCAGCCGGCAAAGGCAAGCGGCACCAGGAACAGCAACCAGACGAAACCGGCGTTGTGGATATAGGTCTCGGTCCCGGCGGGGATCTTACCGATAAGGGTACCGGAGGTGTTCTGCAGGATCATGGCATCACCACCGAAGATACCCATGGTCATTACCAGTGGTACCAGGATCTGCATGGTGGTTACACCCGCATTGCCCAGACCGGCGTTCAGACCCAGCGCCAGACCCTGCATCCGCTTCGGGTAGAAGAAGCTGATGTTGGACATGGAGGAGGCGAAGTTACCGCCACCAAAACCGGAAAGGAAGGCCAGGGCCTGGAACACCCACAGCGGGGTATCCTTGTCCTGCAAGGCGATACCGGCACCAATGGCCGGTATCATTAACAGCGCCGTGGTAAAGAAGATGGTATTTCGACCACCGGCGATACGAATAAAGAAGCTGCTGGGAATACGTAGCGTGGCACCGGTTAGACCAGCGATGGCCGCCAGGGTAAACAGCTCAGCCTTTTCAAACGGGAAGCCCAGATTCAGCATCTGTACCGTGATAATCCCCCAGTAGAGCCACACCGCGAAACCGCATAGCAGGCTGGGGATGGAGATCCAGAGATTACGACTGGCAATATGCTTGCCCTTCGACTCCCAGAATCCCTCATCTTCTACATTCCACTCTTTTATATCTGACATTGTTGCACCCTCATTGTTGGTGGCATTGATATTGTCGTATCAAATTTGTTACAGAAGCGCTGTGCGTTACTCCAGCGTATCCAGCGGTTCAAATTGTTTGTGTCGTGCCTTGTCACGTGCACGCTCGCCAGAGAGCTGCATCCACATAATCGACACCAGGGTAATGCCGAACAGCAGCATGAAGGCCGTAGAGGCGACACCGGTTTTATCCAGCATGTAGCCGAAAAGAATCGGCAGGGTGAAACCGCCCATACCGCCAGCCAGACCAACGACACCCGACATCGTACCGATCTTGTCCGGGTACTCATCGGAGAGGTACTTAAAGACCGAGGCCTTACCAAAACCCCAGGCGATACCGACCACAAACAGCAGCGCGGTAAAGACATACTCATTCACCCCAAGATTCATCGTGATGGGGTCGCCGCTACGGGTCATGATAGAGATATCGGTCTCCGGGTAGGACATAAAGAACAGCGCGAGCAGTGAGGTCCACATTACCCAGTAGGTCACCTGATGGGCACCGAACTTATCTGACAGCCAGCCACCCAGTGCACGAATGATCCCTGAGGGCAGCACAAAGATGGCCGCCAGCAGTGCCGCCTCCTGTATACCGTGACCGTAGGTACCCATGTAGTACTTGGTCATCCACAGTGAGAGCGCGACAAAACCACCGAACACCAGCGAGTAGTACTGGCAGTACTTCCACACCACCGGGTCTTTCAGCATGCGCAGCTGATCCATCATCGTTACCGAGGACTCCACCTTGTGGCTCTCATCGGAGTAGGTAAACATCCAGAACAGGGCAACGACAACCGTCATTGCGATGGCATAGATAATCGGCACATATTCCCAACCCCATGCCACTACAATGGAGGGGGCAACAAACTTGGTGAGTGCCGCACCGGCATTACCGGCACCGAAGATACCCATGGCAAAACCGGCGGTCTCCTTGGTGAACCAACGCGAGGTATAGGCGATACCCACAGAGAAAGAGGCACCCGCAACACCGACGAACAGACCCAGCACCAGGAACTGCCAGTATTCGGTCGCCTTGGAGATCAGGAACAGGGGGATAATGATCGAGGTCATCAACCAGAAGTAGACTGGTCGCCCACCGAATTTATCGGTCATCATGCCGAGCGGCAGTCGCAGTATCGAGCCGGTCAGGATGGGGGTCGCGGCCAACAGACCAAACTGGGTATCAGAGAGATTTAACCCCGTCTTGATCGGAATGCCGATAACAGAAAACATGACCCAAACCGCAAAGCAGGCGGTAAAGCCCACCGTGTTCATGGTCAATACCGAGAGTTGTTGATGTCGATAACTTGGCATAGCCAGTACCTCCCCTCTTATTTTCAATGGTTACCCAAAAGGTAAAATTGGGCTCAGTCGAGAATCGCCGTGATATCGACTTATCCGCAGTCTAATCACCCCCTCAACCCCACAACAAGGCACTCTATGCTTTATCAATTTGCTCGGAATACCACCGAAGAGGTAGCGGAGTATTTCTCTGCAAGCCATTGAAACTACTAATAAAGGCATCAATAGAGGCAGTGCCACCATATAGCGCTTTTTGCACTGAATCATTTTAGGGGTACTACGAGAAAGACACTTTTCAGGCTGTCGTAAATGGAGGGGGGACAGGCTAGAATCTAAGCCATGGTAAAGCTGTTTGAAAAATCACTATTAATTCGACTCGGTCTGGCGATGTCGACCATCACCGCCCTCGCCTTTCTCGGCATGCTCAGCTCCGTCTTTATCGCCGAGACCTCCGAAGGACAGGCCGCCGCCATCAACCAGGCCGGCACCCTGCGCATGCAGTCCTACCGCATTGCCAGCGCCCTCGCCCACTACACCGGCGATCAGGATGTGCCCAACCTTAAGCGCGCAGCGGCGCTGGTCGACGAGTTCGATCAGCGTCTGCACAGCCACCGCCTTACCGGGGTGCTCCCCAAGGCCGCTGACCACCAGCTGCTTACCACCTACAACAGGGTAAAACAGCAGTGGGACCAGCAGATTCACCCCATGCTGGATACCTACATCACGCTCACCGGCGACAACACCCAGTCTTCGGAGAACCTGAGGGCCGTGGATGGGCTGCGCAGCAACTACCTGGAGGCCGTCGATCCCTTTGTTGCCAATATCGACGACATGGTGCAGGTGCTGGAGCTGGAGGCCGAGGACAATATTCAGCAGCTCCGTCTGATTCAGGTGGCCTCGCTGTTTCTCACCATTCTGGTGGTCCTCATCACCATGTACCTGATGAACACCAATGTGCTGACACCATTACGCGACCTGCTGGCCTGTGCCAGTGCGGTACGGCGCGGCGACTTCTCACGTCGCAGCCGTTTTCAAAGTGAGGATGAGCTGGGGCAGCTCGCCTATACCTTCAATCTAATGGCCGAAGATCTCTCTAAAATCTATAACGACCTGGAGGATCGGGTACGAGAGAAAACGGTCGACCTGCAACACCGCAACCAGTCTCTTGAGCTGCTCTATAAAACCACCCAGCGCCTTAGTACGATGCCGCTGGAACACACCGTCTATGAAGAGTTGCTGGAAGATGTCAGAACACTGGTCGGCACTGGGCCTGGCACTATCTGCCTGGGAGAGAGCGGCAGCACTCAGGCCTTTCAACTGGCCTCCACTCGCCCCGATTTTTTTGACAAGCCCGACATCTGCAATCCCCCCAACTGCGAGGCCTGCTTCGATGGCAAAGAATCCCACTCCATTGAAGTGGTACGTGATGTTAATGACACGCTACGGGTCTTCTCCACGCCGATCATGGATAAGGAAAAACAATACGGCGTACTGTTAGTCGAGATCCCCGAGGGACAAGCCCTGGAAGCATGGCAGCAACAGCTGCTGGAGACCGTCGGCAGTCACATCGCCATCGCGCTCAATATCGCCAAGCGCCACTCTCAGGATCGCATGCTGGCACTGCTGGAGGAGCGCGGCGTGATCGCCCGTGAACTGCACGACTCACTGGCACAATCACTCTCCTACCTGAAGATACAGGTGACGCGACTCGAAGCCATCATCATGCAGCCTGACAACAGCCAAAAGGTGCTGCAAATCACCTCCGAACTGCGCGAAGGACTGAACAGCGCCTACCGCCAGCTACGTGAACTGCTCACCACCTTTCGTCTGCGCATGGACGAGGCGGGGCTCAACGCCGCGCTGGAAAAGACAGTGCAGGAATTTAGTGAGCGCAGCCAGACCGATATCCAGCTGGATAATCGCCTCGGCAACTGCAAACTCACACCTAACGCCGAAATACATGTTATACAAGTGGTGCGTGAAGCACTCTCCAATGTGCTGCGCCACTCACAGGCAGAACATGCCGTGGTCTCTGCCGAATACAGCCTTGATGGCGACGTCATCGTTGCCATTGATGATGACGGCATCGGCCTGCCCGAAGAGACCAAACGCCAACACCACTATGGCCTGAGTATCATGAAAGAGCGGGCACATGGTGTTTCCGGCGCCCTCTGTTTACTCCCCTCCGAGATGGGCGGGACTCGCGTAGAACTTACCTTTAGTGCCGCAGGTAAATGGCAGTGTAAAGATACTTCAGCAGCCACTCCCCAGGGGGAACTATGAATAGTGCAGTCACCACCGTAATCGCCATTGACGACCATCCACTGTTTCGTAAAGGGGTCTCCGACCTCATTGACATGGAGGCCTGTCTGTCGATAGTCGGTGAGGCCGCCAGCGGCGAAGAGGGACTGGCGCTTGCCACAGAATTAAATCCTGATCTCATCCTGCTCGATCTCAATATGAAAGGGATGGACGGCATCGCCACCCTGAAGGCGATCAAAGAGACCGAACTCGATGCACGTGTCGTCATGCTCACCGTCTCCGACCACGAAGAAGATGTGGTTGCCGCACTGCGTGCCGGTGCCGACGGCTACCTGCTAAAGGATATGGAACCGGAAGATACTCTGAATTACCTGCGACAGGCCGCCGCAGGCAAGATGGTGATTAGCGAACGCCTTACCGCACTGCTGGCCCACGCCCTACGCCACGAAGCCAACCACCCCAGCGACCTCAACCAGGCCGGACTCACCGCCCGTGAAGATCAGATTTTAAAACTCATCGCCCAGGGTTTGAGTAACAAAATGATCGCACGCAAACTCGACATCACCGAGGGCACAGTGAAGGTGCACGTTAAACACCTGTTGAAAAAACTCAACTTACGATCACGTGTAGAGGTTGCGGTATGGGCGGTCAATAACGACCCGTCTCTGTCGAAACGTTGGACGTAATTTTTCGCTGTTCTACCATAGGGTCATTCGTGGTTGATAATAACGCGCTGTGGCAGAAAACGCAGACTTGTATTGTTTTAGGTAGAAAACGGCCAGGAGCGTAAATTTAGAGGGTCAATGTCTGACCACGGCTCTCGACTTATAACCTGCCTTCCACCTCTCCTGAAATAGGCATACTGTCCCTGGAATTGTCCCAAAAAAGATCCGAATAATTATTGTTAGTCATAATAGAATGGGGGATATTAAATAAGGAAGAGAACGTATTAGTTGAAACTAATCCTGAAACGATGCCTGGTACCACCAATTTAGCTTCCCGAGGTTCGAGACTTCTAGCCGTTTTAATTGACACAATCATGATTTTACCTATTGGTGTATTGATTATGTACCTTATGGGTATGTTCGAAACAATAGAACGTGATCAAACTATCAGTAATCGCGACGAACTTATTTATGGTGTTTCTATCATATTTATATGGTTTCTTCTTCACGGTTACTTCTTGAAAAAAGCCGGTCAAACAATAGGCAAGCGTATTGTCGGCATTAAAATAGTGAGTCTTGCTGGGTCTAATGCAGCTATGAGTGCGTTAATCACTAGATACCTAATATTCTTTATATTTCAATCTATATCGTCACTTTTGTCGCTTTTGAACTTTCTGTTCATCTTTCGCGATGACCGTCGCTGTGTTCATGATTTAGTGGCAAAAACAATGGTTGTTTATGCCAACAAATAAGTCTGACAAATGTGTCCGGCAGATGCATTCCGAGCCGCCTCGCTCTTCTGCATATAAAATCAGCAAAAACACTAGAAATTCAACTAAGGATACCTTGCCTTATGAAAGCGAATAAATTAATTACGATTTTTGTTCTACTTTCTTCTATTTGTTTTTCGCACTCTGCTTTAAGTATCTCATCGACTGACGTAGATACCGAGAAAATGGCTATAGCCAAACAAGTATGGGAGCCAATATTCTCAACTATCAACTTTGAAACAGAAGGAAGTCGGTTGCCGTTCACACAAGAGATATTCTTGAAGACCAATAAACTTTTCTATGAAGCTTATTCTGAGTTTCTTACTAAACCTGAATTACTACTTATGCAAAGAATGTTCGCCACCTCTGTCGGGAATAGAATTGCAATAAACATGATGAGAACACAATATGGCTTGCAGCCCTTCCGCTTTTCATATGATGACTTTTCTGCCATGGAAAAAGAAGAATGGGAAAAGTATTCTAGAGATAACCATAAGCAGCAGAAATTATTAGAGCATAAAATGAATGGGTTTGCGCCGTTCATACAATCAAAATTAGCTAAATAAATAACATTTCTAAAAAGTTTATTAGCGGGCATTGAAAAACTTCTTACCACCAATTTAAATCGATTGATTAATCGGCAGTGCTTCGCGATAAGGTTTCTGCACAATTGTATAAGTCCAGGGTGGCCGATTAGTTCGATTCATTAATTGCGTGCTTCTGGATTTACAGCAGACGATAGATTAATGGATACGTGTGATCTGCTACGGTCGCGTAGCAGTCATCAAGCCACTAATGACTTAATAGCTACAAGCAGACATTGTAAGAATACCCACCTACCATATTTAGATACATGATTCGTGTTGATTCAGCCCTCTGAACAAACATCATATAGCTAATGCCGTGTGCGCCTCAGCCTTACAACCTGCCGTCGGTCTCTTCGGCGGGGAATAGATATTTCACATCAAACAGTACGGCCCCCGGTTTTCCTAATCGGCGTAGCGCCGCACTGCCTATTTCACGAAACTGTTTGTGTGCTACGGCGATCAGAATGGCGTCGTACTTCCCATCGCTGAGCTCTTCTTGCAGTGCGATGCCATATTCCTGTTTTGCCTCTGCGCCATCTACCCAGGGGTCGTAGATCTCTAGCTCGGCATGATATTGCTGTAGCTCGACAACGATATCGACGACGCGGGTGTTTCGCAGGTCGGGGCAGTCCTCTTTAAAACTGAGCCCCAGTATGAGTACCCGGGCCCCGACAATCGACCGTCCCTTGCTTGCCATTAACTTGATCAGGCGTGAGGCCACATATGGCCCCATCCCTTCATTGATCTGACGACTCGCGGGGATCAGGCAGGGTTGATATCCCACCTCCTGTGCCTTGTGGGTAAGGTAGTAGGGGTCAACACCGATGCAGTGGCCACCGACCAGGCCGGGGGTGAAATTGAGAAAATTCCACTTGCTACCCGCGGCGGCCAATACCGCCTGGGTGTCGATGTTAAGGCGGGCGAAGATCTGCGCCAGTTCGTTCATCAGTGCGATGTTCACATCGCGCTGGGTATTTTCGATCACCTTGGCCGCTTCGGCTACCCGAATACTTGGCGCCAGGTGGGTGCCGGCCTCGATGATCTCGCCGTAGAGTGTGTCGATCTGTTTTGCGATCTCGGGGGTAGAGCCGGAGGTCACCTTAACGATGTTGCTCAGGCGGTGCTCCTTGTCTCCGGGATTAATACGCTCCGGACTGTAACCCACATAAAAATCACGATTAAATTGCAGGCCGGAAATATTCTGCAAAATGGGCACGCAGATCTCCTCGGTGGCTCCGGGGTAGACCGTTGACTCATAGACCACAACATCGCCCGCCTTCAACACACCCGCCACCAGTTCACTGGCGGAGCGTAGCGGTTCCAGGTCGGGCCGCTTGTGCTCATCGATGGGCGTAGGGACGGTGATGATGTAAATATTACTCGCGGTAATATCGTTTACATCATCGCTAACACGCAATTGTACGGCCGCTGCCAGTTCACTGTCGGTGACCTCTTGCGTGGCATCATGACCCTGCCGAAGCGCGGCTACCCGTGTACTGTTGATATCAAAACCGGTGGTGGGATAACGCCTGCCAAAAGCGAGCGCCAGTGGCAGCCCTACATATCCCAGGCCGATAACGGCGATATGTACCTCATTATTTGAATTATTCACAAAAGTTTAGAAACACCTGTTAAGCAGATTTTAGCGTAGCGAGCGCAGGTCCGGTTTATTGAGTTTACACTGGCATCAGCAGCAAAGGCTGTGACGGCGTGCTCCTGGCCCGTTCGGCTTCGGTCACCGCTTTTCACAACCATCAAGACCGCTGATCGCATTGTCATTGCCCTGCTTCCTACCCTGTCACCCATGCTGCACGTTAACTATTTTGCCGTCGTTCCGTTCATTATTCTTCTCTACTCCAGCACCAGTTCCGGCGGCAGTATCACCTCCATCGAAATGGGCAGATGATCCGAGTGGGCATGATTGAGCACATGGCAGTGACTCACCTGCAGCCCGTCACTGACCAGAATGTGGTCGATGTGATGCTGCGGTCGCCAGCTGGGGAAGGTCTGCAGCTCCTCCACCGGCTCTCGCAGCCCAGTGGTACGAAACAGCTCGACCATCTCGGCACTCGCCGGTGAGCAGTTCATATCCCCCATCACCACCACGTGGCGATACTGATTTGCCAGTTCCCGCACAAAGGCCAGCTGGTTACGTCTGGCGCGGCGACTCAGTGAGAGGTGAACAAAGATCACCGCCAGCGAATGCTCGCCGTGACCAAAGCGCGCCACCATCGCACCACGACCCGGTATCAGGCTCGGCAGCCGATGCTCGGTGACCTCGGCCGGGCGCAGGCGGCTCAAAAAGCCGTTGCCGTGCTGTGCCAACGGGCCGTAGTTGCGGTTGAGCTGATGATACCAGAAGGGGTAGTCGGCCTGCTGCGCCAGATATTCGGTAAGGTCAACATAGCCGGTGCGGTGACTACCCGCATCAAGCTCCTGCAGACCGACAATATCGTGGCCTCGCAGCAGCTGGGCGATATTGTCGAGGTTCTCAAAACGGCGGCGCGCCCGAAATACATGCTTCCAGCTCTTGGTGAAGTAGTGGCGCGGCAGGGTACTGCTGATCCCCACCTGGATGTTATAGCTAAGCAGCCGTAAGCGGTGCCCGGTGCTGGTTGTGCTGGCGGCGCTGGATGCAGAGGCGGCCATAGTCATGCCGTGTTTCCTTATTAGATGGGGCAGACCATCTCGCCCAACGCGGCGGTGAGCTTGAGGTTCTCCCCGTAGTCTACGGGACAGTCGATAACTACCACGCTATCGCTTTCCAGCGCCTTTCTCAAGGTCGGTAATAACTCTTCGGCGCTCTCTACCCGCACCCCCTCGGCACCAAACGACTCGGCCAGCTGCACAAAGTCGGGATTATCAAAGTCCACATGAGAGGCACGCCCGAACTGATTCATCTGTTTCCATTTAATCAGGCCATAGCCACTGTCGTTCCACACCAGCACCACGATAGGGGTCTTCATCCGCACCGCGGTCTCCAGCTCCTGCACATTCATCAAAAAGCCCGCATCGCCACACACCGCGACGACCTTGCGCTCGGGATAGGCGAGACTGGCGGCGATCGCGCCGGGCAGGGCGATGCCCATGCTGGCAAAACCGTTGGAGATAATGCAGGTATTGGGGTATTCGCAGCGGAACATGCGCGCCATCCACATCTTGTGGGCGCCCACATCACAGGTGACGATATCCTCCAGCGCCATCGCGGTGCGCAGGTCCCAGATGATCTTCTGTGGCTTGATGGGAAAGCCGGTGTCCGCACGACACCCATCCATTTCGCGGATCAGTGCCTCGCGCAGCGGGCGCAGGCGATGGCCGGTGTGGGGTGTCGCCAGCTCGCCAATGCGCAGCAGCGAGTGTTTGATGTCACCCACCACACCAACCTCTATTGAATAGTAGGCATCCACCTCAGCGGGGGTGGTGTCGATATGGACGATCTTGCGATCGCGGCTGGGATGCCACAGATAGGGGTGATACTCCACCAGGTCGAAACCGACGCAGATGATCACATCGGCCCCCTCGAAACCGCAGTGAATATAGTCCTTGGCCTGTAGCCCGGCACTGCCGAGGGCCAACGGATGGTTGAACGGCATCACCCCCTTGGCCATGAAAGTATTGGCCACCGGGATATTCATCCGTTCGGCAAAATCCTGTAACTGCCGCCACGCGCCGCTGCGCACCACCCCGTTACCGGCAAGGATCAACGGCTGGTGCGCCGCGGAGATGGTCTTGATTGCCCGCTCCACCTGGTTCTGTGCCGGCTCCGGCAGCAGCGGATTTTTTACCGGCAGCGGGTGATCCTCCAGCTCCATCTCGGCAAGGTTCTCGGGAAACTCGATAAAGCTGGCCCCGCTCTTCTCGGTCTGCGCCAGCTTGAACGCCTTGCGCACCACCTCGGGAATGGTATTGGGGGTGAGCAGACGGGTGGAATATTTGGTGATCGGCTGAAACATCTGCACCAGATCGAGCACCTGATGCGACTCTTTATGCAGACGGTGGGTAGAGGCCTGGCCGGCGATGGCGACCAGTGGCGCGTGGTCCATATTGGCATCGGCCACCCCGGTGATGAGGTTGGTGGCACCGGGGCCGAGGGTGGCAAGGCAGACACCGGCCTTGCCGGTCAGTCTGCCATAGACATCGGCCATAAAGGCGGCACCCTGTTCGTGGCGGACGATAACGAAGGTAATGCTCGAATCGAGCAGCGCGTCCATCACATCAAGGTTCTCTTCACCCGGAATGCCGAAGATATACTCGATACCCTCGTTCTCCAGACAGCGAACAAACAGTTCAGCCGCCTTCATCATCTGACTCCTCAGTGCAATTGCGTACTACTGCACTGAGTCTAGACCTATTTGGCGGCGGATTCCTTGGCCACCAGGAAGTCGACGATACGGATAATGTTCTCATTACTACCGGCCATCGAGCCACCGGTGCGGTACTTGCCCTGCACCGCCATGGTGGGGACACCGTCGATACCGTACTGCTTGGTCAGCATCGCCGCCTGACGCACCAGGCCACTCACCGCAAAGGAGTCAAAGGTGGCATTGAATTCATCACCATTCACACCCCGCGAGACGAAGAAGTCGTGCAGTGCCTCCTTGGTGTTAAAGCGCTGCTTCTTCACATGCATGGCGTCGAACAACGGCTCGTGAATCTGCTCCAGCACCCCCATCACATCGGCGGTGTAGTAGGCCCGGGCATGCAACTCCCAGGTGGGGTTATTGAAGATGGCGGGAATACGCTCAAACTCCACGTTGGCCGGTTTGGTTTTCAACCATTTTTGCAGGTAGGGGTCGAAGTGAAAGCAGTGTGGGCAGCCGTACCAGAATAGCTCCACCACCTTGACCTTGCCATCGGTAGAGCCGGGCAGCGGCGGCACCACCGCCGCATACTCGACACCCTCGTCATAATCCGCAGCAGCGACCCCGGGGGCGCTGGGGGCCTCCTCGGCACAGGCCAGCAGCGGCATACAGAGCAGTAGTACAGAGAGTAATTTACGAATCACCTTCAACCTCCAAAATCATTGTTTGTATTGTGCGCCGGTCACGGCGGGTTGCCGCTACTATACCTCATGGGCCGTCATGCGCACACCGCGCTTTCCCCGCACCCAAGCCTGCATTATGCTAAGGCATACCTGATGCGAGGAGTTAACCTATGAGCGAGCAGCCCAACATCAATCTCACCGAGTTTCTTAACCAGCAGTACCTCTGTGAATGTCTCACCACCCGAGAGATCCAGACTTTGTTGGAGTTCACCGAAGAGGTGAAGTTCACCAAAGATGAGGTGATCGCCAATATCGGTGATGTCGGTGAGGCGATCTACTTCGTCGTCGAGGGCGAGGCCGCCCTGCAGCAGGACACCGAGGGCGAGGCCATTGAACTGGGACGCGCCAAGGCCGGCGGCATGATCGGCTCGATGTCCTTCTTCGACCGCAAGCCACGCTCGGTACGCATCGTCTCCAAGACCCACGGTACCCGCCTGATTCGTCTCAGTCGCAAGATGTACCAGCGGCTGCGTATCGAGCATCCGTTTATTGCGGTGAATATTCTCGAGGACGCCATCGTCAGCCTGGATGCGTTATTCAGACGAGTGAGTCAGGAGGTGGCGACCTTTTCGCGGTATGTTTATGGCGGTGGGATGCGCTAAGCCTCGCAGCATGTTGTTTGACAGGAGCCCCGCCGTGCGGGGCTTTTTTGTGGGGCATCGGTAATTTGGTGCGGGATGTTGGCGGGGGAGTCATGCCCAGCGTCCTATACCTACACCGGCTCACCCTCACTCTCCTCACCGAAGGCATTAATCACTTCGGTGAAAAAAGTCAGAGAACCAATGTTTCTATATTAGAAAATAATGCTTACCGCTTCGGATTTTCTTAATATTTAAGGGATCTGACACTGAGGGGCCCCGCACAATATCCATTCAGATAGTGAAGGGGGACGGAGGGGTTATTCATTAACCACTTGGTCATTTTTTTCTCCCGCCGTCCCCTTTTCCAAACCCCCGTTTTTCACTGCCTCTATTCATTGCAGGCTCAACGTGTCATTCTCGAAAAATGTGTTTCTCTTCATCCATGAGTTATGCCACGGCGACCATTCTGGTAATTACCAGCTTTTATACTTTACGTCAGGGCCGTCACAGGCAAGCCCCGCTTTTGATGCTGGCGCTGGTCCCGCTTTTTTTTGGCATTCAGCAGGGGTTCGAGGGGCTGGTGTGGCAGACGCTCAATGACGACCGTGCCGATAAGGCGGTGCCGTATGCACTGGTCTTTCACTTCTTTTCGCACTTCCTGTGGATGTGGTGGTTCCCGCTTTGCAGTTACCTCGCAGAGTACAGGAGCGTACGCAAGAAACTGTTTGCGGCGCATACCATTGTCGGCATCACCATCGGCGGGCTGGTCTATACCCAGTTGCTACTCCATCCTGAATGGCTGGTGGTCGGGGTAAAATACTACTCCATTACCTACGATATCAGCGTGCCACCCAGTGACTTCATTGACATCCCGATCCCGGCGAGTGCCATCTATAGCTTTATCATTCTTGTGCCGCTGCTGCTTTCAAGTCATCTCCACCTGAGGGTATTCGGTGTGCTGGTGACGGCATCGATGATATTAGCCTCGCTCGTGTATGGCTATGCACTGGTCTCGGTCTGGTGTTTCTTTGCTGCGGTGCTGTCGTTGTATCTTGCCTACATTATTCATCGTGAGGGGAGGGGGTCGCTCCCTCGTGATTCGGCTGCTGTGTGACGGATGGGGCGGGAGTCTATTAGAGTTAACTGTGTTCTGACCCCGCTTTTGGCGAACCAATCGTAATTCCCCTTACCTGCCTGTGTAAATTTTATGTAAATATTTCGCGGCAGGTTTTACATATCCCTGTCTCGTTATGACCGCCTCCCCTGTTTAAGCTTAACCCACACTTAAGCTGATAACGGAGGAACAAAGATGAAAAATAATATTCTGACAACGGCCATATTTATCCTCAGCGCCACACTCGTCGTGATTTATCCAGCCATCAGGAATGATGCGCAAGCCACGCCACTGCACACAGATAATCAGCAGGTCGCACCCCCTCGTATCCAGCTGGCTATCCTGCTCGATACCAGCGGTTCTATGGATGGCCTGATCAACCAGACCCGCGAGCAGTTATGGCAGGTGGTGAACACCTTTGCCGCTAGTACGCGTGACGGCCAAACCCCGGAGCTACAGGTCGCAGTCTATGAGTACGGCAACGCAGGCCTTAGTGCCAACAACGGCTATATCCGCAAACTTCGTGGTTTCACCACCGAACTGGATGAGGTGTCACAGGCCCTGTTCTCGCTGACAACCAATGGTGGCGACGAGTACTGCGGCTATGTGATCAGCACCGCGGTAAAGGAGTTGGCCTGGAGCGACAGTGACAAGGATATCAGGGCAATATTTATCGCCGGTAATGAACCCTTCACCCAGGGGCCAGTTGGGTTCAACAAGGCCATTGCCGGGGCCAGAGCCAGGGGTATTACCGTCAACACCATCCATGCCGGTGGCTTTAAGGAAGGGATAGAGGGCGGCTGGAAGGATGGTGCCGTGCTGGCCGGTGGTGAGTATATGAATATTGACCACAACCACAAAGTGGTACACATCAAGGCGCCACAGGACCAGCGCCTGGCCGAGCTTAACACCCTGCTCAACGACACCTACATCCCCTATGGCAAAGAGGGTAAACGCAAGCGTGAATTACAGTTGCAGCAGGATCAGAAAAACCAGGCGGTCTCCTCCGGGCTAATGGCCAAACGGGCCATGTCCAAGGCCAGTAAACTGTATAAAAACAGCAGCTGGGATCTGGTCGATGCCATGGAGCAGGGTGAGGTCAGCATGGACGAGCTCGATGAAGAGTCCCTTCCCGAGCCGCTGGTAGCAATGGCACCCGAAGCGAGGGCGGAGTATGTTGTGGCCAAACAGGACGAGCGCAAAAAGATCAAACAGGAGATCCAGAAATTGAGCCAGCAGCGTGAGGCTTACGTCAATGAAAAGCGCATAGAGCAACCAGAGGTCAGCACCATGGATAAAGCACTAGTGAACGCCGTACGCAAGCAGGGGGAGAAGAAGAACTACAGTTTCAAGTAGCCCAAGGCATTATGAGGGATGAGGAGTGGGCACAGAAATGAGCCCACACTACAGGACTTAGGGACTGAGTGTTTTGATTAGTTCTAGGTGTTTGGTGGGTTTCGCTTTGCTCTACCAACCCTACGGGCTGTTTGAGAGTGAAGAATTTTGCGATCATTGTAGTGGCATAGTTAATTTGGCCACCTAGTTATGGGTGATATTATCACCCCTAAGACAAACAGGTGACAAAATGGCTAAGACAAGAAGGACGTTCAGTCCTGAATTTAAACTCGAATCGGCTCAGCTGGTGGTTGACCAA
>JBFFMJ010000008.1:0-141320 GCA_041554195.1 Thiohalomonadaceae bacterium
CACCTGCACAAGGGCTCCAAGCCGGTACACTGGTGTGTCGATTGTGGCTCGGCGCTGGCCGAGGCCGAGGTGGAGTATGAGGACAAGACCTCGCCCGCCATCGACGTACGTTTCGAGGTGCTGGACGATGAGGCGCTGCTGAGTCGCGTCGAGAAGGCCGAGGCCCACCCCGGTGAAGGGCCGATCTCCGCGGTGATCTGGACCACCACCCCCTGGACCCTGCCTGCCAACCAGGCGGTCGCCCTGCATCCTGATATCGACTATGTGCTGGTGCAGTGTGAGGGTGTTGCGGAGCACGGGCCGGAGCGCCTGATCTTTGCCGGGGGGCTGTTGGCCGATGCGATGGCGCGTTATGAGGTGGATAGCTATCGGGTGATCGCTACCTGCAAGGGCTCCGACCTGGAGGGGCTGAAGCTGCAACACCCCTTCTACGACAGAGAGGTGCCGGTGATCCTCGGCGACCACGTTACCCTGGAGGCCGGTACCGGTGCGGTACATACCGCCCCTGGCCATGGTCAGGAGGACTATGTGGTCGGCTCGAAGTACAACCTTAAGGTGGATAACCCGGTAGGTGGCGATGGTAAATTCCTGCCCGGCACCGAGCTATTTGAAGGTCAGCATGTGTTCAAGGCCAATGATGCGGTGATGGAGGTGCTGCGCGAGCGCGGCAAGCTGGCGCATGCCCAGGCACTGCGCCACAGCTACCCTCACTGCTGGCGTCACAAGACCCCGATCATCTTCCGCGCCACCCCGCAGTGGTTTATCTCGATGGAACAGAACGGCCTGCGCCCCCTGGCACTGGAGGCGATCAAGCACACTGAGTGGATGCCCGACTGGGGGCAGGCGCGCATCGAGGGTATGGTGAATAACCGCCCCGACTGGTGCGTCTCGCGCCAGCGTACCTGGGGGGTGCCGATCACCCTGTTCGTACACAAGGTCTCCGGCAAGCTGCACCCCAACACCGCTGAGCTGATTGAGCAGGTGGCAAAAAAGGTGGAACAGAAGGGCATCGATGCCTGGTTCGACCTCGACCCCGCCGAGTTGCTGGGCGATGAGGCGGCCGACTACGACAAGGTAGCCGATACCCTCGATGTCTGGTTCGACTCGGGTGTCACCCACGCCAGTGTGCTGGCGCGTCGCGACAACCTGCAACGCCCCGCCGATCTCTACCTTGAGGGCTCGGATCAGCACCGCGGCTGGTTCCAGTCCTCGCTGCTCACGGCCGTTGCCACCACCGGCAAGGCCCCCTATAAGTCAGTGCTTACTCACGGTTTTACCGTGGATGCCAAAGGACAGAAGATGTCCAAGTCCAAGGGCAACGTGATGGCGCCGCAGAAGGTGGTCAACAGTCTGGGGGCCGATATCCTGCGTCTGTGGGTTGCCTCTACCGACTATACCGGTGAGATGACCGTCTCTGACGAGATCCTCAAGCGTACCGCCGATGCCTATCGTCGTATCCGCAACACCGCCCGTTTCCTGCTGGCCAATCTGGGCAAGGCGGGCGAGGGCGAGAACGCCTTTGACCCGGCAAAGAACATGGTCGCTGCCGACAAGCTGCTGCCGCTCGATGCCTGGGCCGTGGCCTATGCGACCGAGCTGCAGCAGGAGCTGCAGGGGGCGTATGACGATTACGAGTTCCACCTCATCTATCAGAAGTTGCTCAGGTTCTGCTCCATTGATATGGGATCTTTCTATCTTGATGTGATTAAGGATCGTCAGTACACCATGCAGCCCGATTCGCTGGCACGCCGCTCGGCACAGACCGCGATCTACCATGTGCTGGAGGCGATGAGCCGCTGGATGGCCCCGGTACTCAGCTTCACCGCTGAGGAGATCTGGCAGAACATGCCGGGCGAGCGTGGCGAATCGGTGTTCCTGGAGAGCTGGTATCAGTTCCCAGAATTTACCCCTGGTAAATTCGACCTTGGCTACTGGCGCGAGATGATGGAGGTGCGCGACGCGGTTAACCGCGAGCTGGAGCAGTTGCGTAACGCCGGCGAGATCGGGGCCAATCTGCAGGCCGAAGTGACTCTCGTCTGCGGCAGCGAGATTTACGCCAAGCTGGCACATCTGGGGGATGAGCTGCGCTTTGTTCTCATCACCTCGACGGCAGATATTGAGTTGATGGCGCAGGAGCCGCCCGCTGAAGCCGCCCACTACACCCTGGAGTCGGGTGATGAGATCTGGGTCGCCGTGTCCGCCAGCTCCTATGACAAATGTACCCGCTGCTGGCACTACCGCGAGGATGTGGGAAGCCATGCTGACCACCCCGAACTGTGCGGTCGCTGTGTGGATAATGTGGCCGGTGACGGCGAAACGCGTCAGTTTGCCTAAGGAGTCATGATGCTCAAATGGATATGGCTCTCGGTGCTGGTGGTCGTACTCGATCAGCTCACCAAGCAGCTGGCGGCGGCTTACCTTAATTATGCTGAGCCGGTAGCAATGATGCCGCTGTTCAACCTCACCCTGATGCACAACACCGGGGCGGCCTTCAGTTTCCTCAGTCAGGCGGGGGGATGGCAGCGCTGGTTCTTTGCCGCCATTGCCTTGCTGGTGAGTACGGGGATCATCTTCTGGCTTAAAAGGCTGGGCCACGACAAGTTGTGGGAGGCGCTGGCGCTGGCGCTGGTGATGGGTGGGGCCATCGGTAATGTGGTGGACCGTATTATTTATGGCTATGTGATTGATTTTCTGGATTTTTACTACGGTGCGTGGCACTGGCCCGCGTTTAATGTGGCCGATATCGCCATCGTGGTGGGTGCTGCGATCCTGATCATTGATAGTCTGTGGCCGCGCAAACAATCCTGACCCCTGTGGTAAACTATCGCCAATTTATTGAAAGTGAGATTTCCCCTTGTCCGATAACGAGAACGTGATCGCCCCCGGCAGCCGGGTGGTAATGCACTACCGCCTGGCGATGGAGGACGGCAACGTCGTCGACTCCACCTGGGATGACGACGACCCCATCGCCTTTGTCATTGGTGACGGCACCATGGCCGCCGGGCTGGATGATGCCCTGCAGGGGCTGAAGACCGGCGACCACGTCACCCTCCACCTGGCTCCCGATCAGGCCTTTGGTGAGAAGGACACCGCCAATATTCACGCCATGCCGCGTGAGGAGTTCGACCCGCAGATGCCGTTGGAGCCGGGTCTGGTGATCGGCTTCACCCTGCCCAGCGGCGAGGAGCTGTCCGGCATGGTGCTGGAGGTGGAGGACGAGTCGGTGCTGGTTGATTTCAACCACCCCCTCTCCGGTCACACCATTATGTTCGAGGTGCTGATCCTCTCGATAGAGAATCTCACCGCCGCCAACGACGAAGCGTAGCCCCCTTATGCAAATTGAACTCGCCAATCCCCGAGGCTTCTGTGCCGGTGTCGATCGCGCCATCGCTATCGTCGATCGCGCCCTTGAGCTGTTTGGTGCCCCCATCTATGTACGCCACGAGGTGGTACACAACCGTTACGTGGTCGACGGCCTGCGCGAAAGGGGGGCGGTGTTCGTTGAGGAGCTGGACGAGGTGCCCGACGGTGCCACCGTGATCTTCAGCGCCCACGGCGTGGCGCTGGCGGTACAGCAGGAGGCTGAACGGCGCGGCCTCACCGTATTTGACGCCACCTGCCCGCTGGTCACCAAGGTCCACCTGGAGGTGGTACGTCACGCCCGGGCCGGACGCGAGGTGGTGCTGATAGGCCACGCCGGTCACCCCGAGGTCGAGGGCACCATGGGGCGTTACGACAGTAGCCAGGGCGGGGCGATCTACCGTGTCGATTCGGTTGATGAAGTCGATGTACTCAAGGTGAGTAATCCAGAAGAACTCGCCTTCGTCACCCAGACCACCCTTTCGGTGGATGATGCACGACTCATTATCGATGCCCTCAAGCAGAAATTCCCCAGGATAGTCGGCCCGAAGAAGGACGATATCTGTTATGCCACCCAGAACCGCCAGGACGCAGTACGTAATCTTGCCGAAGATTGTGACGTGGTACTGGTGGTCGGCTCAATTAACAGCTCCAACTCCAATCGTCTGCGCGAGTTGGCAACACGCCTGGGCAAGGCCGCCTATTTGGTGGATAACGCCGGAGAGCTCAAGGCCAAGTGGTTTGAGGGGGTGGAAATGGTCGGTATCACGGCCGGAGCATCGGCCCCCGAGATACTGGTCGAAGAGGTGATAGCGCGACTGCGTGAGTGGGGCGTAGAGAGTGAAATAGAGAGTGAAGGGCAGCGGGAGGAGATGATGTTCCCGCTGCCAAAGGCGTTGCAGTAGCGCCTTACCAGCAACCGGTGGTGAGGTTTCCGGTTCCGTTTATCGCATCTGTTGAAGTTCTTATTCCATTTGGGTTGGTAGCATTTACAGTGAGGATTAGGGTCTGGCAATCGCCATCACCGGCCTGTTTGTTTCCGGCAACGGCGCTTGCCATGGCAACATATCCAATACCGTTAGTATCAGCAGTGGGGACTGAAAGTGTATACCACCCCTCCGCGGTGGCGGTTGATAAATTAATGGAGGTGGCGGTTGGGTCTCCAGCGGAGCATTCAAAGGCGACTCTATCGCCATCAGCATTAACTAGCGTGTGGTCAAGAATTCGCGCATAAACATTACAATTGGCGCGCAGTTTTTCCTGCAGTTGTTGTATGGCAAGCAGGGACGCTGACGCATCGGTGCGCCGTGTTTTTTGCACATATCCCATATAATTGGGGTAGGCGATGGCACCGAGAATACCAATGATGGCGACAACCATCATTAGTTCTATTAAGGTGAACCCATCACTATTGAATCTATTCGTTTTCATTCTTCTCTCCTCCTGATTTGGCGATAGTTGGCACTATAGTACGTCAAGAGGTCGGAGTGTGGGTAGCCCACTTGTTGTTGCATGGGGGATTCCGACTGGTGGTCGGATTGGTAGGATGAGCGGTCTATCCCCGCCTGTTCGCAGCGGGAATAGGGATATATAATTTAACCATAAAATTTCGGGGGAGTTCACTGTGCAGCAGCAAAAAGGTTTTACGATTATGGAGCTGATGATCACGGTCTCCATTCTAACCATTCTGGTGACGATTGCCGTACCCGGCATGAACAGCTATATGGACAAGCGCAAACTGATTAACGCAACAGAGGCGATCTATAGCCAGCTGGTCTATGCGCGTTCCGAGGCCATTTCTCGTTCCGTCAATGTGGCGGTCAGGATCGTCGGGACAGACAGCACACACTGGGCGATAGGGGTAAGTACCAATGACGCGTGTAATCCGGCACTGACCGATCCCAATGCCGCCGGTGCCTGTGTCCTGACGGTTTCAGGCACCAAAACCAATGTGCTAAAGCACATTGTGAGTACGGACTATCCGGGGGTCGAGCTTGGTGACGGGGCGGTCGACCACACTATTAACTTTAATCCTACTCGTGGGACGATTGGTACCGGAGAAGATGGGATGGCGGTACTTCGATATGGCAACTATGTGTTGCAGATTATTGTTACTCCCATTGGCCGGGCCAGAATCTGTTCCCCGGGTTCTGGTAAAGGGGGATATCCACAATGTTGAGTACTCGCAGGTTTAGTCAGCACGGTGTCACCCTTATAGAGTTGATGGTTGGCCTTACCGTTGGCCTGATCGTTGTGGGTGGGGTACTCAGTGTCTACCTCACCACGGTGAAAACCAGTGGCGATACCCTCAAGGCCAGCCGCCTCAACCAGGAGGTGTCGGCCATTATGAATATTATGGTGAACGATATCCGCCGTGCAGGGTATGCCAATGCGGAACCTTCGACGGGAGATTATGACTGGGACGATCCGGCTGGGACGGATGTTGATGATCTGGACAATTTCCAAGAGCCGAGTACCAACCCCTTTAATCAGCTTGGCTTTAGCGCCCTGGAGGTGCATGACAACATGACATCTGATTTGGATATGGAAAGCCTGGGCAGTGGCAGTTGCATTCTCTACGCCTATGACGCCAGCGTTGGTGATGCCAATGCTGGTGATAGCAATGGCGATGGTGTGCGCATCAGGGAGGATAACGAGTATTTCGGATTCCGCCTGAACGGTACGCAACTGCAAATCCGCCAAAGCGTTGATATTGCCGGTGGCGAAGCACCTAACTCCTGCACTAGTGGCAGCTGGGCAACCTTAAATGATGAGCGAAGCATAGAGATTACCGCCCTGAACTTTGACCTTGGCGATTCCAGTTGCATCAATACCTCTGAGCCGGATGAGGTGGATAACGATAGCGATGGTTACCCCCCCGTACCCCTGCCAGCAGGTATGACAACAGGCGACATTCTTAAAGAGATGGACGAGGTCGACTGCTATACCACTGTGCCGGGTGTTGGCAGTGGGGTGAATACCGTGGAGCGTCGGGACGTACGGATCACCCTGAGCGCCAGGCTTGTGGATGATACCGAGGTGCAGATCAAAAACATGGAACAGCGGGTCTCTGTTCGTAATGACCTGGTGCGCGTGCGCTAATGCGGTGGGAGAGGCTTTGATGACCATGAATAAAATGACACATAGTAGCTTGCAGCGTCAAAGAGGGGTCGCCTCCTTGCTGATCTCGCTTATCCTGCTGGTAGTGATTACCTTCGTCACTCTCTATACCTCGCGTAGCGTGTTGATGGAGCAAAAGATCTCGACTAATGAATATCGGGGCAGAATGGCCTTTGAGGCGGCGGAAGCGGGGATAGAGGCGAGTGTTTCTGCGATAGGTGGTGGTTGGGCCATGGCGGCGGATGACACGGTTATTCCCGCAGATGATGATAGTTACCCCGACTGCCTGCCTACCGCCAGTTACAACGTCATCTTCGACACGGACGGGGTTCTGGATGCAGACGGAAACCTTAATCCCGATGCCAACACGCTGACACTGGCCAATGGCAGTAGCGTCACAGTGACAATGACGTGTGATGTGAATGAAGATTTGATTCGTTATGATATCACCTCGGTGGGTGTGAGTGATGATGTGACATCGAGCAGAACCATTGAGCAGACGCTGGTGATAATTCCCCCCCTTCCCAATGTACCTGATAACCCGCTGCTCACCCGTGGGGGGGTTGTGATCGGTGGTTCGGCGACGGTAAGCAACCCGGAGGGGCACTCCACCATCTGGTCGGGTGGCGATGTGAATGTGGGCTCGAACAACGCAACCTCTACTGCTATCGCCGATCCGACTGATGCCAATTATCCTGACTGTCTTGGTGGCTCGGTGCAGTGCGGTACGGTGCCTTCATCAACTAAGGAAGTAACCGGTTTAGATATTATTGAGAGTGATACCTCTCTGGCCAACCTGACTCCGGATGAATTCTTTTACAATTTTTTCGGTGAAGAACCGGCAGCTTACAAGGATAGCCGCGTTACCGTTGAGACCAACGACTTGGCCTCTCAGGATGGTGTTGGTGGTGAGATTATCTGGGTTAATGGTGATGTCAATATAGCGGGTAACAATACCTTCGGTAGCATGGATAAGCCGGTAATCATTATTGTCGATGGCGACTTCTCTGGAACGGGTAATAACAATTTCTTCGGTCTGCTATTTATCCGAGGCTCGATAACGGGCTCTGGGGGGGTGGATGTCGTCGGTTCGGCCGTCGTCAACGGTGTCAACAGCGATGGTGGTGGTAGTCTCGATGTGGTTTACAACAGCCGGGTTCTTAAATCGACTTACGCATTCGGACGCCCGGCAGCCGGTTCAGGTTCATGGCGTGATTTTTAGAATGATACTCGGCCTGGAGTGTCAAGGAGTTAAGCATGTTAAAGCAAAGCGTTTTTCAGCAGAATAGGCCGCACGGATTCACCCTGATTGAGGCACTGATCTCGGTTGCCGTGCTCTCATTCGGCCTGTTGGCGATTGGTAGTTTTCAGGCAAAACTGGTTACGGCAAGTGCCTATAACAAGGCCCGTGCAGAGGCGATTACGCTGGCGCAGGAAAAGCTTGATGAGATGCGCAGCTATACGACCGAGCACGGTCTTGTAGAGAATTTGACGGACAACACGGTGACGGACCCGGCGGCAGGCGCGCAATTTGTTTTCCCCGATAATGTTCCGGCGGCCACAACGGTCTATCCGGTAGATGCTGCAGAGTCGATACCGGGAACCAACGCGACCTTCTCGCGCGAGTGGGATGTCACACGTGTGGGTGAGCTCAGTAATGTCGTGGTGACGGTAAGCTGGACTGACCGTGAAGGTACCCAGAGCGTTTCGCTGGAGACCGATGTGAGCTGGCGCAACCCGCGTGGTACCGCGGATGTAAGTAAAAGCGCAAAACCGCTGGTCGCTTCACCAACGGGTAAGGCCTACCTCGGTGACGGTAGTCTGGATGAGCAGCAGATGAGCGACCTCAAGACGAACCAGCCCGATACGGCGAATAATGATGGTACCTATAGTGCCGACCACGACAACGATGGCGATCTTGAGCTGGTGGTAGAGAGTTCTGATGGTACCGGTGAGGTGGTACTCACCCTGCCCGATGCCTGTAAGCTGCGGGATCCGGTGACCGACCTTCCCATCTGTACCGATTTCGTTACGATCAGCGGTACCGTCTTTTTTGACCGTACCGGTGGCACAAGCCTTGATGGTGGCAATATCTGGGTTATCGCCTCAGATGCGGCCTACTGTTCACGCTGGAGACCGGTATCCGCAAGCGCAACAGAATTAACCACCTCTACTAAGCTGATAGAGGGCAATACAAGCCTGCTGCCCGGTACCGATGGTGATATCTATCGGAACAACAACCCGCAGGTGGACTCTGCCGGTAATGGTGACGGTACCGATGATTACGACTATTTTAACTACACCTGTTATCTGGGGGGCGGCTGGTACGGCAATATCGGTCTGGTCATGCTCGGTGCCAATAGTCAGGACTTTGCCTGCGTGGGGGATCCCAATGCCGGGATTCTCGATAGCTGGAAGCAGGTAGAGCTGGCCAAGCGCCGCGTCTATCGCGGTGTGTTATACCAGTACACTATAGATGGCAACGGCGATCACGTTCCGGTGCAACTGGATGGCGAGACGGTCTGGTATTCCAATGGCATCAAGGATGCGGCAGTACTGCCCGATCCCACCTGGGCTGAGCGCGCCTACGGACACGACTTCGTAATATCGCGCGGTAATGATCCGACGAGTGCCGATTGTGTCGCTGTGCTCACCCGCCCTGATGCGGATGAGGTTGTTGCTGTCTCTCCCGCCCCCTCCTATCCCCAGCTGTTCCACAGCATGCCCGATGACTTTGTCTGTCTGAATGAGGACGGCAACAATCCTGCTGAGGGAGTTGACCCACGTATTGGTGCCTTTGCCAAATTTGTGGGGTACCCCTGGGACTACCTTACTGACTTTGATGAGACGGTCTTTGATGCTGAAACAAGTTGTGACTACGACCCCTCGGATCCGCCCTCAAAGCGCTACACCATTAGCGGCGTGCTGACGATGGATTCAGAAACTTCATCGACCTGGGGTAGCACCGACCCTGCGGGGTCGACCTTTGATGGTAATATCAACACCACCGACGGTTATGATAACTGCACCATTACCAGCACCACGGCAGGTGGTACTGGTTACGATATCAGCTATAGCTGTGATTACTATGTGTGGTCAACCCCGGATAATCAGGGCAATCTGATTGAGACCCCATGGAATGGCAGCGTGGTTGTTAACTCTCCGGTGGAGATAGTCTGTACGCACGACAACCCCTATGACCAGGCCGAGCTGAGCTGGCAGGCGGTGTACGGTATTACAGGCGCAACCGGTTCACAAACGGCCAACTTTGTCTGTCATGACCTGACTGAGTTCACTATTCAGGGCACGGTAACCGTAGATGGAGGTAATGACCTTGGTGCTATAGCGGGTGGCTTGCAGTTTGCCGCCTATGATGCATCCGGTGAGCTGGTGGCTGACGCATGTCAAACGACCAATGCAAGTGCCCTCAGTGTTGACTATATCTGTACCGGCCTGCTGGAGCAGACCTATGTCTCGGGCTTTACCGGGCATATTGAGTTGACGGTACCAACCGACTACAGCTGTGTGATCGGTGGCGTATCGACTACGGATGCCAGCGCAACATCCTGTGCGGATGGCGGTGTGGTGAGCTGGGGCTTTACCGACTTCCAGGCAACCCCGGCGCAGAGCACTGGGAATGATGTTGTGTTTGATGGTCCCGTCGATGAATACAAAATCACTGGCACCATCACCAATAGCACTACGCCGTCGCAGGATCTCCTTACCGGTATGGTTGTTAATACCAATCCGGCGCCGACGGGAACCTGTAACTGGGACATCGCAGCAAATAACAAGGATGTGAAGTACAGCTGTGTGGTTGCGCACGATACACGCCTCACCGCCACCTGGGCAGGTTCGGTACTAATCACCCCGCCCAACGGCTTCTGGTGCGGTACCGATACGGCCGGTACGAGTATCGACCTGAGTATCACCAGTGATACCACGGCAGCATCGGTGGATTGTGTTAAGGATACCTCGGGGCCCATTACCATTCAGGGGTCTGTATATGTACCGACACCGTACTTCATCAATACACGGTATGAGTCTGTGGCGCTGGGTAGCGGCGACTATGCTTATGTATATGAGAATGTCGGTTACGGAAATGGTGATTTGGTGCAGGAGTTCTACCAGGTCGCACCGGGTACGGGAAACTATGAGGAGGTCAATTACGAGTACGTAGGCGCTGGCAATGGCAATCATGTGCAGACCTATGACTTCGTCGGTGCAAATGCCGGCACCCATGACAAGGTTGAGTATGAATATGTAGGCCCTAACAATGGCTCCTATATTCAGGACGTGATCTACGTCGGTTGGCAGATGGGCTCATACAATGCAGACTGGTACGAGTTTGTAGGCACCGGAAACGGTGAGTATGTGCAAGTACCCTGGATGGAGCTTGTAGGCCAGGGCAACGGATCATATAGCGTTGATAATTTTGAATACATTGGTCCTGGTCTGGGTGAATATACCGCAATTGATGGCTATATGTGGGTTGGTGATGGCATGGGCTCCTACATGGAAGAGTGGTGGGTGTATGTAGGCGCTGGAAACGGTGAACTGCTGATGGAGTATGTCCCAAACGCCGGGGGCGACTACAGGCAGACCGGCCCGACCACCTATGAGTACGTGGGGTGGGGCAATGGTGATCATTACATAAATTTCATTTGGGTCGGGATGGGCCTGGGAGATTATAATTGGGCGAATCTGCCTATCTATACCTATGTAGGTCCTGGAGTGGGTTATTTGGAACCAAGCGGAATCCAGGACTACTGGTGGGTTGGTTTCGGCCTGGGTGACTACAATTGGCTGAATATTCCCAATGTTACCTATGTGGGGACGGGAAATGGCGCCTACTCACCCACCGGTTGGAACGACTATTGGTGGGTTGGAGCAGGACTCGGTGACTATATATATAGCGGTGTTCCTACCTATTACTATGTGGGGGCGAACGCGGGTGAATATGATGTGACCTTTGTTCCGGTGGCCCCGGGTACGGGCGATTATGAGAAGCTGCTAACCCCCCGGTACGACTTGGTCGGGGGCGAGATGGGTGACTATGTTCCTAGAGACCCCATTGACTATACGATGGTAGCTGACGGGACTGGCGATTATATTAAGTACACCACCCCGCGGTACAATTCGGTGGGTGCAGGGCAGGGTGACTGGATGCCATCAGAGCCAGCGACCTACAAAACGGTAGGTGAAGGCATGGGCAATTACATAATGCATACACCACAGCAGTTTGTTGGGGCCGGAAACGGGGACTACCTGCGTTTCGATGATGTTGTGGATTTGGTGACCTTGAGTGCGAGTATGGACCCTGTGCCCACAGCGCCAGCTGATGACTGTACCTTTAGCACTGAGCCTGTTGGTGGAGTGTCGCCTCCGGCGCAGTGGTACAACTTCGAATGCACCACCGATGTTGTTATGCACCATGAGACCTGGGCTGGTTCGGTAACGGTTACCACCAACGCCCCATGGGGCTCGTGTCCGCTGCCAAACTATCCCAGCAGCTATAGTGGCGTGTTGCCGGGTACCTTGGTGGATGATGCCTTTAGCGCCATCGACTATCCGGACGGCTGTATTGACTACACCAACGGCAATATAACCTTAGCGTTGCCATGGACGCCAACATACACACCATAAGCTAAGATATAGGGCGGGAATGATTCCCGCCCTTTTTTTCTGGTAGAGTGTGTCATCTAAAGTACTGGCAATACCCTCGGAAAAAATGACAGATTTTCACATTATTGGCGGCGGCCTCATCGGCATGCTTACCGCCCGTTATCTGGCGCAAGCTGGGGTCTCCGTAGTCATCTATGAAAAGGGTGAAATCGGTCGCGAGTCCTCCTGGGCTGGCGGCGGTATCATCTCGCCTCTCTATCCCTGGCGCTATGCCGATGCGGTGACGGAGCTTGCGCGTTGGGGACAGCAACACTACGAGGCGTTAGCCGCTGAGTTGCTGAGAGAGACCGGTATTGATCCTGAGTACCTGCACAGCGGTTTGTTGCTCCTCGATATTGATGAGGCGGAGCGGCTACAGGCTGAGCAGTGGGCCGGGCGCTTTGGCTATCGGCTAGAGTATCTGGGTCGGGATGGTATTCAGGCATTACAGCCGAATCTGGGGGAAACCTCCGACCATGCCCTGTGGATGCCGACGGTCGCGCAACTGCGTAACCCTCGCCTGGTGCAGGCGGTGCGCAAGAGTATTGAGCAACTAGGCGTTACCATTAACGAACATGCGGCGATAGAGGATATCCTGATAGAGGAGGGGGCCGTCAAGGCTGTGCAGCTGGCAGAGAAAGCCGTGCCTGCCACGCAGGTAATTGTTGCAAGTGGTGCCTGGAGTGGGGAGATCCTCAAACAACAGGGTATCGAGCTAGCGGTGGAGCCGGTGCGCGGACAGATGTTGCTGTTTCGGGCTGAGCCTGGTGTGCTACAGCATATCGTACTCTCCGGTACCCACTACCTGATCCCCCGTGCCGATGGTCGCATCCTCGCGGGCAGCACCCTGGAGCATGTGGGCTTCGACAAGGCCACTACTAAGCAGGGGCGAGAGGAGCTACTCGAATTTGCCCTGGCGCTACTGCCGCAGCTTGCAGATTACCCTATCGAAACACAGTGGTCGGGACTGCGGCCAGGCACCAGTGATGGAGTTCCGTTTATTGGGGCATGCGGTGGTGTCGAGGGACTCTATGTGAATGCTGGTCACTTTCGCAACGGCGTGGTAACCGGCTTGGCTTCGGCGCGGCTACTGACGGACCAGTTGCTAGGACTGGATCCGATTCTCGAATCGACACGGTATCGCTCTCCTTAGTCCAGATTCTCGACAAAGACTATTTCCATCACCTATACTCTTCATCATTGAAAACGGACATCATCGTGGGTGATATTATGGACAAGCATGAAGTCATCAAGCTGTTGCAGAGCCAGCAAATTAATCCGACCAGACAGCGGGTAAACATCGCCCAGCTTCTCTTTGAGCGACCTCAGCATCTTTGTGCCGAACGGGTTATGCATATGCTTGGTGAGAGAGGCGGAGTGAAGGCCTCCAAGGCCACGGTGTACAATACCCTTAACCTGTTCAGCCAGCAGGGGTTGCTGCGTGAGGTCCGTGTGGACACTGCCAAGGTCTATTACGATTCCAATACTGAAGAGCACCACCATATCTACAATGTGGATACCGGTGAGTTATGGGATGTTGGGGCTGAATCCGTGAAAGCCATAGAGTCGCCGCGACTACCTGAGGGAATTTGCGAAGTTGGTGTTGAGGTGGTTTACCGAGTAAAGGGCGCCGCAGCTATACAGTAATCGTGCGGCTTGTTGTTGTTTGTAGCCGCATTCAATATAATCTCCCGCTTGTTTTACCGCACTACATGCCGACGTAGCTCAGTTGGTAGAGCAACTGATTCGTAATCAGTAGGTCGGAGGTTCGACTCCTCTCGTCGGCACCATATCTAGCTGTTATGCCCCTGCTTTGCCTTGTTTTTCACGTAGAATTTGGAAAAAGACAGTTTCAAGGGAGACCGCTGGCTTGATATTTATCAGGCGCCCGTCATGCGTGTTGATTTTCTCCACAAACAGAGGCAATTCATCTTGTCTCAGCTCGTGCTCAAATTCATTGTTTCTAATACAGTTGCCGTCGGTTAAGTGATCAGAGCTCGATTGATAGCGGATGATGAAACGGTTGGCATCTTCCGTGATGAGTTCCTGTGGTTCGCGGGTGGTGACTA
The DNA here is from genome assembly GCA_041554195.1 of Thiohalomonadaceae bacterium. Lineage (GTDB taxonomy): Bacteria > Pseudomonadota > Gammaproteobacteria > Thiohalomonadales > Thiohalomonadaceae > JAPHSX01. The sequence continues at coordinate 14,214 of JBFFMJ010000008.1, forward strand.
ATTCGCCATTATTAATAAAGCCAAAGCGATCGGCGAGACGTTCTACATCATGTAGTACGTGAGAGGTGAAGAAGATGGCTCCACCTTTATTTTTATATTCCAAAAGTATGTCAATAACATCTTTTCTACCTAGCGGATCGAGGCCTGACAGTGGTTCGTCCAAAACGAGAAGCTTTGGAGAAACCACCAGCGCATGGGCCAGTGCGACACGCTGTACGTTTCCCTTTGATAGCTGTCGAATGCGACGTTTTGCATTGTGTGCGACAGAGAATCTTTCTAGCCACTGCAGACACCAGGCATCTTCATCACTACGCTTGATACCGTACATGCGCAACGCCATTTTAAGGAGCTCAAGCGGTGTGAATTGCTCGTAAAGTGCCGGTGCCTCGGGAAGGTAGGCGACCCCACGACGTGAATCCGCATGGCGAGCCGAAGTGCCATAAATCGTGACGTCACCCTCATAATCGTTGATGACGTCAAGCATGATCTTAATGGTGGTTGATTTGCCCGCACCATTTGGACCAACAAAACCGAATACCTCGCCTTCGCCAATCGAAAAAGATACATTTCTTAGAGCATGAATCTGTTTGCGTTTTTTGTTAAAGGTTTTGCTCACCGCATGAAATTCAAGGGCTTGTGTCATCTCTTCTCCTCCATGCCTGCTATTTTTAATTTCCGCAGCATAAATACCCCATCAGTGAATTCATAACCGATTCCCAGAGGATCTTTCGGGAATTGTTCAAGTAATCCGGTACTGAGCAGTTCTGACGCCTCATGTAACGGTCGATTAAATTGCTTCTCGAAGCGCTGTTGAGCTTCACGCAAACTGATTAGACCCTCTAGTCGGATGGCGCGCTTTTCTAACATTTTTTTTAGTTTCGGGTCGGACACCTGATCGCGTTGTAATCGAAGGTAATCTAGGGCCATGCGGTCATCGTCGATCTGGCCCGTTGCAATCATGATCGCTGTCTTTTGAAGTGAGGCGTAGTTTTCAGGAGAGCGTTGGGCTGCGAGCTCAAGGGCTCGTTGTGCTTCGGTACTGTTGTTATGAAAATAGAGCTGATTGAACCCGTAGAAGAAGGCCGGGATCCAGTCCCAGTGTCGGCACTCGGTTGCCCGCTTTAACAAAATACTCCCCTCCTTTTCTGCGCCTCCCCATGAGAGCAGGGCGCTGCCGAGGTAGTAGCTGTCCTCATGACAGGGGTTAAGTTGCGTTACCAGGCTTGTGGCACGGACCAGGTAGCTTGTTGTGTCGCTGTCATTACTTTCTGATACGGTTGAGGTAAGACGCATGGTCTCCAGATTCGCCGCAAGAAAACGATCTCCGCCGTTGAGTAGTAGCTGTACGGGGGCACTGATCACTACCCGATCCTCCGGTTGAGCTTGTGTGAGAGTCACCACTCCCATGGGAGTGATACGACTTGCCAAAAGAAAGCACAGGGCGGCAAACAGGGTGAAGAGTGGCCACAAGTAGCGATTCATGGTTCTAGCTAAAGCGTCTGCGCTGGAGAACCCAGAGTGTTAGCCCCATAAAGGCAAGGCTGTAGGCGAGCGAACTGGCTATGAGTGCAGGCCAGTTGGCTGGCAGGAAATCCATGGTGTTATACAAGGTGATCATACGAACATCCAGTGAGGCGAGATCTGGCAGCAGGTAGGCTAGTAACCCGAGTGATTCTTGATAGTGCTGCTGATTGGCCATTACGATACGCTCTCCCCCAAGCATAGCGATGATGGTGGAGAATGAACGGGCTACAATCATAAAGCCGATGGTGCCGATGAGGATAAAACTCGGGGTCGTGGCGATAATGGCAAAAAATGCCCCGACAGCCATTATCACAAAGAGATCGATAGCGATAAAGCCGAGAGTGATGAAATAGGGGTGGGTAAGGGCAACCGGTGTCGACTGGGCGTAGTCTTGTTCGAGAACACCAACCAGAACTCCGAGTAGTAGACCCATTATCACCAGTAGTGTGATGAGCAGGGTGTATAGCGCTAAAAATCGCCCTAAAAATAGCTGATGCCGAGGCCTTGGGTAGGTAAGTGAGGTGAGAAAATAGCGTCGGTCAAACTCCTTGGCAAATAGTTCCTGGAGTTGAAACACGATCATCAGTGGTAGTGCCAGGCGGATAAACGACAAGCCTACATCCAGTGCTACGGTGGCAGGCTGGCGGGCACTAAATTGCGCGGCAAGCAGTGCCACTATTGCCAGAGTGACGAGCAGCCAGAAGCTGATGGATACGAAGCGAGCGCGTAACGCGAGGCGCATGCCAATGTGGTAATCAGGGGTCAAGTGCATGGGAGTCATCGGTGAAAAAAACAGAGAGTATCATTGAATACCTTATGAAGGCCTGTCAACCCTCGAATTTGACAGAAATTTAAAGGATAGCTGCTCTAAACACGAAAGCGATATTTCTGGCATCTGTTTGTGCCATTGAGTCGTTGGCCTTGGCGCGGTACTCATTAAACTGTGGTATGGCGACAGCGGCTAGCACACCGATGATAGCCACTACAATCATTAGTTCTATTAAGGTAAAGCCTCGTGAGTATTTTATCATGTCTGTCTCCGCTAACGAAAAAAAACCGGAAGTAGCTATACCCCCGGTTTTTTATGGTCTCAGCAATCACTATCAATTAACGTCTTCAGCTGTTTGCGAGGAAGTTATCCCGCATATCTGAAGGGACATAATTAATTGAAGTGGCCAAGTGCGGTAACGGTGCCATCGGCACAGGCTCCGCCCAGAACTGCTGGGGCAACTGAACCACCGGTGCTGCTGGCAACAAATGCACGAAAATCGGCAATGTCAAAGGTGTCGGTTGTAGCTGCACATGAGGTGTCATTCCACTGTGAGCTGCCGTCTGCGTTGGTACCGGTTACCTGGCATGTCAGGGTAGTGGCCTTTCTGCTGCCAGCCTTATGACATGCTGCTACCTTGATAGAGTTGAGAATTAGGTCGCACTGGTAGCCGCCGAATACATTTTTTGACAAATTGAGCGTAACGGGCTCACTCAGAAGTTCGCAGCCGGTAGCATCATTAGGAATTGCAGTACCACTAACTATAGCGGTTCCTGCAGCTGTAGCAGCGAATGAGGTCATCATGCCTGCAGCAGCAACTAACATAGTATAGATAATCTTTTTCATGGGTATCTCCTTAAAATTCGGACTGGTGTTACAGCTGGGCAGCAGTCATAACGGTGATGTTGTTCTTGGCATCGGCGTTGGCGGTTGAGTCATTGGCCTTGGCGCGGTACTCGTTGAACTGCGGAATAGCTACGGCGGCCAGAATGCCGATAATCGCAACTACGATCATCAATTCAATAAGGGTGAAACCCTTTTGCATCTTTTTCATATCGATTCTCCGGTTGGTTTTTCAGTTGGTTAACTCCCTTCAAGCTTTCTCAGCGTAAAGGTTGTACTCGAGTTAACTTAAGCACACTGTGTGCCAATACTATTATTGCTTGAACGATACAAATTATTGAGAGGCTCGTCACAATTAGGCTCTGTTTTTCATCTTTTTGAGTGAAACCAGTTCTTACCTTTTTTTGTGTGTTGACAAAAAACGTCAGCACATGACGTATGTGGTCACAAATAGGTCGTTTCTTTAATTTTCTTGCCTTTGATCCAAGGTCGATGCATTGATGTTATTGGCTAGTGGAGGGGGAAGAGTCTGTAGAAGGCTTAGTTCAGCCCTAGTTTCTGTAAGCGGTAGCGCAGGGAGCGGAAGGAGATCCCCAGTTCTTTGGCTGCAGCTGTTTTGTTGTGCTTGCTTGTCTGCAGGGCTTTTTCGATGAGTTGTCGCTCGATTTCTTCCAGGTATTCCTCAAGGTTCTGCCCATCCAGTTGCGGATCACCCTGAGATTGGGCTTTGTAACTGTTGCAGGGTAACAGCAGATCATCCTCATTCAGGCTATCCCCCTCGCGCAGGGTGAGGGCTCGTTCAAGAATATTCTCCAGTTCACGTACATTGCCGTTGAAGGGGTGGTGTTGGAGTGCGTTCATTGCTCCTTTGGTGAGGGTAGGTGGGGTGATATCCATTTGTGAGGCAAGACGCTTGGTGATCTGTTCCACCAGCAGCGGGATATCTTCAGGCCGCTCTCTGAGGCCGGGGATATGCAGTTCGATAACGTTGATACGAAAAAAGAGGTCTTCACGGAAAGTGCCGTTGGCTACCAGCTCGGCCAGATTCTTGTGGGTTGCACTGAGAATACGTATATCAATATGGTGCTCCTGCTGTGCTCCGACCTGGCGTATGGCCTTCTCCTGAATAGCCCGCAATAGTTTCACCTGCATTTCTAGTGGTAGGTCTGCTACTTCATCGAGAAACAGGGTGCCGCCATTGGCAGCCTGAAACAGGCCGTCCTTGTCGCTCTGTGCGCCGGTAAAACTCCCCTTTTTGTGGCCGAAGAATTCACTCTCCATTAACTCTGAGGGGATGGCGCCGCAGTTTACGGCGATAAAGGGCATATCGGCGCGCGGTCCCTGTGCGTGGATCAAACGGGCCACCAGCTCCTTGCCGGTACCCGATTCACCGCTGATGTAGACCGGTGCCTGACTACGTGCCAGTTTGCGGATCATCTGGCGGATAGACTCAATGGCCTGGGATTCTCCCAGCAGTTGTAGTTCGTTGCCGGGGCTACCAGTTGTTGTACTGGCGCTGCCCTTCAGACGTAAGGCGCTATTCACCAGTTCGCGCAGGTCCTGCAGCTCTACCGGTTTGTTGAGAAAGTCAAAGGCTCCTGCCTTGAGTGCCTCAATGGCGATGTCCATATTGCCGTGGGCGGAGATCATGGCGACGGGCAGCTCTGGGTGGTGATGCTGGATGTGGCGGATCAGTTCAATGCCGTTGCCATCGGGTAGGCGCATGTCAGTGAGGCAGAGGTCAAATTCATGTTGCTTGAGCAGCTTGCGTGCCTGCGCCACGGTCTCCGCCTCGCTGCTACGTATATCCATGCGCGACAGGGTGAGTGCCAGTAGTTCGCGAATATCAGGCTCGTCATCGACGATCAGGGCGTGGGGCTGTGATGGTATGTTTTTGGGCATGGTTATTCGATAGTAGTGCGCTGTTTGGCAAAGTGTAAGCGAAAGCGGCTGCAGCTCTCTTCGTCAGGCTCATAACGCAATTTGGCATGGTTACACACCGCCAGCTCCTGTGCGATGTAGAGTCCCAGCCCGGTGCCACTGCTCTCGGTGGTAAAGAAGGGCTCGAAGATATGGCTGCGGGCCTCTTCCGGTATGCCGGGGCCGTGATCGATGATATCGAGGTAGCCCCACTCCTCGTTCTGGCTGTCGGCAACAAGCTCTACCTTGGGGTTGGGGGTATTGCCCGCGTGGCGCAGGCCATTTTGACACAGGTTGGTGAGGATCTGGCGCAGGTGAACGGGGTCAAAGTAGAGCTGCAGTGCCTCTCCTTTACAGCGCCAGCGGATGGCGTTTTTTTCCTGGCCTTCGCCCTGCAGAAATTCGCTGCAGAATTCATCAAGCCAGGGGGCCAGTTCAAACTGTTCGCCATGTGACTTGTCGCGGCGCCCCAGTTTCAATACATCCTCGATGATGGTGTTAATACGCTGGCTATGATTTTTAATGATTTCGGTGAGCCGTTGATCGGCCTCGCTATGCTCCGGGGCCTCGGCCAGCAGGTCGGCGGCATGGCTGATGGCGCCCAGGGGGTTTCGGATCTCATGGGCGATACTGGCAGTTAGGCGGCCGAGAGAGACGAGTTTGAGCTGCTGTGCCTGATGGGTGGCGATACTGGCATCCTCAAGGAAGATCAGGGTACCGCCGGGATTATCGATACCTATCTTCAGAAACTGCGGGAGTAGCTCGTGATTACTGTGGCCAGGGCTCAGGGTGGAGCCTAGCCCTAGCTGACCCTGTTTCCACAGTTCAAGTTGGCTCTTGAGCTCGGGGCAGTACTGGGCCAGCTGTGAGTGGGCGGGGACCATGGGGCTGCCGAGTAAGCGCCATGCCGCGCTATTGATCAGGCGCACCCTGCTCTCGTGGTCCACCACCAAAACCCCGGTACGCATTTGCTGAATGGTGTATTCGGTAAGTTGTGCCATGTTGGCTAGATCAAGGCTACGTTGCGCCGCCAGCTCCTCACTTTCACGGGCCCGCCTAGCTAGGATATGGGCGATGATGGCCGTGGTGAAAAGAGCGATACCGAGAATGCCAGCCTGGGGGTAGCTGATGCTTGCGCCACTCAGGGTAAGAAAGGCGAGGGTCTCTTCGCTGAGTAGTGCAAGTGAGGCAATAGCGGCAAACAGCAGTGGCTCACGCCCTGCCGAGAGCATACTTGCGAAGGCGGTGGTGACGATAAGCAGCATGCCGATGCCACTGGCGACGCCGCCGCTGCTGTAGAGCAGGATGGTGATAAAGGCGATATCTGCCAGCACATGGATATTCCGCTGCCAGGTGAAGCTGGGACGGCGCTTGATGATGAATACCATGGCCAGCAGGCTGAAGCTAAGATAGCCGAGGCTGCTCAGGTAGAATAGTTTAGGCAGCATCATACCCATTGGTGGTGGCAGGGCTCCGCCATTAAGGTGGTAGATCAGGATCAACAGGGCGGCGAGGGTAAAACGGTAGAGATTGAAAAAGCGTAGAGGTCGCCAGGTCTTGTCGACACCGCTCCCCATGGGGGGGGCGCTTCTGCTAAAAAGCAGGGACAGACTGCGGCTATCGGCCATTACTCATCCCGTTCCCAGCTATCCGCGGCATCCCGGTGCTCTTCGCAGCAGTAGTATTTGTCACCCTTTATATGGGCCTGCTCCTGCGGAACATGCAGTCCGCACTGCTCGCAGCGCACCATGGTACCTTCCAGCGGCGGAGAGTCGCGCCGTGCAGGCTGGCGCGCCTTGCTCAGCAGGGCGAGGATCAGGCGGTAGAGGAGCCAGAAGATGACGGCGATGGCAATTAGGCGAATCAAGTTCATCGACATTATTCACAGTTAAGGACTGTGCATTGTATCGGTAAGGGGGCCGCCGCGACAAACATCGTTTTGCGCCGCGGCGCGGTTTGCTCCACAATATGCGCCGTTTTGTAATTTGCAGAAAACCCCAGGGGGGAAGTGATGAATCTCCACGAATATCAGGCGAAGGGTGTGTTTGCCGAGTACGGTATCCCGGTACCGCAGGGCCAGGTGGCCGGTAGTGTGACGGAGGCCGAGCATGCGGCGCAGGCACTGGGTGGCGAGCGCTGGGTGGTGAAGGCGCAGGTACACGCCGGCGGCCGTGGCAAGGCGGGCGGTGTTAAGCTGGTCAGCTCGATGGGAGAGCTGAAGTCCGAGGCGGACCGCCTGCTGGGCGGCCGTCTGGTGACCCACCAGAGCGGTGCCGAGGGGCAGCCGATTAATCAGGTATTGATTGAGGGTGTCAGCGATATCGCCCGTGAACTCTACCTCAGCGTGGTGGTGGACCGCGGCTGTCGCCGCGTGGTCTTTATGGCCTCTACCGAGGGGGGGATGGATATCGAAGAGGTCGCCGCTAATACCCCTGAGAAGATTATCTCTGTTTCGGTAAATCCCGTCGTTGGCCTGCAGGCCTACCAGACCCGCCAGGTCGCCTTCGCCCTGGGGCTGGAAGGGACTCAGGTGCGTGAGCTGGGTGGCATAATGATGTCGCTCTACAAGCTGTTTACCGAGCGTGATGCCTCGATGCTCGAGATCAACCCGCTGGTAGTGACCGGTGAGGGACACCTGATTGCCCTCGATGCCAAGGTTAATCTGGATGAGAGCGCCCTCTACCGTCAGCCGGAGATGGCCAAGCTGCGCGATGCCAGCCAGGAGGACGAGGCGGAGTACCGTGCCAAGCAGCACGACCTCAACTACGTGCGCCTCGATGGCAACATCGGCTGTATGGTTAACGGTGCGGGCCTCGCCATGGCCACCATGGACCTGATTAAGCTGACCGGCGGTGACCCGGCTAACTTCCTCGACGTCGGTGGCGGCACCACCGCCGAGAAGGTGGCCGAGGCGTTCAAGCTGATCCTCTCCGATGAGAAGGTGGAGGCGATCCTGGTCAACATCTTCGGCGGTATCGTGCGCTGTGACCTTATCGCCGAGGGCATTATCGCCGCAGTGAAAGAGGTCGATGCCGAGGTGCCGGTGGTGGTACGCCTTGAGGGTACCAACGTAGAGCTGGGTCGCAAGATGCTGGCCGAGAGCGGGCTGGCGATTGAGGCCACCGACCAACTGACCGAGGCGGCCAAGATGGTGGTTGCCGCTGCCGGAGGAGCGAAATAATGGCGATTCTGATCGATAGAGACACCAAAGTCATCTGCCAGGGCTTCACCGGAAAGCAGGGCACTTTCCACTCCGAGCAGGCGATTGCCTATGGCACCAAAATGGTCGGCGGTGTCACCCCCGGCAAGGGCGGCACCACCCACCTCGACCTGCCCGTTTTCAACACCGTGCATGATGCGGTGCGCGAGACCGGTGCCGACGCCACTATGATCTATGTACCGGCCCCGTTTGCGGCGGATGCCATTCTTGAGGCGGCGGATGCCGGTATCGATACCATTGTCTGCATCACCGAGGGCATTCCGGTGATGGATATGCTGCGGGTTAAGGCAGCACTGAAGGGCTCCGATGTGCGCCTTATCGGCCCCAACTGCCCCGGCGTGATCTCCCCTGGCGAGTGCAAGATCGGCATCATGCCAGGCGCGATCCACCAGAAGGGCAAGATCGGCATCGTCTCGCGTTCCGGCACCCTCACCTATGAGGCGGTACACCAGACCACCCTGGCCGGTCTCGGCCAGTCCACCTGCGTCGGTATCGGTGGCGATCCGATCCACGGTATGAGCTTCATCGACACCCTCTGCCTGTTCGAGCGCGACCCGCAGACCGAGGGCATCATCATGGTCGGCGAGATCGGCGGTACCGCCGAGGAAGAGGCCGCGGAGTTCATTGCCAAGCACATCAGCAAGCCGGTAGTCTCATATATCGCCGGTGTCACCGCCCCTCCCGGCAAGCGCATGGGCCACGCCGGTGCCATTATTGCCGGTGGCAAGGGCACGGCGGATGAGAAGTTCGCCGCGCTGGAGAAGGCGGGTGTCTCGGTAGTGCGCTCCCCGGCCGAGCTGGGTGCCAAGATGGCCGAGGTGCTGGCGGCATCCTAAGCTATAAGGCGTAGGTCAGGTTGGCGCAATCGCGGCTACCTGACGGAGGTTGTCACGTAGCGACGGCAACGTGACCTACATGCTAACAAGGTGGGGCTAAAAGAGATGGCTTCGACGCTACGCATTGTGATGGCCCAGCTTAATACGCTGGTGGGCGACATCGAGGGCAATGCCGGGCAGGTGATTGCGGCCGCGCGGCGTGCCCGCGATGAGTTTAAGGCCGATGCCATCGTCTTTCCCGAGCTGACCCTCAGTGGCTACCCGCCCGAGGATCTGCTGCTGCGCACCGGTTTGCATAACCGTGTGCTGGCGGCCCTGGAAGAGGTCAACCGTGAGGTCTCCGGCATCGATGTGGTGGTGGGCTACCCGCATGCTGCCAGCGGTGGCCTCTATAATGCGGCCTCCCTGCTGCGTGACGGCCATACCGTTGCCACCTACCACAAGCACCACCTCCCCAACTACAGCGTGTTCGATGAGAAGCGCTATTTTGCCGAGGGCAAGGAGCCCTGTGTCGTCGAGATCAAAGGGGTGAAGGTGGGGCTAACCATCTGTGAGGATGTATGGCACCCCGGCCCGGTAGCATCGGCCGCCGAGGCGGGGGCGCAGCTCATCTTCAACCTCAACGCCTCCCCCTTCCATACCGGCAAGGAGCTGGAGCGTGAGGAGGTGATGGCGCAGCGGGTGGCCGATGTGCGCATCCCCATCATTTACGTCAACCAGGTGGGCGGGCAGGACGAGCTGGTGTTCGATGGCCGCTCCTTTGTGATGGATGGCGATGGTCAGGTGATTCAGCGTGCCCCCGCCTTCGAGGAGGGACTCTTCCTGGTGGAACTCGACTTTGACGGCGAGATGGCCACCCCCCACCTTGGTGAGATGGCCCCGATACTCGGCGACGAGGCGGCGGTTTACCAGGCGCTGGTGCTGGGGGTACGCGACTACATCGAGAAGAACGGCTTTCGCGGCGTGGTGCTGGGCCTCTCCGGCGGTATCGACTCGGCCCTCACCCTGGCCATCGCCGTCGATGCCATTGGCCCCGAGCGGGTCGAGGCGGTAATGATGCCCTCTCGCTACACCGCGGATATGAGTGTGAGTGATGCCGAGGAGGAGGCAAAAATCCTCGGTGTCGATTATCAGTCAATCACCATCGAGCCGCTGTTCAACGCCTTCCTCTCCTCACTGGCCCACGAGTTCGAAGGGCTACCGGTCGACACCACCGAGGAGAACCTGCAGGCACGTTGCCGCGGTGTGACACTGATGGCGATCTCCAACAAAAAGCACAAAATTGTGCTGACTACCGGCAACAAGTCCGAGATGGCGGTGGGCTATGCCACCCTCTACGGGGATATGGCCGGCGGTTTTGATGTGTTGAAGGATGTGCCGAAGACCCTAGTGTTCCGCCTCGCTGAATACCGCAACAGTCTGGGCTATGTGATCCCGCAGCGGGTGATTGACCGTCCTCCCTCTGCAGAATTGGCCCCTGACCAGAAAGACAGCGACTCGCTGCCCGACTACCCGGTACTCGATGAGATCCTGGAGCGCTACGTGGAGCGGGATCAGTGCCGCGAGGAGATCATCGCCGCCGGCTTTGACGAGGCCGAAGTGTGCCGGGTGATTCGACTGGTGGATCTTAATGAGTACAAGCGCCGTCAGGCCGCCCCCGGACCGCGCATTACCCGCCGCGCCTTTGGGCGCGACCGTCGTTATCCGATTACCTCCGGTTTTGGTCGTCGGTGATACATGGTGCATAATTCGCAGGATGGGCATCGCCTACCCTACGGTAGGGTTATACTCTCACTATATGAACAAGCGATAAGGAATAGAAAAAGATGAAAAAGGTTGAAGCGATCATCAAACCCTTCAAGCTGGATGATGTGCGTGAGGCGCTCTCCGATATCGGCGTGACAGGTATGACTGCCACCGAGGTGAAGGGGTTTGGCCGTCAGAAGGGACACACCGAGCTCTATCGTGGCGCCGAGTATGTGGTCGACTTTCTCCCCAAGGTGAAGATCGAACTGGTAGTGGCGGCTGATATGGTTGAGCAGTGTATCGAGGCAATCACCGGCGTGGCGCGCACCGGTAAGATTGGCGACGGTAAGATCTTCGTCACCGAGGTGGAGCGGGTGATCCGCATCCGTACCGGTGAAGAGGGGCCGGAGGCGGTTTAGCAAAAGGTTACAGGTTGGTGGGCGGTGCCCACCCCGGAGCTGGATTAGAGGTGAGTTACCACCTCATCAAGCTTCCGGCGCGGCGTCTCTTCCGGCAACTCCGCCGGATAGCCCACGCAGAGAATCGCCACCGGTTCCAGTCCCGCCTCCAGCCCCAGCGAGGCCTTCAGCTTTTCCTCATCAAACTGTCCAACCCAGGTCGAGCCCAGCCCCGCCGCTACAATCGCCAGCTGCGCATAGGAGGCGGCAATGGTGGCATCCTGCAGGGCATAGAGCTTTTCACCACGTTCGCCATATTTGTTGCCGGCGCGTAGCGGGTCGCTACAGAAGATCAGTGATACCGGAGCCTCGGCGATGAAGGGCTGGTCCATGGCGGCGGCGTTGAGCAGCTCGCGTTTGCCCTCATCCTTCACCACATAGATGCGGTAGGACTGCAGGTCGCCCGCTGAGGGGGCGGCACAGGCCATCTCCAAAATGGCATGGAGTTTTTCCGCCTCTACCGGCAGGTCGTCACGAAAGGTGCGAACCGAGTGGCGGTGGCGTACGGTCTCAAAGAAATCCCACATCCTGTATTCCCCTTTACGGCTTGATGGTTATATCGCGGTAGTTATTGCTTGAGCTCGGCCAGGCCGGGATGTGTAGGGTGGTTCAACTCCAGCACCCGCAGGGCATCATCGGCCAGGTCATTGAGTTCCATCTTGCGATAGGCCTTGACCATAATGACCAGCGCATCCGGGATGGCGGTGGCCTTCTGGTAGTTTTCGAGCACATACTTGGCGCGGTTGGCGGCGGCCAGGTAGGTGCCCCGCTTGAGGTAGTAGGCGGCGGCGTGAACCTCGTGCCTGGCCAGGGTGTTGCGCAACTGAGTCATACGCTTGAGGGCGTCGGGGCTGTAGTGGCTGTTGGGGTAGCGGGTCACCAGCTCCTTGAAATAGTTAAATGACTCGCGCACGGCGGCGGGGTCGCGTTCCGCCGGGTCCATGTCAAAGAAACCGCTTAAAAAGCCCTTGCTCTGGTCGAAGGTGGCGAGCCCCTTCAGGTAGTAGGCGTAGTCGACGTTGGCGTGGCGTGGGTGGAACTTGATGAAACGGTCGGCAGCGGCCACCGCCGAGCTGGCCTCACCGGCCTTGTAGTGGGCGTAGATGGTCTCCAGCTGTGACTGCTGGGCGTAGCGGCCATAAGGATAGCGCGATTCCAGTTTGGTGTAGGCGGTAATGGCGCGTTCGTACTCGCCGTTGTCCAGTGCCTCGCGGGCATCCTGATAAAGCTGCTCGGCACTCCACCCTGAAGTTTGATCCTCGCTCATGGCGGCACAGCCGATAAGGGCCGATAGCAGGGAAATGATGGACAGGAATTTAATAAAACGCATAGGATCTATTTCTTTTGTATTTGATGCAGCACCTGAGAAAGGGCAAGTATACCTATGGCACCGTCCGGAATAAACGAATCTGACGAGAATAGCGAAGTGGAAGAGCAACTTCTTCACGCCGAGGTCGCCCCAGAGCAGGCCGGTCGTCGTCTCGATCAGGTGCTGGCAGAGCTGTTTGCTGACTACTCCCGCTCGCGCCTTACCCAATGGCTGAAGCAGGGGCAGGTGGAGGTCGACGGCGAGCAGCGCAAGCCGCGCGACAAGGTGCTGGGGGGGGAGCAGATCGCCCTGCGGGTGAAGCTGGAGCGCGATGAGCGCTTTGACCCCGAGCCGATCCCGCTGGATATTGTCTACGAAGATGAGTCGATAATCGTCATCAACAAACCGGCGGGGCTGGTGGTTCACCCGGCGGCGGGCAACTGGAAGGGCACCCTGCTCAACGCCCTGCTGCACCATGAGCCCAACCTCGATGCGGTGCCGCGCGCCGGTATCGTCCATCGTCTCGACAAGCTGACCAGCGGCCTGCTGGTAGTGGCCCGCACCCTGGAGGCGCAGACCAGCCTGGTCGCCCAGCTGCAGGCGCGTAGCCTCACCCGCGAGTACGATGCGGTGATCAACGCGGTGCTCACCGGCGGCGGCAAGGTCGATGCCCCCATCGGCCGCCACCCGGTGGATCGCAAGCGCATGGCGGTGGTCAACAGTGGCAAACCGGCGGTGACCCACTACCGGGTGGCCGAGCGTTTTCGTGCCCACACCCATATTAAGGTGAAGCTGGAGACCGGGCGCACCCACCAGATCCGTGTCCACATGGCCTACCTTAAATACCCGCTGATCGGTGACCCGGTCTACGGCGGACGCCTGCGCATCCCACCTGCCAGTAGCGAGCTGCTACAGCAGACCCTGCGCCGTTTTCCGCGCCAGGCGCTGCACGCCTCGCGCCTCGGCCTGATACACCCGCAGAGCGGCGAGTATATGGAGTGGCAGGTGCCGCTACCCGAGGATATGCAGCAGTTGCTGGCGGTATTGCGGGCGGATGTTAAAGAGGCGGAGGATAGAGGCTAACCGTTTTGTCCCTATCAATAATCCTCCCCGACTGGCCTGCCCCTAAAGGTGTGCGAGCCCTCACCACCACCCGCAGGGGTGGGGTGAGCCTTCCCCCGTACGATTCCCTGAATCTGGGTGACCACGTTGGCGATGCGCCAGAGGCGGTGGTGGAGAACCGCCGTCGCCTGCGCGAGGGGCTTAAGCTGCCCGCCGAACCGCGCTGGTTGACCCAGATACACGGCACCTACTGTTGCGATGCCGCCACAGTGCAGACACCCATGGAGGCCGACGCACAATTTGCCGATCAGCCCGGCGTGGTCTGTGCGGTGCTTACCGCCGACTGTCTGCCACTGCTGTTATGTGATGCGGCGGGTGAGCGGGTGGCGGCGGTGCATGCCGGGTGGCGCGGTCTGCTCGACGGGGTGATCGAGCACAGTGTGCAGGCGATGGGGGGACAAGGGGGAATGGCCTGGCTGGGGCCTGCCATCGGCCCCGCCGCCTTTGAGGTGGGCGGGGAGGTGCGCGCGGCCTTTGTCGGGCGTGACCCCGCTGCCGCCAAGGCCTTTGTATCTGGCAGCGGCGATAAGTGGCTGGCCGATCTCTACCTGCTGGCCCGCCAGCGGCTTGCGGCCAGTGGTGTTACACGGGTCTACGGTGGCGACCTCTGCACCTTCTCCGATAGTGAGCGCTTCTACTCCTATCGGCGTGACGGGCAGACCGGGCGTATCGTCTCCCTCATCTGGCTGGAAGAATAGACTTGATGCCGGGGGGCTTTGCGTTATCATGCCAGCCCAACCATTAGAATAATTGTTGCCGATGGAACACCTGCACCTTAGCCTGTTAACGCAAATCATTATCTTCAGCCTGCTGGGCGGGGTGCTGAGCGTTATCGCAGCCTCCACCTTTTTGCTGTTTCCCGAGTCGTGGCGCAACCGCTCGTTGCCCCACCTCGTCAGCTTTGCCATTGGTGCCCTGCTGGGGGCCGCCTTCCTGGCGCTGCTGCCCCATGCGATTAATTTTTCCGGGGGCGATGTCCACGACATCACCTTCACCGTGCTGTTAGGCCTGATGGGCTTTTTCCTGCTGGAGAAGATGGTGCTGTGGCGCCACTGTCACTCCGCCAGTTGTGAGGCGCACACCCCGGAGACGGCGCTGGAAGAGCATGGCCACCAGGACCATCACCACCACGACGAGGGGAAGGGCAGCACCGGCGCGATGATCCTCATCGGCGATGGCCTGCACAACTTTGTCGATGGCGTCCTGATCGCCGCCGCCTTTATGGTGGACGAGCATCTGGGTATCGTCACCGCGCTGGCGGTGGCTGCCCACGAGATCCCGCAGGAGGTAGGTGACTTTGCCATCCTGCTGCACAGCGGCTTTAGCCGTGTTCGCGCCTTTGTTTACAACGTGCTCGCCAGCCTGGCGACGGTGGCCGGTGCGCTGCTCGCCTATTTCAGCCTGGGCGAGGCGCAGCAGCTGCTGCCCTACGTACTGGCGATTGCCGCCTCCAGTTTTATTTATATCGCGGTGGCAGATCTCATCCCCGGCCTGCACAAGCGCAGTGAGCTTAATGCCACCGTGCAGCAGATGGTGTTGATCGGTCTCGGTATTGGCGTGATCTATCTGGCACACTCAACCTTGCATTAATGAGGAATAGAACCATGAGTCACTGGTACATGTTGACCCTGGTGGGAAAGGATCGCCCCGGCATCGTCGCCCACGTCAGCGCCGCGCTATTTGATGGCGGTTGCAATCTTGGCGAGGCGAGCATGATGCGCCTCGGCGGTAACTTTACCATTATGTTGATGGTGCAATTTGAGGGGAACAAAAAGGGGCTCGACGACCTGCTGGAACCGGTGGCCGATTCAATGGGGCTGCACCGCCACATCGACCGTATCGATGCCGATCTGCACCACCATCTGGAGCCTGATGTGCGCATCACCGTCTACGGTGCGGATCGCGCAGGGATCGTCGCGCGCATCACCGGCGGGCTGGCCGAGGCCGGGTTGCACATTCTCGACATGGAGAGCAGCGTCGCCGGCACCGCGGACAAACCCATCTACATCATGCAGATCGAAGGCCACGCCGCCGAAGGGGTCGAGGCCCTGCAGTCGGCGCTCGACATCGTCGTTCAGGACGGTATCGAGGCGCAGCTGGAAACCATCGAAACCCTCATCGGATAGGCGCATGGCGGTTCTGCAAATCCTTACCTATCCCGACAAGCGGCTAAAGCAGGAGGCGACGCCGGTCGAAAATATCGACGATGAGCTGCGCGCCTTTATTGCCGACCTTGAACAGACCATGGATGCCGGTCCCGGCGGTGTCGGCATCGCCGCCCCGCAGGTGGGCTGTTTTCAGCGCATCGTAATTGTCGACTGCTCCAAGACCCGCAAACCGGTACCCAATCACGGCAGACTGTTTCTCATTAATCCCGAGATCACCGGGTGGGAGGGAATGAAGGTGGGGCGCGAGGGCTGCATGTCGGTGCCCGACTATACGGGTAACGTGATCCGCGCCGAGGCGGTCACCCTCAAGGCGCTTGACCTTAATGGCAATGAACAGGAGTATCGTTGTGAGGGCTTCGAGGCGCGTGCTATTCAACACGAAATGGATCACCTCGACGGTATGTTGTTTCTTGATAAATTAGTCAGTCGTCGCAACGATCTATTTAAACGAAAGGTCTACCAGAAAAAATAACAAACAACGCGATGCGTATCGCAAAGGGAGGGGGATATGAGTGATACCACAAAGGACATACTGGCATGGGTGCCCGAGTTTGAACTGGGGGTCGAAGAGATCGACCTGCAACACCACTACTTTCTTAATCTGATCAATCGACTGGAGCATGCACTACAGCACGGTGATGATCATCAAAAACAGGTGGCGCTGCTGCGCGAGCTCAACGCCTACGTCAAATTTCACTTCATCAGTGAAGAGAACATGATGCGCTTCGCCAACTACGACCGCCTGCTGGAACATCAGAAACACCATTACGAACTTATCGACAAACTTAACGCCAGAGAGAGCGGCCTTAACGTGCGCTACAATGCAGAAGAGGCCCACGCCGTGGTCGAATTTCTGGTGGAGTGGTTCACCGCGCACACCACCGGCGAGGATCTACAGTTTGCCGAGTTTCTTCGTCATCGTCACAGCAGTGACTGATGAGCACCCCTTACCTCCCCACTATCTCGTTAGCAATTCTTCTTCTGCTCGTCGCCTGGCTGTGGCGGGCGTTTGGCCGCGCCGCCGAGGCCGATTGGGGCGGCCCCTGGATTAATCGCCTCGATGGCCTTGGCCGTATCTACTGCCGCCGCTATCAGCGCCTGCACGGCGACACCCTGAAGCTGCCAGAGAGCGGCCCCGCTATCGTCGTCGCCAACCACATCTCCGGTATCGACCCCTTTTTATTAATCGCCTCCAGTAAACGGCCGATACGTTTCATCGTTGCCAGCGAACAGTACCACCGCTTCGGACTCAACTGGATGTTTCGTGCCTCCGGCTGTATCCCGGTAAACCGCACAGGCAAACCAGAGCGTGCCTTTCGTGCCGCCCTCAAGGCACTGCAAGATGGCGAAGTGATCGGCATCTTCCCCCACGGTACCATTCACCTGGAGAGCGAACCCTACCGCAAACTCAAACCCGGCGCCGTGCGCCTGGCACAACTGGCCGACTGCAAGATCTACCCCGCCCGCATCGACGGCGTACGTGCCGAGGGCGGCCTCTTTTTACCGGCACTGCTGCGAGGGAGCGCCAGTGTTAAGAGTTTTGCCGCGATAAATTGCCATGGGCGTGAGGGCAAGGAGTGTTTGGAAGAGATAGAAAAGCTGGTGACACGACAGTTGGATGGTATGAAGGGGTAATGTATTTAATAGGAGCTGCATTGGTTGAGCTTATGCGCTAAACCGAAGACAAACCTCCAACCCACCAAACTTCGAGGCATGCAGGCTGATCTCGGCGCGGTGCAACTCAACGATCCTCTGCACGATGGAGAGTCCCAGACCGCTGCCTTCGATCTCCTGTCCGGCGAGGCGGTAGAAACGGTTAAAGATGTTTTCGCTTTCCGCCTCGGGGATGCCGGGGCCGCTGTCGGCGATGCTGACTTCTACCTTGCCGTCCTTCTCCTCAATGGTGATCGCGACAGAGCCCCCCTGCGGGGTGTAGCGAATAGCGTTGTCGGTGAGGTTACGCAGGGCGATGGCGATCCCCTCAGCCTGGCCGTTGATGGTGGGATTCTCTTCGCTCCGCAGGTCTAGCGTAATGGCCTTTTCTCTGGCGGCGGGCTCCAGTGTCGCCAGGATCTCTTCGGCTATGGGGCGTAGCGCGACAGCAGTAAAGTTTTGCTGCGCCGATTCGGGGTCGATGCGGGCAAGGGTGAGCAGTTGCTCGACCAGTCGTGTGGAGCGTTCGACGCCGTGAACCACCTGCGCCAGAGCACGGTGGCGTTCGCTCTCGTCCTGGCTACGCTGTGCCACCTGAGCCTGCATCTTGAGGGCAGCCAGCGGAGTGCGCAGCTCATGGGCGGCGTCGGCGGTAAAGCGTCGCTCACTCTCCATGCTGGTCTCTACTCGCTCGAAGAGCTGATTCAAAGCGGTTATCACCGGCTCGATCTCACTGGGGGTATCTTCTGTCGAGACTTTCCCGAGGTGGCCGGGCTCTCGTCTGGCCACCGTGCGGGCAAGGCGTTGCAGCGGTTGCAGGCCACGGCCAATACCCAAAAAGATCAGCAGCGCCAGTAGTGGCAGGGCGATAAACATCGGCACCGCCATGCGCAGGGTGATCTCATCGCTGAGTTCCTGACGTATCGCGAGAGATTCGCCCACTTTTATCTGATAGCCGCTCAGTGGATCGTAGAGTGAAAAGATGCGCCACGGTTGTTGATTAATGACTTCATTACTGTAGCCATTTTGTTTGTATGATAGCGGTGTTTCCGGTGCGGAGAATGAACGCAGTACCAATTTATTCTGTGGTTGTACCCACAACTGGTAGGCCAGTTTGTGTTCATAATCGTGGCCATTGGTTTCGCTGAGTTCCTTCGGCAGAAAATGGATGTGCGCTGTTGTGGGTATGCCGTCCAGCTCCGCGATCTCATGACCGGCAACGGTGAGCAGGGTGCGGGCAGACTGTGCCAGCTCTGCATCAAACAGTTCCTCGATCTCGTGCCGGGTCTCGTTATAGCTTTGCAAAGCGGTGACCAGCCAGACGAGCGAGGTGATGCTGAGCAGGGTAAGTAGCAGGCGACGGCGGATGGAGGGTTTCATAAGCGGTCTACTTTTACTCTTTTGCAGCGTCGATGATGTAACCGACGCCACGAATGGTGCGAATCAGGTCGCTGCCGAATTTTTTCCGCAGGTGGTGGATGTAGACCTCGATGGCGTTGCTCTCCACCTCGCCGTCCCAGGAGTAGAGGCTCTCCTCCAGACGGCTGCGCGACATCACCCGGCCGATGTTCTCCATCAGCAGTTGCAATACCGCATATTCGCGTGGTGCGATGTCGACATTTTTGTCCGCAATCGTCACGGCGTGGGCCGCCGGGTCGAGCGCGATCTCGCCGTGACGAATGGTGTTATCGGCACGACCGCCGTGACGGCGTAGCAGGGCACGCAGACGGGCGGCCAGCTCGTCCAGGTCACAGGGCTTAAGCAGGTAGTCGTCGGCCCCGCTGTCGAGACCGAGCACACGGTCTTCCACTGAGTCGCGGGCGGTGAGGATCAATACCGGTAGTTCGTCGCCGCGCTGTCGCAGATTTTTCAGCACGCTCAGGCCGGAGCGATCCGGCAGGCCGAGATCCAGCACCATAATTTCATAGTTCTCGCTGCTCAGTGCGGCCTCGGTGGAGGCGGCATCCTTGAGCCAGTCCACGGTATAACCGCTCTGGCGCAGTCCGGCCTGCAGGCCGTCGCCCAGTAGCGGGTCATCTTCAACGAGTAGCAGGCGCATCGGCGGGTCTCGGCGTTGTCTGTGAATGATGATGGATCTTGTCGTAGTTCCCTTAACGTCATCTTAAACCAAAAGGGGACGATGTTGTTTAAGGGTAATGGGTAGCTGGCTGACGGATATGATGACAGACAGCCCGACGGAGCCGCTTAGATAACAATAAATAATCCTCTTGAATTGCCCCCGGGCGTCCTTATCTGTTAGATAATTCCACCACATTCAGATCTAGGAGTAGTGCTTCATGCGAATGGACAAGTTGACCACCAAGTTTCAGATGGCCCTGGCCGATGCCCAGTCGCTGGCCGTGGGACGCGACCACCAGTTCATCGAGCCGGTGCATCTGATGACTGCCCTGCTCGATCAGGAGGGGGGCACGGTGCGACAGCTGCTTGCCCAGTCCGGTGTCAACGTCAACGGCCTGCGCTCGGCGCTGGGCGATGCGCTGGACCATATTGCCACGGT
This sequence comes from Thiohalomonadaceae bacterium, assembly GCA_041554195.1. Taxonomy (GTDB): domain Bacteria; phylum Pseudomonadota; class Gammaproteobacteria; order Thiohalomonadales; family Thiohalomonadaceae; genus JAPHSX01. The sequence continues at coordinate 34,300 of JBFFMJ010000008.1, forward strand.
CAGCGGCACCGGCGGTGATGTGCAGCTCTCCAACGACACTGCCCGGCTGCTCAACCTGACCGACAAGCTGGCGCAGCAGCGCAAGGATGAGTACATCTCCAGCGAGCTGTTTGCCCTGGCCGCTGCCGAGGAGAAGGGACGGTTGGGTGAGCTGATGCGCACAAATGGCGCCAATAAAGCGGCGATCGAGAAAGCGATCGATACCATGCGCGGCGGCGCCAGGGTGGACGACCCCCATGCCGAGGAGCAGCGCCAGGCACTGGAGAAGTACACAATCGACCTTACCGAGCGTGCCGAACAGGGCAAGCTCGACCCGGTGATTGGCCGCGACGATGAGATCCGCCGCGCCATCCAGGTGCTGCAGCGGCGCACCAAGAACAACCCGGTGCTGATCGGCGAGCCCGGCGTTGGCAAGACCGCCATCGTCGAGGGGCTGGCGCAGCGCATCGTCAACGGTGAGGTGCCGGAGGGGATCAAGGGCAAGCGTCTGCTGTCGCTCGACATGGGCGCCCTTATCGCCGGGGCCAAGTTCCGCGGCGAGTTCGAGGAACGCCTGAAGGCGGTATTGAATGACCTCGCCAAGCAGGAGGGACAGATCATCCTCTTCATCGACGAGATTCACACCATGGTCGGTGCCGGCAAGGCCGAAGGGTCTATGGATGCGGGCAACATGCTTAAGCCCGCGCTGGCCAGGGGTGAGCTGCACTGCGTTGGCGCCACCACTCTCGATGAGTACCGCCAGTATATTGAGAAGGATGCGGCACTCGAAAGAAGATTCCAGAAGGTGCTGGTGGAAGAGCCCAATGTGGAGGACACCATCGCCATCCTGAGGGGATTAAAGGACAAGTACGAGGTGCACCACGGGGTGCAGATCACCGACCCGGCGATCGTGGCTGCGGCGACGCTGTCGCACCGCTACATTACCGATCGCCAGCTGCCGGACAAGGCGATCGACCTGGTCGACGAGGCGGCGAGCCGTATCCGCATGGAGATCGACTCCATGCCCGAGGAGATGGACCGCCTGGGCCGTCGCCTGATTCAGCTGAAGATCGAGCGCGAGGCGCTTAACAAGGAGACCGATGAGGCGTCGAAAAAACGCCTCGAACACCTGCAGGATGAGATTACTCGACTCGAGCGTGAGTACTCCGATCTGGAGGAGGTGTGGAAGGCGGAGAAGATCGCACTGCAGGGCTCGCAGCACATCAAGGAGGATCTGGACCGCGCCCGCCAGGAGCTGGAGACGGCACGGCGCGCCGGCGACCTGGCGCGCATGTCGGAGATCCAGTACGGCACGATCCCCGAACTGGAGAAGCAGCTCGCCTCCTGTGAGGAGGTGGAGCTGGCGGAGCCGAAGCTGCTGCGTAACAAGGTGAGTGAGGAGGAGATCGCCGAGGTGGTCTCCAAGTGGACCGGCATCCCCGTCTCCAAGATGCTGGAGGGGGAGCGCGAGAAGCTGCTGCAGATGGAACAGAACCTGCACAAGCGGGTGGTGGGGCAGGACGAGGCGATCAAGGCGGTCAGCAACGCCATTCGCCGCTCCCGCGCCGGGCTCGCCGATCCCAATCGCCCCAACGGCTCCTTCCTCTTCCTCGGCCCCACCGGCGTCGGCAAGACCGAGCTGTGCAAGGCGCTCGCAGGCTTTCTCTTCGACACCGAAGAGGCGATGGTGCGCATCGACATGTCGGAGTTTATGGAGAAACACTCGGTGGCCCGCCTTATCGGCGCGCCCCCCGGTTATGTCGGCTACGAAGAGGGCGGCTATCTTACCGAGACCGTGCGCCGCAAACCCTACTCAGTGATCCTGATGGACGAGGTGGAAAAGGCCCACCCCGATGTCTTTAATATTTTGCTACAGGTGCTGGATGACGGTCGCCTGACCGATGGACACGGACGTACCGTAGATTTCCGTAACACCGTCATCGTCATGACCTCCAATCTTGGCTCACAGGCGATTCAGGAGATGGCAGGGAATGAGCACTACGAACAGATAAAAACGACGGTAATGGAGGTGGTGGGCCACCACTTCCGCCCCGAGTTTATCAACCGTGTTGATGAGGTGGTGGTGTTCCACCCGCTGATAAAAGAGCAGATCCGCGCCATCGCCGATATTCAGATCGACTACCTGCGCAAACGCCTCGCCGAGCAGGAGATGCAATTGCACCTCAGCGAAGCCGCACTGGATAAACTGGGTCAGGCAGGATTCGACCCCGTCTACGGCGCACGGCCACTAAAACGTGCGATTCAGCAGCGTATTGAAAACCAGTTGGCGCAGGCGATCCTTGCGGGTGAATTCGGCCCTGGAGATACCATTCATATCGGTGTGCAGGAGGGAACCATGCACTTTTACAAGGCGGAGGATTCCGCAGCCTAAGCTGATCCAGCCAGTTAAGGGGGCGATATTTTATCGCCCTCTACTCTCCCAATTCCTCTGCCGCTTTATGACACCTCTATGACTGTTCTCTGTCGATGTCATGACAGGAATGCTAGCTGGAGCGGTTGTCCTCCCTCTTAATCGTTTAAAATTTAACATTTATCATATTTTTAAACCTTTCTTTGTGGCATGTAAGTTGCTGTTAATCTTTTGTGTCATGGGGGCTTGTGTGCCTGTAGCTTGGTTGAATATCACTGCAGGGAGGGTTATGTTGGCATGGTAGTCTACCTACGCATAAAGGTAATGCTGCACTAGAGTTACTTAACGCAATGGATGGTGAGACCTGCTATGGGGCCTTGCCGGATTGAAAATGCCTTGCCGGATTGAAAATAATAATGAATAAATTGATTGGGAAATTCTGTATCTCAAAAAAACGTCTCGCGGTGGTTGGGGGGATCTTTTTTCTGGGCTTTCTCACCTTCGGTGGTATGAATACCTTTTTTTCCTATACTAATGAAATGGAATTCTGTATCTCCTGCCACTCGATGAAGACCAATTTCGAAGAGTACAAAGAAACCGTTCACTTCAAAAATGCCTCGGGTGTGCAGGCAACCTGCGCCGACTGCCATGTTCCCAAACAGTTTTTCCCCAAACTTGGGGCCAAGATCATGGCCGCCAAGGATGTGTTTCATGAGGTGATTGGTACTGTCGATACCCCAGAGAAATATGAAGCACATCGCTGGGATATGGCCAGTCGTGTCTGGGCCAAGATGGAGGCCACCGATTCGCGTGAGTGCCGTGGCTGTCATGATTTTAATAATATGGATCTCTCCGGACAGAGCCGGATGGCCCGCAAGAAACACGCTCGAGCGCCGCTGAAAGGGCAAACCTGTATCGAATGCCATAAGGGGATCGCCCACCTTGAGCCTGATGAACCCGGCATGTTTACTGAGCTGAATGAAACCGCTGCGGAGACGGCGGAGTAAGATGAATAATAAAGATAAGATGATGATCAATGGATGTTTCCTTGGTGGTGTTCGCCACTATCCTCTGCTTGCGCTGTTTCTCCTTTTGCCAGCGCTTTGCGTGGCGGAGGATTTGAACCGTGAATTACGCGACGCGGCACTGGTGGGTGATATCGAGCTAGTTGAGCAGTTATTGAAGAGAGGGGCAGACCCGCATTCTCAGACAAAGTTTGGAAAATCGGCACTAATGTTCGCTGTTGAGGAGGGCAATGCTGAGGTCGCATTGCGCCTGATTGAGCGCGGTGCGGATGTGAATGCCAAGAGCGTGGCCGGTTGTACGGCGCTGACCTTTGCCGCTGAAGGTGGCTATAGTGAACTGGCTGCCAAGTTGCTTGAGCAGGGGGCAAATACCCAGATCAAAACTCGTGCCGGTTGGGATGCCCTGATGATCGCAACACGCTATAACCACCTTGATGTGATGGAGGTATTGTTGCGCCACGACGCCAATGTCAATACCTCGGATAAGGACGGGATGACGGCGCTGATGACCGCAGCAGACAAAGGGTATTTTGATGCCGTGCAGCTATTACTACAGGTCGGTGCCGACACCTATGTGCGGAACCGTGAAGGTGCCACGGCCCTGATGATGGCGGCACAGAAGGGCCGATATCTCATCGTTAAGAGTTTACTGGAACAGGGGGCAAATGTGCAGGCACTGAGTAGCGATGGGGCGACGGCCCTGTTCTGGGCGGCCGGTGGCGGGCATGCGCATACAGTTGAACTGTTGCTGGAATTCGGGGCTGACATTGACCATCAAAGTAGTGATGGTAGTACAGCATTGATGGAGGCGGTGATGGCAGAGAGCGAGAAGGGTGTCGAGGTGCTCTTGCAATCGGGGGCCGATGTGAGGCTTAGAGATAAATCGGGAAAAACGGCAAAGGATTATGCGCTGCAGGGCAGGCGGGCGGGAATTGCACAACTGCTTGAGCAGTTCGAAAAGCAATAACAATTTCTAGTGCTCTCTGGCATCTGCGCCGGGGACAGTGGGGAGTCAACCAGAGGAGGCAGTATGAACTACAAAAAGAGACTACAAGGCATCTTGATCGCCAGTGGTGTTGTGTTGGCCGGGCCGGTGCTTGCCGCGACGCCGAGTGCATCCATGCTGGGTAATACCTGTGCCGGTTGCCATGGCACCAATGGCAACAGTAACGGGCCGGCAACACCTACCATCGCAGGCATGTCCAGTGAATACTTCATTGAGGCAATGGCGGAGTATAAAAGTGGTGAGCGCCCGTCAACCATAATGGGACGAATTGCCAAGGGTTATACCGAGGAAGAGGTCAAATTGATGGCCGGATTTTTTTCCAAGAAGAAGATGGAGCGTCAACCACAGCAGGTTGATGCGAAGATGGCAAAGAAGGGCATGAAGCTGCACGAGAAATATTGCGAGAAGTGTCATGAAGATGGTGGTCGCTCGTCCGAAGACGATGCCGGAATACTGGCGGGCCAGTGGCTGCCCTATCTTCACTACACTATGGACGACTTTATAAGCGGCAAGCGTGAAATGTCGAAGAAGATGAAGAAAAAGGTCGAGCAACTGCAGAGTAAAGGTGGTGACGAGGCTGTCAACGCATTACTCGAATACTACGGCAGCCAGAAATAAGGGGAGACAGGACATGACTGAGATTAATCGCAGAAATTTTCTTAAGCTGACGGGTGGTGCTGCTGCGGTGGCTAGCGCTATGGGTTACAGCAGTTTTGCCATTGGCGGTGCGACCAAGAAGGTGGTGGTGATCGGTGGCGGCATTGGCGGCGCGACAGCGGCAAAATATATCCGTATGGCCGACGCCTCTATTGAGGTGACTGTCATTGAGCCCAATGCCAACTACCACACCTGCTTTATGAGTAACGAGGTGTTGAGTGGTGAGCGCAGCATCGAATCTATTCGCTTTGGCTACAAAGGGTTGCAGGCGCATGGCGTCAATGTTGTGCAGGATAGTGTGACCGGTATAGATGCCAACGCCCGTACGGTAAAGACGGCCGGCGGCAAGAGCTTCAGCTATGACCGCTGCATCGTCTCGCCAGGCGTTGATTTTAAATGGGAGCTGATTGACGGTTATGATGCGGGTGTCGCCGAGTCCATCCCGCATGCCTGGAAGGCGGGACCACAGACCGTCACCCTGCGTAAGCAGCTGGAGGCGATGAAGGATGGGGGTACCGTCTGTATTGCTCCGCCGCCTAACCCCTTCCGTTGTCCTCCCGGTCCGTATGAGCGCGCCTCGCAGATCGCCCACTACCTGAAGCAGCACAAACCGAAGTCGAAGATCATCATCCTTGATCCGAAACCGAAGTTCTCCAAGATGGGACTCTTTACGGCAGGCTGGGAGAAGCACTACGGTTACAAAAGCGCCAACTCCATGATCGAGTGGCACGGTACTGCGCAAGGTAGCAACGATAATGTGTTGCAGTCTGTCGATGCCAAGAGCCGTACCGTGAAGACGGAGTTCAACGAGGTTACGGCAGATGTACTGAATATCATTCCTGCACAGAAGGCCGGTAAGATCGCCTTTGCGGCGGGACTGACCAATGAGTCGGGTTGGTGTCCTGTGGATTTGAAGACCTTTGAGTCGACTATCCATAAGAACATCCATGTGATCGGCGATTCGGCCATCCAGAGCCCGCTGCCGAAGTCCGGCTATGCGGCCAACTCTGAGGCCAAGGTCTGCGCGGTTGCCGTGGTCGCCATGCTGAACGATATGAAGATGCCGCAGCCCTCCTATGTTAATACCTGTTACTCGGTGATTGCGCCTGGCGATGGTGTTTCGGTTGCCATGGTCTATCGCTATAACAATGAGACCGGCAAGATTGACAAGGTCGCGGGCTCCGGTGGTCTTACTCCGGGTTATGCCGATAGCAGTATGGAGATGCGGGCACGTGAGGAGCAGTACGCTCACTCCTGGTTCAACAATATTACCGACGACGTGTTTGGCTGATCCTGCAAGAAACTTTCCTTTGGTGTGGGGGCTTCGGCCCCCCTTTTTTTTTGTGCCATAGATAAGTGTTGTTGCTTAATCCAGTTGCACTACCGCGGCGCTGTCATGCGGCGTCTTATTGGGGCATGCGTTCGTCAATAAATTTTCTAAGCTCCGGGGCCGGCTTTGCACCACCGAATCGTCCGACCTCTTCGCCCTTGATGAACATAATAATGGTAGGGAAACCACGCAGTTTGTAGTGACCGGCCAGCTTCATGTTTTCGTCGGCATCGATCTTGGCCAGTAGCACCTGTCCCGCATATTCGGGGATCACCTTGGCCAGCACCGGCGCGATCATCAGGCAGGGGCTGCACCAGTCGGCCCAGAAGTCGACCAGTACCGGTTGCTGGTGAGAGGCCTCGATGACTCGCTGCTGAAACTCGTCGTTGCCGTCGATATCGAAGATGTAGGGGGATGCGTCTTTCATGCTCTTTCCGGTATGTTGTCTGTGCAGGCATTTTGCTTGCGTGAGGGGCTTTTTTCAAGGGAGAGCGGCGTGTGATCACACTACACCATAACCATCCGTGGGATGTCTCACCGAAGCAGGCGATAGCCATTCAGCAGCAGCTGCGTGGCCTGGTGCGTATTGGTGATGATTTCGGTTCGCCGCGGCGCATCGCCGGGGTGGATGTGGGGTTTGAGCAGCACAATACCATTACCCGTGCCGCGGTGGCGGTACTTGATGCCTCCACGCTGGAGCTGGTGGAGTACGCTATTGCACGCCAGCCGACCTCGTTTCCCTATGTGCCCGGGCTGCTCTCCTTTCGTGAGGTGCCGGCGGTACTGGCGGCGCTAGATAAACTCTCTGCCTTGCCCGAACTCTTGCTGTGCGATGGTCAGGGTGTTGCCCATCCGCGACGCCTCGGTATTGCCTGCCACCTTGGCGTGTTGCTGGATTTGCCCACTATTGGCGTCGCCAAGTCGCGCTTGATTGGCACACATGAAGAGCCGGGGGAGGAGAAGGGAAGCTGGCAGCCCCTACATGAGGGCGATGAGCTGATCGGCTGTGTGCTGCGCAGCCGTAGCCGGGTTAAACCACTCTATATTTCGCCCGGGCACCGCGTTGGTTTTGAGGCGGCTCGTGAGATGGTGATGGCCTGTACCACCCGCTACCGTTTGCCCGAGACGACACGTTGGGCACATCGTCTCGCCTCAGGGCCGGCACCAGAGAAAAGCTGATCAGTCCGCTGAGTGTTGTCGCACAAAGTTGACGAAATCCGCGGCGCTCAGTGGCCGTGAGTAGAGGTAGCCCTGCGCCTCGTGGCACTGTGCCTGGCGCAGGAAGTTGGCCTGTTCCTCGGTCTCTACCCCCTCGGCGATCACCCCCAGATTGAGGGTCTGTGCCAGGTTGATGATGGCACGGGTGATGGTTTCGTCGTTGTTATCCTTGGGGATATCGGAGATAAAGGAGCGGTCGATCTTCAGCCGGTCGATAGGCAGGCGCTTAAGGTAGTTGAGCGAGGAGTAGCCGGTTCCAAAGTCATCGATGGCCAGGTGTAGCCCCAGCTCCTTGAGTTCGCTCAGGGTGGTGATACTGCGGTGGATATCTTCCATTACCGCGGTCTCTGTAACCTCCAGCTCGATGCACTCGGGCGGATAGTTGTAGCGCTGGAATAGCTTCTCGACGTCTTCGACAAAATTGATCTCATCAAGCTGACGTGGTGAGACGTTGGCCGAGAAGACGAGGCCGTTGAACTGCCGGTCAAACTTCCAGGCCTCCGCCTTGCGCAACATCTCCTCCAGTACCCACATACCAATCCGGTTAATCAGCCCAGCCTCTTCGGCGATAGGGATGAACAGATCCGGCGGCACGAAGCCGCGTACCGGGTGGTGCCAGCGCAACAGGCTCTCGGCACCGAGCAGCTTGCCGCTAATCAGATCCACCTGCGGCTGAAAGTAGAGCTCCAGTTCGTTGTTATTCAGTGCGGAGGCGAGGTCACGTTCCAGCTCCAGGCGTTCGGTGATGATGGTGTTGAGGTTTTCGGTGAAGAACTGAAAATTGGCGCGCCCTGACCCCTTGGCGTGGTACATCGCGGTGTCGGCATTTTTTATTAGTACATCAATGCGCTCACCATCGTCGGGGAAGATGCTGATGCCGATGCTGGGGGTGACCTTGAGATGTTCACCCTCCAGCAGGAATTCGTTGGAGATACTCTCGAGGATCTTCTGTGCTACGTGGGCTACGTTGCTCATCTCTTCGAGCTCTGGTAGCACGATGATGAATTCATCGCCGCCCTGGCGACACACGGTGTCGCTATCGCGTACCGCGGCATTAAGGCGGTGCGCCACCTCCTTGAGTAACATGTCACCGACGTGATGGCCCAGGGTGTCGTTAATCACCTTGAAACGGTCCAGATCGATAAACAGGATGGCGATTTTGTCGCCGTCACGCTTCGCCTTGCTGACGGCCTGGTCCAGTCGGTCCTGCAGCAGGGTGCGGTTGGGCAGGCCGGTGAGGGCGTCGTGGTGGGCCAGGAAGTGGATGCGCGCTTCTTTCTCCTTGTAGCTGGAGGCATCGGAGAAGATGGCGATGTGGTTCGTGGGTTTGCCGTTCTCATCATGCAGGGTGGTGATGGTAATCCACTCGGGGTAGATGGTGCCGTCCTTGCGCTTGTTCCAGATCTCGCCCTTCCAGTGGCCCTCGCTCTGCAGAGTGTCCCACATCTTCTGATAAAACTCCGGGGTATGACGGCCCGAGGCGAGCAGGGCGGGGTTCTGGCCAACCACCTCTTCGGCGCTGTAGCCGGTGATGCGGCTGAAGCTTTCGTTGACGGAAAGGATACGGTTGCTGGCATCGGAGATAACGATGGCCTCGCCACTGTGGCGGTAGACCAGGCTCCAGAGTTGCAGCTGTTCGTGATTCTGCCGCTCCCTGGTGACATCGTGCATCATGCGGATCTCACCGATGCATTCACCGTCATCATTCATCAGCGGAGAGCAGGTCTGTAGCACATAGATGGTATCGCCGTTGCGGGTCAGGCAGCTGAAGTAGCCCTCCTGTGCCGCCGACACGTTTGCCATTTCAAGAAACTCCAGGGTATTGCCCTGTATCTCGTCAAAGCGATAGCCAAACACCTTTTCGGCAGCGGCGTTCCAGTTGTTGACCCGCTGGTGGGTGTCGATGGTGATGATCGCCTCGCCCGACTGCTCAACGATCGTGGCCAACAGGTGATCCTGATGTGCGCTCTGGCGCAGGCTTTCGGTCATCTCCTCGGCCATCGTGCTCGCCTCACGGCGTAGCTGGTGGTTAAGATTCTTCAATTCATCTATGAGTAGTGCATTTTGTTTGGCGCGGTGTATGTCGTAGTTGAGCAGTAGAATGGTGGTGAGCAGTAACAGCAGGGTGAGTGAGGAGACGAGCACCGCCAGTACGCCGTTATCAAGGCCCTTGGGTGAGGCGAGGCAGACGCTATTGGCATCGAAGTGGGCGGCACTCATGCCCACGTAATGCATGCCGGCGATGGCGACGCCCATCAACAGCGCGCTGAGGGCCTGCTTAGCGGAGAACAGGGAGGGGGCTATCTCGCGCTTATGGAATGCCAGTTTTAGCGCGAAGAGCGAGGTGCCAAAGGCGATAAGTAGTGACAGGGCAACGGTGGGCGAATCATATTCTATGGCCGGAGACATGCGTAGCGCCTCCATGCCGGTGTAGTGCATCGCGGCAATACCGCCGCCCATCAGGCCGGCACTGGCAAACAGTGTGCGTTTGCGGGTAATACCGTGGCGGATCAGATAGAGGGCAAAGCCGGAGGCGATGATTGCCAGTAGCATCGAGGTGATGGTGATGGGTATGTCGTAGGCCAACGGAACCGGCAGGTGGAAGGCGAGCATGCCGACAAAGTGCATCGCCCAGATTCCCAGCCCCATGCCGATGGCACCACCGCCCAGCCATAGCCCAGTCTTTCCCCGTTCGACATGGGGGACTCGTGAGGCCAGGCTGAGTGCGGTATAGGAGGCCAGTACCGCGAGGATAAAGGAGAGCACGACCAGCCAGGGCTCATAGGTATATGACATCAATTCATTCTTTATTGGCGTTGCCAAATGATTGTGCCGCAGAACACACTACACTGGTGTGACTGCCGAATTGTATGCCGGGCTTCTCCTGCGAGCCGGGGACTTCCCAGTGTCAATTCGCTTGCCGTGATTCCTTAACGGTAAGGGTTGGACTAAGGCCTGACTTCCTGAGTCTGGTACCTCGAAACTATAACATATAAGTGGTTGTTAATATACTGGTGAAAACCCCGGGAGGGCGCATGGTGTTGCCGCGGCAAAAGTCCTACAATCAATGATAAATAAGGCAGGGCTGCAGCGGCCTTTCATAACAGCAAGAAAAGGGGACTTTGATGAACCTGGAAAAGGTGATCTTCGGATTTTTTATCGTACTGGCGCTTACCCTCAATTTCGGGTTTTTTATTGGTGATTTTGATAATCCGGCCCACCACAATGTCTACGAACTGTTTGCCGCTATCGTCATTAACTTGATCGCCACCGTGCTGAAATTTGGTGATCGCACGCAGATGGGGGCCGTGCTGTTGGCAACCTCACTGGTGGCCGATCTGCAGTTGATCATTGCCGCCATTGTCTGGGGCTTTGCTGAGCATATCTCCAATACCGGCATGGATCCTTCGGTGATGGGGAGCATTGTCTCGCTCTCCGGCGGTGCGCTGCTGGCCAACATCACCTCAGTGGTGTTGCTGATCATCGAAACGGTCAACCTGCGCCGTTAAGGGGCGCGTAATGAATCAGGTGATATTCCTTATCTTGCGGCGCATGCGGGCGCCGCTGGTGGTGCTGATCGTCGCCTACGCCATCTCCATTCTCGGTCTGGTGTTGATCACCGGTAGCGACGACCAGGGAAACCCCTGGCAGATGGATTTTTTTCACGCCTTCTACTTCGTCAGCTACATGGCGACTACCATCGGTTTTGGTGAGATCCCCTACGCCTTTAATGAGGCACAACGTATGTGGACGGTGCTGGCTGTTTACCTCACGGTGATTGGCTGGCTTTACGCCATTGGGAAGATCCTGTCACTGATACAGGACTCGGCCTTTAAACAGGCGGTGGTCGAGCAGGCCTTTGCCCGTGGTGTGCGGCGAATGGCCGAGCCCTTCTACATCGTTTGCGGCTATGGCGATACCGGCAGCCTGCTGGTGCGCTCAATGGTGCAACGCAACATGCGTGCGGTGGTGGTTGATATCAGTCCCGAGCGGATCAATGAGCTGGAGCTGGAGGATCTGGATTTTTTCGTACCGGGGCTCTGTGCCGATGCCTCTCTGTCGCTGACACTGAATGAGGCGGGCCTGTTGCACAAAAACTGCGTTGGTGTAGTGGCTCTCACCGATAGCGACCCGGTGAATCTGAAGATCGCCATCACCACTAAACTGTTGCATCCGGGCATTAAGGTGATCTGCCGTGCCGAGACCCACGATGCCGAGGCCAATATGGCCTCCTTCGGTACCGATCGCATCATCAACCCCTATGACACCTTCGCCACTCGTCTGGCTCTGGCGCTGCACTCCCCGGGCACCCATTTGCTCTATGAGTGGTTTACCAGCGTACCGGAGACCGAACTCCCCGTGCCCTTGTATCCGCCGCACGGCATCTGGGTGTTGTGTGGCTACGGTCGCCTTGGCAAGGCGATGAAGGCCAATTTGGATAAGGAAGGGGTGCAGACGGTGATCATCGAAGCTGACCCTGAAGGAACCGGCTGTAGTGATTTCTGTGTGGTGGGTCGTGGTACCGAGGCTGAGACCCTTACTCTCGCCGGGGTCGAGCAGGCGGTGGGCATCGTTGCCGGTACCGATGATGATGCCAACAATCTCTCGATTGCGATGACGGCGGCACATCTGAACCCCGATATCTTCATGGTGGCGCGTCAGAACAAATGCGATAACGACGATATCTTTCAGGCGGCTCTGCTTGATCTGGTGATGCAGCGTAGCGAGATCATCGCCCGCGATATCCTCGCCCTGCTGACCACACCAATGCTCGATCTGTTCCTGCGGCTAATTCTTGAGCAGAGTAATGTATGGGCCAACGAGCAGGTGAGCCGACTTAGCGCGGTGACCGGTGAGCTGGTACCCGATGTCTGGTCTTTTCATGTGGATATGGAGGATGCGCCGGCGCTGATGGAGTCACTTTCTGCCGGTGGTAAGGTGTTGCTAGCAGACTTACAGCGTGACCCGCGCGGTCGTGATAATGCCCTTGAGTGTCTACCGCTGTTACTGGTGAGGCGAAATCATGAGGCACTATTGTTCCCCACCGAGGAGGTGCAACTGGAGGTGGGTGATGAGGTTCTGTTCAGCGGCAGGGGCTGGGTGATGGAGCGAATGAAATGGGCACTGCAGAATCACAATGCCCTGCGTTATGTGCAGACCGGTGAGGAGCATGCTAGCGGATATTTCTGGCAGTTGTTCTTTGGGAAACGGCTGTGAATTGAATATGCGGATAGATTTGGTTGAGTAGTCCGAGAGTGTGAAAAAGGGCCGCTGTTGAGGCCCTTTCTGTTTATGAGTAGGTGGGCATATAGAGGGGATAGAGCGTGTTCTCCTCTTTCTCTATTCGTTCAACCAGAACCTTGCCGATGGTGGCAAAGTCTGTTGCAAAGTGGGCGGCAAGATCCTCATCGACACCAATGGCTTCATACTTCTTTAAAAAGCCAATGGCGACCTTGGCAATTTCGTCCATCTCTTTACGAAAACCATGAATCAGCTCGCTGCTGGTCGCATCTCCGACAAGAGCGTGTTCAAGATAGATGTAGAGTCTGACATTCTCTGTCAGCAGGTGGGCGTTTAAGCCGCTCTTGAAGGTGACCAGCATCGATGAGACATCGTCATACAGTTTTTTCTCGAATGCTGTATTGATGTCGCCATAGAGGCTTAACAGCGTCTGATGATCATTCTGCAGTGAGTCAATCAGCTCTGGTGAATAACGAATTTGTGTGCCGGGAGCCGTGTGAATCTCCTCCCGTGGCGCTTTAGATGTGGTTTCGCTGTCGTTGGACTTTTTCTTGAATAAACCAAACATAATATTTATACCTCCATGGTGGGTAATTTACTCCAATTACCATGCACTGTTTAGAGGGCATGGCGATTACACCTCAAAGATAATGCTTTTACGCTAAAGTTGATACAGTTAAGTATCTACGCCGAGTGATGGTGGCGAGTTAACAGTTAACTCTTTAACCGGAACAGAATACTCATTGATTAGCCCTTAACTCGGCATGTTTGGACTATTTTGTTGTGTATCCGCAGGTTGGACTAACCTGTCAGACGTATTCTAAGAGGTACAGAAAATGCTGTTATTGTTGCGATATAACAACAATGTCGTAAATACCCTGAGAAGGCTTTTCGTGGGAGTTTGTTGAATGACTGGTGGTGACGGTATGTTTTATCTAAAGCTCTGTAATCATGGCCGAGTGATGTTGAGTGTTTTCTGATACGTCTTCCAGACGATCAAGTCGGTAACCGTATTGATAGACTGCGCCCAGGTGCCAGCCGTACTCGCGGCTCAGTCGCAGTTTTTTTCGCAAGCGACTGATGTGGGTGTCGACAGTACGGGTGTTCACATTATTGTTCTGGCCCCAAATATCTTCCAGCAACTCACTGCGAGAGAGTAGTTTTCCCGTATTGTCGAGCAGGTGGCAGGCAAGGGTATATTCTTTTTGTGTTAGTTCAACAGGCTTGTCGTCGAGCGTGATCTGCTGGCGTTGGGTATTAATTCGAATATTGCCGTAGTGGCGAGCGCTGGGGGGGGCTTCGCGAGGAATACGGCGGGCCAGTGCCGCAATGCGTGCAATCAACTCCTGTTTGCGTGCGGGTTTGACCAGATAGTCGTCAGCCCCTTTGCTTAATGCCAGCACGATATCCTCTTCGGCGTCGTGCGCGGTGACGAAGATCACCGGTGCATTGTCCTGAAGTTGGGAGCGCAGCCAGCTGAGTAGTTCGATGCCACTCATGCCCGGTAACTCCCAGTCAAACAGCATGAGCTGGTAGTCACCGCGTCGTGTGCTTTGCGTAAAGTCGATACCGCTGTCAAAACTCTTGCAGCGGTGTCCGGCATCTTCCAGCCAGTTGCGTAGTGCGGTTCTCTGTAACAGGTCGTCTTCAACGATGGCGATGTTCACCGGCTCACTCCTTTGACCGTTAGCGGCTTCTTCTCATTTCATTGGTTATACTGACTCTATATTAACATTATGGCAAGTGTATACAGTGGCGGGGTGGGGTAGTGATGAGTGCGTGGGGAGACTCGGGTCATGGTGAGGGGGGGCATCGGCTGTTAAATGAGCTGCTGGAGCTGCTGCATAGGCTGATTGAGAGTGATGAGCCGAGTCATATCGACCTGTTGGCCATGGAGCTGGATGAGGAGGACTATGAGTTGCTACGTGGGACTCTGGGTGAAGGGGAGATCATGGCGCAGGTAAGTAACTTTGGCCGTGTCAGTGTGATGGAGAGTGGTTACCCCGGGGTGTGGTGGGTCACCCATATGGATGACGATGGGCAGGTGCTGTCGGACTTTCTTGAGGTCAGTTACTGCCCGGAGGTGTTGATTGTTGAGACCGAGGTCGTCGAGGATGGTTTTAATGCCTTAAAGGCCCGGCTGTTTGAGATGGGCATGGAACGTAAGCGTATTCAATGACAGGGTGTAACGAATAATGGCCGGCGCATTTTTTCTCTCCCGACAGGGGTTCGAACAGTTGTTGCAGCAGTTGGCAGCAGCGGGACATCGACTCATCGGCCCGCGTCTCGAGCAGGGGACGGTGTTATATCAAACCTTGGAGGGGGCAGCACAATTGCCCTGGGGCCTGAGCGATGAGCAGCAGCCGGGGAGTTACCGCTTACATCAGGGCGAAGGGGGGCGTGCCTTTGGCTGGGCCAACGGGCCGCAGGGGCTTAAGCCACTCTTTTTCGCCCCGCAGGAGAGCCTGTGGCGGGTGGTGAAAACGTCGGACGGACTGTCGTTTAGTGAATGCCTGCCACTGCAGGAGCCGCTGGCCATCATCGGTGTTCGTGCCTGTGACCTCGCGGCTCTGGCGATGCAGGACCAGCACTTTCTTCAGGGTGTGGAGCGTGATCACCACTATGCGCGACGTCGTGAAAATACCTTCATCATCGCGGTTAACTGCTCCCATCCTGCGGCCACCTGTTTCTGTGCCGCCACCGGTGACGGGCCGAATGCCGAGGCCGGCTACGACCTGCTGCTGGATGAGCTTGATGAGGGTTTTCTCATTGCCCCGGGGAGCGATGCGGGAAGGATGTGGCTGGAGTCGCTGCCGCTTGAGGCGACGACCGCGGTGCAACGCGATGCGGTGAGTCAACAGCGCCTTCAGGCATCACAACAACAACGTGTATTGCCGCAACAGAATCTTCATGGCCTACTCAGCCGTGCCGCCGATAGCCCGCAGTGGCAGGCGATTGCCGAGCGCTGTCTTGCCTGTGGCAACTGCACCGCGGTCTGCCCCACCTGTTTTTGCCACAGCGAATACGATGTGCCGCAACTCGATGGCGGCAGCAGTGAACATCTGCGTCAGTGGGACAGCTGCTTTAGTGCCGATCACAGCATGCTGCATGGCACCCCGGTACGGGCCGAGACCGCCCATCGCTATCGGCAGTGGCTGACCCACAAATTCGATAGCTGGCATGAGCAGTTCGGGCGTTCCGGTTGTGTCGGCTGCGGGCGTTGCATCAGTTGGTGCCCGGTGGGTATCGACGTCACCGAGGAGTTGACCGTGCTCTGTGGAGGTGAGGCATGAGCCTGCTGCAGCTGCCCCAGGTGCCCCATGAGGCGGAGATCGTCGAGCGCATTGAGGAGTCGCCCTGCATCTTTACCCTGCGCCTGCGTTTTACCGACCCGCAAGTGCATGCCGCCTACTCCTTCCAGCCGGGGCAGTTCAATATGCTCTACCTGCATGGGGTGGGTGAGGTTCCGATCTCCATTGTCTCTGACCCTGAAGATGAGCATATGTACGACCATACCATTCGTGCCGTGGGTCGGGTGACCGATGCCATGGCAAATTTAAAAGTGGGAGAGCGCCTTGGCGTGCGCGGTCCCTTTGGCCGCGGCTGGCCGATGGTCGCGGCGCAGGGCGGGGATGTGGTGATCGCCACCGGTGGCCTGGGTTGCGCCCCGGTGGTATCGGCCATCAACTATGTGCTGCGCCGGCGTGAGCAGTACGGACGTCTCACCATCATGCAGGGGGTCAAGCACGGCGATGATCTTATCTGGCGTGACAAGTACGAGCAGTGGAATGCGCTGCCCAATACCCAGGTACTGCTGGCGGCAAGCCGGGGCAGTGTGGCATGGCCCTATCATGTGGGCCACGTGCCGGTGCTGTTCGATGAGGCCGAGCTTGCCCCGGCCAACAGCACTGTGATGATGTGCGGTCCCGAGGGGATGATGGTCGCAGTGGGCAGGGAGCTGCTGCAACGTGGCTTTAGCGATGAGGCCATCTATCTGAGCATGGAGCGCAATATGCAGTGCGGTCGCGGCAAGTGTGGTCACTGTCAGCTGGGCGGGCACTTTGTCTGCAAGGATGGCCCGGTTTTCTCCTACCGTGAACTGCGGCCACTGCTGGGCAAAAGGGGACTGTGATGAACCAGGCGATGAGACCACGCGTAGCGGTACATAAGTTCTCTTCCTGTGATGGCTGTCAGCTTGCCTTTATTAATGCCGGTGCGGCGCTGGTGGAGCTTGCCACGCTGGTCGATATCGTCCACTTTGCCGAGGCCGGTTACGTTAATGAGGAGGCCGAGGTCGATATCGCCTTTATCGAGGGAAGTGTCTCGACGCCCCATGAGCTTGAGCGCATTGCGAGGATCCGCGCGAGGAGCAAAACCCTGATCACCATCGGGGCCTGTGCCACCTCCGGCGGGCTGCAGGCTCTGCGCAATATGAACGGCTCCAGGGAGTGGATTGAGGGGGTCTATGCCCAGCCCGATGTGATCGATTTAATGGCGACCTCCACCCCGATCAGCGAGCACGTGAAGGTCGATCTGGAGCTGTGGGGCTGCCCGGTTAACGCCACGCAGGTCTTTGCCGCGATACGCTCGCTGCTGTCTGGTGCTACCCCGGTGGTGGAGCAGGAGAAGGTCTGTCTGGAGTGCAAGCGCCAGCAGAATGTCTGTGTCATGGTGACTGAAGGCAAGCCGTGCCTGGGCCCGGTCACCCGCAGTGGCTGTGGTGCCATCTGCCCTTCGGTGGGGCGTGACTGCTACGCCTGTTTTGGTCCGGCGGAGTCGGCCAATACGACGGCCCTGGCGAACCGTTTCGCGGAGCAGGGGCTCACAGCGGAGGCGGTGGCAAGGCGCTTTCTCTTTATTAACAGCCACGCCGAACCGTTTCACAGTGAAGGGCTGAAGTGGCAGGAGAAGGGCGATGAGTGAACGGCGTGAGGTGACGATTAACGTGCCGCTGCTGACCCGCGTGGAGGGGGAGGGGGCGCTCGACCTGCAGATCAAGGATGGGCAGATCACGGCATTGCAACTGCGTATCTTTGAGCCGCCCCGGCTGTTTGAAAAATTCCTTGAGGGGCGCGGCTATGAGGAGGTGCTCGATATCGTGGCGAGGATCTGCGGCATCTGTCCGGTCGCCTACCAGATGAGTGCCAGCCACGCGATGGAGTCGATCTTTAATGTGGCTCCGACACCCTGGGTACGGGAGATGCGCCGCCTTTTCTACTGCGGCGAGTGGCTGGAGTCCCACGCACTGCACATCCACCTGCTGGCCGCTCCCGATTTTCTCGGCTTTAATAGCGCCATTGAGATGGCGGCGAAGTACCCTGATGAGGTCAGGCGCGGCCTTAAGCTGCAGGCACTGGGTAACAAGATTTTGCGCACCCTGGGTGGGCGTTCGGTACACCCGGTCGGTGTGCGGGTGGGTGGTTTTTATCACGCGCCGAAAAAGAGTGAGATGGCGGCGCTACTTACCGAGTGTCGCGAGGCGCTGCCCGATGCCGAGGCGCTGGTGCAGTGGGTCGGGGCGCTGCAACTGCCCGATGATGAACAGGCGTTTATCTCGGTGGCGCTACGTCATCCCGAGGAGTACCCCTTTAATGAGGGGCGCCTCGTGACCAGTGACGGTCTCGATATCGATATCTCGCAGTACCACGACTATTTTCGAGAAACCCATGTCGCCCACTCCACCGCGCTGCACGCCCACTACTTTCCCGACGGTTATGTGGAGGGGGAAGCTGGGGTGCCCTATCTGGTCGGGCCGCTGGCACGGCTGAATCTCAACGTTGCACAATTACCACGGCAGGTACGCGATAACCTTGCGACAACGGGGATCACTTTTCCCAGCCGCAACATGTTTCACAGTGCCCTGGCCCGCGCGGCGGAGCTTCACTTCGCGCTACTCGAGGCGATCCGTCTTCTCGAAAGCTACCAGCCGGTAGCGCAGCCCTTTGTCGAAGTCGAGCCGCGTGCCGGTGTTGGTTTTGGCTGTACCGAGGCCCCACGCGGTATCCTCTGGCATCGTTACGAACTCGATGATGAGGGTAAGGTAATCAGTGCAACGATCACGCCGCCGACCAGCCAGAATCAGGCGCGTATCGAAGAGGATCTGAAAAACAGTTTGGAGGCGCATGGTCTTGATGCCTCGGATGAGGCGTTGAAGTTATTGGGTGAGCAGGTGATCCGTAACTACGACCCCTGTATCTCCTGCGCCACTCATTTTTTGAAGCTTGATGTCAGCCGCGACTAAGACCGTTCGTATCATCGGAATCGGCTCGCCGGTGCAGGGTGATGAAGCCGGGTTACAGCTGGTCGAAAGGCTGCGTCAGGATAAGCTGTGGCAGTCACGCGATGAGATTGAATGGCTGCTGCTGGAGCGCCCCGGTGCGTCGCTGTTACACCACTTCTCTGGGGTAGAGACAGTCTGTCTTGTAGATGCGCTGGAGAGTGCTGTTCATAAAGGGATAGTGCGGGTTGACCCCGAGTCTCTACTGGCCGCAACAGCTTCCTTCTCTTCGCATCACTTTGGCGTTGCCGAGACCTTGCAGCTGGCAAGCACGCTTAAGCAATTGCCACCACGTCTATTTATTTACGGCATCTCCAGCGGTTCTTTTTCGACGCTGTATCACGAGTTAAGCGCGATGCTGCTACAGGATCTTTTAGTTAAAGATCAGATCAAAACTCCAGCGACAATGTTGTCCGGTAGTTGAGATCCCTTTTTTCCACGCCCAGCGGCGGCCGGCTGTCGTGACGGTAGTCGGCGGAGATGATCAGTGACAGCGTATCGTTCACCTTTACCCGCATTGCAGCCTGTTCCATTAGCCGATAGTCACTCGTATCTTTTAGCGCCGGTTGATAGTAGGTGGTGCTGACAAGGGTGGTGTTGTTGCTGGCCTGATATTTCAGCACCAGATAGCTGTTGGCGCGCCATAGGGTTTCGGTGCCGCCGTCGGCAAAACTATCATCAATACGCTCCTCGCTGTAGTAGGCCCCCAGCCCCAGGTAGGCCTCCCCCTTCTCCGCAAGGGGCAGCAGGGTAAGGCGGGCACCGCCGCCCAGCAGGCCGCGAAATTCGAGACGGGCGAATTTGTCATATTCGGTTTGTGCGTAGGCCTCGGCCGTAACAAACGATGTCAGTCCGTGCATGTGGCGGGCATGCAGGAACCCCTTCTCGGTATCTTTGACCCCGTTGCTCTCGGCATAGTTGCCACTCAGCAACAGGTAGTTGGTGATTTGCTCCTGATGCCACTGCAGGCGCGAGCCGAGGCTGTACTCCTGCTTCTCGGTATTGCCGGAGCTGTTACTCAGCGAGAGTTCTACCTGGCCGCTAAAACCGGCCTTCGGCTCGCCGGTGTGCAGCGCTTCCATGTTGACGATGGCGTGGACGCTGCCGGTGAAGAGGGTCGTGGTAATGACAAATCCAAGTTTTCTGGTATTCATTTGCTGCTATCTATTCCGTAAAGCTTATTGGTTTTCACCACGTGATACCCGGCGCAGCACCCAGTCGAGTGCGCGTTGCGATAGTATCCTTTTCAGGGTACCGAAGAGGTAGGTGGGAAAGGTGACGTAGTAGTGGGCGCGCGGTCGCGCTGATTCAAGGGCGTGGCTCACTTTTGCCAATACCGCCTCAGGCGGCAGGGTGAAGGGGGCGGCGGGCCCCTCCTTTTTCAGGCGCTTCTCCATGCGTGTGTAGGTATCGCGAAAGAAACTCTGCTCCTTGTTGATATTTTTCTGGTACATGGCGAAGGCGTTGGCTCGAAAGCGGCTCTCCACCGGGCCGGGTTCGATCAGCGAGATATGAATGCCGCTGCCGTGCAGCTCTAACCGTAGTGTGTCGCTCAAGCCCTCCAGCGCGTATTTGCTGCTGTTGTAGGCACCGCGAAACGGCAGGCTGATAATGCCCAGCACCGAACTGTTCTGGATGATGCGCCCATAACCCTGTTGGCGCATCACCGGCAGCAGTTTACAGGTCAGCTCGTGGGTGCCGAAGAGGTTGGTCTCAAACTGTTCCCGTAATACCTCGCGGCTCAGATCTTCCACCGCACCGGGCTGGCCGTAGGCACCGTTATTAAACAGGGCGTAGAGTTTGCCGTCGCTGCGTTGCAGCAGCTCTTCTACGGCGGCGCTGATTGAGTCGCTGTTGGCCAGATCCAGTTGCAGGGTCTCGAATCCCTGCTGTTGCAACATCGCTACATCCTCGCTCTTGCGTGCGCTGGCAAAGACGCGATAGCCGCGTGCCTTAAGCCCCTCTGCCACGCAGAGGCCGATGCCGCTGGAGCAGCCGGTGATGAGAATGGATTTATCGTGCATGGGTGTTGTCGATTAACAGTTTCGGGCCGCTAGGGTAGCATTGGCCCGAAGCGGACGAAACCCGTGGAGAGAGAATGAAAAAGCTACGCTCCCTTGCCCTGCGGTTACTTATGTTGGCGTGGCCTGCTGTCGGTGCAGGCGGTGCACCTGTTAGCCGTAGCGGTCCTCATGAAAGTGGCGCTGGATCTCTTCGATTTGCGTCTGCTGCGTGAGCAGGGCCTCCACGCACTCGGCATCAAGCTCCTTGCCAGCCATCTGCTCTAACAGGGCGACGGCCTTGGCGTTGCTCCACGCCTCTTTGTAGGGGCGTTGGCTGGTGAGTGCATCGAAGATATCGGCCACCGCGATAATGCGTGCCTCTATCGGGATCTCCTCCCCGATTAAGCCCTGTGGGTAGCCCTGCCCATTCAGCGTCTCGTGATGAAACTCGGTGATATTTCGCAGTATATCGCCGCGGTGCAGCCCCTGCATGTCGAAGTGTTTTAACATCTCTTCAATGATCTCCCGCCCCTTCAGGGCATGGGTCTTCATTACCGCAAATTCTTCCGTAGTGAGCTTGCCTTTTTTCAGCAGAATGTTGTCGGGGATGGCGATCTTGCCGATGTCGTGCAGTGGTGAGAAGAGGAAGATATGTTCCACATACTCATCACTAAAACCGTAGCGCGGGGCCAGCCGCTCGGCGATAAGTCGGGCGTAACGCGACATGCGATCCAGATGACTACCGGTTTCGTTGTCGCGGTGGTGGGTAATGCCGCGTGCGGTATCAATGGCGGCCTGCAGGGTGGTAAATTGTTGCAGCTCGTTAATAACGCAGAGTGATACCAGGTGGCCGAAGAGATCCAGAGTGTGCAGGCTCTCTTTGTTAAACACGCCGCTGCGTGAGGCGTTAAAAAAGATAAAACCGAAGAACTCTCCATGACGATACATTGGCAGGGTATAGCTCGCGGCATAACCCTGCGTCTGAATATGTTGGCTGTGGATTTTCTGGCTGGTCTCGAAGATGGCAAGGTCGTTCACCACCCGCGGCCGTCCCGCATCGACGATTTCTCGCAGAGAGGCTGACTCGCTAAGCCTTGCCTGATAGTGGGAGAGCGGCTGTGCATCGCCGCTGCTGTGGATGAAGGTTTTGAGCAGGTCGGTTTTGCGGTCATACACCGCCACCGCAATGCGCTCGATAAAGTCGAGGTGCTGCCGGAGTGTATCGTGAATAAAACGCAACTTTTCTGGTAGCGTGTTATTGTTGTTGAGTTGCTGCAGTGTGTCCTGATGAGAAAATAGTGATTCTGGTTTCATGTGAGCCAGTGTAAATATTTTCGTCGGGCTAGGCCAGCAGTACCGCGACGATACCGGTGATAAAGATGCCATCAAAGGTGCCCGCCCCACCGATGGCGGCGAAGGGCGGCCCCATCTTGCTAATGTCCTTAAGCCGGAAGATATCCGCGCCGAGCAATACCCCCATGGTGCCGCCGATATAGGCGAGCGGGGCGCTCAGTTCCGGGTTGAGTCCAACGGCGATCAGTGCAGCACTTAGCGGTGCCACCAGTATCGGCATGCCGATGCCCAGACCGTGAACCGGTCGGCTGAACAGGTAGCTGATAAGGGTCACGAAGGCGATGGCCTGTACCGCCTGCAATAGTGTGACCCCGCTGTTGTTGAGCAGGTAGAGTGAGAAGGCAATGGGAATGAGGCAGCCCCCCATATTGACTGCGATCAGGGTGTGGTTGTTGCTGTGCAGTGTCGGCAGGATGGGAAAGAGCAGTTGGGGTGGCGGTATCGTCTCATTGCGCTGGCTGCGCAGGCGAAACAGCGGCAGGTTGATCATGCTGCCGAGGAGCGAGGTTATCAGCAGCAGGTAGGCGGCGTTGGCGGAGAGCCCCAGTTTGTGAAAGGCGATGCTGAGTAAGCCGACCTGAATAAAGGCGACGAGAAAGGCGAGGGCAAAGATAAACAGCAGCAGTTTCTGGCGTGAGGGCGTAGCCACGGTGTTATCCCTGCAATGCCGTGGCGAGGAGGGGAGCCAGGGCGATGGCATTACTGGGGTGTGCGATGCTGTCGCAGCTCCATATATGTTGAATGCCCGCCGTGTGCAGCACCTGGGTCACCTCATCGGCGAACAGGGCGTGGGTTACCAGGCAGTGGATGGTTTCTGCCCCCTCTGCTTTTAGCTGGCGGGTGACATTGATAAGGGTCCGTCCGGTACTGATCATATCGTCCACCAGGATCACCTCATGTTGCCGGTAGTTGTGCGCGGGTAGCTTTATTTCTACCTTGCGATCCCCCAGCCGCTCCTTGGTGGCAATGGCGTAATCCAGTCCGGCCGGTTCAGCGATGGCGCGTACCCACTGCTCGGACTCGCCATCGGGACCCACCAGCAGCGGGCGTGTGGTGTTGGCTGCGAGAAACGCCCCCATCAGGGCGGCGCTTTGCAGGCTGATCGCCTCAATATTGGGCAGTGCCTGTGACAGCTTATTGATGCGGTGCAGGTGCGGGTCAACGGTCACCACCCTGTCGAATAGCTCAGCGAGAAACGGCCCGATGATCTGCTGGCTTACCGCCTCGCCCGGATGAAAGGCGATGTCCTGGCGCATGTAGCAGAGATAGGGGGCGATCAGGGTGAGTGTTTTTACCCCCTGTTGTCGCGCCGTTCTGGCGGCGAGCAACAACTCGATTAATTTGTCGTTGGGGTGATCCAGGCTGCGACAGATGCAGACCTCATCGGGCAGGCCGGCAGGCAGGGTGAGCTGGCTTTCGCCATCGGGAAAACGGTGTAGTGCAACCAGCGCAAAGTCTGCACCCAGCTCACGCGCCAGTGCCTCGCCCTGCGCTTGGTAGTCAGCAAATCCAAGAACAAGCATGGTTAAAATTCCATGTAGGTCTTGCTGACATTGTGTGCTTCACCGATACGGTAGCCGCTGCCCTTGTCCGTGAGCGTGCGGGCGAAGTTGTAATCGGACTTGAACTCGGCATGTACCCGGTAGAGGGCCTCGCCCTCGGCCACCACATCGCCAAGCTTTTTCAGCAGGTCGACGCCAGCCCCCTTGTCCATAGGGGCGCCGGCCAGTCGCGCCACTTTGGCGAGGTGAAAGTTGTCGATCTCGATCACCACACCGGCACGTTCGGCACACACCTCGTAGTTCAGCGCCCCGATGATCGGTGACTCGCTCTGTGCCCCCTGGGCGGCGATGATCGCCTCCATCTTTTTTAGTGCGCGGCCCGAGTCGAGAATATCGCGGGCGATGCTGTAGCCGTAGCCGCCGCGTACATCCGGATCGAATTCGAGAATACGTCCGGCCAGACGCAACGATTTCTGCCGCAAATCGGAGGGGGCGTCGGTTTCATTGCGCAACACGGCCATTACATCACGCGCCTCCAGCACCGGACCGATGCCGTTGCCCACCGGTTGTGCACCATCGGTGATGATCACCTCCAGGTGGATCCCCATGCGATCACCGACAAATTCAAACAGTTTGCGCAGTTGTAGCGCCTCCTGCATGTGGCGTACCTTGGCGCTGGGGCCGACCGGGATATCGATCAGCAGATGGGTGGAACCGGCGGCGAGTTTCTTGGAGAGGATCGAGGCGACCATCTGCCCCTGCGAGTCGATGCCCAGCGGGCGCTCCACCGAGATCAGGATATCATCCGCCGGGGCCAGTCGCGCATTGCCACCCCAGGCCAGACAGGCGCGCTCCTGGCGCACGATGGCGTGTAGCTGATCCGGGCTCAGGTCGACCTTGCACAGCACCTCCATGGTGTCGGCGGTGCCGGCGGGCGAGGTGATGGCGCGGCTGGAGGTCTTGGCGATAAGCATGCCGTGGGCGGCAACGATGGGCACCACCAGCATGGTGGTGCGGTTACCGGGGATGCCGCCGATGCAGTGCTTGTCCACCACCAGCGACTCACGCCAGTCGAGGCGCTCGCCCGACTCGGTCATCGCCTGGGTGAGGTGGAGGATCTCCTCGCGATCCAGTCCGGTCTGCCCGGAGGCGACGAGAAAGGCCGCCATCTCCATCTTCGAGTAGCGGTTGCGCACGATGTCGCGGGTAATCTCCTGAAAGTCACTCAGCGCCAGGCGCTCCCCGGCGATCTTACGGCGCACCGCATCCATCGACGGTGGCAGCTCCGCCTGCGCTACCCGCACCAGCTCCCGCTCGTCCAGCCCCAGCTGCTCGAAGGCCTGCTCCGAGAGACCCAGTTCACAGGGCTGCACAATCGCCTCATCATCCACCACATTGAGCACCGCGTAGATGTGGTTGCCGTTGGCGGAGACCTGCACCTTGGTCAGCGCCTGAAAGCCCTCAACGCGATAAAACTCGCAGTCACGGTGCATGTAGGCCACGTTCTCCTTATAGGTGTCGATGGCGACGCGCCGCAGCTGCAGGTGTTCGTTACTTTTTTCTGGTTTCTTCTCCATGAGAAAACGTTAGCACACATGGCCGTGGCAGGGGAGTTTTGCTGAAGGTGTTTATGTGATGTTGGCATTACTAAGCAGCGGTTCCGGGCGCTCAATAGCACGTATTCCGATGAGGTGAGCCGACCACTCTGGCAGGGCCGCGACCACCGCAACCAGCAGTGCGGCGAGGTAGGAAATGGACTGTATTAACAGTACGCCGATCCAGAACAGGGTGTCGGCGGACTCTACCCCGTGAAAAAGGACTACACCGTAGACGGCCAGCCAGAGGGCGATGAGGAGCAGTAGCTCTTCACGTGCCGAGGCGATGGCCGACCAGAGCCCCGTTTGCCCGGCGTGTTTGGGGGTGCGGATAAAGGGCATACCTTTAGTGAAGATCCCTTGCAGAATGGCGCGTGAAATGGTGTGCGCCAGGGCGAGTCCTGCCAGCCCGCCAAACAGGGTTTGCAGTGTGGAGGCCCCGATCCGGCTTTTATAGATATAGATGAGCTTGGCCGCCTTGAATAAAAACAGTGCAACTGGCAGTAGAGAGAACAGCAGCATCGGCGGGTCTATTCGTGTTGGTGCCCAGATCATCGCCACTGACCAGAACAGCGCGGCAAGGTTAAAGAGCAGATTGAAACCATCGGCCAGCCACGGTAACCAGCCGGCGATAAAGTGGTAGCGCTGCCCCGCACTGAGGCGGCTGTCGTGCAGACCAAACAGGCCGCGTGCATGGTGTTTGAGGATCTGCACTGCGCCATAGGCCCAGCGGAAACGCTGCTTTTTGTAATCGATAAAGGTGTCAGGCATCACCCCGCGACCGTAACTGTGCGGGATATAGTGCGCCTCATAGCCCTGCTCAAAGATGCGCAGACCCAGCTCGGCATCCTCGGTAATGCACCACTCGGCCCAGCCACCGACCTGCTCCAGCACCTGTTTGCGAACCATGGTCATGGTGCCGTGCTGGATGATCGCATTACGCTCATTGCGGGTGATCATGCCGATATAGAAAAAGCCCGCGTATTCGCTGTAACACATCGCTTTAAATGCATTTTGGCAGCCATCGGAGTAGTCCTGCGGTGCCTGTACAATCGCCACCTTCGGCTCACTAAAGTGTGGCATCAGGTCGCGCAGCCAGCGCGGGTCAACAATATAGTCACTGTCGATAACGGCGACGATTTGTGCCTCCGCAGAGGTTTGTTGCAGACCAAAGTTCAGTGCCCCGGCCTTGAAGCCCGCCAGGGGCTCTTTATGGAAGAAACGGAAGCGTTCACCGAGTTTTTTGCAGTGTGCCTCCACCGGCTGCCATACAGCGGGGTCTTTGGTATTGTTATCGATCAGCAATACCTCGAAGTTGGGATAGTCGAGCCGCGCCAGGGCGTTGAGGGTGCGTTTGAGCATAGCGGGCGGTTCGTTGTAGGCCGGGACGTGGATGGATACCATGGGTAGGGCATCCTCGTTTGGCGGTACGATTTTTAGTTCACGTCGTCGCTCGCCTATCCACAACGCCTCAGCCCATTCATGGGCCTCGGTCAGCAGAACCAGCAAAATCCCCACCATTCCTACCACCATCAGCAGGCCGATGATGATGGTGCCCACACTCTGGTAGAGGGAACTGTATTCGTAGATGATCCAGACGATTGAGGTTGCCGCCAGGTAGCTGACGACGGCGAGGAAGCTGCGACCGTGACCACGTAGACTTTTACTGTCGATCAGCAGCAGGCCAAAGGTGATGACAGCGAGGGCCATGGAGATCCCCGCCAGCAGTTGCCACTGCGGCACCGGCACAAGAGGCTGGGTAAATTCAAATTTGGGGCGGCGATTGACATCATAAACCCCCCAATAGGCCCCGACGGCCCCTTCAATATCGGCCTTCCACGGCTGATCAAAGGCCTCCATTAAATAATAGATGTACTTGTACTCAGGCACGCGGGCCAGAAAGTGGCGTAAAAAGGTCGCCTCGTTGGTCACCGAGGCAACGGCAGCCCCGCGATCCCTGCCATGGCTCGGCCAGCCCACCTCGGAGATAATGACCGGCTTGCCCGGATAGGCCTTTTGCAGGCCCTGTAGCTCGTTGAAGACATACTCAACGGCAGCATGTACCTCCATGTTTTGCCAGTATGGGAGGATCTGCATCGCGATAAAGTCGACATGCTCAACCAGTTCCGGGTGGGCGTGCCAGATACCGGCGGGCTCGGCGGTGCTGACCGGTACCCCCAGCTCCAGGCGGGCCTGATCGAGAAAATTGATCAGATCATCGTAGTCCAGGATGCCCTGATACTGTGTCTCGTTTCCCACGATGGCGCGCACCACATTGGGATTACCCTTGGCAATTTCGATAAAGCGTGGAAACTCTTCGGCGTTACGTTCATCGTCGTAGCTAAGATAGGCGCCCAGGCAGACGTTGATGTTATGCTCACGTGCCAGACGCGGGATCTGCGCCAGATTATCCTCAACACTGTAGGTGCGGATGGCGGTGACCTTGCCCGCCAGCAGACTCAGATCACCGCTGATCTGCTCCAGGCTGGGGTAGATATGGTCTCGTGGATCCTGACCGGCCTGGTAGGGGGAGAAGGCAAAGCCGGTAACGCGCTCGGGCCATTCGGGCAGGGGTTGCGGGCGATTAATATAGGCCCACAGGCTTACGCTGATAATGGCCACGGCGATACCGATGACCCAGTTGGTCAAACGAAACATGGATGTCAGCCCCCAAGCTGGTGAAAGGCCGCCTACCTATAGTGCTGGAAAATTAACAAAAGGTATTATTCTGGCAGTAAACGACGCCCGTATTCTACCTGATTGTCGTAACGATAATATTAACTGAGTCGCAAAAACTAAAGGAATTATCAGGTCTAATGACGACCATGTATCACCGACTTTTTTCACTATTCCAGTATCGCGCATTTTGGTATTCGGCCCTGTTGCTGTTGGGTTTTACCGGCTACCTGCTGCTGGCAGAATATCTGGGTGGCTTTGTTGCCAGCTATGCGCGGCCACTGTGGCTGGAGGCCCTGCTGGCACTCTATCTCTACGGCCTCTGCTATGCGGTGTTGCGCCCCTCGCGCGGACGCAGTTACCTGGCCGTCCTCCCCCTGCTGCTGCTCTATCTGACCAGCGACATCTTTTATCTCGCTTTTGGCAAGGTGTTCAGGGTAGTCAATCTGAACGAACTGCCGGAGTTGTTTGATATCTTGCCACTGAGTTATAGCCTGCCCCTTGCCACCCTGCTGCTGCTGCCAATGGTCCTGCTGTTGCAGCAGGCGCGGTGGCGAACGCATCCTCATGTGCTGTTTGTGGCAATGCCGATGCTGGCTGTATTGTTGTTTCTCTACAGCGCCCCCGGGGCTATCGCGCAGCTGCTTACCGGGGCGGGTAGCGTGCCGGTGAAGTACTCCGATGCAAAG
This sequence comes from Thiohalomonadaceae bacterium, assembly GCA_041554195.1. Lineage (GTDB taxonomy): Bacteria > Pseudomonadota > Gammaproteobacteria > Thiohalomonadales > Thiohalomonadaceae > JAPHSX01. The sequence continues at coordinate 63,222 of JBFFMJ010000008.1, forward strand.
AGTGTTGAACGTAATGGTCGTTTGACCATGATGCTCTATCGTGAGGCGCAGAGATTGAGCGCCCTTGAGGATCTGGCACCGTACCGTGATCGCAGCGGGTATGAACAGCAGATCCAAACGCAGCTGCAACCGTTGCAGTCACAGCGCAAAAAACGCAATGTGCACCTCATCGTGCTGGAGAGTTTTTTAGACCCGCGCCTGTTCAGTAAACTCGCCTTCTCCAGCTCGCCGGTACACCCCGATTTTGAGGCGTTATTCGGCGATCAACTGGGGCTCTCCCTGTCGCCGGTCTTTGGTGGTGCTACGGCGCAGGCCGAGTTTGAGCTCCTCTGTGGCGTGCCGGCGCTGGAGCGACTCTCCAGCGTTGAATTTAATGTGTTTAACGGTTCTGCCGCCCACTGTCTGCCGGGGCAGCTGGCCAGCCTGGGTTATCACAGCAGTGCCAGCAACACCTACAAGCCCAACTTCTTTAACGCGGCGGCGGCCTATCAGGGGGCGGGATTTACCACTAGTCAGTTCCCCAAAGAGTTTGCCCCGGCAATGGAGAGTTACCTGCAGTTCGGGGATCCGGGGGTGGAAGAGTATCTGTTTGATCAAAAGCTGTTTGCGCAGAATCTGGGTTACGTGGAGAGGCAGTTACGCGACCATCCGGAAAAGCCGCTGTTTAACTACCTACTCACTATTTATGGTCATACGCCGCATATCCTTGACCCGCAGCTGCGCCCCGAGCGTATCGAGCTGCGCTCCGACTATGCGGATGACCACCTGAGCCGCTCGGTTAACCAGTTTTATTATCGTACCGGGGCCATTGCCGGGTACGTAAAGACGTTGCTCGAACTCGACCCCGAGAGCCTGATCATCCTCGTCTCCGACCATGTGCCGCCGCTGCGCAATGGGCCCAACACCTACGAGGCACTGGAGTATATGGGTAACCGCGAAGGGGCCTACTACTACAATCGCCTCGCCATCATCGACCGGGGCGAGGTCAAGCGGGTGTCAACCATCCACCACTACGACATCCCCCAGCTGGTGTTGAATCTCCTCAGTGACGGGGCCTACTGTCAGAGCAACGCCTGCCCGTTCGACAGTGACGCCCAACCGGCCACCGCGCAGAGGGAGGCGCGACTAGCGGCCTATCTTGAATTGATGGCGCATGCGTCGGAGTAGGGGGCGTAACAGGGTAGGGTGGATAAGCCAAGTGTGGGGGGCGTGGCATATTGCCAGAGACAGTAAGGTGTTTTGTATTAAGCTCGCTCTCTTCCCATGATCGCTACTCGGCAGGTATATAGAGATACCGCTGAAACCCGACAAACACATCCCTTATTTCGGCCACCACCCCCAGCTCTGCTGCTGCATCACTGATGCCGTGATACTTCAATTCCAGCAGTTCGCCAAGCTTAGTCTGATCCAGTTCCTCTACACCCTTTTTCACATATTGTTGCAGCACGAAGTCGATAAAGGCCTGCTGCTTGTAGTCGTAGCGGGTGAAGATGCGGTGTTATCTCCCCTACGCAATGGTGCTATTCTACACTCCTTCCCCCCCCCCTTTTTTTGCCCGTTCAGCAACCATTCAGCCTGCCTTGCGTAGTCTTGCAGTGAATATCAATAACAGGGGATTAGCTATGCGTATTAAACACTCATTGATTGGCCTGCTGGTGCTGGCGATGGTGGGCATTAGTGGCTGTGACAGCACGACTCACACCGATGTTGTGTATGTGCAGGAGGTAGCGGAACCCGAGGTCGCACCGGACTATGACCTGGGCTCGGTACATGGCCTGTTGCCGGGTGAGTGGTTTACCTTTGATCTGATCGGTGACGACTCTAATGGCGATTATTGGCACGGTAGCGTGACGAAGAGTGGGCTGGATGCCCGCTGGGTCGATGGCGTCTGGGCGACTCCCACGGTGACGGAGATGGTACTGATCCATGAGCCTTCCGGCGGTACGGTTCGGCGCTCTATGACTCTCTATCTCGATGACTATGGTCAGGAGGTGAAGCTGTCGCTGGATAATGGTCTGGTCTGTTACCCGCAACTTACTAACGATATTCCACGCTACAGTTATGCCGGTGACTATGGTGACCTGGGTATTATGGTCTGCTCGGATGGCAGTGAGCTGCACGGCATCTGGGATCTCTACAGTAACCCCGATCAGAGTGCCGATTTCGTTACCCTTAGTACCTCCTGGTTCGGTGGCACTGCCGAGTCCTCTACCGAGGTGACGCAAACGCTAAATCCTGATGGCCTTATCACCGCTTATGCCATCTCACTGTACGTGCCGGAATATGGTGTCACTGTCTGGCTCGATTCGCTGTGAGTGCAGGCACCGGGCAAGCATCAACAGAACCCACGACGGTTGTTCGGCGCGAGGACACTATGCGGCGTTAATGTCTCCCTGCTCCTCCTCCTGCTGCAGTGCCCACATCTCGGCGTAGCGTCCCTGTTGTTCCAGTAGCTGGTGGTGCGGGCCGCGCTCGATGATGGTGCCCTGATCCATCACCACGATTTCGTCGGCGTCGATGACGGTGGAGAGGCGGTGGGCGATCACCAGGGTGGTGTGGTTTTCGGCCAGCGCCTTGAGCGATTCGAGGATGGTCTTTTCCGACTTGGAGTCGAGCGAGGAGGTGGCCTCGTCGAACACCAGAATCTTCGGGTTCTTCAGCATCGCCCGGGCGATAGCGATGCGCTGTTTCTCACCGCCGGAGAGTTTCAGGCCGCGCTCGCCGACCACGGTCTGGTAGCCCTCGGGCAGGGATTGAATGAAGTCGTGGATGTTGGCCATTTGTGCGGCCTGTTCGATCTCTTGATGCGATGCCGCGCAGCGACCGTAGGCGATGTTGTATTCGATGGTGTCGTTAAACAGCACGGTGTCCTGTGGCACGATACCGATGGCCTCGCGCAGCGACTGCTGGGTGACGTGGCGGATGTCCTGGCCGTTGATCAGAACCCGGCCACCGGTGACGTCGTAAAAGCGAAACAGCAGCCGCGCCAGGGTCGATTTGCCCGCGCCGCTGTGGCCGACCACGGCGAGTTTTTTTCCTGCTGGAATGGTAAAGCTGACATCGTTGAGGATCGGGCGCTCTGCATTGTAGTGAAAGGCGACGTTCTCAAAGCTGACGCTGCCGTCGCCCACCTCAAGCTCGGTGGCGTTTTCGTCATCCTTAATCTCTTCGTTAACGTGCAGCAGGGTGAACATGCGATCCATATCGGAGAGGGCGTGTTTAACCTGGCTGTAGACCACGCCGAGGAAGTTAAGCGGGATGAACACCTGCAACATAAAGGCGTTGACCAGTACCAGATCGCCGAGGGTCATGGTGCCATCGGTGACCCCCTGCGCGGCGAGCACCATTACCAGGGTGACGCCGGTGGCAATGAGTGCCCCCTGGGCGATGTTGAGGCCCGACATCGAGGTCTGGCTCTTGACCGCCGCATCCTCCCACTCGGCGAGGGTCTCGCCGTAACGCTTATGTTCAAACTCTTCGTTATTAAAATATTTTACCGTCTCGTAGTTGATCAGCGAGTCGATGGCGATGGAGTTGGCCTCCGAGTCCTTGGTGTTCATGCGGTGGCGAAACTTCATTCGCCAGTTGGTGATGAAGAAGGTGGTGGTGACGTAGAGAAGCACCGTGACGACGACGATGACGGCAAACCAGGGGGAGTAGTTTTTCAGCAGAATGGCGGCCACCAGCCCCAGCTCGACAAAGGTAGGGAGGATCGAGAAAAGCATGTAGTTGAGCAGCGAGGAGGCGGAGCGGGTGCCGCGTTCCATGTCGCGCGACAGCGCCCCGGTCTTGCGCTCCAGGTGGTAGCGCAGGGAGAGCTTGTGCAGGTGGCCCAGTGCCTTGAGTGAGAGATCGCGCATGGTGCCGTGGCGCACCCGGGCGAAGACCACGTCGCGCAACTCGTTAAAGGCGGAACCGGCCAGCCGCAGCACCCCGTAGCCGATGAGCAGCGCGATGGGCAGTGCCAGGGTGCGCCCCTCGGGGGTATCCAGCGCATCGACGATGCCCTTCAGCGCCAGCGGTACGCCGACAATCGCCAGCTTGGAGAGCACCAGAAAGGCGAGCGCCATCCCGGCGCGACCCCGGTAGTTCCACAGGTAGGGAAATAGTGAGCGGATGGTCTGCCAGTCGTGGCGGTTGGTGGCGGGGGCTTCGGTCTGTTTACGGTGCATGGTATTTGGGTTTCTGGTTAAGGGGGTCGTATTACATTCTCTAAGTTGCGGGTTATACTCCGGTTTATCAATAAGAATGTCTAATGGAGGGTGAGCAGCATGAGTATGCCGACAAAAGAGGAGCTGGAGATCGCGCTGGCCGAGGCGGCGCGGATGCGCGAGCACGGTGAGGATCCCCAGTTTGTCGCCAAGGCGCTACTTAATGCCCACTATCAGGTGGAGCAGCTGAGCCATGTGCTGGCGTCGGTGGAGCTCTACTTTAACTCCGGCATGGCGGTGACCGAGCACCAGAAGCTGAGAAAGGCGGTGGAGAAGGCCAAGCAGGCGATTGATCGCAGCGGCGGTATCCAGCATGAGAGTTTTGGGCTGCGTTGAACCGCTACGCGGCAAACCGGTCTACACCCCTGACACTTTAGAGTTATGAGGTTTTTCCATGCCCTTTTATGAATACGCCTGTCAGGCCTGTGGTCACCGCGTGGAGGTGATGCAGAAGATGAGCGATGCGCCGCTGAGCGAGTGTCCCGCCTGCCATAAGGCGGAGATGAAGAAGTTGATCTCCGCTGGGAGTTATACCCATAAGTCTGCCAGCATCGACAACGCCCCGGCCTGTGCCAGTGGTGGTTGCGGTGCCTCCTGTATGTCCAAATAATTAATAAACCCCAAGGAACTTAATATGATGTCGGCCCTTCGCCGCTACATTATGGCCGGCCTGCTGGTCTGGCTGCCGCTCGGTATCACCATTTTGGTGGTGAAGATGCTGGTCGATCTGATGGATCGCAGCCTGCTGCTATTACCGGCAAGATATCAGCCCGATCACCTGCTGGGGATGCATATCCCGGGCTTTGGGGTGATCGTGGCGGTCACCGTGGTGCTGACCACCGGCATCATCGTCGCCAACCTGTTTGGTCGCAAGCTGGTGGCGGCGTGGGAGTCGCTGCTGGCGCGCATTCCGCTGGTCAGTTCGGTCTACTCGGCGGTAAAGCAGATCTCCGAAACCATGTTCTCCTCCAACGGCAACTCCTTTCGCAAGGTATTACTGGTGGAGTACCCGCGCAAGGGGTTGTGGACGCTGGCCTTTCAGACCGGCACCGATGTGGGCGAGGCGCAGTGCAAGACCGGGCGCAAGGTGATCAATATCTACGTGCCAACTACCCCCAACCCCACCTCCGGCTTCTTCATCATGGTGCCTAAAGAGGACGTGGTGGAGCTGGAGATGAGTGTGGATGAGGGGCTGCGGATGATCATCTCGATGGGTTCGGTCGTGCCCCACCCGGGGACGCAGGAGCAGTGCTCGTCCACCGAGCTCACCGCTAAATAGTCTGTCGAGGCCCCGTGGCGGTTGCGTTGAGCCGCCGCGATCCGTAACATTCCCGCTTTCGTCTTACACTTATTTACTAGCAGGAATCTACCATGCGCACCCTCTATTGCGGCCAGTTGAACGAATCTCATATCGACCGGGAGGTCGAGCTTGCCGGTTGGGTACACCGCCGTCGTGACCACGGTGGTGTGATCTTCATCGATCTGCGTGACCGCGAGGGTGTCGCCCAGGTGGTGTTCGACCCCGATGTCGAGGATGTCTTCGCCACCGCCGAGACCGTGCGTAACGAGTACGTGCTGCATATTAAAGGCCGGGTACGTAACCGCCCTGAGGGCACCGTTAACCCGGATCTGCCTACCGGCGCGGTCGAGGTGCTGGGCAAGGAGCTGACTATCCTCAACAAGTCAGAGACCCCGCCCTTCATGCTGGATACCGCTGATGATGAGGTCGGTGAGGAGCATCGCCTGAAGTACCGCTATGTCGACCTGCGCCGCCCACCGATGTACCAGCGCATGAAGTTCCGCTCCGACATGACCCGCGCCCTGCGCAACTATCTGGATGACCGTGGTTTCCTCGACATCGAGACCCCGATGCTGACCAAGGCGACCCCCGAGGGGGCGCGCGACTATCTGGTGCCGAGCCGCACCCACCCCGGCAGCTTCTTCGCCCTGCCGCAGTCACCGCAGATCTTCAAACAATTATTAATGGTCTCCGGCATGGACCGCTACTACCAGATCGTGCGCTGCTTCCGCGATGAAGACCTGCGTGCCGACCGCCAGCCTGAATTTACCCAAATCGATATCGAGACCTCCTTTATGGATGAAGAGGAGATCATGACCCTGATGGAGGGCATGATCCGCGAGATGTTCGCCAAGGTACTCGAAGAGCAGCTGCCCAACCCTTTCCCGCGCATGCCCTACGCCGAGGCGATGCAGCGTTACGGCTCCGACAAGCCCGACCTGCGCATTGCCCTGGAGCTGGTGGAGGTGGCCGACCTGATGAAGGAGGTGGAGTTCAAGGTCTTTGCCGCCCCAGCCAATGACGAAGGCTGCCGCGTCACCGCACTGCGCGTTCCCCAGGGGGGCTCCATTTCGCGTAAGGAGATCGACGACTACACCAAATACGTCAGCATCTACGGTGCCCGAGGCCTGGCCTATATTAAGGTTAACGAGCTGGCCAAGGGGATTGAGGGGCTGCAGTCGCCGATCATCAAATTCCTGCCTGCCGAGGTGGTACTAAACATCATGGCGCGTGTGGGCGCAGAGGATGGCGACATCGTCTTCTTCGGTGCCGACAAGGCCAAGGTGGTTAACGAGGCGCTGGGTGCGCTACGCGTCAAGGTGGGCCACGACCGTGGTCTGGTTGCCCATGGTTGGGCACCGCTGTGGGTGGTCGACTTCCCGATGTTCGAGTGGGACGAAAAGTCCAATCGCTGGACCTCCCTGCATCACCCCTTCACCTCACCGGCCGAGGCGGACCTCGACAAGCTGGAATCCGATCCCGGCAACTGCCTCTCCCGCGCCTACGATATGGTGTTGAATGGCACCGAGGTGGGCGGCGGCTCGATGCGTATTTATCGCGAAGAGATCCAGGAGAAGGTATTCCGCGCCCTGGGTATCAGCGACGAAGAGGCACAGGACAAATTCGGCTTCCTGCTGGAGGCACTGAAGCACGGTTGCCCGCCGCACGGTGGTCTGGCCTTCGGCCTGGACCGTCTGGTGATGCTGATGACCGGTGCCGCCTCTATTCGTGACGTGATGGCCTTCCCCAAGACCCAGACCGCGGCCTGCCCGTTGACCGAGGCACCTTCAACGGTCAATCCGGCACAGCTGGTTGAGCTGGGTGTGCGTATTGCCAAGCCACTGAAAGAAGAGAAGTAAGCTCTTTAGCCAACGAGGTTGTTAAAAGCATGAGTGACACCCTTTCGATTCAGGATTACGCACAACTTAGCGATGAGGAGTGCGAACAGCGCATTCTCGCCGCCAAGGCAACGCTCGGTGATCGCCTGGTGATCCTCGGTCACCACTACCAGCGCGAAGAGGTTTTCAAGTTTGCCGACTTCTCCGGTGACTCCCTGAAGCTGTCGCGTCAGGCGGCGGACTCGAAGGCGCAGTTTATCGTTTTCTGCGGCGTGCACTTCATGGCCGAGGTGGCGGATATTCTGTCACGCGATGATCAAATTTCGATCATCCCCGATCTGGCCGCGGGCTGCTCGATGGCCGACATGGCCAACCTCGCCAATGTCGAGCGTGCTTGGCGCGAACTCTCCACTGTGCTGGAGCCCGACGAGCAGGTCACGCCCGTTACCTACATTAACTCGGCGGCCGACCTGAAGGCCTTCTGCGGTCGTCACGGCGGTATCGTCTGTACCTCCTCCAATGCCGCTAAGGTTTTGGAGTGGTCATTCAATCAGCGCGAGAAGATCCTCTTCTTCCCCGATCAGCATCTGGGTCGCAATACCGGTTACAACATGGGCATTCCCTTTGATGAGATGGTGGAGTGGGACTTTGATCAGCCGATGGGTGGTCTTACCGAGGCGCAGATCAAAAAGGCCAAGATGATCCTGTGGAAGGGCTTCTGCTCCGTTCACCAGATGTTCCAGCCCGAGCACATCGACAGGTTTAAGGAGATGTATCCGGAGGCGAAGATCATCTCCCATCCCGAGTCCTCGTTTGAAGTCTGCCAGAAATCCGATGCCGTCGGCTCTACCGAGATGATCATTAAGACCATCCGCGACTCTGAACCCGGCACCCGCTGGCTGGTTGGCACGGAACTGAATCTGGTTAACCGCCTGCACGAACAGTTCAAACATGAGGGCAAGAACATCCACTTCATGTCCCCTACCGTATGCATGTGTTCCACCATGTTCCGCATTGACCCTCAGCACCTCGCCTGGATCCTGGAAAACCTGGTCGCCGGAAATGTGATTAACCAGATTAAGGTCGCTGCAGAGGAGACCGCAGAGGCCAAACTGGCGTTGCAGCAGATGTTGGATATTTCTGTATAAAAGGAAAAAAAGTTGTTTTACTGAGGTCGTATAAATATGGTTTTACGGAAGCCTGGAACGGCTGGACTACCAAGAAAATAACAGACCTGTTTTTCCGCGATAACTAGAGTTTTATTTCCAGTGTTTCTGTGTGTGTATTTTTGATACTGGTATCGTCACATAACCTCCGTCTCTCCCTCAAGCGCGCAAAGCGCTTTGCTCTGCTATTCTGAATCTATTCAGTGAACCCTATGTGTTCGGGCGTGCTCTGCCCCCTGGAGTCGTATACGGTCATGCCATGTAGAGAGCCTTATCTTGATGTCCCTTTTTGAACACAGTGCCACTCCGTCTGTGAGGGTTGCGATAGCTGTCGTAATTCTTTTGCTTTGCGGCTGTGCCGAACTACCACGAAAGGGGTGGGGAAGTGAGGTAGGTGTGGCTCCGGGCTGGGACAAGTTTAAGCGTGCTGCAGTGAATGCCGCCAGGGATCCGGGAACCTGGGTGCCGGCGGTAGGGGCGGTATTTTCTCAGGCATCAGGACAAGATGAGGACTTAACCCAAAGTGCGATGGATGATAACTGGCTATACGCTTCTCGCTATGATGCCATTCTTGCCAGCGACGAGCACCGTGCCAGCTTGGATAAAGTGTGGATGGTGTCGATGTTGGCTAGCGATAGTGGTAGTGATGCTGATGGTGACTGGTTTTCCAATAAGGCGGGGGGGATGTTGACTCAGGCGGCTATCGTCAATGTCTCTATCGGTACGACAAACCTGTTAAAGCGGGTAACTACACGCGCATCGCCTACAGAGGCGCTGAATGCGAAGGGCTATGAAGGCTTTCCCTCAAATCACAGTGTGCCGCCCTTTACGCAAGTGGCCCTGATACGGCGGAATCTGCGCTATACATCGGTTAACGATTTTACTCGATACTCCATCATTACGGGATCTTATCTGTTGGCTGGTAGCAGTGCCTATGGTCGGGTTGAGGGGGGACTGCATTTTCTTAGTGACCAGCTGGCCGGTGCGGCATTGGGTAACTTCTTAGGCCTTCTGATGTACGATACCTTCTTCGAGGAAGAGGGGAAGTGGGGGCTCACTTTATATCCTGTCAGCAATAACACGGGTGCGGTGGCAAACTTCAGGCGCTACTTCTAGATTTGGGATCGTGATTCAGGGGCAGAGATAAAAGCTAATCCACTTCCGCCGCGAAGTAAAATCTGCGGAGTATTGCTATTACCCATTTTCGGGGGATTCCCCCTCACTCTCCCTGGATTTAACGATATCTACCTCGACGAGTGAGCCTCCAGGGTAGTGTTTGGCGTTGCGCTCATCAATCTTGTCGATGAGGGTGTCTTTCGGCTTGTAGAGGATGAGTGCAATGTCGACCAGGTTCTTGGTAATGCGCACGGCATTGGCGCTGTCATTGATTAGGGAGGTCGCCATTTCACGGCTAATCACACCATTATGCAGCAGTTCTGCAACACGCCCGTTTAGCAGCACGTCGATCTGCTTGGCCTTGCCGCGCTGCTGGTGAAGTTTCTCCAGGTGTTCGGGAATGTTTTCGCTGGGACCGATGCGGCGAATCTCACGCACCACTTTGAGGATGCTGCGGCGAAGTACGTCGTACTCTTTGCGTATCGCCTCGTTGTCCGACTCCATATAACGATCCAGATTCTGGTGTAGTGGTTTCATGCGTTTTACCACCTGCACCAGCATTCGATCGGCCACCAGGATGTTACGTATCTTCTCCACCTCATCGGCTTCCAGATTGAAGCGAGCCTGGAGTTCGGTGGCATACTCCAGGATCTGGCTGTAGATGCTTTTAATTTTGGTGACGTAGATTTTATCGATGTCGATCTTGATGTGCTGGCTCGTCGCCAGGATATCTTTCAGGTGTTGTTTCGATTCCAGGTCTTCGCGGTGTACTCGCAGGCCGTGTGCCAGTACCGTGTAGGCGGCGTTCTCCAACAGTCGTACTGACTCATCGGTAAGGGCCTTAATTCCGGTCTGGGTAAATTTCATTGAGTTTGTATCGAGGAACTGTGGCTCATCGATCGCCATCTCTTTCACAACTACGGGTGGCACCAGCCGCTCAACCATCCTGACGATGAAGGTGAGGAAGCCGATTAATACCAGGGCATTAAGAATATTGAAGCTAGTGTGGAACAGCGAGAGGGCGATAGGTATGGCCGCGGCATTGATGAACGGGGAGTGACCTTCCAGGTTTTCAACCACAACGCCGATCAGATTGATGAAGGGGTAGAACAGCAGCAGGATCCAGATGACTCCCAGCAGGTTAAAGATGAGGTGGGCCCGTGCGGCACGCTTGGCGTGATAGTTGGCCACCAGTGCCGCCAGGTTGGCGGTAATGGTGGTGCCGATGTTCTCGCCCAGCACCATCGCGGCAGCCATCTCAAAGGGGAGCCAGCCCTCGAAGGTCATCAACAGGGTGAGGGCCATGGTGGCGCTGGAGGACTGAATAATCAGGGTAAGCAGGGTGCCGATAAACATAAAAAGGAGCACCGAGAAGTAGCCGCTCTGGGTGTACTCGGCGAGAAAGGCCAGGGTCTCGGGGTGATTGCGGATATCAGGTACGGAGTCCCTGAGAAACTGCAGGCTGATAAAGAGGAGGGAAAAGCCGATAATGAAGTAGCCCAGGCTTTTTCGGTTGCCCTGTTTTGACAGGGTAAGCAGAAATCCGCCTGCCACCAGTGGCAGGGCGATGGCGCTCATCTCCACCTTAAAGCCGAGTATCGAGATCAGCCAGGCGGTGACGGTGGTGCCAATGTTGGCGCCCATAATCACCCCCACCGCCTCGGTGAGGGTGAGCAGGCTTGCATTGACGAAGCTGACCACCATCAGGGTGGTGGCGGAGGAGGACTGGATCGCCGCGGTGATCAGAAACCCGGTCATTAGGGCGAAGAAGCGGTTGGAGGTGGTTGTGGCGAGGATGTTGCGCATGCGCTCACCCGCCAGATTCATCAGGGCGTCACTCATTACCTTCATGCCGTAGAGAAACAGGCCAAGTGAGCCGAGAAGGGGCAGTATGTCGGTGAATCCGTAAGTCATGAAGTGTTTATATCAGTGATCTTGTTTTGATGAAAAATAGTGGCGCCTTAATGGGTCCATATTTTCGCGAAAATCATTTCATCATACATTGAGCTAGTGATTCTCCAGCACATGCTGAATTGCCGGGAGTATTCTGCGTACACTGTCATAACCTTCGGCAATAGCCTCTTCGGCGCGGTCAAATTCCAGTAGTCCCAGCTTGCCGAGGCGGGGGGAGATCAGCACGTCGGGGGGGTCACCGGCCATGCGACTTTTGGTGATGCGATCCTGCATGATGTTAATAGCGCTGGCCATCACCTCGAACAGACCGGGGATTTCGCGTTGTTGCTGCCGCTCGTTGAGCCACTGTGACATGCGGGTATCTTTCAGGCTGTCGTTGACCTTATCGAGCATCTGCGTAAAGAGATCGCGCTCCATGTGTTGCGCGCTCTCTTTTTTCCCACGCAGGTGCTTGCCGACGATATCGCTGTTGAGGTTAACGGCAATGATGATCTCGGCACCCATGGCACGGCACAGGGAGACCGGCACCGGGTTAGTGAGGCCGCCATCGACCAGCCAGCGATTGTCCAGCTCCACTGGCGAGAAGAGACCGGGCAGGGCGATGGAGGCGCGCACCGCAGCGGGTAGCGGGCCATTCTGTAACCATACCTCGCGGCCACTTTTCAGGTCGGTGGCGACGGCGGCGTAGGGGAGTGGTAGTTGTTCGATGTTGAGCTGGGCGATCTTGTTGCTAAACGAGCCCATCAGGCTCTCGCCCTCGATGAGGCCGCCACTCATCTTTACATCAAGCAGACGCACCACATCGAGAAAACTCAGATCGCTTACCCACTGCTGCAGGGCATCAAGGTGGCCACCCGCATAGGCGGCACCAACCAGTGAACCGATAGAGCAGCCGGTGACGATGTCGGGCTTTATGCCCTCCTCTTCCAGAGCGCGTATCACGCCGATATGTGCCCAGCCTCGGGCGGAACCGCTGCCCAGTGCCAGTCCGATCTTGGTTTTTCTCATGCTTCCTCCGTATGCAAAGATTATAGGGCCATTGACAGGCAATGACATACACAAGCCGCGAACGATTGGTTACCATCTTCCTATGAGCCTATTTCGATTTTTTCTCTTTTCAGTCTGGACGCTTGTTGCGGGCGCACTGCCGGTGCACGCGGCGCTGGTTGATGAGCCGGTGGATGGCCCTGCACTGAATGATGAGGCGCTACAAGAGCCGATTCGTTACCCGGCCTGGTTTCAACTCAGTTTTCTCAATCTGCGTGAAGACCTGCAGCAGGCGCTGCGTTTTCAAAAGCGCGGCCTCATCGTCTACTTCGGTCAACACGACTGTGCCTACTGTTATGCCCTGATAGAGAAGAATCTGACACGCCCCGATATTGTGAAATATACCCGTCGTTACTTCGATGTGGTGGCGGTGGATATCCACGGTGATGAGCCGGTAACCGATATGCAGGGTGAGGAGATGAGTCAACGGGAGTTTGCCGAAGTGCTGCAGGTGGATTTCACCCCCACCATGATCTTTTACGATGCCGAGGGTAAGGAGGCGATGCGTTTGCGCGGTTACTACCCGCCCTACAAGTTCCGTGCGGCGCTGGAGTACGTGGCCGATGGCCACTATCGCGAGGAGAGTTTTCGTGACTACCTGCAGCGAGCGGATCCGCCGATGGCCTTTGAGGAGGGGGGCTTGAATGAAGCTGAGTTTTTTACCGCACCACCGTTTGCCCTGGATCGCAGTCGTCTGCCGGGTCAGCAGCCGTTGGCAGTGTTCTTTGAGCAGGGGGACTGTCATGCCTGCGACATCCTCCACACCACGCCCCTGGCCAATGCGGAAATTCTAAAACAGCTGGAGGGCTTTGATAGCGTGCAGCTCGACATCTGGGCCGACACCCCCGTGTTGACCCCCGATGGCGAGCGCACCACCAGTCGCGCCTGGGCACAAAAATTGGGGCTCTTTTATACCCCCAGTCTGCTCTTCTTCGATGAGCTGGGTAAGGAGATCATGCGTGTCGATTCGGTGGTCGGTTTCTACCGGCTGCGCAAGGTGCTCGACTATATCAGTAGTGGTGCCTATAAGCGCGGGGTGACCTTTCAGCAATACCGCCGCCGCGCCTCCGGGGTTGAGTGAGATGGCCGCCGATATCCACAAACTGCTGGAGGTGATGGTTGCACTGCGTAACCCGCAGGGGGGCTGTCCCTGGGATATTGAGCAGGACTTCTCCTCCATCGCCCCCTACACCATCGAAGAGGCCTACGAGGTGGCCGATGCCATTGAACGTGGTGAGTTGGGGGAGCTGCGCGATGAGCTGGGAGATCTGTTGTTTCAGGTGGTGTTCCTCGCGCGCATCGCCGAGGAGCAGGGGGAATTTAATTTTGACGATGTGGTAACGGCGATTGTGGAGAAGATGATCCGCCGCCATCCCCATGTCTTTGCCGATGAGCAGGTGGCCGATGCCGAGGCGCAGACCCGTGCCTGGGAAGCGTTAAAGGCCAAAGAGCGCAAGGATAAGGGGCAGCACGCCAGCCTGCTTGATGGGGTGACCTTGGGCTTGCCCGCCCTGAGTCGTGCGGAGAAGTTGCAAAAGCGTGCGTCGCGAGCCGGTTTTGACTGGCCTGAGATCTCTCCGGTATTTGACAAGATCCACGAGGAGATCGAGGAGGTACGTGCGGAGCTGAAGGGGGATGAGCCGCAGGCGTTGCACGATGAGATCGGCGACCTGCTCTTTGCCTGCGTCAATCTGGCGCGCCACGCCGGTGTCGATCCCGAACAGGCCCTGCGTTCAGCCAACTCGAAATTTGTGCGTCGTTTTCACTATGTTGAAGCGCGTCTTACGGCGCAGGGGAGCTCGCTCGAAGAGGCGGAACTTGAGCGCATGGATGCGCTGTGGGATGAGGCGAAGGGAAGGGAGAAAAAATAGGCACCACACCCGGTGGTGCCCATGGTGTATAGAGCCTAGCGAACGGAGTAGTAGAAGCCGTCGCTGCTGCCAAAGTAGATGCGGTCGCCGTCAATCACCGCAGAGCCTGTAATTGCCCCCTGGGTATCGAGCTTCCACTTCTCCTTGCCGCTGCTGACATTGATGGCGTGCATCTTTTTGTCGTAGCCGCCGACATAGACGATCTCATTACCGAGAACCGGCCCGGCGCTGATCCAGTCGCCTGTTTTGAACTTCCACTTGGGACGCTGGGTCGAGGTGTCGAGGGCGTAGAGGTGGTTGTCACTGCTGCCCACATAGACCATGTTGCTGCCGATAGCGGCGGCGCTATTGATGGCCCCGGTGGTGCGATAGCGCCACTTCTGCTGGCCGGTTGCGACATCGACCGCATAAAAGGCGTTGTCCTGACTACCGATGTAGACCACATCGTTGCGTACCGACGGTGCGGCGTGAATTTTGCCACCGGTAGTGAAACGCCAGCGTTCGTTACCGCTACTGGTTTCAACCGCAAACAGATTCATGTTGTCGCTACCAAAGAACACCAGGCCGTTGGCCACGGCCGGGGAGGAGTAGATGGCGGCACCGGCATCGAACTGCCAGCGCTCACTGCCGTTGGCCGCATCGATAGCGACGAGTTTACCGGCAACGTTACCCGCATAAAGGGTGCCCTCGACCAGTGCTATGGAGGTCGTGACCGATGCGCCGGTGGAGAGTTTCCATACCTGCTGGCCGGTGGCGGTATCGATGGCGTAGACCATACCGTCGTGACTCCCTACATAGGCCCTGCCTGCGCTGACAGCGGCGGCGCCGCTGATCGGGCCCTCTGACTTGAATCGCCATTTTTCAGCGCCGTTTTTGACATCGACCGCGAAGAAATAACCCGTAATGTTGCCAAAGTAGGCTGTGCCGTCACTGACCACAGAGGGCGTTTTGATGGGCGACTTGCTGTTAAATTTCCACTCAAGCTGGTTCAATTTGCTCACGCCACCGCTGTAGGCACCACTGTTGGCGGCATCGCCACGGTACATGTCTACCTTGGCCGCACCACAGCCGCCAAGGGCAAGGGCACTCAGTAACACCAAAGCACGCTTCTGCATCGTTATCTCTCCTTAGTTATATCCCGGCCCGCCCAGCTGGCGTGGGCGTGGCATGACTCTCATTTTTCTGCATCGGACTATGCCACATCCGACACAGGCCCGCTATGACCCGGCTCACACACTGGTGTCCTGTTGATAGGAGGCTCTGATATATTTAGCAGGTTATTGCCTGTTTTCAGTTACCAAGGACTCGTTATGCTCATCTCTCGCCAGGAAGGAATTGTCGGTTTGCTCTCGTTGCTGTTGTTGACCCCGCTGATGGCGGCAGCGCAAGAGCCCAGGGCGGTGCGTGCCGAGCCCTTTTCGGCACTGGCGATCTATCCGGAGTTGAGCGCCCCGGCCCAGGTGTTGAGTCTTAATGACAGCCGAATTGATGCCTCGATTACCGCCATTGTGGAGCAGATTCATGTTCGTGTTGGCGATGTGGTGGCGGCGGGAGCCGAATTGATGAGGCTGGAGTGCGCTGACCAACGCAATGCGCGTGAGCAGTCGATGGCACGGCGCGATGCGCTCAAGGCCCGCCTTGATTTTGCCAGTTTTCAGTACGCGCGTGCCCGCTCGCTGATTAAGAGCAAGAGTCTTTCCGATGAGCAGCTACGCCAGCGCAAGGCCGATGCCGGTGCCTTGCAGGCGGAGCTGGCCGGGTCCGAGGCCGGAGTGGAGCGTGCTCGGCGCGATGTGGCGCGTTGCCAAATCACCACTCCCTTTCCGGCCGTGGTGGTGGAGCGATTGATCGGCGTTGGCGAAAAGGCACAGCCGGGCAAGCCGTTGCTGCGCCTGCTGGACCTCTCGGCCCTGGAGGTCTCGGCACAGGTGCAGGCCTTCGATGCCGCTTCGCTGCAGGGGGCCGAGGGGCTTGCCCTGCTGGTGGACGATAAACGCTACCCCCTGATGCTGCGTAGTACCATGCCCGCGCTCGATCCCCTCTCGCGCAGTCGCGAGCTGCGGCTGGAGTTTGTCGATAACAGCGCCGCGCCGGGCAGTAGCGGGCGGCTGTTGTGGCGACAGCCCCGAGCCCATCTGCCCGCCGAATATATCGTGCGTCGTGACGGTCAGCAGGGGGTCTATGTGGCGCATCAGGGGAAGGCGCAGTTTGTGGTGATTGAGGGGGCAAGCGAGGGAAGCCCTGCGGCCCCGAACCTCGCGGACGACAGCCTGATCATCACGGAGGGGCGCTACGGCCTTAATGATGGCGATCCCCTGAGTGTGGTGGAGTAACCCATGCTGGCCCGTCTGCTGCAGCACCATGTACTCGCCAACCTCACCTTTGCGCTGGTGCTGGTGCTGGGTATCGCCGCCTACAACATGCTGCCGCGCGAGAAAGACCCCAGCATCAACTTCAACTGGATCCAGATCACTACAGTGATGCCCGGTGCCTCCGCCGAGGATGTGGAGAAGCTGATCACCACCCCGCTGGAGGATGCAGTTGCCAAGATCTCCGACATCCGCTTTATCTCCAGCACCAGCCGCGAGTCGGTCTCCAGTGTGCTGGTACGTTTTAATGATCTGGATTCGCGTACCTTCGATAAGCGTCTCAACGACCTGCGTCGCGAGGTGCAGAATGTGGAGAATACCGAGCTGCCCGAGGTGGCACGCTCCCCCTTTATCTATGAGATCACCACGGCCAGCGCCTTCCCCACCGCCAGTCTGGTATTGCAGGGGCAGGCCAATGATGAGCAGCTGCGCCGGCAGGGGCGACTGCTGGGCAAGGATCTGGAGCGGCTGACGGGGATCGACCGGGTCGACTCCATCGGTCTGCTCGACCCGGAACTGAAGGTGGTGTTTGACCCGGCGCAGGTCAGTGCCCTGGGGCTGAGCCCCGGCGACCTGGCCGATACCGTCAGCCTCTATTTTCGCGATATCTCCGCCGGTAGTGTGCGCATGGACAACCGTGAGGTGCTGCTGCGACTGGTGGGCACCGGTGAGGCCCCCGGTCTACTCGAATCGCTGCCGGTGGTGACCGCCCAGGGGGAGGTAACGCTGGGGGCGCTGGCCGAGGTACGGCGCGAACGTGAACGGGCCGAGAGGCTGGTCAGTTTCGATGGGCAACCGGCGATGTTGATGTCGGTGTTCAAAAAGGAGAGTGCCAATACCCTGGAGCTGATCGAGCGGCTGAATGGTTTCATGGAAGAGCGCAACAAAACCCTTGATGCCTTTGGCCTGCAGCTGGTGCTGGTGGATGACCAGACCACCTCGACCCGCCACGCCATCAATGTGATGGAGACCAACGCGGTGCTGGGATTGATCCTGGTGCTCTTTGTCACCTGGGCCTTTCTCGGTTCGCGCATCGCCTTCTTTATTACCATCGGCATCCCCTTCACCTTGGCGGGCACCTTTCTGGTGCTCTCCAATATCGGCCAGACCCTGAACAATTCGATCCTGCTGGGGGTGGTGATCAGCCTCGGCATGCTGGTGGACGATGCGGTGGTGGTGGTAGAGGGGATCTACTATCGCGTACGCCACGGTATGGATGCGACAAAGGCCGCGGTGGAGTCGTTGCGAGAGGTTTTCGCCCCGGTCACCACCTCGGTGCTGACCACCATGGCTGCCTTCATGCCGCTGATGCTGATGCCCGGCATCCTCGGCCAGTTCATGATGGTGATCCCGCTGGTGGTCACCCTGGCGCTGGCGATCTCCCTGCTGGAGGCCTACTGGATCCTCCCCTCTCATGTGATCGGCGCGGGGGTCAACTTCAACAAACCCTCGCGCATACACCGCCACCGTGAACGCCTTACCCACTGGCTGCAGGTGAAGTATTCACGCGCCCTGGTCAAGGCGATGCGCTACCCCGGGCGTGGTGCGGCGGTGGTGGCACTGCTGTTCGTGGTTGCCGTGGGGGCGCTGGCAACCGGTCGCATTAACGTCAACTTTTTTGCCATGGAGTCGATCCGCCTCTTCTACATTAATGTGGAGATGCCGCCGGGCACGCCGCTGGAGCGGAGCCTGCAGAAGAGTCGCGAGGCGGAGCAGCGCATTCAGGCCGGGCTGCTGGCAGGCGAGGTGCGCGGCATGGTGAGTTATGCCGGGTTGATGTTTACCGAGACCGAACCGCTGATCGGCAACAACTACGCCCAGGTGATGGTTAGCCTCAACCCGCAGCAGGGGGATATGCGTAGTGCCCACGAGGTGGTGGAGGCGGTGCGTCCGCTGCTGGCAGACCTCACCGGTGTGGCCGAGCTCCACTTCTTCGAGATGAAGGATGGCCCCCCCACCGAGAAGCCGATTAAGGTGAAGGTGCGCGGCGATGACTTTGCACAGATCAGTGCCGCCGTGGATGGACTAAAGGGGGTACTTGCCACCATCGACGGGGTGAGTGATATCAGCGATAACGACAGCCCCGGTGGCATGGAGTTAGTGCTTACTCTCAACCACGACGCGGTGAATCGGGCCGGACTCAATCCTGCGGTGCTGTCGCGGCTGATCCGCATGCTGGGTGACGGTGAGGTGGTCTCCAGCGTGCAGGCGCGCGGTGAGAAGGTCGAGGTGCGGGTGCTGGCCGAGCAGCAGCACAGTGATCTGGCGTCGCTGCTGCGCACCCCGGTGGCGCTGCCCAATGGCGGCGAGATGGCGCTGGGTGAGCTGGTAGATCACCAGGTGCAGTATGGGCGCTCGAACATCCGCCACCACAACCTGCGCCGCGCCATCACCCTGGAGGCCGACCTTAACAAGGAGGTGATGGACACCGTTGCCGCCAATGCCGCGCTGGTAGCCGGCTGGCAGGCCATTGCCGCTGACTATCCCGGTATTAGTCTCGATTTTTCAGGTGAGCTGGACGATATCAACGAGAGCCTCGACTCCATCTTCGTCCTCTTCATCTTCGGTCTGGGGATGATCTACCTTATCCTCGGCACCCAGTTCGAGAGCTACTTTCAGCCGCTGCTGATTATCGCCACCATCCCGATGGCCCTTACCGGAGTGCTGCTTGGCCTCTGGATCACCGGTAATCCGCTCAGCCTCTATACCCTCTACGGGGTGGTGGCGCTGGGCGGCATTGCCGTCAATGCCGCGATTGTGCTGATCTCCGCCGCCAACCAGCGGATTGCGCTGGGGATGAGTGTGCTGCATGCCACGGTCTATGCGGCGCGCAGGCGCTTTATCCCGATCATTATTACCTCGCTGACCACCATCGCCGGGCTGTTCTCGCTGGCCGTGGGGCTGGGGGGGCACTCGCTGATCTGGGGGCCGGTGGCCACCGCCATCGTCTGGGGGCTCGCCTTCTCCACGGTGCTGACCCTGTTTGCCACACCGATGCTCTACCGCTTTTTTATGGATAACCGCGAAGGTCTCTACCGGCGCTTCTGTTACTGGTGCAAACGCGGGCTGAAACCGTGATAGCAATGCCCCAGTAATGGGCGCTGTTCTCTGGATTGCACATTCGTGGTGCGCTCGTGGTGTTCTGATGCACCATACCTTTGCCTAACGCACTGATTTTGCATAAGGCACCAAGTTGGTGTGATTCTTGCCCAATTGCCGCTAATCATTTTTATTTGTGGGGAGAAACATGGAAAACACGAGCGGTATCGATACTCTATTTGTCCTGTTGGGCGCCATTATGGTGCTGGCGATGCACGCCGGTTTCGCCTTTCTTGAGGTGGGCACAGTGCGCAAGAAGAATCAGGTCAATGCACTGGTTAAGATCATTTCTGATTTTGCCGTCTCAACCATTGCCTACTTCTTTATCGGTTACAGCGTCGCCTACGGCATGAGTTTCTTCGAGGCCGCCCCGGTCCTTACCGCAAAAAATGGCTATGAGCTGGTGAAGTTCTTCTTCCTGCTCACCTTTGCCGCCGCCATTCCGGCGATCATCTCCGGCGGTATCGCCGAGCGGGCCAAGTTTAATCCGCAGCTGGCGGCCACCTTTGTGCTGGTGGCGCTTGTTTACCCCTTCTTTGAGGGGATCACCTGGAACGGTAACTACGGCGTTCAGGCCTGGATTGGCGCCACCTTCGGTGCCGAATTCCACGACTTTGCCGGTTCCGTGGTGGTGCATGCGATGGGTGGCTGGATTGCACTGGGGGCGGCGGTATTGCTGGGTCATCGCAAGGGACGCTATGGCAAGAACGGTGAGGTCTACGCCCACCCGCCCTCAAGCATCCCCTTCCTCGCCCTGGGTGCCTGGATCCTTACCGTCGGCTGGTTCGGCTTTAACGTGATGTCGGCGCAGAGTGTCGATGGGATCTCCGGTCTGGTCGCCGTCAACTCACTCATGGCGATGGTCGGTGGCATCCTCGCCGCCTTAATCACCGGTAAAAACGACCCCGGCTTCGTCCACAACGGCCCGCTCGCCGGTCTGGTCGCGATCTGTGCCGGTTCCGACCTGATGCATCCAATGGGCGCATTGATCACCGGCCTCATCGCCGGCGGTCTGTTCGTCTGGACCTTCACCCTGGTGCAGAACAAATGGAAGATCGACGATGTGCTCGGTGTCTGGCCGCTGCATGGCCTGTGCGGAGCCTGGGGCGGCATCGCCGCCGGTATCTTCGGCCTGGAGGCCCTCGGTGGCATGGGTGGTGTGACCTTCATGGGTCAGCTCGCTGGCACTGTGATTGGCGTTAGCATCGCCACCGCCGCTGGTTTCATCGTCTACGGCGCGTTGAAGAAGATGGTCGGAATTCGCCTCTCCGAAGAGGAGGAGTTTGAAGGGGCCGACCTGGCGATTCACAAGATTGCGGCGGAGCCGAATTACGACCGTTAAGTTGCATGGTTGTGATGAAAAGAAAAGACGGGCTGGGACGCCCGTTTTTTGTGTGTGTTTTCGGCCAGTAGCGGTCCTCACGATCAATGGACGCGCACAGCCGCTTTCAGCAGAAAGCAGCCTCATACACTAGTTAGCTCTCCAATATGGTCATTGGAGTCACAAGCACTGCCGGAAAGTAAACTATGCTATAGATAGTGTTGTACCAGATTGTTGAAACACCTCATGTTAGCGCTAAACTTATTCTTGTCCCTCAGAGTAGCCTTGGGCTGTAACCGCGCCATCGTTGTGGGTAGTCATTATACATGTGATTCCGGCTATTTATGAGGCACCTCCCGTTTTAGGCTGAGTAAGTTTAAAAAAAGGAATAATCTGTCATGGGTTTGATGGCACTCACAACAATTAGCACACGTTTAATGACACCCCCAGCGATGCTGCTTATTTTACTGAGCCTGCTGGCTTTAAACGGATGTACCAGTGGTGGCGGGGGGGCGACTCTGGTTGCGACTGACGACGATGCAACTACTGTTGAGGGCATGGTAGTGTGGATTGATGTTCTGGACAATGATGTAGGCCCAGACATATACATTGCGGATGCCGAATGGCCGCTCCATGGCACCATCGCAATCCTGCCGGAAGGTAAGGGCATAAGTTACCAGCCCGACACAGGCTTCATCGGCACCGATAGTTTTACTTACAGTATTGATAGTCCTTCTGCTGAAGCGGTCTCTGCCACAGTGTCGATTAGCGTTATAGCCGCTAATACCGAAGGCCTGGCAGCAGCTAATGACGGTGCCACCACTTTTATGAATGCCCCGGTATTGATTGATGTGCTGGCCAATGATTCTGGCATTGATAATCAAATTACGTCGGTGAGTGTGCCAACCAGTGGCACGGCTACTATTGAAGCCATGGGTATCAACTATAAGCCAATTACTGGCTTCACCGGTACCGACACCTTTACCTACGAAGTAAGAGACCATAAAGGCGCTGTTGCAAAAGCGTCAGTTACTGTTTTTATTAGGGATAAATACAACGATCCAGTGGCTGTCGATGACCCCGCCACCGTGAGAGAATCCGCACCTGAGCCGATACAGATCAACGTTCTAAGTAACGACTATGATCTTGATGGGGATCCGCTCAGCATTGTTGCTGTGGCTCAACCAGCCAACGGCAATACCTCTGGCGTCTCCACCTCAATCATTAGTTACCTGCCGGCACCCGGGTTCAGCGGCGCCGATGACTTCTTCTACATGATTAGCGATGGCCTCGGCGGTACGGCAGTCGCGTCGGTCAATCTCACGGTTACACCAAACACGCCTCCTGTAGCTGTTAATGACGCTTTTACAGCCGTTCAGGGTTTATCAGTGACCCACGACGTGGTGTTCAATGATAGCGATGCCGACGGTGACAACCTTCGTATAACCGGGGTGACACAGCCATTCCATGGCGTCGTCACCATCGCATCTTCAACAACGGTCAGCTACACCTCTGATATAGATTTTGCCGGCACGGACCCCTTTACTTATACCATCAGCGATGGCTACGGTGGCACGAGCACCGCGTTCGTCACTGTCTCAGTGTTAACGAAACCTAATACGCCCCCCATCGCGAATGACGATCGCGCAACCACCTTAGTGAATACTCCGGTGACAATCGATGTGCTTGCCAATGACACCGATGCAGACGGGGATAACCTCAGCGTGATAGCCGTAGACCCGTTACTATATGATGACACTGCTACCATCGTGCCCGGGGGGATTGAATATACGGTCACAAGTGGCTTTGTGGGGCGACGAGTCTTTGGCTATACCGTGAGTGACGGAAGAGGTGGCACCGACTACGCTACCGTCGATCTCGCCATTCGGGATGGTTCAGTAAATATACTGCCGGTGGTGGTGGATGACTTCGCCACCACTACAAAAGATACTCCGGTACAAATCGATGTACTGGCGAATGACTACGATGTGGACGGAGATACACTTCTTCCTTTTACTACAAGTGAACCTGCCCACGGTACCGTCACAGGAGGTCATTCATCTGAGTTATTTTTGTATACACCCAATCCAGGCTTCAGTGGTACCGATACTTTCACTTATAGCGTTAGTGATGGACAAGTAACAGGCACACCAAGCCCAGCGACCGTCACGATTACGGTGACTAACACGCCCCCCATCACGGTGAACGACACGGCGAGTACCGTGGAGGACACTCCGTTAACAATCGATGTGCTGGCCAATGATACCGATGCTGACGGGGATAACCTCAGCGTGATAGCCGTGGACTCGCCAACAACACAGGGCGGTACCACCACCATCGTAGCCGGGGAGATTGTGTATCAGCCTGCCAGTGGCTACATCGGTGAAGACACCTTTATCTATGTCGTGAGTGACTTTGATGGTGGTACGGATAAAGCGACGGTTACGATCACGGTAACTGCTGCACCAAACACACCACCTGTTGCAGTGAACGACACGGCGAGTACCGTAGAGGACACTCCGTTAACAATCGATGTGCTGGCCAATGATACCGATGCTGACGGGGACAACCTCAGCGTGATAGCCGTGGACTCGCCAACAGCACAGGGTGGTACCGCAGCCATCGTAACCGGGGGGATTGAATACACGCCCACCGGTAGCTATGTGGGGGACGACACCTTTACCTATACCGTGAGTGATGGTCATGGTGGTACGGATACGGCAACGGTCACTGTTACGGTCGATCCTGCGTCTTTGGCTCCCGTCATCAGAGTATCAGTAGACTCATTCGGCAACCAGGCACTTGGCAGCAATTTCTTCCTAACAGGTAGCCCAGTCATCAGTGCCAATGGTCGCTATGTGGCCTTCCGTTCAGCTGCTGACAATCTGGTGGCCGGTGATAGTTACGGCTATCAGGATATATTCCTCCACGATATCGGTACTGGTACAACTACTCGGGTCTCGGTGGACTATGCGGGTAACGAGTTTGTTGGCGACAGTCGAGATCCGGCAATCAATGCTGACGGCCGCTACGTGGCCTTCCGTGTACTCACCGAAATTTTCCTGCATGATACTCAGGCAGGTACCTCCACCCAGGTCTCGGTGGATTCGGCCGGTAACTCGTCAAACGGTGATAACTTCTATCCAGACATCAGTGCGGATGGAACAAAAATAGTCTTCTACTCCAATGCAACCAACTTGGTGAGCAGTGATACCAACGGCGTGATCGATATATTCCTGCATGACACAGGCAGTGGTACAACCACGCGTATCTCGATGGGTCACGATGGCAGTGAGGCGGATGGCAACAGTATCTACCCGGCAATCAGCGCCGATGGCAAGTTCGTAGCCTTTGAGTCTGATGCTACCAACCTGGTGACGGGGGATACGAATGGCAAGACGGATATTTTCCTTTATGAAACTGCCACCGGTATCACCACTCGCGTTTCGGTCGACTCGAGTGGCAATCAGGGTACCAACCCGAGTCGCAAACCGACCATCAGTGCCGACGGGCAATTTGTCGCCTTCGAATCCTCCGCAAATAATCTGGTGAGTGGAGACACCAACGTGGCCTACGATATCTTCGTGCGGGATACTGTGGGTGATACCACCACTCGCGTATCGGTGGCCTCTGACGGTACGCAGTCCACAGACTATGAAAATAGCAATAGTCCGGCAATCAGTGATGATGGCCGTTATGTGACCTTCTACTCTAATGCCACTAACCTGGTGACAGGGGATAGCAATATGGTGTCGGACATCTTCAGGCATGACAGGCAAACCGGTGACACTACCCGTGTATCGGTGGATGCGGCCGGGACCCAAGCCAACGGTGCCAGTGTCTTCCCCGAGATCAGCGCAGATGGCCGTTACGTGGTCTACTATTCAGCGGCTGGTAATTTGGTTAGCGGGGATACCAACGGGGTGGATGATGCCTTCCGTGTAGATGTTACGGCTCTACCCTAAGTAGGTTGATCGTGGATTAATGGGAAATGGATCTTCCCACCACGCAGTTGCTGCTGGCTTTATTACTGCAAGATGGCAGAGGTATGTGTTCGCAGGAACAGGACATTATTTCAAGCGCTACTTCTCATACTTAATCGTACTTGGTGATAGAATGTTCACTTCTGGCTAGGAGCGGGTATCTCGCTACCATCCAGATAAGGTCGCCTTTGGTCGCTTAGGAGGCGTAGCGCGTAGGCTAGGCTGAGAAACAAACCCCAACACGGTAGGTAGAATCTATTGGTGTTTACGTCTGTTCACCCCAACCTACGGTACTAAAATTACTATATTGATCCCCCCTCTCCCTTACCCTCTCCTTGAAGGAGAGGGGATAGCAATAGTGACTTCAGAATTTGGCGTTAGAGTGGGTCAGCCTGATGGCAGAAAAAGCCCCTCTCCCCAAGGGAGATGGGTTGGGGAGAGGGGGATCTAAACAGGCTTTTGTTTAGGGCAATTCAATCCTCGGTAAATTACCAGACGGCACAACAACCCTGTCGCACAACAGTATTGTTGTATTTCCTTCTATTAGCCCTCTAAAACCCGGCTCGCAAACTGCCGAATCGCCTCAGGATAGATCACATGTTCCTGCTCCAGCACACGAGCAGCCAGGGTCTCTGCTGTATCGCCCTCAAGGATCGGCACCCGTGCCTGTAGCAGCACCTCACCGGAGTCGAGTTCGGCGGTGACCAGATGCACGCTGCAACCGGCCTCGCTGTCGCCCGCCTCGATGGCGCGGGCGTGGGTGTTGGTGCCCTTGTAGCGGGGCAGCAGTGAGGGGTGGATGTTGAGCATCCGCCCCTCGTAGTGGTGGACGAAATTATCACTAAGGATGCGCATGAATCCGGCCAGCACCACCAGCTGCGGTTGATAGCCATCAATGGTGCGGCTGAGCTCGGCATCGAAGGCCTCACGGCTGTCGAAGCGGGTGTGGTCGATGACCACGGTCTCGATGCCAGCCTGTCTGGCCCGCTCCAGCCCGTAGGCATCGGCCTTGTTACTGATCACGGCGCGGATCTCCACCGGCAGCCCGTCATCGGCGGCGGCGTCGATGATCGCCTGGAGATTGGAACCGCCGCCCGAGATGAGGACGACGATGGGGAGCTTTGTGGCGGACATTACTTGATGATGACCTGCTCGCCCTCGCTGTACTCCTCAATGGAGCCGATGACGACCGCCTCTTCACCATTCGCCTTGAGCACATCGATGGTCTGCTGCGCCTGGGCGGCATCAACCACCACCACCATGCCGACACCACAGTTAAAGGTACGGTACATCTCGCTCTCGGCGATATTGCCCTGCTGCTGCAGCCAGCCGAAGACGGCGGGGCGCTGCCAGCTGGTCCCGTCGATGACGGCGCGGCAGTTCTCGGGCAGCACGCGCGGCAGGTTCTCCGGCAGGCCACCACCGGTGATGTGGCACAGTGAGTGGACATCGACCTTAGCGATCAGATCCAGCAGCGGCTTGACGTAGATGCGGGTCGGCTCCAGCAACTGCTCGCCCAGCGGACGACCGGCGAGGTCATCATCGAGGCTGGCACCGCTGACCTCCAGCACCTTACGTACCAGCGAGTAGCCGTTAGAGTGAGCACCGGAGGAGGCGATACCGATAATGGTGTCGCCGGCCTTCACCTTGGAGCCGTCGATGATTTTGCTCTTCTCGACGATACCGACGCAGAAACCGGCCAGGTCATAATCCTCGCCCTCGTACATGCCGGGCATTTCGGCGGTCTCACCACCGGATAGGGCACAGCCGGAGAGTTCACAGCCATCGGCGATGCCCTTGATCACATCGCTGGCGGCATCGACGTTGAGGGCGCCGGTGGCGTAGTAGTCGAGGAAGAACAGCGGCTCGGCACCGCCGACAATGAGGTCGTTGACGCACATCGCCACCAGGTCGATACCGATGGTGTCGTGCTTGCCCATCATCATCGCCAGTCGCAGCTTGGTGCCGACGCCATCGGTGCCGGAGACCAGTACCGGCTCCTTGTAGCGATCCAGCGGTACCTCGAACAGTGCGCCGAAGCCACCCAGCCCGCCCATTACGCCGGGGCGCAGGGTGCGCTTGGCGTGGGGCTTGATGCGCTCGATCAGGCTGTTGCCGGCATCGATGTCTACACCGGCATCACGGTAGCTAAGGCCGGAAGATTGCTGTTTGTCGTCGCTCACGGTGCTGCTCTCCTAAAGAGGCCATCGGCCTGGTGGCCGGAAAAAAGAACGGCGTATTCTACCAGCACGTTGGCGCGCCGTCTTCCTGCTGTGTCTTGACTTGAGCCGGGCAGTGACATAGCTTCCCCCCACATGAGATACCTTAAATTTATGACGCTTTGCGGATGGCTGTTTATCTGGGGGCTGCCGGCACAGGCGGCGCAACTCGAGGGGCTGTATGAGGCCGAGGTGGAGCTGGCCGATCAGGGGCGTGCGACACGCGCCACCGCGATGGCCGAGGCAATGGCGGCGGTGCTGCTCAAGGTGAGTGGTTCCGCTGCCGTGCTCAGCGAGCCGGTGATTAAGAGCGCGATGGAGGATGCTGCCCGTTACGTGCAGCAGTACCGTTATCGCAATGAGGCGATGCCAGCCGAGAAGCGGCATAAGGGCAAGGGGGGGGCTGCCGAGAATCGACTGTTGCTGTGGGTCGGTTTCGACAGTGTCAGTATCGACAACCTGTTACGTCGCTTCGGCTTTAACGTGTGGGGTACCGCCCGTCCAAGCACCCTGGTGTGGCTGGCGGTGGATGAGGGCTCGCGCCGGGTGCTGGTGGGTGCCAATGATCAAGGACTGGTTCGCGAGGTGCTGGAGTCCGAGGCACAACGTCGGGCTATTCCGTTACGTTTGCCGTTGCTGGATCTGACCGATCAGTCAAAGGTGCGCCCGGTCGATGTGTGGGGCGGCTTTGTCGATAATATCGAGTCGGCCTCGCTACGCTATGAAACTCAGGCGGTACTTATTGGCAAGCTCTATCCACTGGGTAAAGAGTGGGAGGGGCGCTGGACCTTGCGTTATCAGGGCGACCAGTACGAGTGGCAGCAGCGCGCGAAGGATGTGCGCACGGTGATTGCCAGTGGTGTGGGTGGCATCAGTGATTACCTGTCGCAGCGTTTTGCCGCGAGCAGCGATCCTGGAATGGATCAGCTGGCGCTACGCATAGAAGGTGTCACGACGATGGATGATTTCCGTCGCATTAACGACTACCTGCTGTCATTGCACGGGGTTTCGGCGGTGACGCTGCGAAAGACCGATGCCACCTCCAGTAGTTTTCTGGTCGAGATCGAGGGTGGTCGGGAAACCGTACTACAGGCGATCACGATGGGCGATATGCTGGCAGAGGTAGAGCCGCCGCCAGAGGTGTTGCAGCCCGAATCGCCGATGGAATTGCGCTCGCAATCCGTCGAGGTTTCGCCGTCGCCAGTAGAACCCGCTGCGGGTGAGGTCGGGAGCGACACGCTCAAGGAAGACGCCGAGGTGCTGCCGCTACAGCCGCAGGTGGTTCCGCTACAGGAGCTGGTCTACCGCCTGCTGTCGTGAAAGCACGAGACATCCCCAATCTGATCTGTGTGGTGCGTATTCTGCTGGTGATACCCATCGTGGTATTGCTGCTGCGCGATGAGTTTGCCACGGTGCTGGTGCTGTTTGCACTGGCCGGAGCCAGTGATGGCCTCGATGGATTTCTCGCACGCCGTTTTGACTGGCGTTCGCGACTGGGGGCGATCCTCGACCCCCTGGCCGATAAATTATTGATGTTCTGCACCTACGCCACCCTCGGCTGGATGGGGCTGTTGCCGTTGTGGCTGGTGGTGATTGTGCTGGCACGTGATGTGATGATCATCTCCGGTGCGCTGGCCTATCACCGCCTCTGCGGTGAGATAGAGATGGAGCCGACCCGCATTAGCAAGGCCAACACCCTGTTTCAAATCCTCCTGGTATTGCTGGTGATGGTGATGCCGCTGGGTCTGGCCCTGCCGGTCTGGGGGATGACTACTCTGATTGCGGTAGTGGCAGCGACCTCCCTGCTGAGTGGTGGAAATTATGTCTGGGAGTGGGCGCACCGTGCGCATCGCTGTCGGGAAAAAGGAGAGAAGAGGGAAGGGAATGAGTGAGTCACAAAAATGGTTTCTGTTGGCCTGGCTGGGTTTTGGTGGAGTACTGCTCTACCTGTTGGCCCCGGTTCTGACCCCGTTCCTGATCGCTGCGGTGCTGGCCTATATTGGCGACCCGCTGGTGGACAGGCTAGAGGCACACAAGCTCTCGCGCACCCTCTCGGTGGTGAGCGTCTTTGTCACCCTGACACTGATTGCCCTGCTGCTGCTGGTGGTGCTGGTGCCGATGCTGGAGCGCCAGGTGGGCTTGCTGATCAGCAAGCTACCGGTCTATCTGCACTGGCTACAGCACACGGCTATTCCGGCGTTGAGCGAGCGCCTCGGTTTTGAGGGCCCGCTCCTTGACCCGGTGGCCCTGCAGGAGTCGCTGCGCGAACAGTGGCAACAGGCGGGCGGGGCGGTGAAGGGGGTGGTCGGCGTGATCTCCAAATCGGGCATGACCCTGTTGGCGATGCTCGCCAATCTGGTGCTGATCCCGGTGGTCACCTTCTATATGTTGCGCGACTGGGACATTCTGGTGGCACGGGTGCATGAGCTGATCCCGCGTCGCTATGAACCCCTGATGGTGCGTATTGCCCGCTCCTCCGATGAGGTGTTGGGGGCCTTCCTGCGTGGCCAGCTTACGGTGATGTTGGCGCTGGGGGTGATCTATTCGGTTGGCCTAAGTATTGTCGGGCTGGAACTCGCGGTGCTGATCGGTATGCTGGCCGGGGTGGTGAGTTTTGTCCCCTACCTCGGCTTTATCGTCGGCATTATAGTCGCCGGGATCGCCGCCCTGATGCAGTTTCAGGAGCTAATGCCACTGCTCTACGTGCTTATCGTCTTTGGCATCGGCCAGATGATCGAGGGGATGTTACTGACCCCGATGCTGGTGGGTGAGAAGATCGGCCTGCACCCGGTGGCGGTGATCTTCGCGGTGTTGGCCGGTGGTCAACTGTTCGGCTTTTTCGGTATCCTGCTCGCCCTGCCGGTGGCGGCGGTGGTGATGGTGGTGCTGCGTTATACGCACGAGCGTTATGTCGGCAGCAGCCTTTACGCGAAAACAGAAGAGTCGCCCCAAGGGCCACAAGAGCCATGAGTGCCATGAGTTCCTCCCATCAACAGCTCCCCCTGCGTATCGGCCTGCGCGATAGCGCCACCTTTGCCAACTTCTACCCCGGCTCCAATGCCGCCGTAGTGCATGCCCTGCAAGCGGCCAGCGAGCCCTTTATCTACCTTGGCGGAGCCATCGGCAGCGGGCGTAGCCACCTGTTGCAGGCCGCCTGCCATGAGGTGAGCGAGGCGCAGGGGCTGGCCGCCTACCTGCCGTTGGCCGAGTGCATGGTGATGTCCTCACAGATGCTGGAGGGGATGGAGCAGATGGCGCTGGTGGCGATCGATGATCTGGAGCTGCTGGCGGGGAATAGTGAGTGGGAGCTGGCACTGTTTCATCTCTACAACCGCATGCGTGATGCCGGGCATCGCATGATCGCGGCGGGTAACGCCGCCCCGGCGGTTCTCGGTATTACCCTGCCCGACCTGTTGTCACGCCTCGGCTGGGGGCCGGTGTTTCAGCTTCAGCCCCTGGCGGATGGAGAAAAATCAGAGGCCCTGCGGATGCGGGCAAAACAGCGTGGTATGGAGTTGCCCCCCGAGGTGGCGGACTATCTGCTCAGCCACGGTTCACGCAATATGCATGACCTGTTTGCTCTGCTGGATAGACTCGATGAGGGCTCGCTGGCGGCACAGCGTAAACTTACAATTCCCTTTGTTCGTACCTTTATTCGCTAGCCTCTTCTGCTTTACGCTTCTTCAACTCGCGCCCGCCCAGACGGGCGTAGCTCACACAGCCGATGTAAAACGCCAGACTCAGTAGTAATTCCAGTAGCGCCAGATAACGATCCTGTGGACTGCTATAGAGTTCGACCACCGCGTGAATGAGGTAGAACAGGGCGAGAAAGGCCGCCCAGGCGTAGGTGTAGGGACGCCCCTGTAACAGGCCCCGTAGCGGAAACAGCAGCGGTACTAATAGAAACCCCAGCACCAGCCCCAGAGAGAGTTGTGAGGGGGATAGCCAGCCGTACCACAGTGGTAGCAGCAGCAATAGCCCGAAGTAACCGCAGAGGGCAAGGATGCGGGCACGGCGGAGTTTATCCATGGGTGGTACCCTCCAGCGCCCTGGCCGCGTTTGCCAGGCGTTTACCCAGGGCAACGCAGAGGCGGTGCTCAGCCTCGCTCAGCGGCAGCTTGTTATCCGGTCCGGCGTGGTGGCTCGCCCCATAGGGGGTGCCGCCGCCGGTGGTGTGGAGCAGGTCGGTTTCGCTATAGGGCAGACCGGTGATCAACATGCCATGGTGCAGTAGTGGCAGCATCATCGATAGCAGGGTGCTCTCCTGACCACCGTGCAGGCTGGAGGTGGAGGTGAAAACCGCCGCAGGTTTGCCGATCATCGAGCCCGAAAGCCAGAGTGGACTGGTGTTGTCGATAAAGTGCTTCAGCGGTGCGGCCATGTTGCCGAAGCGTGTTGAGCTGCCCAGGGCCAGCCCTGTGCATGCCTTCATATCATCCAGTTCCACGTAGGGTGCACCCTCGTCGGGGACGCTATCGGCGGTGGCCTCGCAGACGGTGGAGACCTCGGGTACGGTGCGAAGGCGTGCCGACATGCCGTCGATTTCCTCAACGCCGCGGGCGATGAGTCGTGCCATCTCAGCTGTGGCACCATGGCGGCTGTAATAGAGAACCAGTATTTCGGCCATTAGAGGATATCCAGTACGGTTTCGGGCGGACGGCCAATCGCTGCCTTGCCGTTGTTGATGACAATGGGGCGCTCAATCAGTTTGGGAGTGGCCACCATCGCCTCGATCAACTGCTCACGACTGAGTGACGCATCGGCCAGTCCTAACTCCTGGTACTCGGCCTCCTTGGTACGCATCAGCTGACGCGGCTCCAGGCCGAGTAAATCAAGGATCTCGCCCAGCTCTTCTTTGCTTGGGGGGGTCTTCAGGTACTCCACCACTTCGGCATTGATATCTCGTTCTTCGAGCAGTTGCAGGGTTTGACGCGACTTACTGCAGCGGGGATTGTGATAAATCTTCATTTCAGGGCCAATTTTATTACTCTAATAGGAAGGCCCTATTCTAGCCGCTCTTTGCTTGACAGCCTATAGGGGCAGTGATAGCGTTTCGAGCTATATTTCCCCTTACGATAACGTTGGCAAGAAGAAGTTATCCAGAGAACATATGTCATTGAATCTACATAATTTTTTACTTTTTATTGTGATATTGGTCTCGGCGTGCAGTATCGTGCCCCCGGTTCAGGAGATGAGTGATGCGCGCCAGGCACTGGAGGCGGCACGTGAGGCGCAGGCCGAGAAGTACGCCGAGCAGAAGTTACGCAGCGCAGAGGATTCGATGGAGCTGGCGACCAAGACCCTCAATCAGGGGGAATACGAAGCGGCACGAATGGCGGCCAGCGTGGCCAAGGCTCTGGCAATCAAGGCGAGAGATGAGGCGTTGGCAGCGAGGACCGAGTAGCCATTTCGCATCGGTGCTATAAAACTGTGGACAGGGTCACGGCCTTAGCCTTGACAGGGTTTTGCAGCAGGTGCTACTTTCACTCTCAATATGCGAGTATTTCATTAACTTAACTAAACTTAACGAATAAAACTAACGGCGGAGTCATATAGACGATGAAACTTTTCAAAGGATTAAAAATTACGGCGATGATTGCCCTGGTTCTGAGCATTGCTGTAGGTTGTGCCAGTACCCCTGAGCCTGAGCCGGTTGAAGATCAGACCGTTGTTGCGCAGCGTGCTATTGCTGATGCCAAGGCTGCCAATGACAAGGCCAAGGCGGCGGGCGCTGCCTGGCGCGACACCGACGACTTGATTAAGAAGGCCGAAGAGGCGCTTAAGGCGGGTGATACCGGTTTGGCGATTCAACTGGCTAATCAGGCTCGCCGTCAGGCAGAAAATGCCCTGAGGCAGAAGCAGGCCGAGATGGCGAAGGCGGAACAGCCTGCCCCGGTGGCGGCCGCCAGCGATAGCTACACGGTCATTTCTGGTGACACCCTGTGGGGTATCTCAGCCAGAAGCGAGATTTACGGCAACCCTTACCAGTGGCCGCTGATCTACAA
The DNA here is from genome assembly GCA_041554195.1 of Thiohalomonadaceae bacterium. GTDB lineage: Bacteria > Pseudomonadota > Gammaproteobacteria > Thiohalomonadales > Thiohalomonadaceae > JAPHSX01. Next base: position 96,681 of record JBFFMJ010000008.1, read on the forward strand.
AGCTAATCGCAGCCAGATTCAGGACGCTGACCTGATCTTCCCCGGCCAGAACCTCTCCATCGCGCGTGATGTATCTGCTGCCGATGTTGATGCCGCTGTTAACCACGCCCGTAACCGTGGCGCGTGGTCGATTGGTGTTGTAGAGGCCAGCGACGAGGCTTACCTCGCTCGCTAATTCGGGCGAGACAGCAAACTTAGTCAAGGGCTCCTAACGGGGCCCTTTTCTTTTGTCTGTTAAGATCTTAAATTTAAGCTCTGTAGTGCAACAAGCGGGTAGTTTGATGAAGGCGGTAGAAAAGTTTTTTGAAGGGATTTTGTGGGAGAGTCGCTTCTCGGTACTGTTTGCGGTGGTTGCCAGCCTCTTCAGTTCGCTGGCGGTGTTCTACATGGCGACAATCGATGCCTACTACATGATCAGCCACCTTGGTGAGTATGCGTCCCCGGCTCTGGATGCCGTGGCACGCAATGCGCTACGTAGTGCCACCATTACCCATGTGGTAGAGATCGTTGATGGCTACCTGCTGGCAACGGTGTTGCTGATCTTCTCGCTCGGCCTCTACGAGTTATTCATCAGTAAGATTGATCAGGCCGAGAAATCCGAAACCTCATCCAATGTGCTGTTGATCACCAGTCTGGATGACCTCAAGGGGCGGCTGGCCAAGGTGATCCTAATGATATTGATCGTTAAGTTCTTTGAACATGCGATCAGCATGACCTTTAAATCACCGTTGGACCTGCTCTATCTGGCTGCAGGCATTAGCTTGCTGGGGCTGGCGCTCTACCTCTCTCATGCCGCGGATGATAAGCACACAAATAAATAGCTTCTAGCGGGCGAGAAACTTTCTCGCCTGTTATCCTGTCGTAACTAATATCCATCGATTTTATGGAGAGCCACATGTTAAAACGACTTTTGCTCCTTCTGGTGCTGTTGAGTAGTCAACCGCTGTTAGCCAATCCGGTTGATCTTGAGCTGACCGACATGAATGGCAAGCAGCTTAAGCTCTCCGACTACCGCGGCAAATGGGTAGTGCTCAATTACTGGGCGACCTGGTGTCCGCCCTGCCTTGAGGAGCTCCCTGAACTGGTACTTTTTCATGAGTCGCACAAGGACCGCGATGCCGTAGTCATCGGCATTGATATGGAGATGTTGCAGCCAGAGGCTCTGGAGCAGTTTGTCGATGATAACTTTTTGACCTATCCGATTGTGCCGATGGTGGAGAATATGCCGTCGTTTGATAACGTGGATAATTTTCCAACCAGTTATCTCATCGACCCCGATGGTATTGCGGTGGTAAAGCATGTGGGGGCCGTAACCTCTGATGCGATTGAAGAGTTCATCAATTCCTATGTGCCGGATAAGACGGTTAGGCGTTAATAGCGGGGAAGAATAATGAAACATCGTTTGCTACGTATCATGTTAATTATGGCCTCTTTTTGTGGCGGTGTCGTTCAGGCTGAGGCGCCGCGCGATCCCTACCAGTATTTTTTTAATGAAACCTTCGGCGACTTTTCTGAGGAGTTGCAGACCGCGCGTGATGAGGGGAAGAAAGGGGTGTTGCTCTTCTTCGAGATGGATGAATGCCCCTTCTGTCACTATATGAAGGGCAATGTGCTCAATCAGGTCGCGGTGCAGGAGTATTACCGTAAAAACTTCCTCCTTTTCGCTGTCGATATCGAGGGCGACGTGGAGATAGTCGACTTTAGCGGCGAGCATATGTCGCAAAAGGATTTTGCCTTTAAGAAGAACCGCGTGCGTGCCACCCCGGTGATTGCGTTTTATGATCTTGCGGGCAAGCGTATTCATCGTCACACAGGGAAGACCTCCGGCGTAAATGAGTTTATGTTAATGGGTGAGTACGTGGCAGAAGGCCATCATGAGAAGCTCTCCTTTACCCGTTTTAAACGCAGCAAAAAGAAATAGAAGCTATGGCAACGGGTGCGGTGCGGAAGTCTTCTCGTACACTACTATTTTTTCTTGGATTTATGACGGTGGGGGCTGATGCCCAGGAGTCAGCCGAGTTACCGCAACCCCTGACACTGGAGTACGCCCTCTCGTTGGTCGATTCCGCGCACCCCGCCATGCAGCAGGCACGAGCGCAGCAACAGGCGGCACAGGCGCGCCTGCAATCGAGCGAGGCAGAGGATGACCTGAGTGTCTCCCTAGAGGCGCGGGCCCGTTGGGTACAGCCCCCCTCGTCAATGAGTGACGAGGTTACGGACGATCACAAGGGCTCACTTTTTGTACGCAAATCGCTTTACGATTTTGGCCGCACGACCGCGCTGCAACAGGCGGCACGCAGTGAGTCTCAGGCGATGGCGGTGCGCTATCACTCTGAGCGAGATCAGCACCGCATAGCCATTATGCGTGCCTTCTTCGCGGTGCTGCTTGCCGATCAGGAAAACTTTCGCGACAACGAGGCATTGGCGGTCGCCTATATTACGCTGGACCGATTACGTAATCGCCAGGAGCTGGGACAGACCTCCGACATCGAGGTGCTGGAGCAGGAGAGTCACTATCAAGGCATTCGCTATCGTTTGTTAAATAGCGAATCGCGACAGCGCCTGACACGCTCACAACTGGCGAATCTGCTGAACCTGCCTGGACAGCTGCCGGCAGATCTGGTGTCCCCCAGCTTTGACCATGCCGAGCGACCACTCCCCGAATATGAGTCACTGCTGGCGCTGGCGCAGCAACACAATACCTCGCTGCAGTCACTACAGTTAGAGTTGGAGGCCTCGCAGCAGCGAGTGAGCAGTGTGCGTAGTGGGAAGTTACCGCAGCTAAATGGCGAACTGGAGGCCTCCAGTTACAGCCGGGAACTGGGCTCTAGTGACACCTGGCGTGCCGGGGTTACTTTGAGCGTGCCTATCTACAATGGTAATCGTATCGATTCTGCCATTGCCGCGGCGCAGGCCGAGGTGATGCGCTTACGGGCAAAATTGTCGCAGTCGCGCCAGGATTTGCGTCAGGCGCTACTGGAGAACTGGTTCGAGTTACAACGTCTGGCCCTGCGGCGGGAGCAGGCCGCGAGCGAACTGGATTATCGTGAACTTTATCTTGATCGCAGTCGTGCCAATTATGAGATGGAGGTGACGGCGGATTTGGGTGACGCCATGGTGCGCTTGAGTGATGCGCAACTGGCGTTGATTAAAAACGATTTTGACACCGCGCTGGCCTGGGAGAAGTTGCGTGCGCTGGTCGGTGTTGAGCTGGAAAGATTGGACGAGGCGGTGATGCAACCGCAGGGGGAGCGACAGTGAAAAAGGTAATGATAACCGGCGTATGGCCGCTGCTTTTGCTGGCGATGTTCTCAAGTGTATCGCCTGCCGCCGAGTCACAGGACGAGGTTAGTTGGGGCGAGCCGCTGATACTCTCCAGCAATCTTGCTGCCGAGGTGGTTAAGAGTCCGTTTGCTGAGGGTGACATGGTGAAAAAAGGTGCCCTGCTGCTGCAGCTGGAGAGTGGCGTGGCACGTGCGCGGTTGGAACAGGCTGTTGCCGAGCTGACCCACCAGAAGTTATTGCTGACAGAGGCGCAGAATGAACTGCAACGCAGTGAGGAGCTTTATGAGCGCACCCTGCTTTCGGATCACGATCTCGACCTGGCTCGCATTGCCCACGCTGCGGCCCAGAGTAGTTACAGCCGTGCCAGGGCTGAGCGAGTGGTGGCGCAGCATGAGCTGGCGTTAAGACGCGTGGTCGCGCCGTTTGATGCTCAGGTGCTGGAGGTGTTTGTTCGAGCCGGTGAGACAATTAACGGTCAGTTTAATTCGGTCAAGCTCATCGCATTGCGACCACTGAAGTAAGCGTCAATAAATGGCCTTGGTGAGACTAGCGTGAGTCGATGCCTCCGTTGTGTGGTCAGCGGTCGGGTGCAGGGGGTGTGGTTTCGCGCCTCAACGCAACAGCGGGCGACGCAACTTGGTATTAGCGGTTCTGCCCGCAACCTGCCTGATGGAAAGGTAGAGGTGATCGCCTGTGGTGAGATCCGTGCGCTGGAGGAGTTGCGTGACTGGTTGTGGCAGGGGCCGGAGCATGCCCGTGTTGATGATGTGTGCTGTGAGCCCCTGGTGATAGAGCGGCCTGCCCGTTTTACCACCGGCTAAAATTATTTGTACCAGGTGGTACGTTGCGCCTTGAAGACCTTGCCGGGGTAGCGGTAACTGCCGCGACTGCCGTTATAGCGTGCCAGCGCACGGGTAATATTCTCCTTCTCCATATCCAGATAGTAGCGCAGGATAGTGCAGCCAAAACGCAGATTGGTCTGTAGCTCGAACAGGTTGTCTTCGGGACGCCCTAGCTCCTTAAGCCAGAACGGCATGACCTGCATCAGCCCGCGTGCGCCGGCATTCGATATGGCAAAACGGTCAAAATTACTCTCTACCTGAATGACCGAGAGCACCAGCTCCGGTGAGAGTTTGGCGCGTCTCGCCTCGTGGTGTACTAGCTGCAACAACTGCAGCAGATTTTGCTCGTCCACCTGGCGAGTTTTCAGGCGGTTCTTCAGCCGCTGAGACATATCGACCAGCCATACCTCGGCATCAAAACGATCCAGTCCGTTGTCCCGCTCCGCCAGCGCCTCTACCAGTCGCTGTTTGAGAGCGTGATCGACATTGGCCTGCTGCTGATTGGCAACCGCGACGGTAGCGGAGAACAGCACCGGCAGGCACAGCATACATGCTGCGCCTGATTTTATTACGCTCTGAATGGTGTTTTTCATGGTCGAAATCATCTTCACTTATAGGCTACCATCCCTTCATCATAATTTGGGAAGGTGTGATGGGGCAATCTTTAGAGGGTGGGGCAGGGATGAGGAGGTGGTGGCATTGGCAACCGCCGTTGCTGTTGGCGTTACTTTCAGTTGTTGTTGCACTGCTAGGAACCGGGGCCGCTGAGCTGTTGCGCTATCAGCGTGATCTGATTTTTGCCGCTGAGTGGTGGCGGCTGTTTAGCGCTCACCTGGTTCATCTTGGCTGGTCACATTTATGGCTTAATCTTGCCGGCTTGTTATTGGTGTGGCTGTTGGTCGGCAGGGTATTTTCGTTACGCAACTGGTGGTGGCTGATCGGTTTTTCTTTGCTGGGAATTTCGCTTGGTCTGCTGTGGTGGTTGCCAGAGCTGGCCTGGTACGTTGGACTCTCCGGCGTGCTGCACGGGATGTTGTTCGCGGGGAGTTTACAGCAGGCGCGACAGGGTGAGCGTGAGGCACTGTTGGTGGTGGCAGTTGTTAGTGCCAAGGTAGTCTGGGAGTTGTGGAAGGGACCACTGCCCGGCAGCCGTGAGGCGGCCGGTGGCGAGGTGGTGGTGCAGGCGCACGCGCTGGGGTGTCTCAGTGGCGCAATCTATGTTGCGCTACTGAGGGTGGTGGGGCACCGTCGGCCGATCAGCGCTTGAGCTTTTCCGCCAGGAAGGCCTGCAGCTCATCAAGTGGGATGTCCTGATTCTCCGCGTCGCGTCGGCCCTTATACTCCAGTGCGCCGTTCTTCAGGCCGCGCTCACCAATGACGACACGGTGTGGGATGCCGATTAACTCCATGTCGGCAAACATCACCCCGGCACGCTCGTTGCGATCATCCAGCAAGACTTCAAAGCCTGCCGCGGTGAGTTCGGCATAGAGTTTTTCAGCCGCTTCGCGTACCGCATCGGACTTGTGCATATTCATCGGCAGGATGGCGAGCTGGAACGGGGCGATGGCGTCAGGCCAGATGATCCCCTTGTCGTCGTGGTTCTGCTCGATGGCGGAGGCGACCACGCGAGAGACACCGATGCCGTAGCAGCCCATGGTCATGGTGGCCGCCTTGCCGTTCTCATCCAGTACCGTGGCCTTCATCGCCTCGCTGTACTTGGTGCCGAGCTGGAAGATGTGGCCCACCTCGATACCGCGCTTGATGGTGAGTACCCCCTTGCCGTCGGGGCTGGCATCACCCTCGACCACGTTGCGCAGGTCGGCCAGCTCGGGCTCGGGTAGGTCACGGCCCCAGTTGACACCGGTCAGGTGTTTGCCATCTTCGTTGGCACCACAGATGAAATCAGCCACAAAGGCGGCATCGCGGTCGACGAAGAGCGGGGTGCCTACTCCCACCGGCCCGATGGAGCCGGGCTCGCAGCCGATGGCGGCGCGGATGTCGTCATCCGAGGCCATGGTCAACGGGGCGAAGACCTGCGGCAGTTTCTCCGCCTTGATTTCGTTCAGTTCGTGGTCGCCGCGCAGCACCAGTGCCACCACACCTTCCGCCTCACCATTCTCATCGGCACCACGCACTACCAGGGTCTTCAGGGTCTGCTTTGCATCGACCTTGAGGAAGCCGCTGACCTCCTCAATGGAGTGTTGCTTGGGGGTATCGACCACGCTCATTTCGGCCGTAGCTACCGGGCGCTTTCCCTGCGGTGCCAGCGCCTCGGCCTTCTCAACATTGGCGGCGTAGTCGCTTTCGGTGGAGAAGGCGATGGCATCCTCGCCCGAGTCGGCGAGGACGTGGAATTCGTGTGAGGCGCTACCACCGATGGCCCCGGTATCGGCCAGTACCGGACGGAACTCCAGCCCCAGGCGGGTGAAGATGCGGGTATAGGTGGCGTGCATCACCTCGTAGGTCTGCTGCAGCGACTCCGCGTTGAGGTGGAAGGAGTAGGCGTCCTTCATCAGGAACTCGCGGGCGCGCATTACGCCAAAGCGGGGGCGGCGCTCGTCGCGGAATTTGGTCTGAATTTGGTAGAAGTTGGCGGGCAGCTGCTTGTAGCTGCGTAGCTCATTACGAATGAGGTCGGTGATGATCTCCTCATGGGTGGGACCGAAACAGAACTCGCGGTTGTGGCGGTCGGTAAGGCGCAGCATCTCGGCACCCATTGCATCCCAGCGGCCCGACTCCTGCCACAGCTCGGCCGGCTGCACGGCGGGCATCAGCACCTCCTGGCCACCCGCGCGGTCCATCTCCTCGCGCACGATAGCCTCTACCTTGCGCAGTACCCGTAGCCCCATCGGCAGCCAGGTGTAGAGGCCGGAGGCGAGCTTGCGAATTAAACCGGCACGGAGCATCAGCTGATGGCTGATCACCTCGGCGTCGGCGGGGGTCTCTTTAACGGTGGCGATAAGGTATTGGCTGGTGCGCATGGTATCGATCTTTTGTTCGGTGGACGAAGCAGGGGATTCTACGCGAGATCCTGCGGCTGATAAATCAGCTTAGGGGTCTGACGCGTCAGATTGCAGGAGTGCGGGGGGGGGGGGAATTATCGGGATTAGCGGCAGGATTCGTCCAGTACGGCCTTGATCTCAAAGATCTTCGCCTCGCGCATCTCTTCGCTGAGTACCGTTACACTACCGGTGCTGTCGGTGATCGGCTGCTTGCTCTCATGGAGTTCAAGTTCCTTATAGAGACCCTGACACTTATCGGCCAGCATCTGTGATGCCTCGATATTGTCGGGTAGCGGAACCTCTACGGGGGTGGTGTCCTGTGGCGCTTCTTCAACCGGTAGCGGTACGCCCTGAATGACCTCTTTACTACCCAGATCATTCGGCGGCTTCTGGCTGTAGTGGACATTGCCCTCTTCGTCGGTCCATTTATAGAGCTTGTCGGCATGTGCGGCAGTGCTTCCAAGCAGGGCCGTAAGTAGTAGCAATGAGCAGAGGCGAAACATACTTATCCTTAGTGTGAGGGGGGAGCTATTGTGACAATCATATCATGCACGGGTTCAAAGTCTTCTGATTTCAGCCTGTTAGGCCCTGTTACTGCTTGACCTAGCGGCGGAATGTAAGTAGTTTTCCCTTAATTCGCAACTTCTTATATACTTGCCCGTTTTCGCGGGCATTTTTGTCTATTTTAGATACCGAGCCAGGAGACTCTTAAGTGGAATTGACCGGTGCAGATATTCTAGTACGTTTCCTGCAGGACGAGGGCGTGGATCACGTCTTTGGTTATCCGGGTGGGGCGGTACTGCACATCTATGATGCGCTCTACCGGCAGGACAAGCTTAAGCATATTCTGGTGCGCCACGAGCAGGCGGCCACCCATGCGGCGGACGGTTACGCCCGTTCCACCGGCAAGCCCGGCGTGGTGCTGGTCACTTCCGGCCCGGGTGCCACCAATGCCGTCACCGGTATCGCGACCGCCTATATGGACTCGGTGCCGATGGTGGTGATCACCGGTCAGGTGCCCATGGCGTTGATCGGTAACGACGCCTTTCAGGAGGTTGATACCGTCGGTATCACCCGCCCCTGCGTGAAACACAACTTCCTGGTGAAGGACGTGAATGACCTGGCGGTGACCCTGAAAAAGGCCTTTTATATCGCCACCACCGGGCGTCCCGGTCCGGTCGTAGTCGACATCCCCAAGGATGTCACCGCTGACCGCGCCCAGTATATCTTCCCCAAAAAGGTGAGCATGCGCTCCTATAATCCGGTGGTGAAGGGGCATGCAGGGCAGATCAAGAAGGCGGTGAATATGATGCTCACCGCCAAGCGCCCGATTTTCTATGCCGGCGGCGGTATCATCCTTGCCGATGCAGCCAGGCCGATGACCGAGCTGGCGCATCAGCTCGGCTTTCCGGTCACCAACACCTCAATGGGGCTGGGTGGATTCCCGGCGACCGACAAGCAGTTTGTCGGCATGCTGGGGATGCACGGCACGGTGGAGGCCAATATGGCGATCTCCCACTGTGACCTGCTGATCGCCATCGGCGCCCGCTTCGATGATCGCGTGACCGGCAAGATCGAGAAATTCGCACCGCACGCCAAGATTATTCATGTCGATATCGACCCCGCCTCCATCTCCAAGAACGTAACGGTGGATGTGCCAATTGTGGGTGACGTGAACAGCGTGCTGAAGGCGATGATCACCCAGCTTAAGGCGAGCGAGCGCAAGCCCGATGGCGAGGCGCAGGCCAAGTGGTGGCAGCAGATCGAAGAGTGGCGCGCCAAGGATTGCCTGAAGTACAGCACCGCAGGCAAGCTGATCAAGCCGCAGCATGTGCTCGATACACTCTATAAGGTGACCAAAGGCGATGCCTTCGTCACCTCCGATGTGGGCCAGCACCAGATGTGGGCGGCGCAGTTCTACAAGTTCGACAAGCCGCGCCGCTGGATCAACTCAGGTGGCCTCGGCACCATGGGCTTCGGCCTGCCCGCGGCGATGGGTGTGCAGTTTGCCCACCCCAAGGCGAAGGTCGCGGCCATCGTTGGCGACGGCGGCATCCAGATGAATATTCAGGAGCTGGCCACCTGCATGCAGTACGGCCTGCCGATTAAGGTGATCTGCCTGAACAACGGTTTTCTCGGCATGGTGCGCCAGTGGCAGGAGTTCTTCTACGAGGAGCGCTACTCACAGGTGCACGTCGAGGCGCAGCCCGACTTTGTTAAATTGGCCGAGGCTTATGGTCACGTTGGCATGCAGATTGAGAAGCCCGAGGATGTGGAGACGGCGCTGAAAGAGGCGTTTAAGATGAAGGACAAGTTTGTCTTTATGAACTTCATCACCGATCCGGGCGAAAATGTTTATCCGATGGTGCCCGCCGGTGCCGGACTAGATGAGATGATCCTGATATGAGACATATTATCTCCATCCTGATGGAAAACGAGGCGGGGGCGCTGTCGCGGGTAGCGGGCCTGTTCTCGGCACGCGGTTATAATATCGAGTCACTGTCGGTGGCCCCGACCGAAGACCCCTCGCTGTCGCGCCTCACCCTGGTGACCCGCGGCTCGGATCAGATCATCGAGCAGATCATGAAGCAGTTAAATAAACTGATCGACGTGGTCAAGCTGCTGGACCTGACCGAAGGGCCGCACGTTGAGCGCGAGCTGATGCTGATTAAGGTCAAGGCCAGCAGCGGCACCCAGCGCGAAGAGGTGAAGCGACTGGTCGACATCTTCCGTGGCAATATTATTGATGTCACCGATAAGAGTTACACTATTGAGCTGACCGGTGATGTGACCAAACTCGACGCCTTTATCGATACCCTGAAAAAGGATGACATTCTGGAGACCGTGCGCTCCGGGATCACCGGCATTAGCCGGGGCGACAAGGCCCTGCATATTTAATTTTTACATTTAATTTTTATTTTGAACTATCGACTGCTTGAAGGACGATTACCATGGCACTGAACATGTACTACGACAAAGACTGCGACCTCTCTATCATCCAGGGAATGAAGGTCACCATCCTCGGCTACGGCTCACAGGGCCACGCCCACGCCAATAACCTGAAGGACTCCGGTGTGGATGTCACCATCGGCCTGCGCACCAGCTCCGCCTCTGCAAAGAAGGCCGAGAAGGCTGGCCTCACCGTTAAGGAGACCGGCGAAGCGGTTAAGGGTGCCGACCTGGTAATGGTACTGACCCCTGACGAGTTCCAGTCGCAGCTCTACAAAGAGTCGATTGAGCCCAACATCAAAGAGGGCGGTGTACTGGCCTTCGCACACGGCTTTGCCGTTCACTACAACCAGGTTGTCGCGCGCGCCGACCTCGACGTCATCATGATCGCCCCCAAGGCCCCCGGCCACACCGTGCGTTCCGAGTTCGTTCGTGGCGGCGGTATCCCCGACCTCATCGCCATCCATCAGGATGCCTCCGGCAAGGCCAAGGGCATCGCCCTCTCCTACGCCATGGGCGTCGGCGGTGGCCGCACCGGTATTATCGAGACCTCTTTCAAAGACGAGACCGAAACCGATCTGTTCGGTGAGCAGGCCGTACTTTGTGGTGGCGCCGTCGAGCTGGTCAAGGCCGGTTTCGAGACCCTGGTAGATGCCGGTTACGCCCCCGAGATGGCCTACTTCGAGTGTCTGCACGAGCTCAAGCTGATCGTCGACCTGATGTACGAGGGCGGCATCGCCAACATGAACTACTCCATCTCCAACAACGCCGAGTATGGTGAGTACGTCACCGGTCCTAAGGTCATCAACGACGAGTCCCGTTGGGCGATGCAGGAAGCGCTGAAGAACATCCAGAACGGCGAGTATGCCAAGAAGTTCATCCTCGAAGGCATGTCCAACTACCCCGAGATGACCGCATGGCGTCGTAACAACGCCGCCCACGAGATCGAAGTGGTTGGTGGCAAGCTGCGTAAGATGATGCCGTGGATTACGGCTAACCAGTTGGTGGATAAAGATAAGAACTAAGTTCTTTTTCTTGCTGTGAAGAAAGGCCGGTTACCTTTGGGTACCGGCCTTTTTTGTTTTGGGGATCTTCCTTCCAGGATCTGCGTGGGAGTTTGTGGATTTCTTGAAAGTAATATTTGATGTTAAGGTTGGTCTGCGTTCCCACACGGTTCGTGGGTCGAGAGAAAATATATGGAATTTGACGTATCTATCTGGGTTTTATTGAAAGTCGCGTTGATCGCGGTTGGTACCTATGTATTGCTGCCACTGTTTCTAGTGATAAGGGACTTTCTCTTATGGCAGATCATTGACCACTTTATTATCACAAGTGAACTAAAGCATCAGATTAGTTTGTATTCTGAATGGTTATTTCAGTGGAATACAAAGTTCGCAGGCAAGGTGTCAATTGAGCACTCTGAATCCAAAACGAAATATTTCATCAACGAAAAGCAGGTAGAACAATATGACTGGGAGAAATTTCGTACAGAACGTGATTCACTTCAGGAAGCAATGAATAAGTCACTACTGTATATCCATAGGAGAAGTAATCTGGTCACCTGGCTATTGAAACACTATAAGCAAGATTCAAGTAACCCGATAAAAAAGATGTACGAGGAATCAAATCTCAGAGTAAAAGAGCAATATGAAGAGACAAGAAGCTAAAAAACCCGTAGGTACGATTAGAAACGCGTAATCGTACACACGCAATCTACCACGCCCCACACATCCGTCCGATTACGCTGCGCTAATCGGACCTACCCGACTATGCTTAATGAGGCCCCACGCCGGATCGCGTAACCAGCAAAAGGAACAAAAGCCATGGACGGCCCAAGACCTATATTCATAAATGATAAATGGCGCACCTTCTCCGAAAGGGTAAAGCACCGCGACAACCACCGCTGCCTGCAATGCAACCGCGGCCTGGATGAGGTCACCCTACAGGTACACCACGAGCGATATATCGAGGGCAAGGCTCCGTGGGAGTATGCGTTGAGCGATTGCCGTACCCTGTGTAAGGGCTGCCACGCCCGTGAACACGGTCAAATCGATCCCGAGCGTGGCTTGACCTTACTGGAGATCGTCGATCTGGGTAGCCCGGATGGTGTCTGCGAGCGCAGGAATTGCGGCAGTCAGTTCCGCTACGCCAACCTCACTTACCACCCGGTGGCGGGCTATCGCACCGTCGGCAGTACCTGCATCCAGCATCTCACCCAGGAAGACCAGCTCACCAGCAGCCGTATCGTGCAGCTTTATAAAAACATCAGCGATTTCGTTCATGCATCAGAGTGGCAGGAGGGGGTGACGAAAAAGGGCAAGCACTACCTAACCACCAGCTATCGCCACCACAGCATCCGGATCTACGGTGATCAAAACCACTACGCCTACCAGCTGGTATTTAAGGAGAAGGGGGTGAAGTGGCACACCTACGACGATGTGGTGCCACTACCAAATCGTGGCCTGGAACAGGTAAATGAGCTGGCCTATGTGGTGTTAAAGGGGACGGTTAGTCGTGATAAAGAGGAGAAGGGGAGGTTGCGTGAGGTGTATCGGCGGCTGGTGCGCTCGTAACTAGTCCTGCTGCACCCCCTAAGGTACTATAATCCCCCTAAATACCCCGCACAGACGAGCATAACGATCTCATGGAACAAAAAGCCAAACCCCGCCGCGGCATCTACCTGCTGCCCAACCTCTTTACCACGGCTGCGCTGTTCGCGGGCTTTTACGCCATCGTCTCGGCGATGGATGGGCGCTTTGAGGAGGCGGCGATTGCGGTGTTTATCGCGATGGTGCTCGACGGGCTGGATGGGCGGGTGGCGCGTCTGACCAATACGCAGAGTGAGTTTGGGGCGGAGTATGACTCGCTCTCCGACATGGTCTCCTTTGGTATCGCGCCGGCGCTGGTGATGTATGAGTGGGCGCTCTCTGACCTGGGGCGCTACGGCTGGTTGGCGGCCTTTGTCTATACGGTGAGCGCGGCGCTACGGCTGGCGCGCTTTAATACGCAGATCGGCACGGTGGATAAGCGCTACTTTGTGGGGCTGGCGAGTCCGGCGGCAGCGGCGGTGGTGGTCGGTTTTGTCTGGATTGCCGGTGACTTTGGCCTTGAGCCGCGTAGCCTTGACTGGGCGGCCTGGGGGGTAACGCTGGCCGCTGGTCTGTTGATGGTGAGCAATATTCGTTACTACAGTTTTAAGACCATCGATTTTAAGGGCAAGGTGCCGTTTTTCTTCCTGCTGGTGGTGGTGCTGATCTTCGTGCTGGTGACGCTCGATCCCCCTAAGATTCTGTTCCTGGTGTTTGCCGGTTATGCGGTCTCGGGGCTGGTGACTACGGCGTGGATGCTAATGCGTCGCCGTCGTCAGTTGCAGGCCAGTGGCGATGCGCCTCACAGCGATAAAGCCAGCGACAAATAGCCTTTGTCACGGCGGCCAGTTTATGGCCGCTGTTGTCTCCAATTCCCTGCCACTTTTCGGTAAGATGTCCTCAACTACTGGAGTGACTTCATGAGCGACAAATTATTCATCTTTGATACCACCCTGCGTGACGGTGAGCAGAGCCCCGGTGCCTCCATGACCCGTGAGGAGAAGGTGCGCATTGCCAGGAACCTGGAGCGCATGGGGGTGGATATTATCGAGGCTGGTTTCCCCATCGCCTCGCCGGGTGATTTTGAGTCGGTACAGGCGGTGGCCAATACGATTAAGGACTCCACCGTCTGCGGCCTGGCCCGCGCGTTGGATAAGGATATCGACCGTGCCGGTGAGGCGCTGAAGAATGCTAACTCCGGTCGTATCCACACCTTTATCGCCACCTCGCCGATTCACATGGAGCGCAAGCTGCGCATGTCGCCCGATCAAGTGGTGGAGCAGGCGGTAGCGGCGGTAAAGCGCGCTCGTAAATACACCGATAACGTGGAGTTCTCGGCCGAGGATGCGGGGCGCTCCGACATCGATTTTCTATGCCGTATCTTCGAGGCGGTGATCGCCGCCGGGGCCACCACCCTGAATGTGCCTGATACCGTCGGCTACAACCTGCCACAGCAGTTCGGCGAGACGATTCGCCAGTTGCGCGAGAAGATGCCCAACTCCGACAAGGCGATCTTCGCAGTGCATTGCCATAATGACCTGGGCCTTGCCGTCGCCAACTCTCTGGCCGCGGTGAGTCAGGGGGCGCGCCAGGTGGAGTGTACGATTAACGGCCTCGGCGAGCGTGCCGGCAATGCATCGCTGGAGGAGGTGGTGATGGCGGTGAAGACCCGCCGTGATCTCTTCGACTGCAATGTCGACCACATCAACACAACTGAGATCGTGCCCGCCTCGCGTCTGGTCTCGGGCATCACCGGTTTTGCGGTACAGCCTAACAAGGCGATCGTTGGTGCCAACGCCTTCGCCCACGAGTCGGGGATCCATCAGGACGGCGTGCTTAAGCACCGCGAGACTTACGAAATTATGCGCGCCGAGGATGTGGGCTGGAGCGCCAACCGCATGGTGATGGGCAAGCACTCGGGGCGTAACGCCTTTAAGACCCGCATGTCTGAGTTGGGGATCGAATTTGATTCCGAAGAGGCGCTCAACGATACCTTTAGCCGCTTTAAGGATCTGGCCGACAAGAAGCACGAGATCTACGATGAGGATCTGCAGGCGCTGGCGACCGAGAGCAATCTTGAGCAGATGGTGAACGAGCGCTACAAGCTGCTCTCGCTCAAGGTCTGTTCCGAGACCGGCGAGACCCCCGAGGCCTGCATCACCCTCGCCATCGACGGCGAGGAGCACAAGCTGTGCGCCAGCGGTTCCGGCCCGGTTGATGCCACCTTTAAGGCGATTGAGTCGCTGGCGCAGAGTGGCACCGAGTTGCAGCTCTATTCGGTCAACAACATCACCTCTGGCACCGATTCCCAGGGCGAGGTGACGGTACGGATGGAGAAGGCGGGGCGCATCGTCAACGGTCAGGGGGCCGATACCGACATCGTGATCGCCTCGGCCAAGGCCTACCTCAACGGCATTAATAAAATCCTCATCCCTGAGGCGCGCCTCAAGCCGCAGGGCGCAGACGTTTAACATCAATGGGCTCGCAACAGCGCTATTACCTTGATGCCCTGGGCATACAGCTGTGGCAGCGGCGCGATCTGCCGCCGCCCGCTGCTGAGCTGGCGCCGCCAGTGGTCGAAGCCCCGGTGGCTGCACCTAAACCGCCTGAGCCCACGCCACAACCCCAATACAAACCGCAAGCTGTGGATGATAGCGTTCCCGCCTGGCTCGACGAGGCCCCGCCGCAGGATGAGCCGATGTTCGACCTGGACGAAGGGGAGATCGACGAGTCGGCTTTCTTCACTGAAGCGGCGGCGGAGCCCGCGCTGCCCGCCGTCGCCACCCTCGACTGGCCCGCGCTACAGCAGCGGGTTAGCGACTGCGCAGCCTGTGTTGAACTGGCGGGTAGTCGTCGCCAGACGGTGTTCGGTGTTGGCAACCCGCAGGCCGACTGGCTGATCATCGGCGAGGCCCCCGGTGAGGAGGAGGATAAGCAGGGCGAGCCCTTTGTCGGCCCCTCGGGCGAGTTGCTTAACGCCATGCTGCATGCGCTGGGGCTACAGCGCCAGCAGGTCTATATCACTAATATGATCAAGTGCCGCACCCCGGATGACCGAGACCCGCAGCCGCAGGAGGTCGCGGCCTGCGAGGCCTTCATGCAGCGGCAGATCGCCCTGATACAGCCGAAGGTGATCCTGGCGATGGGGCGTATCGCGGCGCAGAACCTGCTCAAGGTCGATACCGCCATCGGCAAGCTGCGCGGCACGGTGTATCAATACGATGGCGCGATCCCGCTGGTCGCCACCTATCACCCTGCCTACCTGCTGCGCTCGCCACTGGAGAAGCGTAAGGCATGGGCCGACCTCTGTCTGGCGCGGAGCCTGCTCAAGGCATGAGTGCCGCCATGGAGGAGCCTCAGCCGTTACTACGCCCGATGCTCGATGAGGATATCGGCGAGGTGATGGCGATTGAAGCGCGGGTCTATCCCCACGGCTGGAGCGAGGGGATCTTTCGCGACTGTCTGCGTGTCCACTACTCCTGCTGGGTGCTGGAGCAGGGTGACAAGATCATCGGTTACGGCATTATGTCGGTCGCCGCAGGCGAGGCACACATCCTCAACATCGCCATTAGCCCGGAGTCACAGAGTAAGGGGCTCGGGCGTGAGCTGTTGATGCACCTGCTACAGACCGGCAAACGGCTCGGTGCCGAGGATGCCTTCCTTGAGGTGCGCCCCTCGAATCGTATTGCCGTACGGCTCTACGAAACCATCGGTTTTCACCAGGTGGGGCTGCGCAGTGACTACTATCCCGCTGAAAAGGGGCGTGAGGATGCGGTGATCATGGCGCGCGAGCTCAGTTTTATGTAAGCGAAGGTGCATCGCTCTGGTGCCACCGTTATAATTGCCCCCCCATTTGAAGTTGTCACCGGTTGTATATTCCATGTCCGAGATTCAAAAACAGGTACAGGAGCAGGCGAAAAAGCGCCGCACCTTCGCCATTATCTCTCACCCCGATGCGGGTAAGACCACGCTTACCGAGAAGTTGCTGCTGTTCGGCGGTGCCATTCAGCTAGCCGGCACGGTAAAGGGGCGCAAGGCGGCCCGCCATGCCACCTCCGACTGGATGAAGCTGGAGCAGGAGCGCGGTATCTCGGTCAGCTCCTCGGTGATGCAGTTCCCCTATCGCGAGCACACCATCAACCTGCTCGACACCCCCGGTCACGAGGACTTTTCCGAGGATACCTACCGCACCCTCACCGCGGTCGACTCGGCGTTAATGGTGATCGACGTCGCCAAGGGTGTTGAGGATCGCACCATTAAGTTGATGGAGGTCTGCCGCCTGCGCGACACGCCGATCATCACCTTCATCAACAAGCTTGACCGCGAGGGTAAGGACCCCATCGACCTGATGGATGAGGTTGAAGATATCCTCAAGATCAAATGTGCCCCGCTGACCTGGCCTATCGGCATGGGTAAGAACTTCAAGGGGGTGTACGACCTCTACAACGACAGCATTACCATTATGTCAGCCACCCACGGTGGTAAAAAGCTCGATGGCGAGGTGATCGAAGGGCTCGATAACCCGCGTCTTGATGAGCTGTTTGGCACACTGATTAGCGACTTCCGTGAAGAGGTGGAACTGGTGCGTGGTGCCAGCCACGAGTTCAATCAGGAAGCCTATCTGCGTGGTGAACTCAGTCCGGTACTGTTTGGTTCAGCGATTAATAACTTCGGCGTACAGGAGATTCTTGACGCCCTTGTCGATTATGCCCCGGCACCGCTGGCACGCCCTACCAAGAGTCGTGAGGTGGATCCGAACGAAGAGAAGTTCTCCGGCTTTGTTTTCAAGATCCAGGCCAATATGGACCCGCAGCATCGTGATCGTGTCGCCTTTATGCGCGTCTGCTCAGGCCGTTTTGAGCCGGGGATGAAGATGAAGCAGGTGCGCATCGGCCGTGATGTGAAGATCCCCAACGCCATCACCTTCCTCGCGCAGGAGCGCGGCCATGTGGAGGAGGCATGGCCCGGTGACATTATCGGCCTGCACAACCACGGCACCATCCAGATTGGTGACACCTTCACTCAGGGTGAAGATCTGAAATTCACCGGCATTCCTCACTTTGCTCCGGAGCTGTTTCGTCGTGCGGTGCTGAAAGATCCGCTCAAGTCCAAGCAATTACTCAAAGGTCTGCAGCAGCTCTCTGAAGAGGGGGCGACCCAGCTGTTCCGACCGCTGAAGAATAACGACCTTATTCTTGGTGCGGTGGGTGTGTTGCAGTTTGATGTGGTTGCGCAGCGCCTGAAGGATGAATATAAGGTCGATGCCATCTTTGAGGCGATTAATGTTGCCACTGCCCGTTGGGTGGAGTGTGATGATGAGAAAAAGTTTGAGGAGTTTAAACGCAAGAGTGAAGACAACCTTGCGATAGACGGTGCTGGAGACCTAACCTACATCGCCCCCACTCGCGTCAATCTGCAACTGGCCGAGGAGCGTTATCCTGATGTGGCCTTCAGGGCGACGCGGGAGAAGTAATTGTATTAGTTAGAAACTGTGAATAAAAGAAGGCCGGTGATGACCGGCCTTTTGCTATTTTATGGTGTTTCTAATAAGTTAGTTTTCTGTGGGTACCTAATTATCTAAAGGTAACAACCTTATTTCGCTCAAATCTTCGTTTGAGCTGCTTGCGATCCATGTCACTCGACAGTTCTGTTAAGTTACTCTAGTAGTCGTATATTGCATCCTGTTGATAACTGTACGAATACATACTTTTTTGGCAGAAAAGTAGAGTTATTCATATATTGACAGGTGAATGCCTTGAATACTGTAAGGGTAAAATGTTTCAATGGCAGCAGGTAGCACGCTATATAATAATTAATCACACAGCTGACTGGGGGGTAAATGTTTTCTGTGCGGCGGTTCTTATTACTCAATCTCTTGGCAATGGCCTCTTTTTCCGTGCAGGCGCAAGAGCCGCGTTATGCGCAAGAGCTGGCCAGTAAGTCGCCTGTGGTCAATCCGCTTAAGGAGGCGTTGGGTGACCAGCTTTATGACCAAGCAATGGCCTCGGGTAAATATCGCTATATTGGCCCGCGTAGTTGCCGCGTCTGTCATCGGGATTTTTTTAATGGGCGTAAGGATGATCTGCACTTTCATACCTTTAAGAAGCTCGTGAATTCAGGCCATGTCAAGGAGCCGAAGTGCCTCGGTTGTCATACCACCGGTTATGGGGTGCCGACGGGATTTAAGGATGAAAAAACGACACCGCAACTGGCCGGTGTGCATTGCGAGGGCTGCCACGGCCCGGGTAATCTACATATGCGTCGCAACGACGGCGGTGGTTTTCTTGCCGGAGTGGATAACCCGGATCGTATCGAGCGCATGTGTAAGGCCTGTCATACGAAACGCTGGAACAAGGCCTTCCCGATGAAGGATTTTCGTAAAGTCTATGATGGCTATGTGACGGCCACGCCAGGGGATGAGAAGAAGCCCTATTATCAATATTGAGGGGGGCGTGCCGGTTTTCAGCCAGAGCTATTCGCGTTATGATGGCATGAATATTAAAAATAGATTAAGGCAGCAGGGACGCCGGGTAGTCTGGATAGATAAATAAGAGGAATATAACTCTTGCGCACCCTGTCTCTGAGTCTGCTGATGGTTCTGTTCTGTGTCACACAGGCCGCTTCTGCACAGGATCCACGTATCGAAGCGCAGCTTAATGACACTGTGCCACCCATGATCCCGCTGAAAAATGCTCTGGGTGAAAAGGTCTTCAATGAGGTCATGGCCTCGGACAAATACTCCTTCGCCACCAACTTTAAATGTCGTCTCTGTCATCGTGATTTCTTTATCGGAAGAAAATAGGATAAGCATGATCACGCCTTTGCCATGGTGCAGCAGGCAGGCCACGGCGAGTCAGAGCAGTGCCTGGGATGTCACACGACCGGTTATGGGATAAGGGGCGGCTTTACATCACCCATTTTCACGCCGCGTCTGGCCAATGTGCAGTGTGAGGGGTGTCATGGTCCCGGTAGTGAGCACATTCGGCGTAATGCCAAGGGGGGCTTTCTTGCCGGTACGGATCGCCCCGAGATCCTGAAGAAAATGTGTCTCTCCTGTCATAGCGATCGCTGGAATAAGTCCTTCGATAATTTTGAGGAGGCGTATAACAGCTACAAAACAGCCAAACCGGGTGATCAACAGTAGCCGATGAGCGATTTTTTCAAACGCCACAATATCTCAATACAACTGGGGCTGTTAATCGTCTCGCTCTGTTTATTTTCCTTCTATAATTACGTTTCACAAAAAGAGCTGTTTCTCAGGCAGCTGCAGAGCGACAGTAGCGACCTGCTGCAGTCGGTACGTTCCAGTGTTAATAAATTCCATAACATCGAAAAAACACTCAGCCTGCAGGAGCTGGTGAGCAGCATCTCGCTCAAGCTGGATATCTTTGAATTCCGTTACCTCGACAGCCAGGGGGTGGTGGTCAGCTCGATGTTTGAGGAGGAGGTGGGGAAACCTATCACGCGTCCCGGTATTCAACTGGCGCTACGCAATATCGATAACTCGGCGCAATTCTACAACATGGGGCAGTATTATGTGGAAGAGCGCGACCTGACCAACGTGCTGGCGATTAGCTTTGCGGTGCGTGAGGGTGCTCGTCTCTTCGGAATTATCGATTTGGCGGTGGATGTCACCGAGTTCGACTATATCCGTCAGGCCTCGCGCGATACGGTCATGCGCCGTCTTCAGGCCGATACCAATAACCTGCTAAATGCCATTTCAGGTTCTATTATCTCACGCACCAAGGTGTTCGAGACTCTGAACCTGCCCGATTTTCTCGCCGCTCTGGTCAAGCAGTCGGGTGGTGTTCTGGAGGTGAGCCTGGCCGATGGGCACGGGCGTATCTATAGCAGTAGCCGAACCGATGTGGGCGAGCGCTCAGTCTCTAGTGTGGCTAGCGGCACGATACGCCTGCGCAGCGATGGCCAGCACGAATATCTGATGATGGTGCCGCTCAACCCGGAGGTGGAGGCGGGCCATATGATGTTGCTGGCCCTCGATGCCACTGATTACGTGGCCAATGAGCGCAAACTGTTCTTTACCTCGCTGGCCACCAGCCTGCTGGCGATCCTCGTCTCGGTAACCATTGTCTATGCGATTTACCGTATTAATCTGCGCCGTGCCCGCGAGGAGAATCTTCGCCTTGAGCGCATGGTGGAGGAGCGCACCGAGGAGCTACGGCGCATCAGTCAGACCGACAAGCTCACCGGCCTGGCCAACCGCTGTTATCTTGAAGAGCAGCTGGATATCGAGTTTAAACGTGCCGCGCGCTATAAATTCCCACTCACTCTGGCGGTGGTGGATCTCGACCTGTTTAAACACGTGAATGATATCTACGGTCATCTGGCGGGGGATGCGGTGCTGCGCGAGGTGGGTTCAAGGCTGCGCACCGAGCTACGCGAAACTGACTTTGTTGGCCGTTTTGGTGGTGAGGAGTTTGTGGTGATCCTGACCAATACTAACTTGCAGGGGGCACTCAGGCTGGCTGAGATCCTGCGCCGTTTTGTCGAGGCCACTCCGGTACATTTTGAGGGGCAGGATATCCCGGTGAGCGCCAGCATCGGTGTGGCGGAGAAGGTGGCGTCGCATGAGACCTATAAGGCGATCTTTGCCGCAGCAGACAGGGCGCTCTATTTTGCCAAGGATAGTGGCAGAAATTGCGTGGCCTACATGGAGGGCGGCGAGGAGCGGCGCTTTGTCGACAAACCGCTACGTGACTGATTAGCCGCGTAGCCCCACCCCCTTTTTCATTAGCCACAGGCTGTAGCTGTAGAGCACCGCGATAAACAGAAGTATCACACCGTAGGCCACCGCCAGCGAGATATCGCTCACCCCCAGCATGCCGTAGCGAAAGGTATTGACCATGTAGAGGATGGGATTACCCAGCGACAGGGTCTGCCACAGCCCCGGCAGCATGCTCACCGAGTAGAAGACCCCGCCGAGGTAGGTGAGGGGCACCAGCACAAAGGTGGGGATGATGCTGATGTCATCGAAACTCTTGGCGAAGACGGCGTTAATAAAACCGGCCAGGGCGAAGAGGATCGAGGTGAGCAGCACCACGCTGAGGCTCACCCAGAGATTGTAAAAATGGATCTCGGTAAAGAACATCGCCACCAGCGTCACCATCACTCCAACGGTAAGTCCCCGTGCCACGCCCCCGGCGATATAGCCGATAAGGATCAGCGAATGGGGGATGGGGGAGATCAACAGCTCCTCCACATAGTTGCTGAACTTTGCGCCGTAGAACGAGGAGACCACATTGGCGTAGGAGTTGGAGATGATGGTCATCATGATCAGCCCCGGCACGATGTAGTCCATGTAGCTAAAGCCCTCAATCGGGGCGAGCTGTGAGCCGATCATCTTACCGAAGATCACAAAATAGAGGGCGGTGGTGATCATCGGCGGCAGGATGGTCTGGATCCAGATGCGGGCGAAGCGCCGCACCTCTTTGACCAGGATGGTGGTGAAGGCGATGCGATAGGTATGTAGATCCATTATTTTTCTCCCCCACGCTCGACCAGATCGAGAAACAGCTCTTCCAGCCGGTTGGCCTTGTTGCGCATCGACATTACCTCAATGCCACTTCGACTCAGCTCCTCAAACACCACGTTAATCGTCTGCTCACGGCGCACCTCCATCTCCAGTGTCGTCTCATCGATGAGCTCTAGCGGGTAGCCGCATTGCAGGGTGGGGGCGACAGTAAGTGGCACGGCAAGGTCGAGGATAAAGGTCTCTTTATCGAGCTGGTTGATCAGCTGTTTGATCGAGGTATTTTCGACGATAGTCCCCTGGTCGATGATCGCCACATTGCGGCATAGCTGCTCCGCCTCCTCCAGGTAGTGGGTAGTGAGGATGATGGTCGTGCCCTCGCCATTGACCTCGCGCAGGAACTGCCACATTGAGCGACGCAGTTCGATATCCACCCCGGCAGTGGGCTCATCGAGGATCAGCAGGCGCGGCTTATGCACCAGCGCACGGGCGATCATCAGCCGACGTTTCATACCGCCGGAGAGGCCCCGGGCGACGGCGCGCCGCTTCTCCCATAGCCCCAGTTTTTTCAGCGCCCACTCGCAACGCTCGCGGGCCGTCTGCTTATCCACCCCGTAGTAGCCGGCCTGGTTGATCACGATCTCCTCCACCGGCTCGAACATGTTGAAGTTGAACTCCTGCGGCACCAGACCCAGGTCACGCTTCACCCGCATCGGATGCTGTTGCATGTCATTACCGAAGACCTTCACACTGCCCGCGCTCTTGTTGACCAGTGAGGTGATGATGCTGATGGTGGTCGATTTGCCCGCGCCGTTGGGGCCGAGCAGGGCGAAAAAATCGCCCTCTTCCACATTCAGGTCGATGCCCTTGAGGGCGACAAAACCGTTGCGATAGGTCTTTTTCAGACCGCTGATTTCCAGGGCGTGCATAGCTTTACTCAAACACTTCGTTGGGGGTAGGTACGCAGTCTACCGCAGCGCCTGCAATGGTGCTATTTGAGCTTGCCAGTTGTGACCCGTTGGGCGTTGACCCTACGTATGTTGCGTGATACAAAACCCTGCGACTACTGGAGAAATAGAACAATAAGTGACATTTCCTGCCGCTGCCTGCATGCGCTTGGGGGAAAGGGAAGGGACTACATAGGGAGAGCATGATGTCTGACGCAACATATATGGTGGTATTTCGCGGTGAACTGGTCGATGGGGCCGAACTGGAGCAGGTCAAAGAGACCCTGCAAAACCTCTGTAAACTGACTCGCGACAAGGTCGAACAGCTGTTTAATCTGCCGGCGGTGGTGTTGAAGAAGAATCTCAGCCATGATCTGGCAGAGAGTTTCAAGCATCAGCTGGAGAGGGTCGGCATCATCACCGAGGTTAAGGCGATGGACGATGCGAAGCTGGTCGTGGTGAGCGACAACACCCTCGCGGTCGCGGCACCCACCGTAGCGGATGCCGGTGGCGATGCCGCCGACACAACCTCAACAGAGGCCGCTGCCGATGGGCAGGGCAGCCGACTGCAGGTGGAGTTTCACGGCAAGGGAGACGAGTATTTCAAGATCTGGATCGTCAACATCTTCCTCACCATCCTGACCGTTGGCATCTACTCGGCCTGGGCCAAGGTGCGCAACCATCGCTACTTCTACAGCAATACACAAATCGGTGAGGGCAGCTTCGAGTACACCGCCGACCCGGTGGCGATCCTCAAGGGGCGTATCGTCGCGGTGATCTTCCTGCTGCTGTTTAACTATGCGGGAACCACACTGCCGTTCGGCGGCGTCCTGTATGGCATGTTGTCGGTTATATTATTGATTTCGATGCCGTGGTTAATTAACCGCTCCATGGCATTTCGTAATCGGAATACGGTCTACCGTAATGTGCGTTTTGGGTTTGATGGAAACTATGGGGGAGCATTGAAGGCATTCGTGCTGTGGCCTCTTGCGGGGGCCTTTACCGCCGGTATCCTCATGCCCTATGCCGTGTACAAACAGAAGAGCTACATTGTGCAGTGTTCGCGTTATGGTACCAGCAGCTTTGAAACGGAATTTGGGTGGCGTGAGGTGTATGGGGTGGCGATTCGTGCCTTCCTTGCAATGATTCTAGCTGGTGTATTGTTGCTTGTTCCCTTTGTGGGGCCTTTACTCGCTTTGCCTATCTACCTGCTCGCCTTTGCCTACTTTACCGCTAATGTCGGCAATCTGGTCTATAACGGCAGCAAGCTGCAGTCACATGGTTTTGACTCAAGCCTGGAAACCGGGGGGCTGGCAATGCTCTACTTCACCAACTGGCTGATTGTGGCCTTTACCCTCGGACTGGGTACGCCCTGGGCTAAGGTAAGGCTGGCCAATTACCGTGCTGAACACCTGGCGCTTCTGGTGGACGGTTCGCTCGACAACTTCATTGCCGCCGAAGAGAAGAACGTCAGCTCTCTGGGTGAAGAGATCGGTGAGGCCTTCGACTTAGATATCGGCCTGTAATGGAGATCACCGGCGAGTTATACGACGGCAAGACCTCGGCCCATTGGTCGGCGCGGCTAACGGCACATGCGGGTGGCCTGCTGCAACTGCATTGGGATGAGGGCACGAGCAACTACCCGCTCGATACGGTAGCGATCACCTCGCGTCTCGGCAACACGCCGCGCTACCTCACCCTGCCCGATGGGCGAAAATTCGAGACCCGCGACAACGACGCCGTCGATGCCCTGTTGCAACAACACAGCCAGCAGGGTATTCACGGCTGGCAGTCCTACCTGCACAAGCTGGAGAGTCATCTCCACTATGTCGCGCTGGCGCTGGTGGTGGTGATCGCCTTCAGCTGGGGCATGCTGAAGTACGGCCTGCCCGCCGCCTCCGAGGGGATTGCCTACGCGCTGCCGCAAAACATCATGCAGAATGCCACCGACTCCACGCTGGCGTTTCTCGACGACCACTATCTGGAGCCCTCCGAGCTGGACGAGGCGGTGCAGCAGCGACTCGCCGCACGTTTTGCCGCGATGAGTAAACAGGTCGAGCAGGGGTTCAATTACCAGCTGCTGTTTCGCAAGGGTGGCGAAATGCTGGGGGCCAACGCCTTCGCCCTGCCTTCCGGCACCATCGTCATGACCGACGAACTGGTCGCTATCGCTAATAATGACGAAGAGTTGGTCGCCGTGCTGGCCCACGAACTGGGGCACGTGGTTAACCGCCATAGCCTGCGCCAGGTGCTGCAAAACTCCGCTCTCTCGCTCGCCATCACCTACACCACAGGCGATGCCAGCTCCCTCATCGTCGCCCTGCCGGTGTTGTTCGTACAGATGGGCTACTCACGCAAGTTTGAACACGAGGCCGATCAATTCGCCTACGACTACCTGCAACACAACGCGATCGCCACACAGCACTTCGCCACCATCCTCGAAGGACTAGAGGCCGCCCATATGGTACGTCGCGATAAACATAAAGAGAACAAGAAGGAAGAAGGGAGCAAGGTTGTTGATGTGTTTGAATATCTCTCCACGCATCCACCTACAGCAGAGCGGGTTAAGCGGTTTCGTGAGGAGGGGTGATTGAAAAGCGTTATATGCCACACTCGATTTAGAGGAGTCTGAGCATTTTTAAACGTAACAAAACTTTTTTTAACTAATACGTTCACCTTAAATATATTGTTGTGGGCACCGTGAGGTGCCCACCTTGCGTTTTAGAGCTTGATGATCTCCAGCCCCTGCTTATTTTCTAATGTTCCCGGATCACTGATCACGGCGGTGCTGGCCAGTTCGGGTTTGAGGTAGGTCGCGGCGACCTGTTTCAGGTCGCTCTCGGTTACCGCCAGGATACGGGCACGGAAGCGGCGGCGTTGCTCCGAGGTGCGACCGTGCAGCGTGGCGTAGAAACTTTTCTTCGCCTCGCCGGCGGGGGAGCCGGGTTTGTCGATGCTGCTGATGACGCCGAGGATCGCCTCCTCTACTAGTCGCCATTCATGGTCGTTTTCCTGTAGCCAGCTGACGGAATTGTCGAAGTCGGCCAGGGTCTCGTCTAGACGCGGGTCGCGGTAGGAGTAGAAGCGGAAGGCGCCGCTGTCGGTGTCGTAGCTGGCACCGCCGCCGTAGGCACCGCCCTGCTCGCGAATGGTGCGGTGCAGGTAGTTATTGCGCAGGAAGCCGCCCAGCACCATCAGTGCAGGGGCATCGTTATGTTCGATGCAGACGCCAGGATAGGCCTTGGCGCAGAAGTTGACCTGGGTCGAGGTGGCCCACCCCTGCTGCAGCTGACCGCTGGCGGCGGCGGGCAGGTAGAGCCCGCTGTTGGCAGCGGCGCTGTGGCCCTGCCAGCGTTGTTGCAGGTGCCCGGTGATCTCTGCGCGCTGCTCGGCCTCGCCAATCAGGAGTAGCTGTCGTGGGGCTTGCAGCAGGGTGTCGCGCAGACGCTCCAGTTTGGCGGCGAAGGCCGATAGCGCCTCGGTGTCGTCGAGGCTGTCGTCCAGTGCCTTAAGGTGTTTCACACCGCCCAGGCCGCTCCAGTTGTGTTGCTGTGCTGCGCTGGGGCTGAGCCCGGCGCTGGCGGCGACCATCGCCAGACTGTGCCCGGCACTGGTGACGCGCTGCTCGCGATACATGCGCTCCTGTGCCACCAGCTCACGGATACGGGGCAGCTCATCGAAGCGGGCGGACTCGAAGGTCTCCAGCATCAGGTCGGCCAGTGCCGCCTGGTTGCGCACCAGCGCCTTGCCGGAGAGGGTGAAGCTGCCGCGACACTGTTGCAGGTCGTCCACCGCGCCGCGCAATGAGATGCTGGCCCCGATACCGCCGGTGACCGCTGATTGAATGGACTGTGAGGCCAGGTAGTCACGACCAGCGCTGCCAACCTCGGTCAGGATGTCGGTAAAGATCGGCAGCAGCTGTGCCAGCTCGGCGTCCAGCTCGGGCAGATCGACCACCACCTGCTGGTAGACGATGCCGTTGGTGCCGCAGGCATACCAGCTGGCGGGCATGGTGCCGATGGTGTCATTTTCACCCTCGGCGATCGTCAGTTCGGCGGGGATATCTTCCAGTCCCACCTTGGGCAGCTGCTCGGGGTCGTCGGTCTGTTCCTGACGTTGTGCTAGGGCGGCGGCCTGTTCGATCACCTGCTGCTTCTGCGCGTCGTTCATGCTGGACTTGATGGCAGCGAGGCGTTCGGCTTCTCTGGCGGCACGCTGTTCGCTGAGTTGAGTGTCGGGGGACATCACCAGCCGTACCCGGTGGGGATTTTCCAGCACCTCGCGGGCCAGCCTCTTGATGAACTCTGGGTCCTCGATCTGCTGGCGTAGCTTTTCCAGAATGGGGTCGATGTCGAGTGCGGCCTGTGCATCGGCGCCATGCAACACAGTACCGAGGGCATTAACGATCAGGTGCAGGCCGTAGGGAAAACCGTCGCCGCTTACCTCGCGCTGTGACAGCTCGTACTGGTGCAACACCGCCTCCACCATCTCCTTATCCACACCGTTGTCGGCGACATCCTGGAGTACCTCGAGTACCAGTTGCTCGACGGCCTCGGCGTGCTCCGGGTTGGAACCCTCCAGACCGGCGGCGAACATCATCTCGCGAGTCGAGTCGGAGAGGCCGCATAGCGGTGAGGGGGCGCTGCCAAGGTTGGTGGTCTCCAGCGCGTGGCGCAGGGGCGAGGCCCCGTTGTCGAGCAATACACCGGAGAGTAAATGGGCGCGCATCACCTCTTCGGCGTCGATCGATTTGCCGAGCAGCCAGCCGAGTACGATGTGGGTCTTGTCTTCGGTATCCTCCTCACCATCAAGGGCGTAGCGATCCTCGACCTGCACGGGGGCAGTGAAGCGCTGCTCGTCGGGTACGGAGATATCGATATCGAGGTGCTTAAACTGTTTCAACGCACCCTCTTCAAACACCGCCTGATGCTCGGCGGCGGGAATATCGCCAAAGGTCATAAAGACCGCGTTGCTGGGGTGGTAGTGCTTGGCGTGAAAGGCCTTAAGCTCTTCGTAGCTGAGGTCGGGGATCGCCTCCGGATCACCACCGGAGTTGTGGTGGTAGGTGATAGTGGGGAAGAGCTCGCGGCTCAGGGCCTGATAGAGGGCGGAGACCGGGGAGCTCATCGCCCCCTTCATTTCGTTAAACACCACACCCTTATAAACCAGCTCGGAGTCGGGATTAGCTGCCTCGGCAAACTCCACACGGTGCCCCTCCTGCAGGAAGTCCATCTCGTTGAGGGTGGGGAAGAAGGTGGCATCAAGATAGACATTGAGCAGGTTGCTGAAGTCCTTGCGGTTGCGGCTGGCGAAGGGGTAGGCGGTCCAGTCGGCCGAGGTAAAGGCATTCATAAAGGTGTTAAGCGAGCGGCGCGTCATCATAAAGAAGGGGTCGCGCACCGGGTAGCGCGCACTGCCACAGAGGCTGGTGTGCTCCAGGATGTGGGCCACCCCGGTGGAGTCCTGTGGCACGGTACGAAAGGCTACGAGGAAGGTGTTCTGGTCATCATCACTGGCCAGGTGCAGGTGCGAGGCACCGGTCTCCCTGTGGCGAAACTCCTGAAGTTCCAGATTCAGGGAGGGGATGCGCTGGGCGCGTAGAAACTCAAATGCCGCGTTAGTTTCGGGGTGACTCATGGATGTCGCTTTCCTTTGTGAAGGTTCGGTCTTCTAGTAAATATTGTGGCAAGCGCCATAGTATACAAGGATTGTCGGATTGGTTGCCTGCCGAGATCACTCTACAATGTCCCTATGGAACTCTTCGACACCCATTGCCACCTCGATGTGGCCGATTTCGACCCCGACCGGGCGGCGGTGCTGGCCCGTGCCCGTGGTGTCGGGGTGGGGCAGATGGTGATCCCGGCGGTCGATGCGGCGGGCTGGCCGGGGCTTCTCGACTTATGTCGCCGTGAAACGGGGCTCTATCCCGCCCTGGGCCTCCACCCAATCTTTATTGACCGCCATCGCGAGGAAGACCTTGTCTCACTGCGCCATCTGGTGGAGCAGGAGCACCCCATTGCCATCGGCGAGATCGGTCTCGACTTCTATCTCAAAGAGCTGGACCGTGAGCGCCAGCAGTGGCTGTTCGAGCGGCAGTTACAGATCGCCGCTGAATTCCAGCTGCCGGTGTTACTGCATGTACGCAAGGCCCACGATGAGGTGCTGTCGACGCTCAAGCGGGTGAAGTTTAGCCACGGTGGTATCGCCCACGCCTTTAACGGCAGCCGACAGCAGGCACAGCAGTATATCGACCTTGGCTTCAAGCTGGGCTTCGGCGGCATGGTTACCTACGAGCGTTCCAGCAAGCTGCGTCAACTGGCAGCTGAACTGCCGCTGGCATCGCTGGTGCTGGAGACCGATGCCCCCGATATGACCCCCAGTGCCCACCATGGCGGGCGTAACAGTCCCGAGTATCTGCCTGAGGTGTTACAGGCACTGGCCGCGCTGCGTGGTATGGGGGCGCAAGAGCTGGCAGAGCGACTACTGGTGAATAGTCGTGAATTGTTGCTGCGGTGAAATAAATCAAAAATCGTGTCAACCGATCCTGAGCCACTGCGTTATTACTGGTGACACAGACAAAAACTTTGGAGAACAAACATGAAATGGTCAATGATTTTGGGTAGTGGTTTTATGGCAATGGCGCTGGCATCCGCCAGTGTTTCGGCTGAAGAGGAGGGTGATAAGGTTCGCACCCGTACCGAGGCCCAGGAGCGCGTCAACATGCAGGAGAATGGTGAGCAGACGCGTACCCAGACCCGTACTCGCACTGAAGATGGCGAGGGTGAGCAGACCCAAATCCAGACCCAAACTCAAGCACGCAATGAGGATGGTGAGGGCGAGCAGCGTAAAGAGCAGCACATGCATCAACACCAGCATCAGCAACGCGCTGCCAGTCGTCCCGCCGGTGGCGGTGGTCGCCGCTAGGTCGTTCTGGGCCGATTAGCTAGATCGCAAGGAGTCTTCACTGGAGAGGCGAGCCGAACTGGAGCAATTTCTGGCGGGGGTGGAGCGGCGTGCCTTCCACTTTGCCAGGGTCGCCACCAGTAATGAAGACGATGCGCTGGAGATCGTGCAGGAGGCGATGTTTAAGCTGGTGCAGCGCTACGCGGATAGAGAGTCTGCGCAGTGGCCGGCACTGTTTCATCGCATTCTGCAAAGCCGTATCCGCGACTGGTATCGGCGCAGTGCAGTACGCAACCGTCTGCGGGTCTGGTTCGGTGGCGCGGATGATGAAGGTGATGACCCGCTTGAAAACCAGCCCGCCCCTCACACCGAGGGACCACAGCAGTCGCTGCAAAATGCGCGTTTTGGAGACGAGCTGGAGCGGGCCCTTCACGCACTACCCAACCGTCAGCAACAGGCTTTTCTGTTGCGAGCCTGGGAGGGACTGAGTGTGGAGGCGACGGCACAGGCAATGGGCTGTTCAGGTGGTAGCGTGAAGACACACTACTCACGGGCGATAAAGGTGTTGCGTGAACGGCTGGAGGGATTTAATGGAGAATGACGACAAACAATTTATTGAGCAGGTCAGGCAGGGGCTGGATGAGTGCGTTGAGCAACAGTCACCCAGGTTACAGGGCCGACTGCGAGCGGCTCGACGTGAGGCGCTAAGCGGTGCCACAGGCAGGCCTGCAAATCTCGCAAGGCATCGCTGGCTGGGTGCCGCGCTGGCCTCGTTGTTTGTGGTCATCGCCAGCACTAGTCTGTGGTTTGAATCCTCACAAGGGCCTGAGAGTAGTGTGGAGTCGCAACTACTGGCGGTGAGTGCGAGTGATCAGCAGATGCTGCGCCAGGGCGACGACATGGAGCTCTACCAGGACCTGGAATTTTACTACTGGCTGCAACAGGAGCAGGCCCATGCGGGCTAGTCGCCTTGTGGTATTTGTGTGGGCGATGATGCCGTTAATCGGTGTGGCGGATGAGAGCGCACCACCCTCGTTGGCCTTACTGGAATACCTGGGTGAGTGGCAGGACGAGGAGGGGCATGAGATCGACCCGCAGGCGCTGGCGATGATGCAGCTGGAGCCCATGCCGGGCGGAGGTGATAGTGATGATGAAGAGTAGGCAATTTGGCTGGGTGTTAGTAGGGATTTGCTCGCTGTTGTGGCTGCCGTCGCTCCACGCCCTTGAGTGGGGGCAGTTGGGTGAGGCAGAACAGCAGCTGCTGCAACCCTATCAGCAACAATGGGGTGAGATGCCCGAGACGCAACAACAACGTCTGCAAAAAGGGGCCGCTCGCTGGCAGCAAATGGATCAGCAGTCACAGGCCGAGGTGAGGCAGCGGTTCGAGCGCTGGCAGCAGATGTCGCCAGCAGGCCAGCAACAGATCCGTGAACGCTTTGAGCAGTTTAAGCAGCTACCGGCTAGCAGGCAGCAAAGTTTGCGCCAGCAGATGCAGCAGTTTCGTGAACTACCGGCAGCGCAGCAACAGGCCTTGCGTCAGCGCTTTAATGCGATGACTGAAGAGCAGCGTCAGGCCTTGCGTCAGCAGATGCAGGGCGAGGGTGCGGCGCAACAGCAGGCCTCCCAGCCGGAGGAGAACGAGGAGAAAAACTCAATGCGCGACAGCCACCATGAGCGTCACCACGAGCGTCGTCAGGGGCCAACATCCATGAGGAGACAACGATAGTGTTAATGAAAAAAAGTGCAGTGGCTTGTGCCCTGTTTGTAGCTTTCGGAATGCAGTTCGCGATGGCGGATAGCGGCTACAGTGTGGGCGCAGAGTATAGCGAGGGCGATTATGGCACCGGGGAGAGTTCAAGCGCCTGGTTCATCCCCTTTGCCTGGCGCTACGCCAGCGATGATTTCAGGGCCTCGATCACCATCCCTTATCTGATGGTTGAGGGTTCATCCCTGGTGACCTTTGATGGCCGCCCGATTGCGCCGTCGGGCATGGGCGGCATGGGTGGTGGCGGTGGTGGTACTACAAGCACCACACGCACCGAATCGGGTCTGGGTGACATCATGCTCAGCGGTAGTTATCAGCTAATGAGTGAGGGTGATGCGCGCCCCTGGATGGCGGCCACCGCCAAGGTGAAGCTGGGCACCGCCGATGAAGAGAAGGGGCTGGGTACCGGCGAGAATGATTACTCCCTGCAACTTGAGGCAGCCAAGGGCGTGCTCTCTGGCTATGCTGGATATCGGGTGCTGGGCGATACCGCAACGCTCGATTATAACGACGTTAGTTTTGTCGGTGCGGCACTGAGCTTCCCTCTGGGTAAGAGCAATAGTCTAGGCGTGGAGTACTACACCGAGCAGGCGTCACTCGATGGCATGGACGATGTACAGGAGGCGAGTTTGTCCTTCGGTGGCGAGGTGAGTCAGGAGATGGATTACTCGCTCTATTATGTCGCGGGATTAACCGATAGCAGCGCGGACTCCGTTATCGGGGTTAACCTTGCTACACGTCTTAAATGAAGAGACAAAAAAAGGGCCCAGAAGATGGGCCCAAAGCATGGAGACGTGTAAACGGATTCAACAATTAGTCATTCAGTAGTGCCAGTGATTGCCCTTTGGGCTGCTGCAGGCTGAACTCGCGTGCACTCACTTCAAATTCATTTACCTCAAGTTTTCCCTGCAACACCATCTGAGTGGTTATGCCATTCGGCAGTGGCTGCTGCTTCATGCCTCCCTTGCTGACGGTGAGCATTTTGTCTGCCAGTTGCAGGTGCAGCTGCTGATAACGGCCCTTCTTCTCGACGTTAACGGGATTGATCAGGCGGTCTGCCTGAGTCAGTTTGTTAACGGGGATGAGTGCACCCTGCCGGTCATTGAATAGAACCTGCTTGTGACCGTTGCTGTCATGGCCTTCAATGCGCTTTACCCAGACAAACTGTGAGCCGCTGGCGGCCTTCATGTCGCCACTGCGATAGCTGGGGGAGATCGTTTCGGCCAGATCAGCGGGGGTACGGTTGTCGGCCATGGCGAGCTGACTGAATCCTATAAGCAGGGTGGCTCCTGAGATAAATTTTATTACAGTCTTCATGGTCGTTCCTCTGTTGGTCTCTGGGGAGAGTGCTAACTTCTAGGTATGCAGTTTACGGATGGAATCTTAAGATTCTGTTAACTGACTTGCGGAAAAAGCGGAACTGTTTGGCATTATGTTAGCTTGATGGCCAAAGAGTGACACGAGTCACAGAGACTCGCGAAGCAGCTGGATTGTGTGGAGGGACGCCTAACGGTGCAATCACAGTTGATAAACTCCTTCACTGGATCGGGTAGGGGGTGAGTGTGGTGGCTGTGATATTAAACTTGTTAACTGTGATCTCGCCTCGCAGTGTCATTAGCGTGGAGGTGTTTTCCGGTAATGGGAGGATGTGGCTCGTGTTGTCACTGACGACGACAACTTTGTCGTCTAGCTGAACAAGCAGGTCATGGTAATGGCCTTTTTGTTTTACGCTAAGCGGATTAATCAGCTGGAACGCCGCGGATAGTCTGTTTAAAGGGAGTAGGGCCCCCTGGCGCGCCTTGAAAAGAGTTTGCACCCTGCCCTGCTCGTCATGCCCGTCCACCTGTTTTACCCGCACAAATTGCGTGCCATTAAAGCACTTCATATTTTCATAACGATAGTGTGGTGTTATCGTTTCTGCCAGTTCAGCAGGGACACGGTTGTCTGCCAGGATGGCAGGTGTGTATGCAGCTAGTAGAGTGGTGATGGACACGATGCTAATACTGTTTTTCATGGCACACTCCTTAACGCATGGTGGTCAGGTGTTTTTGCCGCAATGTCGTGTGTTGGGTGGATCTACTGGGGATGTTCCTCGGACCCGAAGCACACACATATGGAGCTAGTTGGACGTTATGCCGCAAAACAAACCGTCGATGATTAGAGTCGAGATATGAGTATAGTCAGGAAAAACCATGATACTGTCCGAGTATGTCGCAAGGAATAAATAAACTGGAAAGGCAGGCGCTCGCCTGGATGCTCTATGACTGGGGTAACTCGGCCTACGCCACGACGGTGATGGCCGGATTCTTCCCCATTTTTTTCAAGCAGTACTGGAGTAGCGGGGTTTCGGCAACGCAGAGTACCTTCTATTTAGGTGTTGCCAACTCGCTTGCCAGTTTGGTCATTGTGATCCTGGCCCCGCTGCTGGGGGCGATTGCCGATCAGTGGTCGGCGCGCAAACGCTTTCTGTTGTTCTTTGCCTTTCTCGGCGTGGCGATGACCGCATTGCTGCCGCTGGTGGCGAAGGGTGACTGGTTATGGGCGGTGGTGTTCTATGTGATAGCGAGCATCGGTTTCTCCGGTAGTATCAGCTTCTACGATTCTTTGATTGTCTTTATCACCGAGCCATCACGTCTCGATGTGGTCTCGGCCATGGGCTATGCGCTGGGCTATCTGGGCGGTGGTCTGTTGTTTGCGTTCAATGTGTGGATGACGCTCCAGCCTCAGTGGTTTGGTCTGGCCGATGCGGCCGAGGCAGTGCGCCTCTCCTTTTTTACCGTTGCCCTGTGGTGGTTTGTTTTTACTCTGCCCCTGGCGTTGTGGGTAGGTGAGCCGGATGGACGTGGAGGCAATGCCTGGCTTGCGCTACGCAATGGCCTTAACCAGTTGTACGGAACCTTTCATGAGATCCGCCAGCTACGCACGGTGTTTCTGTTTCTGCTGGCCTACTGGTGTTACATCGACGGGGTCGACACCATTGTGCGCATGGCGGTGGATTACGGGCTCTCGCTGGGATTCGATTCCAACAGCCTCATTGTAGCGTTGCTGATCACGCAGTTTGTCGGCTTTCCCGCCGCCATTGCCTTTGGTTATCTGGGGAAGCGCATCGGCGCAAAACGCGGTATCTATATCGCCATCGCGGCCTATGTGGCAATCGTGGTGTGGGCTTCGCAGATGGATAGTCAGGCCGAGTTTTACGGCATGGCCATCGCCATCGGACTGGTGCAGGGCGGCATTCAGTCCCTGAGCCGCTCCTTCTATGCACGGCTGATCCCGCAGGATAAATCGGCGGAGTTTTTCGGCTTCTATAATATGCTGGGTAAGTTTGCCGCGGTGCTGGGGCCGGTGATGGTGGGCTGGGCCGGGGCGCTGAGCGGCAACCCGCGCATCGGGATACTCACCTTGCTGGTTCTGTTTGCCCTGGGGGCCTTTATACTCAGCCGGCTGGGGGAAGATGAGCCGAGGTGATGGACGCTGTGTCGCATTGAACCATAATGTGCGTTAAAGGAAAGAATAAATAAGGCAGGGGACGAATGAGCTGGCTACTATTTTTTTTCGGTGTCGTTATCGGCGGCATGATCGCTGAGTTTTCGGGTTTGCTGCTCGGTGGTCTGCTGGGTTACCTGTTGGGTCAAAGTATCAGTCTTGCACAGCGTCTGCAGCGTCTGGAGGAGTTGGTTGCCAGACTGCGGCAGGCAGCGCCTGATGAGGTAATACCCGAAGTGCCAGCAAAGTCTGTGCAGCCAGCAGCGCCCTCACCCGAGCCCGCCCGAATTGTTACCCTGCCCGAGCCTGAGCTTATCTTCGAGCTGGAAGAGCCCTCTTCCCCTGCCGCTGTTGCCGTTTCCCTTGCTCAGCCAGAAGCGCCACTGGTCAGCGATCTTATGGATACCGTGCGAAGCTTCTTCCTCGATGGCAATGTGGTGGTGCGCGTCGGTATCGTGGTGCTCTTTTTCGGTGTTGCCTTCCTGCTTAAGTATGCCGCCGACCAGGGCATGCTCTCCATCGAGTGGCGACTGAGTGGCGCGGCCCTTGGCGCACTGGCGCTGATCGGCGCGGGCTGGCGTCTGCGCCATCGACGCCTCACCTATGCGCTGCTGATACAGGGCGGCGGTATCGGTCTATTCTACCTCACGGTCTACGCCGCGGCCAAGCTCTATCACCTGATCCCGGTCGGTATGGCCTTTGGCCTGATGCTGGCGCTGGTGGCACTCTCGGCACTGCTCGCCGTGCTGCAGGATTCGCGTAGCCTGGCCGCCTTTGGCATTAGCGGCGGCTTCCTTGCCCCGCTGCTTACCTCTACCGGTGGCGGCAGTCATGTAATGCTCTTCTCCTATTATGCGCTGCTCAATGGCGGCATCCTCGGTATCGCCTGGTTTAAGGCGTGGCGCGAGTTGAACCTGCTGGGGTTTCTCTTCACCTTTATTATCGGTTCGATGTGGGGGCTGCAGTATTACCGTCCTGCCCACTTTGCCAGCACCGAACCTTTTCTGATTATTTTCTTTATCTTCTATGTGGCTATCGCGGTGTTGTTCGCGTTGCGCCAGCCGATACAGCTCAAGGGCTACGTGGACGGCACCCTGGTGTTCGGCACACCGCTTGTCGGCTTCTCGCTGCAATATGGTCTGGTGCGTGATATGGAGTACGGCATCGCCCTGAGTGCGCTGGCCCTGGGCTTCTTTTATGTTGGGCTGGCGATGGCGCTGTGGCGACGTCATGTTGAGGGAATACGGCTGCTCACCGAATCCTTTCTTGCCCTCGGTATCGCCTTCGCCACTATGGCGATCCCGCTGGCGCTGGACGGGCGCTGGACCTCCGCCGCCTGGGCGATGGAGGGGGCGGCGCTGCTGTGGGTAGGGGTGCACCAGCAACGGTTGTTGCCGCGACTCTCGGGGCTGTTGTTGCAACTGGGGGCGGGCTTCTCTTTTCTTGCCTCTTTCCATCACGGTGTGGATCACTGGCCGATACTTAACGGCTTTTATCTCGGCACCCTGCTGCTGGCCCTGGCGGGGATGTTCAGCAGTTATCTGATGCAACGCCATGGCGGGACGCTACGCCAGTCTGAGCAGCCACTGCACTATTTTGCCCTCACCTGGGGGGTGGGGTGGTGGCTGCTCGGCGGGCTGCATGAGATCAATCGCCATTTAACCTTGAGTGATGAGTATGGTGCCAGCCTGCTGCTGATCGCGCTCACTGCCGCCGTGCTGCACGTGCTCACTCATCGCCTTAGCTGGCGGGCCCTACGTTACCCGCTGTTGGGGCTGTTACCGGCAGGGCTGTTGCTGGCACTCAATGCCATCGACCATCCGTTGATGGCCCATCCGCTGGCGGGCTGGTCGGCGTTGCCGTGGCTGGCGATCTTTTTCGTGCAGTATCAAATGTTGTGGCTGATGCGTGCGGCCTATTCACGGCCCCTGATTCGCTTTGGTCATAGCGCCACGCTGTGGCTGCTGGTGTTTCTGCTGGGCTGGGAGTTGCAGTGGCAGGTCGGCACCGCACTGCCTGCGGGCGATGTCTGGCGACTCTGTGCCTGGGCGCTGGTACCGCTGCTGACGATGGCGCTAATGCTGTGGCACGGTCCCCTGTTGGCCTGGCCGCTGCGCCGCTACCTCACCACCTATCTGGGGTCGGCGCTGACCCCGTTGGTACTGTTCTTAATGGTGTGGTTTGTCTGGGCCGTCGGCTCTGACGGTGCCCCCTCGCCGTTGCCCTATCTGCCGCTGATTAATCCGCAGGAGTTGCTGCAGCTGTTGGTGCTGTTGTTGGTAACTTCCTGGATATTGTTACACCGTGGACACCCGTCACGGATTTTTGGCGCAATGGAGCCTAAGCTCATCGCTTACCTGCTTGGTGCCATGGCCTTTGTGTTGCTGAATGAGGTGATCGCGCACACCATTCACCACTGGTATAGCGTGCCTTACCGACTTGATGCCCTGCACCGTTCATGGCTGTTTCAGAGTACGGTATCGGTGGTGTGGAGTGTGATGGCATTGATTATCACGGCTGTAGCGACACGCATGGGTATACGCACCCTGTGGATTGTCGGTGCCGCCGTGCTGGCGCTGGTGGTGGTGAAGCTGTTCTTTATTGACCTGGCAGGCAGCGGCACCATTGCCCGTATCGTCTCCTTTATTGCCGTGGGAATATTAATGTTGCTGATTGGTTATTTTTCTCCGATGCCGCCAAAACGCGAAGAGGACGTTGCATGATAAAAGGTGTTGCTGTTTTTGGGGCACTGTTACTGGCCGCTACGGCATCGGCAGCGCCGCTGCAGATGGATGATTTTGCCTACGGTATTCCGCTGCAGGTAGACGGTGATGGGGCCATCTATAGCCTGCCGATGCCCGCCGAGGTTTATCGTCGTGCACTGCGCGCCGATCTGGGTGATCTGCGCGTGTTTAACGGTCATGGAGAGGTGGTGCCCCATTTGTTGCAGCGCGAGTCGCGCAAGCCGCCGTTGGCACCGCGCCGCATCGCGGCCAAACTCTATCCGTTGCCCACGCAGGGCAGTGAACCCTCGGAGGAAGAGCTGCACATCGCCATCGACAAGGATGGCACGCTGATCGACTTTTACGGTGGGAACCTGCCGCTGCAGGGGGCCGGTTCGGGTGAGTACTATCTGCTCGACACCAGCGAGGCCGAGTCACCGGTAGAGCGCCTGCACCTTCAGTGGGAGGCGGTGAGCGAGCCGCTGCTAACGCAGGTCTCGGTCTACGGCAGCGATGACCTTAGCCACTGGCAGCCGCTGGTGAACAAAAGCACCATAGCCGCTCTGCACCATCAGGGCTTTAAGCTGGAGCAGCACAGCCTGGAGCTACCGCCCAGAGAGATGAAGTATTACCGCATCCACTGGCCACCGGGCAGCAAAGGGGTGCCGCTACGCCAGGTGGAGCTGGAGTTACGCGCAGAGAATGCGCCGCTGCCGGGCGAGAAGACGGTGGTGCAACCGCTGGGTGAGGCAGACCATGAGGGCAACTACTACTTCACCCTTGACGGTCACTTTCCGATCAGCGGCGTAAGCCTGCTGATGCCACAGCGCAATACCGTGGTGCGCGCTACCCTCTACTCGCGCAGTGATGACTCCGTCCCCTGGCAGCGACGTTATCAGGGGCTGTTTTATGACCTGGAGCGCATGGGCCACCGCCTGCGCAGTGAACCGGCCAAGCTCTCCGCCTTAAGTCACACACAGTGGCGACTGGAGGTACCGCAGAGCGGCGGCGGACTGGGTAGCGGCCTGCCGCAGCTGGAGCTGGAGTGGCACCCGACACGCCTGCTGTTTGTCGCCCGTGGCGAGAGCCCTTTTACCCTCGCCTTTGGCCGGCAGCAGACCGAGGCCGACGCGGTCGCCATCGACCCG
The DNA here is from genome assembly GCA_041554195.1 of Thiohalomonadaceae bacterium. Taxonomy (GTDB): domain Bacteria; phylum Pseudomonadota; class Gammaproteobacteria; order Thiohalomonadales; family Thiohalomonadaceae; genus JAPHSX01. The sequence continues at coordinate 135,809 of JBFFMJ010000008.1, forward strand.
CTACTGCGCCGCATCGGTGACGATGAGACGCAGACCCGCTTTATCAAATCGGCACAAGCCGAACAGTGGTTTGAGCTGGGAGGGGAGGCGCGCCTGCGCCCCGCCCCGCCACCGCTGCCGTGGCAGAAGTGGTTGCTGTGGGCGGTGTTGCTTGGCGGGGTGGGGATGCTGGCACTAATGGTGCGCTCGCTTTATCGGCAGATGAGGCGTGACTCAACATCACCCTAGCGTGGGGTCTGAATTTACGATGATTTTCGGTTAAGCTACACGCCTTTTTATCAATCTCGATTCGTACTATGTCAGAGAGTGCATACAATCAACGCTTCGGCGGTATTCAGCGTCTCTACGGCAGCAAGGGGGCCGCGGCGATTAGCAAAGCCCACATCTGTGTGATCGGTATCGGTGGTGTCGGTTCCTGGGTGGTGGAGGCGCTGGCCCGTAGCGGCGTGCAGGTGATCACCTTTATCGACCACGACGATATCGCCGCCAGCAATACCAACCGTCAGCTGCATACCCTGGTAGATACCTATGAGCGCTCCAAGTCGGAGGTGATGGCCGAGCGGGTACGGGCGATCAATCCCGAGTGTCGGGTCACGGCCATTGACGACCTGTTGAGCGACGCCAATATTGAAAAATATATCTCCCGCGATTTTGACTATGTGATCGACGCCATCGATTCGATTCGCCAGAAGGCGGCGCTGATTCACTACTGCAAACGCAACAAAATCCCCATCATCACCACCGGCGGGGCGGGGGGCATTAGCGATCCCACACGCATCGAGGTGAAAGACCTTAACAAGACCTACAACGACCCGCTCGCCGCCAAGGTGCGCCAGCGGCTGCGCAGCGCTCACGGCTTTAGTAAAAACCCGCAAAGTCGCTTCGGTGTGGAGTGTGTCTTCTCCACCGAGCAGCACCTCTACCCCAAAGAGGATGGCACGGTGTGTCAGCGCAAGCCGGGGGTGAAGGGGGCGACACTCGATTGCAACCTTGGTTACGGCTCCGCCACCTTTGTCACCGCCACCTTCGGTTTCGTTGCGGTCTCCAGAGTATTTCGCAAGATTATCGAGAAGAGGCAGCGCGAGGCGTGATCGCCTACTTCCACGGATAGTAGAAAAAGATAATCACCTCGCTCCCCTCATCGCTGGTGGCAAAGTCGGCACGGTAGACACTGCCCGAGGCGGTGAGTAGTCGGCCCCCGATACCGTAGCTGCTGCGATAGTCATCCCATAACGCTCCGGGACTCTCCGCCACGGTACCGGCCTCGGCAAACAGCGCAAGCTGTAGCGCCGAGGTGACATCTTTCCAGATGAAAAAATTAAACGGTTTGGCATCGCGTACAAAATTCCACCGATACTCGGCACCGATGAAGGCCATGTGGCCGCCATTAAAGCGCCCCTGCGGGTAACCGCGTAGCCGGTCATTGCCGCCAAGACTGGTGGCGTTGCCGTAGCTGCGTTGCAGAATGAAGTCATCCACCAGTGCCTGCTCCGCATCCAGGCAGGCGGTATCGGCAGGGTCGCAGCCGGTGTTCAGCTCCTGGCGAATGGCGGCAGGATCGATATTACCGGTTCGTGTGACGGTGGCATCCGACTGGTAGTAGTTGAGTGCCAGGGTGTCGTCTTTAAACATTGGCAGGTAGAGATTTAATGAGTGATCGAGGCGATAGTAGTCGGGGTCGTTGGCGGTATCCCCCGGCACATCCTGGTAGCTGAGCTTGTAGCGAAAGCCGCGTCGCGGGTCGAGGTAGTCGTCGGTAAAGTCCAGACGCAGGCTGTGCCGCCAACCCTGATCCTCCATTTCATAGGGCGGGTCGAGGCGGGTGATCAACCGCCCGTCGCTATCGTGCAGGGCGGTAACCCTTGCCCTTGAGTTCTGGTGAACCGAGTGCAGCTCCAGGTGACGCTCATACAGGCTCAGGGTGAGGCCGATGCGCTGCTCATCGGCCTGGTTGACCTCGACGATATTAAATTCGTCCTTGCCGTTGGCCATGCCGCGTGTCTTGTAATTGTTGACAGCGGCCCTGGTGATGCGCTGATCATAAAGGTTGAGAAACAGATGCTTTTTGTAGAGGGGAACCTCATCGACCTGCGCCACCAGCCCCTCGGCATCGCCTTCGACCTTGACGATAAAGGCGTCGCTGGTGGTATCGAAGAGGTTGGAGAAATAACCCATCAGGAAATAGCCCTCACCGATCCCCGGTATGCTGTAGGGCAGGGGCACGATGAGGTGGCCGCTATCGGTGGGGAACTGTTCGCTACGCCGCTGCGGGAACCATGCGGCGAGATCGCTGGCCATCAGCGGTTGGGATGCAACCAACAATAGTGCGGCGCAGAGTAAAGTGAGGCGGCGGGGAGGCGTGTTCCCGGCTTGCTGTTATTCATTTTTCGACAATGATATCCATTTGATATAGGGCAACCTCCCTCTGGTATGAGTATTATGGAAGGCATGGGCAAAATCAAACTGGCAATAAGTAGCTGCCTGCTGGGGCAGAGGGTGCGCTATGACGGTGGTCATAAACGCGATGCCTATATCAATGGCACCTTGAGTGAGTCTTTCGATTTTGTGGCGGTGTGCCCGGAGGTGGCGATAGGGCTCACCACACCCCGTCCGCCGATCTGCCTGGTTCAGGTGGGTGATGCGATACGGGTTCAGGGGCGGCAAGACCACACCATTGATGTTACCGAAGCGCTGCACCGTTACGGCAAGAGCATGGCGCAACCGCTGGAGTCGATTAGCGGTTACATCCTGAAAAAGGGATCGCCTAGTTGCGGCCTGCAGCAGGTAGAGGTGGTGGACCAACAGGGGCGAGTCTGTGGCAAGGCCGCCGGGGCCTTTGCCCATAGTCTGCAAAAGAAATTCCCGCTACTGCCGATGATTGATGAAGAGCAGCTGGGTGAGGCCGCGCTGCGTGATAACTTTATTATGCGCGTCTATGTCTACCGTCGCTGGCAGCAGATGCTGACCGATGGCCTAAGTGTGGAGCGCCTGCAGGCCTTTCATGCCGATCACAAGTATCTGGTGATGGTACACAATCAGGAGGCCTACAAACGCATGGGCAAGATGGTGGCAGAGAGCGATGGCGACAGCGTAAAGGTGGTCTCCTGTCTCTACATGGAGGAGATGATGAGTGCATTGAAGCGTCCGGCCAGTCGGGGGCAACATGCCAATGTGTTGTTGCACCTGTTGGGCTATTTAAAAAAACAGCTCGATAGCGAGGATAAAGAGGAGATGGTCGCGCTCATCGAACAGTACCGTGAGGGCGAGCTGCCGCTGCTGGTGCCGATGACGTTATTGAAACACCACTTCCGGCGCCACCCACGCGACTACATTGAGCGCCAGGTCTACCTCACCCCGCATCCGCACGAACTGATGCTGCGTAATCTGGGTTGATAGCAGCCGATGCGACTCGATAAATTTCTCTGCCACGCCACCGGTCTGAGCCGCTCACAGGCACAGAAGCTCGTACGTCGTCGTGAGGTGACCGTCGATGGACGCGAAGTGCGCGACCCGACAATGCACATCGGTGAGGACAGTGTGGTCATCTGGCAGGGGCGCGAGATCCGCCTCAGCGGCCCCCGCTACTTTATGATGAACAAACCGCGCGGCGTAGTCAGCGCCACCATCGACGCACAGCACACCACCGTCATCGACCTGCTGGGCGAGGCCAACCCCAAAGGCCTGCACGCCGCCGGAAGGCTCGATATCGACACCACCGGCCTGGTGCTTATCAGCGACGACGGTGACTGGACCCACCGCATCACCGCGCCAAAACATAAGTGTGAAAAAAGTTATCTGGTCACACTCGCCGAACCGCTGAACGAGACACTGATTGAACGCTTTGCCGAAGGCATCGAACTCGATAACGAAAAACACAAAACCAAACCGGCAAGGCTGGAGACCCTCTCGTCGACAGAGGCCCGCCTGACCATTAGCGAAGGCAAGTACCATCAGGTAAAACGCATGTTCGCCGCCGTCGGTAATCACGTGGTGGAGTTGCATCGTGAGAGGATCGGGGGACTGGTGCTGGATGAGGCGTTAGAGCCGGGGGAGAGTCGGTTGCTTAGCCGGGAAGAGATCGAACAGTTTTAGGGGGGGCGTTGCGCACCAGTGTGGTTACGGTTTTGTGTGGTGGGCGGTGTTTGCCCTGCGGTACTTCTGCTGTGCGACCAAAAGCGACATTAGATTCATGGGTCCATGCAGTCCGAAGCTGACTCAATATCGGACTAAAATAGCGAGATGTAAGGATATTATCCGCAGATTTGATAGAAAAAGAAAAGGCCAACAATACGAGCATTACTGGCCTTTTTAGTATCGGAAGACTAAGTTGTACTTATTTTACATAGCGGTTCATAATTGGCTACATAATCATCATATCCATCGGAATCTCCATCAGGGCCCGCGGGACGATATATACACCAAGTAACAGAAGTATCATCCATATAATAGAAATATGGATTTGAGCCTGCATAAGAACCTGACGGTATGTCAATAATCAATTTTGTGACTGTAGGGTAGTTAGCCAGAGAACCACTTCCAGACTGAGGAGTTGGTGCTATTGACGGATTTGTATCATCGTGCCAACCTGCTGTAACAAAATTATCCAGCGCGGTTACAGTGCCTTCAGCATCAACAGCAACTGAGCCGCTGCCTGTGCATGAAGTGTCGGTGGTTGAATAGAAAACATGCTGCAGTTTAAATGTTCCTCCAGCAATGACATGTTGCTCCATGTAGTCACTAGCACCTGTGTTGCGGCAGGGTGAACTCCATACCCCATCCAATAGTTGCATCGTTCCGGAATCAGCATTGATCGTAGTGGCAAGTGGTATGATTGTTCCATCTTCCCTACCCAGTGGTTCTTCAATGCTTACGTAGTCGAGATAGCCATCGAGGTTAGCATCAGAGCCCCCAGGCCTGTAGAGGCGATTTGAGAGATGGGTATTACCTGTATCATCCACGTAGTAGAAGTACTTCTGATCACCGCTTGGGCCAGGAGGCGTGGTCAGCCCCATTGCTATGCTCAACTTTGTAACAGTAGGGTTAGGTTCTAAGTTACCTGTACCCGCCTGGTTTGCGGGTGCTGTCGCTGCGGTACCACTGCTATCTACCCAGCCGGACGTAACCATGTTATCCAGAGTAGTTACCAAGGCCTTCCAGTGCGATGTAACCATCGCTTGGCCTGTACAACTCCCATCTGTTGACTCAAACACATAAGACTCTATCACCAATTGGTTATCAGTGAAAAAGTGCCTATTGAGTGAATCTTGTCCAGGATCGTGATTATTACACCAGGACCAAGTGCCATCCAAAGGCAGATGCGTGAAGTATTCAGAATTGACAGCAACAACCAGGTTAGTGAGTGTCACCGTAATGTCCTGTGTCGAGCTTGTGCTAGCATCGCTAACACTGACCTGCACCTCATAGACATTATCACTGTTGCTATCGGCATATGCCTCATAGTCGGGTGCAGTGGTAAAGCTCAGCGCACCAGTTGTGGCATTGATGCTGAATG